>JANPHF010000001.1:0-25833 GCA_031424315.1 Aestuariivirga sp.
CCCGAGCCGGTGCAGAGGTCAAGCACCGTTTGCGCACCCTCGAAATCAACATCCAGATCGGCGAGCAGGCCCTTGGCCATCATCTCACCGATATAACTGCGCGGTACGATCACACGCTCATCCACGTAGAAAGGAATGCCCTGCATGTAAGTGCGCTTGAGCAGATAGGCGGCTGGCTTGCGTGTGGTGATGCGCTGTTCGACGAGGGCCAGGATCTCGTCACGCTCCTTCGCTGTCAATCGGGCCTCGGCCCAAGGGTTGATGTCATGCACCGGCAGCTTCAACGTCTCGAGAATGATGAAGGCGGCTTCGTCAATAGCATTCGTGGCGCCGTGGCCGTGGGCCAGCCCCGCCTTGTTGAAGGCAGTGACAGCGTAACGCAGCAGGTCGCGGATCGTGGCAAGATTTTGCATGGGGCAGGGATAGCCCAAGTAGACGGAAGGCGCAAAGCCAGTTGCGTCGGGCACCTTCCGCTTCTATCTAGCAGGCATGGCCACGCTCAAGATCCTCATTTGCCCCGTCACTCCGTTCCAACAGAATTGCTCCATCGTGTTTGATGATGACACGAAGCTGGGTGCCGTTGTCGATCCGGGCGGCGATATTGAGCGCATTGAAGATGCGATCAAACAGTCGGGCGTGAAGATTGAGAAGATTCTGCTCACCCATGGGCACATTGACCATGCCGGTGGGGCGGAAGCACTGGCGAAAAAGTTAGGCGTGAAAGTCATTGGCCCGCATGAGCGTGAAAAACCCGTGCTGGATAACATCCCCAATCGCGCTCTAGTATTCGGCATGCCGGATGCGAAAGGCGTTACGCCGGATCAATGGCTGAGGGAGGGAGATGAGGTATCGGTTGGCGGACTGAGTTTCAGTGTGATTGAGGCGCCGGGGCATTCGCCAGGCTCAGTGGTGTTCTTCAATGCCGCCAACAAGTTTGCGCTGATGGGCGATGTGCTGTTTCAAAATTCCATCGGCCGCACCGACATTCCGGGCGGCGATCATGAGCAGCTGCTGCGCTCGATCCGCGAAAAAATCCTGCCGCTCGGCGATGATGTGCAGTTTCTGCCCGGCCATGGCAAGCCAAGTGTGATCGGCGTGGAAAAGCGCCAGAACCCCTACCTGCAATAAAAAAGCCCCAGTGGGTGTGCCGGGGCTCTGCAATCACGTTGATCTGGATCAGGCCGCAGCGTTGCCGCGCGTGACCAAGTGATAGATGAGCAGCACGATCAACGCGCCGACAATGGATTGAATCCACCACATCAGGCCACCGCCATCGCCGCCCAGCGGAAGCAGGCTGCCCACATAGGCGCCGACGATGCCGAGGATGGCTGTGAGGATGAAACCCTGCGGCTCATTCTTGCCGGGCATGATGAACTTGGCGACGATGCCGATGATGGCGCCGCAAATGATTGTGCTGATGATACCCATTTTCAAAGTCCCTCCAATTGAGCCAAATCGGCTGCGTGCATGTTAACATCGCATTCCGCTCGCCTGCAACCTTTGCGTCTTGAAATTGCAGCAATGCCCGCCATATGATTGGCCACCATATTGGAAAGGAAATACATCATGGCGAGCAATTCCAACCTGCCTTCTCTCGGCGCTCTCTTGGGCCTCGCGGCTGTGGCCGGCTATCAGAACCGCGACAAGATTTCGGATTTTGTGAAGGGCTTGACGGGTGGCGGAACTGCTGCGCCTTCGCCTACGACGGCGGCCATCCCGGGCGGCCTTGCAGGCGCGCTGGGTGGCTTGGTCAGCCACATGCAAGCCAATGGCGGCGGCGACATTGCGAAGTCCTGGGTCGGCACGGGTGCCAACCTGCCGATCAATGGCGCACAACTTACACAAGTTCTGGGCCCGGATCTGGTGAACAAGATCTCAGCTTCGACGGGCCTTTCGCCGGATCAACTGGTGACGCAGCTTTCCGCCGTTCTGCCACAGCTGATTGACAAACTCACGCCACAAGGCCATCTGCCGCACGCCTGATAATTTCATCGTCTGAATAGCGCCGCCATCGCCCGCTTCATGCGGGCGATCCATTTAGGCCGCCAGATGTTTCTTGTGGGTGGCCCGCTTGAAGGGGTCCATGACGCACGAGGTTGTTTTCTAGACCTTCATCTCAACAAGATGCGAATTGGCGGCGAAGTAGGCATCACCGGTGTATTTGAAGCTGCCGCATTCCATGGGCAGGCCTGGGCCATAGCTCTCGCAATATTGCGTGCCATTCACTGTCCACTTGCCAATTGAATTGCCCTTCTTGTCATCCTGCACTGTGAGCGTGCCATCTGCGTTGTAGACCACAAAGCCGGAAGCTCCGGTTCGGGTGTATTGGAAGGTCTTGCCAAGAACGGCCGGGCCGATTTCAGCAGCAGAGAGATCGCGAATCTGCGCGCCCTGTTTGGCAGGGATGGCCGAGGTGCCGCCATTTACAATTCGCACCCCCTTGGGATCAGACGAGCAGGCGGCCAGCGCCAGTGACAGAGCCAGCAATAAGAGAGCGGGGCGGGAGAGAATGCCGTTCATAAGGGCGCGGTGTGCCACAATGCGGCGCGGGCGGCAAGGTGATGCAACATGAACTGATTTTCAGTTGGCGGCGGTATAGTCTTTGGCGGCCAGAACCTTCACAGGGGTTCCGATTTTCACACGGTCGAACAGGTCCACCACGTCTTCGTTCAACATGCGAATACAACCTGATGACATGGCCTTGCCAATGGAGGTCGGTTCGTTTGTGCCGTGGATGCGGTACAGCGTGTCATAGCCGTTAGCGAAGAGATAAATCGCGCGGGCGCCCAAAGGGTTGGTCGGGCCGCCGGGCATGCCATTGGCCCATTGTTGGGCGTGGGGGTCACGCTCCACCATGCTTTCGGGCGGCAGCCAGCGTGGCCATTTGCGCTTCATGCCCACAACGGCATTACCCGACCAAGCAAAGCCTTCGCGGCCTACGCCTACACCATAACGAATGGCCTGGTCGCCGCCCAGCATGTAGTAGAGATGCCGATTTTGCGGATCGACAACGATCACGCCTTGAGGGTTGTTGACGCCGATGGTGACTTGCTGACGCTGGAATTCACGCGGCAAGTTGGCTTCATAGGATTGAACGGGAAAGTCTTCGCCAGCCTCAGCAGGTGGGATCAGTGCCGGATTGCGGGCGAAATCCGTGCCGCCGTAAAACGGGTGCTCGGCGCGCGCCGCGGTGGCTCCCGTCATCAGCGCGAGGCCGCTGGCCAGAAAACGCCTGCGCGAAAATGAGTTGGACATCGCTTTTGCCTCTCTTGCGCCTGCGGGTTGTTGTGCAATGCGTCTTGGAGTGACGATTCATGGCCCTGCGATCCGGCGCGAGCGTGATAAGACTGTGGCGAGAAAGTGTTATTGCAGGGCGAGCCTGCAAGTCACACATTCCACCAGCGAATGGATCGGGGGTTAAGAAGCGAGGTTGAAGGTGGCTTGGCCGACCATGTAATTGCCCGCCGTGCCTGTGAAGGGCTGGCAGGTCATGGGAACGCCTTGTGGCAGGAAGGGCGCGGGCGAGAAGCTCTCGCAAAGCTGGCCGTCACGGGCTTCCCATTTGCCTTGAGTGGTGCCTTTGCCAGTCACTTCGACCAGTGAGGTGCCGTCGGAGGCATAAAGCGTTACGCCCGAATTTTTCGGGCCTTTCCAGCGCCAGCTTTTGCCGGTGAGCAGGGTCTTGATTTGTACGGCTGAGTAAACACCGGGCGTGGTCGGGACCGCAGCTGGCGGTGGCGCAATTGCGGCCTGATCGGAACTCGAATCCTTGAACACATTCATGCTGGCACAAGCATTCAGCGCCACAGCTGCAGCCAGCAAGGTCGCTGGCTTGACTAGTTTCATCATTTCAATTCCCCCATCGGATCCCGGCCTAACAACCCCACAGAAGTGGCAGGATTATGGTTGCGTGCCTTCACCTGCGGCACGCATAGCAGCATTTTGCAGGCGAGGGCAACCTTGCCTGGTACAGTATTGTCCTTGGCTGAGGCCGGTCCGATTTTGTGGATCAGCCCTGGATTCAGACATGGAAATGCGGATCACGCCCGTACCTTCGCTGCCGATCAACGGCGAATCATCTTGAGATCTGGCCACGGGGGCCGCGGCCAAGGTGAGGCAGAGAGCAAGCAAAGATGTACGCATGACACACATTCCTTTGCCCGCAAATTGCGCGCAAATGGTTGCCATGGGGTTAATGGCATGTTGCATTGCAGCATAAGCGGCTCGAATTTGCTCTTGATCGCCATCGGATGATGCCGGATGGAGCGGCATGAACTATCGCCACGCCTACCATGCCGGAAACCACGCGGATGTCTTGAAACATGTCGTTCTGGCGCGGCTGGTGGAATATCTCGCGCGCAAGAACAAGCCCTTTGCTGTGCTGGATGCCCATGCCGGCATCGGCGCATATGATTTGCAGGGCGTTGAAGCTGGCAAGACGGGCGAGTGGCAAGGCGGCATCGGCCTGATGCAAGCGGAGTTCGCGTCAGAGGTTGAGGCTATCCTTGCGCCTTATCGACGTGCCGTGACGCGGCTTAATGAAAATGGCGGCTTGCGGTTCTATCCCGGCTCGCCCGACATCATCCTGGGCGAGTTGCGGGCCGGCGACAGACTGCTTGCAAATGAACTGCACCCACGAGACTTTGAAACGCTGAAGCTGAACTATGGCCACGACGAACGCCTTGTGCCGCTACTTGAAGATGCAGGGCTTGCGGTGAAGGCGCAACTTCCCTTCAAGGAGCGGCGTGGTCTGGTGCTCATCGACCCGCCCTATGAGGAGCGTGATGAGATGGCGCGCGTCGCCAGTATGTTGCGCGAAGGCGTCAAGCGCTTTGCCACGGGCACCTTCATGATCTGGTATCCCGTGACGACTGATGAATTCGTGTCCAGCTTGATGAGTGCGATCACGGCGCTCAATCTTGGCAACATCTTGCGTGCTGAATTGCGTGTGAAACACAGCCACGCGGCCAGCGGACTGTCTGGGTCTGGGCTGCTTATTCTCAATCCGCCATTCACATTGAAGGGCGAATTGGAAATTCTCTTGCCGCCGCTTGCCACCAGGCTCGGAATTACCGGTTTGGGGCGCAGCCAGCTTAACTGGCTGACGCCGCCAAAGCGTTGATCAGAGTTCGTCGTCTTTGCCGCCCGCAATCGCCTTGGACAGGTCCTGATATTCCTCGCAGGTAGTGTTGCCGCAAATGCGCCGCACTTCTCCAAGCTGTGCCTTCGCATCCTCTAGCTTGCCTTGTGCCACGAGGCCTTCGCCAAGATATTCATGGGCGCGCACATGATCCGGGTTGATGGCCAGCGCCTTGTGATAGAAATCGAAGCCTACATCAAAGCGCCCGGCCTTGCGGTTGGAATAGCCCAGCATGGTGAGAACGTCGGGATTGGATTGATCCTTCACAGACGAAAGAACTTGAATTGCCCAATCATATTTGCCTGCTTTCGCCAGAACCCAGCCTTGGTGATAGAGATCACCATCATTAAGCAAGCTGCTCGACACTTTCACGCAGGTCTTCACATCCTTGCCGTTCTTCTTCACGATTTTCACAACTTCACCGGTCTTGCAATGCATCTGCATGGGCGAGTTGGTGGCCGGTGGGGTTGTGTTAGACGTCGAACCGCCACCGGCAGCGGCGAAGGCGAGGGAAGTTGAGAGGGCCAAAGCGAATGTGGAAAGGACAACGGTCTTCATGTTTTGCTCCTTACAGCGTGATGAGAAGATTACGCACTGGAAACGCCGCTATTCCCATTGCGCTGGCTTACATTAAATTGAGATGCAGCCTGTGTTGACGTGATTGGGATGGGGACTTTCGCCTTTTTACATCGTGAACACTTTATGAATGGTCGGTTCAGGGCTGGCTCAGCATCACCTCTCTAAACATGGCTCCATCGATCAATGATGATCGCCATTTACAAGGAGGATATCATGACAAAGACCATTCAACTCTCTGCAATTATCGCTGCTGCTGCTATCGGCATCGGTTTTGCCGTTACTGGTTCTACCCCCGCCCGCGCGGATGGGACGCTGCTCGACAAGTGCCACGGCTCCAGCCGGGCGGTGGTTGAGAATTGCTGCTCCGCCTGGGTGACGAGCAACGGCAAGACAAACTGGATGATTGAAACCGGTGCAAATTGCAGCAATGCGGCTTCATGCAGTTACAAGCGCGAAACGCGCGTGAACTATTGCTATCTGCAAAACAATCTGCCCGGCAAAAGCTCTCCTTCGATTCAGTTGAAACGCGGCTGAGCTCGGAGGCTTTGGCCTTATTTTTGGCTCTATTGAAATATCGGCATAGCCGCATGTCCAAGGTGAGACCCACAGTCGTTTAACGGCTGTGGGCTTTCTTTAGGCCCATTTGCTACGGACCAACTGTGACTGTGTGCAGCGCCTGAGTTGTCAACAACCCTCATAGATCCAAGCCAGCCGCCGCAGGAACAGCGATTGTGGCATGGCCATAAGGCCGATGTTGCGCGCAGCGGCCTTGAGGCCAGCGAGGTGATAGAGCTCGCCGGTACGCAACGTTTCCTGATGTAACCGTGTCACGCGCGCGTGGCGCATGGCTTCATAGTCGGCGAGATTGGCTCTTGTTTTTGCGAGTGCCACAGCATCTTCCAGCGCCATAGCCGCGCCTTGGGCCAGGAACGGCAATGTGGCATGCGCGGCATCGCCGATCAGGCGCACCTTGCCTTGGCCCCAAGCGGGCAGTGGGGGCACATAGGCGGCCGTCCATTCCAACCAATGTGGAACCAGCGCGAGGAGAGAGCGCAGTTCCGGCGCAGCTCCTGCAAAGTGATCGGCAGGAGCTGTGCCTGGCGTCACCGCCACAAGATTGAATTTCTTGCCGCCGCTGACGGGATAGTGAACGACATGGCCCTGTGGGTAGAGCCAGAGGTTTACGCAATCCAGCGCAACACCGTGCAGCACGGGCATGGAGAGCAGGGCGCGGTTGATTTTCATTGGCAAGCGCACAGCAATCGATTCTGGAAACAGGCTCAGCCGCGTGGGCGAATTAATGCCATCAGCAGCAATCACCTCGCCCTTGGTGTCGCCCGCAGCCAAAGCATGACCAAGATTTATGTCGACTAGATGCTGCACTTTCAGCGCGGCCAGAAGCCCCTCATGTAGATCAGCGCGGTGCGCCACGCGGTAAGGCTGGCCGAAACGCGCTGTGAAAGCGCGGCCCAGTTCCACTTCCTGCAGCAACTTCCCTGTGCGCCCGTCGCGGATGATGATGGCAGGGGGAGCATAAGTTGAGGGCGAGACCGCATCCCAGGCCCCTAGCGCTTCCAGGGCGCGCACGGCATTGGGGCCGATTTGCAGCCCCGTGCCCACCTCGCCGAAAGCACTCGCCTGTTCGAAAAGTGAAGCAGTGGCTCCCATCTTCGCCAAAGCCAGGCCGGAGGCGAGCCCCGCGATGCCGCCGCCGATGATGGTGAAATGGTCATGTGCCATGATGGATGTAGATTGCCACAAATATGGATTGGAATTCATGCGGCGCGGTGGCGCGGGGGCGGGCCGTCCAGCGATACATTCGGTACATTGTGCCAGTTGTCGGGATTGCGCGAATTCCGGCTTCAAAACCTTTCCAGCGCCACAGATTCTGCGCTAGACAGCGCCCGACGAAAGGATATTTCCATGGGTTTCATTTCTGACGCGCTGAACCGCATTCAGCCATCCGCCACGATTGCCATTTCCAACAAGGCTTTGGCCATGCAGGCCGAGGGGCAGAATGTCATTGGCCTGGCTGCTGGCGAGCCGGATTTTGAAACGCCGCGCAATGTGAAAGACGCCGCCATCAAGGCGATTAATGATGGCAAGACGCGCTACACGGCGGTGGATGGCATCCCCCAGCTCAAGCAGGCGATTGTCGACAAATTCAAGCGCGAGAATAATCTCACTTACAAGACCAGCCAAGTGTCCGTGGGCACAGGCGGAAAGCAAGTCCTTTTCAATGCTTTGCTGGCCACTGTGAATCCGGGAGATGAAGTGATTGTGCCTGCTCCCTATTGGGTCAGCTATCCAGACATCGTGATGCTGGCTGGCGGTGTTCCTGTCATCGTGCAGGGCGATCCGGCCAAGGGCTTCAAGCTGCAGGCCGCGGCCTTGGAAAAGGCGATCACGCCCAAGACCAAGTGGCTGATCCTCAACTCACCCTCGAACCCAACGGGCGCTGCCTATAGCCATGCCGACATGAAGGCCATCACCGATGTGCTGCTGCGCCATCCCCATGTCTATGTGCTGACTGACGACATGTATGAACACCTCACCTATGACGATTTCAAATTCGTCACGCCGGCTGAGGTGGAGCCCAAGCTCTATGACCGTACGCTCACCATGAATGGCGTATCCAAGGCCTATTGCATGACGGGCTGGCGCATAGGTTATGCGGCGGGGCCGGAGAACCTGATCAAGGCCATGGCCAAGTTGCAATCGCAATCCACGTCCAACCCGTCCTCCATCGCGCAATGGGCTGCGGTTGAAGCGCTGAATGGCCCGCAGGATTTCATTAATGCCAACAACAAGGTGTTCAAGGAGCGCCGCGATCTCGTTGTCTCGATGCTCAATCAGGCCAAGGGCCTGAAATGCCAGACACCGGAAGGTGCGTTCTATGTTTACCCGTCCTGTGAGGGATTGATGGGCAAGACCGCGCCTTCAGGCAAGGCGATCAAGACGGATGAGGATTTCGTGAGCGAGTTGCTGGCTGCGGAAGGTGTGGCCGCCGTGCATGGTGCTGCCTTTGGCACCTCACCTTACTTCCGCATCTCTTATGCCACCGCGACGAAAACCCTGGAAGACGCATGCCAGCGCATTCAGCGCTTTTGCGCATCACTGAAATAATCGGAGAAAACATGATCAGCATCTATGACCAATCAGTTCCCTTCCTGATCCGCGGCCTCACGGCCACGGGCAAGTTCCTCAAGAAGGCAGAAATCCAGACGGAAGATAAGAAGCTCAACAAGGAGGTGATCCTTGGTCTGCGTCTTTTCCCAGATATGTTCGACCTGAAAAAGCAGGTGCAGCTGATTTCGGATTTCGGCAAGGGCCCAGGTGCGCGCCTTGCGGGCATCACGCCGCCATCTTTTGCCGATGACGAGAAAACCTTTGAGGACCTGCAGGCCCGCCTTCACAAGACCATTGATTTTCTCAAGTCGCTGAACCATGCGGATTTCATTGCCGAGCGCGACATCACCATCAAGGTCGGTGGGCATGACACGACGTTCAAGGCGCCGGTCTATTTCAATGGCTATGCGCTGCCTAACTTCTTCTTCCACATGACTACGGCCTACAATATCCTGCGCCACAACGGCTTTGATCTCGGCAAGGCCGATTTCATGGGGCGGGGATAGATAAGAAAGAGTCCTCATCCGCCTGTCGGCACCTTCTCCCATTTTCAAATACAAACGGGGGAAGGCAAAAACCTAAAAACCAGTCCAATTTTCGCCATCTCCCGTCGCGCTCTAGCGCGATGGGAGAAGGTGCCCGAAGGGCGAATGAGGGCCGGGCGCCCTTAACAAGTGTGGGACGTAAGTAATGACTCTCGATCTCTACATTGGCCTGTTCATTTTCGCGGTCATCATGGCCTTCACGCCGGGGCCGAATAACACCATCTTGATGGCCAGCGGCATGGCGCATGGCTTTCGCCGCACTCTGCCGGTGGTGGCCGGCGTGGCGATGGGCTTTCCGTTCCTGGCGCTGTGCGTCGGCCTTGGCTTGGGACAACTGCTCGAAGCTGTGCCCGGATTCCATGCGCTGCTCAAATATGGCGGTGCTGCCTATCTTGTCTGGCTGGCGTGGAAAATCGGCTCCGAAGAGCCCTCAGAGAATGATTCCGCTTCTCCCGCGAAGCCCTTGAATTTCTTGCAAGCCATGGGCTTTCAATGGATCAATCCGAAGGCCTGGATCATGGCGATCACGGCGCTGTCAGATTACACCTTGCCCGGCGCCTATTGGGTGGGCCTCGCCAGCGTGGTGGGCACCTTCGTGCTCACCGGCATCACATCGGCATCCACTTGGGCGGGCTTCGGCGCAGGGATCAAAGCTTTGTTGAATGACCCGCGCTGGTTCCGCCCAATCAATATTGCCATGGCAGTGTTGTTGCTCGCTTCATTGGTGCCCATGTTGCGGCATTGAGAAGCTACTTGATGATTTCCCAAAAGATGCCGCAGCAGCAAACCCAGCCCAAGGTGAAAATGAGGGTGCGGACATAGGGAATTGCAAGAAGATAGATGAAGGCATGAGCTAGTCGCAGCCAGAAGAAAGACATGGCCCAGAAAGCCGTCATCGCATCGGCCTTACCGGCCGCTTGGGTCACCAGAACCAAAACGGCGAAGGGCGCAAAGGCTTCAACCGCATTCACATGGGCGCGGTTGGCTCTCATTCCCCAAAAAGGAACCGGGCGTGGCGTGGGGTCAACATAGTTTTCAGGCTTCAATGGGCCATTGGACATGACCTGGCAGATGACATAGGGAATCCACAGCGAGGCTGTCAAAAACGCGGTCCAAGTCAAATAGGTGAGATCACTTGTCATCTTGCCTCCAAGATTGTCCAAAAAAATAGAAACTTCCCGGCCAGAGATTCGCCTGGCCGGGAAGAGTGTTCAATGGCGGAGCTTCATCTGCCCCCAAAACTTGAATCACTCTGCCACTGGCACAATTCAGAAACAGTCGCCTTAGCCTGTCACATGTCCATGGCTTGGGCGATTTCAATGCTACCACCCGCTTGCAGGAGCGGGCAGCCCTTGGCCTTCTTGTGTGCATCTTCAAGGCTTGAGGCCTCGATCAGACTGTAACCGGAAACCGGGTTTGGGCCGCCGCCGCTGACTAGCGATCCATCGGACTTCACTGTGCTGGATTTTCCTACTGGATTGCCGCCGTCGATAACGGCCGCACCCATTGAGCCGAACCAAGAGCCCCACGCGTCGTGAATCTTCTTGGATTCTGCCGGGGACATTTGCGGCATGCTGCCGCCGCCGTGATAGATGAAAACATATTTGGCCATTTTGATACTCCATTTGGATATTTGATGGTTCACCGATGCTTAGGGCTGCGCAGGGTAGAAAACCATGTTAACTTCCAACATTGAAATGGTCACCTTACCATGAAGAGTTCACAGAGCCCTGCGTCCAAACCTGGCGCTGCCACGCCCCTGTGCCAGGCCGTGGGCAGGTTGAAGGAATTGGGGGCCATTCCTCATTCCGCTCCTTTTCTCGAACGTGGGGTGGACGCGACTTCCGGCCTCTATCTCAAGACGGTTCTGTTGGAGATCGGTGGGTTCTCCGCTTCCCACAATCCGGGCCTGCTTGCCGGCCTTGACCAGCATATCAAGATGCATGCCCGCGAAATTGTGCGCCTATTCAGCGGTGGCAAGACGGGGGATTTGACCTTTGTGCGCGACTATGCCCAGGTTCTGGCGGAGTCCCATTTTCCACTTGAGGCGGCGTTGCATGTTTATCGTTGTGGCTTGAAGGTTCTCATCCACTGGATCAGGGATGCCGCTATCGCCGCGTGCGGCGCGGGCAGCGATGACGTGATAGCCGCCGCCGCGGATTTCACCATCGAATATGCCAACGTGGCCAGCGGGATGATGACCGCAGAATACGTGGCGCGGGTGCGCGCACTTGCCGAGGCTGAGGGCGGGCAGCGCACTGAAATCCTGAATATTCTGCTCAGTGGCTATGATGAATCCGACGGGCGCGTGGCAACCATGCTCAAGCAGGCTGGCTATTTGCAACAGCGCCAATCCTATTGTGTTGTGGCTGTGCGGGCCACCAACAGCGCCGAGATGGAAAGCCCTGAACGGGTGCAGCGGATCAATTTGGCGCTTTCAGGCCTTATTGGGACAACGCCCTTCCGCATGCTGGCCGGAATACGGAATTCCGCCCTGATTGCGGTTCTTTCGGCCCAGCGCCGGCTATCCGGCTGGACGGCACCGCAGACCCATCTGGCGGCGCGTCTGGGCGTGCTGCTGCAAGAATTGGGACCCGCAGTGCTGGTGGGCATCAGCACGGATCAACCCTCCACCGCTTCCATCTCCAAGGCCTTCCGCGAAGCGTTGGTGGCGCTGGATTGCGCTGATGTGGCAAGGCGCGTGGTGCAGTTTTCGGGTCTGCCGCTGCGCAGCCTTGTGCTGCACAAGGGTGGGGATTTTGTACGCTCGGTTCTGCCGCAATGGGCGCAGGCTCTCGCCGAGGCGGACCGCCAGGCGCAAGGCCAGCTGGTAAAGACACTGCGCGCCGTTGCGGAGGCGGATTTGAATGTGCAAGGCGCTGGGCGCGCGCTGGGCCTGCATGCCAACACGGTTTACGCGCGGCTGGACCGCATCAAGGACATCACTGGCCTGGATGGAAGGCGGCATTTCAATCTGGTGGAACTGCTGCTCGCCATGGATTGCGCGGCAGGTTAGAAACTCCATTCCTTCGCGGCGTTGACGATGAAGTCGCGGAAGGCGGTGATGCGTTTGGTTTCCTTCAGCTCTTCGGGATAGACGAAGTAGGTGTCGAACTGCGGGCCTTCGACGGGCAGCGAAATCTGCACCAGGTTTGAATCGCCGGGCACAATGTAATCCGCCAGTGCCGCAATGCCGGCACCGGCTTGCACGGCGCGGCGCAGACCGTAGGCGTTGTTGACACGCAGGGCCGAGCGGCGCGGGTTACCTTCCTCGCGGCCCACGGTTGCCAGCCAATTCAAGTTGTTGAGATAGCCTTCGGTTTCGCCGAAGACCAAAATCTTGTGATTGTCCAAGTCCTCAACCGATTTGGGGATGCCATGCTTCTTCACATAATCAGCGGCGGCATAGATGTGATGATGCACGGTGAAAAGCTTGCGCTGAATGAGATCGGGCTGCGAAGGACGGCGCAGGCGGATGGCCACATCGGCCTCGCGCATGGAGAGATCCAATTCGCGGTCATCCAGCAGCAGGGCCACATTGATGTCTGGATAGAGCTCCATGAATTCCTTGATCAGCGGTGTCAGCCACACGGAGCCCAGCCCAACTGTCGTGGTGATGCGCAGATCGCCTGATGGCTTCTCCTTGGAATCCATCAGCCGCGTTTTGGCTGCTGCCAGTTTGGTGAAAACTTCATGCGCGGTGCGATACAAAACCTCGCCTTGCTCAGTGAGGATCAGCCCGCGCGCGTGGCGGTGGAAGAGGGGAACATTCAGATCCTCCTCCAACGCTGAAATCTGGCGCGACACGGCCGATTGCGAGAGCAACAACTCGTGCCCCGCATGGGTGAATGAGCCCGCTTCCGCAACGGCGTGAAAAATGCGTAACTTGTCCCAATCCATGCGCTTACTCCGCCGCCTGTTTCACGGCGTCATGTGCGTGAAGATATTTCTCTGCTTCAAGGGCCGCCATGCAGCCCATGCCTGCGGCTGTCACCGCCTGGCGGTAAATGTCGTCGCTCACATCGCCGGCTGCGAACACACCAGGGATCGCCGTCTGCGTGCTCCAGCTTTCGGTGATGAGATAGCCGCCGTTCTTGAAGGGCAACTGGCCTTCGAACAATTCAGTTGCGGGCTTGTGGCCGATGGCGATGAAGATGCCGTCCACGGGCAAATCCTGTGTCACGCCCGTCTTCACATTGCGCACGCGCGCGGTGGTCACACTCTTGGGCTCATCGGTGCCGATCACGTCAGCCAATTCCGAATCCCAAATCACCTTGATTTTGGGATGGGCAAACAAACGGTCCTGCAGGATGCGCTCACCACGGAACGAGTCGCGGCGGTGAACCACTGTCACCTCGCTGGCGAAGTTGGTGAGGAACAGCGCTTCCTCAACGGCCGTGTTGCCGCCACCCACCACCATCACCTTGCGATTGCGGTAGAAGAAGCCATCGCAAGTGGCACAGGCCGAAACGCCAAAGCCCTGGAATTTCTTTTCAGACGGCAGGCCCAGCCAGCGCGCTTGCGCGCCTGTGGCGATGATTAGCGCATCGCAAGTGTAATGCGTGCCGCTATCGCCGACGAGCTTGATGGGCTGTGATTTCAGCGTCACCGAAGTGATCGTGTCATTGACGATCTCGCTGCCCATGTGCTCGGCCTGGGCCTTCATTTCCTCCATCAGGAAGGGGCCCTGAATGGTTTTGGCGAAGCCGGGATAGTTTTCAACGTCAGTGGTGATGGTGAGCTGGCCGCCGGGCTGCGTGCCGGCGATCACCAGTGGCTTCAACATGGCGCGGGCTGCATAGATGGCGGCGGTGTAGCCAGCGGGGCCGGAACCGAGAACAATAACGCGAGCGTGGCGCGAAGGCGCAGAAGTGGTGGACATCGAAACCTCGGGAAACCGTGAAAGACTCTCTTGCGGAGCTATGATCTTTTAACATAGCTCAAATAAGCCACCTTTCAAGGGGTAGGGGTGGTGCATCCACAGCCTGGAGTGCAAATTTTGATCACCTTGAGGTGATCCCATTCCCGTCATTCCCTCTTGGTCGTCTCCCCGGCCTTCGCCGGGATGACGAAGTGTAATAGATAGATTGCCGCCAAAAAATTGAACCTCAAGCCATGCCGCCCGCCTTCAGCCCGCAAACCCTCAGGTTCCTCACCCATCTCGCGGGCAGCTATCAGCACTGGAAGGGCGAGGCGCTGGTGGCCGGGCAAGCCACGCTTTCGCCCGAAGCCTTGGGCGCCGCGCTGTTTGAAATGCCAGAGCCCTTGGTGGCGCATGGGGTGGAGGCTGATCCCATCTTCTGCTTCGGCAACCGCGCGGCCCTGACGCTGTGGGAGATGAGGTGGGAAGATTTCACGCGCCTGCCTTCGCGCATGAGCGCGCCGCCCGCCAGCGCCACGCAGCAAGACCGCAACCGCCTGATGGCCGAGGCCCTCACAAAAGGCTTCGTGGATGACTATGCCGGATTGAGAGTGAGCGCCACGGGTCGGTTGTTCGAGATCAGGGATACGGTGCTGTGGAACGTGGTGGACGGGCAGGGCCGGAGACTGGGGCAGGCGGCGGCCGTGAGGGGATAACCAGACTCGAGTAAATTCCTTTGATGGCATAGCTCCCGTGCGCTAGTAACTTAACAACTGATTCTTTCTGATGAATTGGACATGGGGTGCTTTTTGCCAAACATCTTGATGAGCATTAGGCCGCAATTTGTGAAAGAAATCGTAGCTGGCAACAAGCGGCATGAACTTCGACGTCGTCTCTCAGCGAAGATTGCGCCAGAGACAAGAATTCTTATTTATTGCACCAGTCCGATATCTGCTGTCGTCGCCACTGCATCTGTAAGTCAGGTATTTCACAAAACTGTCCGGTCCCTTTGGCGCACATTTAAGGCAACGTCAGCTGTAAGTATTTCAGATTTTGAGGCGTATTTTTCTGAGTCAACAAAAGGATTTGCGATCGAGCTTTGCGAAGTTGAGCTCTTGGATAAGGCTATTCCACTCGAATTGATGAAAAAGAAATTCAAGGTCGGAGCCCCCCAGTCATACCAATTTGTGAGCGACGAATTATTCAAGGAACTCGTGCATGCAAATCAAGAAGGTGTTGATCGACACCAACATCTTGGCGCCCCTGGAAGATCACGGCGTAGTACCCGAGAACTACTCGTCGCTGCTGCGTAAACTTCGCGAACTTGGCGCTGAAATCTATATTCACGCAGCCACGCGTGATGATTTCGATAGGGATGGTGACTCAAGCAGGAAGGCTGTCTCAAAGTCCAAGTTGGACAAATATCCGATCATTCAGAAATCGGTTCGCACCAAAGTAGAACTTGAGAATGCTTTTGGCCCGATTTCCCGCGCGAACGATTTGTCAGACTGTGAAATCTTGGCGGCGCTCGCTGATAACGCCGTGGAATTGTTGGTAACTGAAGACGGTGGTCTTCACCGAAGAGCTCAGAAATGCGGGCTTGGGGACAGAGTTTATCGGGTCCTCCAGCTTTTGGACCTGCTTACCGAGCGCTATGCAAAGCTTGATGGCACTCTCTCATTTATTGAAAGCAAGTTTTGCTACCAAATTAATCGCGGAGATCCAATCTTTGGCTCACTGGCAGCAGACTATCCCGAATTTTCGGCGTGGTGGCAAAAATGCTGTTTGCAGCATCGAGAGTGTTGGGTTGTTAACAGTGAAAGTAACATTGCAGGTATTGTAGTCTACAAGGATGAAACCGTTGCCGAAGGACACAGTATATTCGGACCAAGGAAAGTCCTGAAGATTTGTACTTTTAAGGTTTCGGAGAATTTCCGAGGGGGCCGGCTTGGCGAACAGTTGATCAAGCAGGCCATTTGGTACGGCCGGTCCAACGATTTCGAGATCATTTATTTGACTGCGTACGAGAAGCAATCCTCTCTAATTGAGCTTTTAGGCTACTACGGGTTTCAAGAACATTCTCGTCTAGACGGGCAATTAGTCTTAGCTAAAGACTTCGCTGCGAATTTGCAAAGCAGCAACGAATACGAGTGGCATCGAATAAACTATCCAAACTTGAAAAATCCTCCTTTGTCTGTTGCCATTGTCCCAATACGCCCGCAGTTTCACCGGCGCTTACTGCCTGAGGTCACCAAGTTCGCATCCGAAACTACAATTGACATGTTTGAAGGTAAGTGGAGCGGTGCCAACAAAGACGTGTTTATTCCGTCTACAGCAATTCGAAAGGTTTATGTTTGCAAGGCTCCCCTAAAGCAATTGGCCCCCGGGACAAGACTGTATTTCTACTTGACCAAATCAGAAGAGTTTGACGGCTCGCAATCACTAACTGGTGTCGGAATATTGGAGAACTACGTCGAAATAGCGTCGCTGACTGAGCTTGTCGCGGCAACTTCAAAACGATCTGTCTACGAATATCGAGAGCTTGAAGAGATATTCCGGCGACCGGGAGCCACGCGGGTACTTAATTTCATTTTCTGTGGGCTATGTGTTCCCCAAATGCATCTTTCCGAACTAGTTAGTGCTGGGGTTCTCAAGGGCGCCCCTCAGTCGATTACTGTTATGACATCCGATGCAGCGAACCGCCTTACTTCGCGCGTCAAAATTGCAGCTGTGGTTCTAAATTAAGGCCAAGAATAAATAATTCATTCCCCTATTGACATTATAATCCTACTATGCCTATTTTCCTCTCCAATGGACCCGGAAAGGAGGGGACAATGTGCACAGCGTTCTCATATTGCCGGGATCATCAGCAGCGCCTGCAGGCGGAGGGAAGTTACGCGCCCAACGCTTCCGGGGGCTCCGGTTCTGGACCGCAGGCATTACGACCTGCGCGCCTTCAATGGCTCTCGAATATCAGGCCCGGATCTCAAATCGCTGCTTCCTCAAGGTGTGCAGGTTCCTTGATCTTGCGCGCGCGTTCTTTCAACACCCGTCACCCCGGTGGAAGCCGGGGCCTATTTCGCACTTCGAAGGGGGTTCCGGCTTTCGCCGGAATGACAAATGAAGAGAGAATGACGCGCCGTTTCAAGGGGTTTCGCATCAGCCGGGCTTTAAGCCTCACCACCCAAAACCCAACCACCAGCATATGCGGGCTTGAAGCCTGGGCGGGAAATTCCCCTCCATTCTTCTTTTCACCCCTTGCTCCTTTTGCTTGCGCCGCGATGGTTTCGGCGCGCGGAGTTCGCCCATGAGAATCCGATGACCCTGCCGCCACACCCTGATCCGAAAAACCCCGCGCCCTTTTTGTCGCATTCACCCTGGGCGGGCTTTTCGCCGCGCGAACATGCCCGGCCGCATGCGCTTGGCCTGTGCCCTTCCAAGCGCTGCCGCCGGCTGAAGGCCTGTGTGGCTGCGCATGATGGTGTGTTCTGCCAGCGCACGCATATTTCCCACGCTGAATATCTGGCGGCGCAGCCTCGGGCGCCGTCGCTGTTCAAGGGCCGCTCGGCGGAGGAGCTGGAGTTTTTCCGCCTCACCATGCTGGAGAAGATCGCTGAGCGCAAAGAACAGCATGACGCGCTCACCGCGCGCTGGAAGGCGGGCGAGTTTGATGCGCTCTATGGCAAGTGGCGCGCCAAGGGCGCACTCATGCATCCACCCGCCAAGGTGTTTGTGGCTTTGCGGAAGGGCAGGGGCAAGCTGCACGCGCCTTAGCGGGCGTCATCAACAGGTCTTCCCCCGCGAAACAAAATTGCGTAAAGCGGCGCGATGGACCGCAGCGGCAAGCCTGATACGATTGACTGGAAGATCCTGAAGGAGCTTCAGCGCGAGGGCCGGCTTTCCAATGTGGCGCTGGCAGGCCGCGTGGGCCTGTCGCCGCCGCCCACGCTGCGGCGCGTGCAGGCGCTGGAAGAGGCGGGGCTGATTGCAGGTTACCGTGCGCGCCTTGCGGGCGAGAAGCTGGGCTATGGCGCGGAGGTGATTGCGCTCGTTGGCCTCAAGAGCCAGGCTGAGCATGAGATGCGCGAGTTTGAGCGGCGCGTTTCGGGCTGGCCCATTGTGCGCGAATGCTATGCGATTTCTGGCGTTGCTGATTTCCTGTTGAAATGCGTGGGCCGCGATGTGGCCTCGATCCAGAGTTTCATCATGGGCGCGCTGGCGAAAGCGCCCAATGTTGAAAGCGTGAAGACATCGCTCATCCTGCGCGTGGCGAAGGACGAGCCGGGGGTTCCGCTGGTATGAGTCTTGGCGGTGAAAAACACTGGGCCTCAATTTGGGCTTCGGCGATTGCGTCGGTTGTGGTGGGCTATGCCTCAACCATTCTCATCATCATGCAGGCGGCGGACGCGATCGGCGCTTCTGACGCGCAGAAGATTTCCTGGGCGGCGGGATTGAGCTTCATCATGGGCGGCCTCACCTTGTGGCTCTCGTGGCGCCACAAGATGCCGCTGATCATCGCCTGGTCAACACCCGGTGCGGCGCTCCTGGCCACAACGGGGCATGGGATGGGATATGCTGCAGCGCTTGGCGCTTTCGCAGTGGCGGGTGTTTTGGCGGCGCTCACGGGCTTGATCAAGCCGCTCGCGCGGGCGATTGAGCATATGCCTTCAGGCATCGCCGCCGCGATGCTGGCAGGCGTGCTGCTCACTTACGTTTTGAAGGTGCCCGCCGCTGCCATCTCCTCGCCGCAACTTGTCGTGCCGCTGATCGTTGCCTTCTTTGCCATGCGGCTGTGGAAGCCGATGTATGCCGTGCCCATGGTGGTGGCGCTGGGGTTGGCGCTTGCGGCAGTGTTTGGTCTCTTGCCCTTTGACCAGCAGCAGGTGGAGTTCGCGCGCCTCACGTTCGATGCGCCAGAATTTACTGCCGCCGCGCTCACGGGCATCGCCATTCCGCTCTATCTCGTCACCATGGCCTCGCAAAATCTGCCGGGCTTCGCCGTAATGCGCGCCGGTGGCTATCAGCCGCCGGTGGCGGACTGCCTGATCTCAACTGGCGTTGTTTCGGCGCTGATGTCGCCCGCTGTCGGCCCGCAAGTGAACATGGCCGCGATCACCGCCTCACTGGCCACGGGGCCGGACACGCATCCCGATCCTGCGCAGCGCTGGAAAGTGGCGATCCCCTATTTCATTCTCTACGCCATCGTCGGATTGGCGGCGGCGGTGTTTGTGAAAGTGCTGGGTTCATTGCCGCATGATCTCGTCATCGCCATCGCCGGCCTCGGACTCTTCGGGCCGCTGATGAATGGGCTGGTGGCCATGATGAAGGAAACCAAGGAACTGGATTCCGCGCTGGTGACCTTCCTCGTCACCGCATCTGGTTTCACCCTGGCACACACCGGCGCATCATTGTTCGGCGTTTCGCTGGAGCCGATTGGTGCGGCCTTCTGGGGCCTCGTTGCGGGAATGTTGCTGTGGGGCATCAAGCATTTGAAGGGCGCGCGATGAAATCTTCCGAGACGGATATTTTGGTGATCGCCGGGCATAGCGGTTCAGGACCCGATCACTGGCAGAGCAGGCTGGTCGCAAAACTGCTCACGGCAAAATTGGTGGAGCAGGAAGACTGGCTCTATGGCTCGCTCGACAAAGCCGTGGATACGCTGGTCGCTGCTGTGGCTGCCACCAGCAAGCCGATTGTGTTCGTCGCTCATTCAGCGGGTTGCACGCTAATTGCAAACGCTGTGCCGAAAATGAAAGAGCAGGGGCTGATCGACCGGGTGAAGGGTGCCTTCTTGGTGGTGCCGCCTTCGTCGGAAGCGCTGGCGGGCCTGGAGGGCATTGATCCCAAGTTTAGACACGTTCCCCGTGACCCGCTACCTTTCCCGTCGATCTTTGTAGCCAGCAGCAATGACCCTCATTCCACGATGGAGCAATCGGCCGATCTGTCGCTAGCCTGGGGGTCTGACTTGGTGGAGGCCGGGGAAGCAGGTCATATCAACAGCGCCTCCGGCCACGGTCCATGGCCGGAAGGTCTGATGCGTTTTGCGGGATTCTTGTCGAAGCTGAAGTGAGAATTTGTTGCGATAGAGCTTGGCAGAAATAGGCTAGGACCACATACCCGAAAAAATCAGGTGGAGGCGTGGAGTTACTTCCACGCCACTTTCTTGATCTCATAGCTCTTGCCACCGCCAGGGGTGTTCACTTCCACGCTGTCACCCTGCTTCTTGCCGATCAAGGCACGGGCGATGGGAGAAGAGATGGAGATGCGGCCCTTCTTCACGTCGGCCTCGAAGTCGCCGACGATCTGATATTTGACCATTGCATCAGTGTCTTCATCGATCAGTTCCAGCTTGGCGCCAAACTTCACGGTATTGCCGGAAAGTGCGCCCGGATCGATCACTTCGGCGCGCGAAAGCTTGTCTTCCAGTTCGGAAATGCGAGTTTCATTCCAGCCCTGGGCTTCCTTGGCGGCGTGATATTCGGCGTTTTCCGAAAGGTCGCCGTGGGCGCGCGCCTCTTCAATGGCGCGGATGATGCGCGGGCGTTCTTCCTGCTTGAGGTGTTTCACCTCTTCCTGCATGGAAGAGTAGCCCTCTTGCGTCATTGGCACCTTTTCGACCATTTCAAACAACCTTCTAGCGCAAGGTTTTCCCACTGGCCCAAGGGCCATGACAATCGCCTTGCCTCATAATGAAATCAGCCCGGCTGGGAGTTCAATCCAGCCGGGCATTGCTTAATGTGAACCAGATTTGCTGAAAATGCAAGTGTGGCAGATTACCTGAAATAGTCTTGCAGAGGCCGCACCTCGATGCTGCCAGACTTGCGCGCTGCGATGGCCTTCACAGCTGAGATGATGCCGGGAAGGGTTGTGTAATAGGGCACTTTCTGCATTACGGCTGTTTGGCGAATGGATTTGGAGTCCGATTCCGATGAGCGGGTTTCAGTGGTGTTCAGTACCAGCGAAATATCACCGTTCTTTATGGCATCCACAATATGCGGGCGGCCTTCCAGCACCTTGTTGATGCGGCCAGACGGCACGCCTTTGCTTTCCAGAAACGCATGGTTGCCACCTGAGGCCTTGATGACAAAACCAAGTTCAGCCAGTTTGCGGATCGAAGGCAGGACCTTGGCACGGTCAGCCTCTTTGACGGACACAAACACCGTTCCAGAGAGTGGAATGCGCATACCTGCGCCGAGCTGCGACTTGGCGAAGGCCATGTCGTAATTCATGTCCAACCCCATCACCTCGCCGGTGGAGCGCATTTCGGGGCCAAGCAAGGCATCCACGCCGGGGAAGCGGTTGAAGGGGAAAACTGCTTCTTTTACAGCGATATGCGAAAGTTTCTTGCGCTTCAGGTTGAAGCTTGCCAGCTTTTCACCTGCCATGACGCGTGAGGCGATCTTGGCCACAGGCAGGCCGATCACCTTGGCCACGAAAGGCACCGTGCGTGAGGCACGGGGGTTCACTTCGAGGATGTAAACCTTGTCGTCCTTGATGGCGAATTGAACATTCATCAAGCCAACCACGTTCAGCGCCAGCGCCAGTTTCTTGGCTTGGGCTTCCATTTCCGCGATGATCGGTGCTTTGAGCGAATAGGGCGGAAGTGAACACGCGCTATCGCCCGAATGGATGCCCGCTTCTTCGATGTGTTCCATCACGCCGGCGATGAACACGTCCTTCCCGTCACAGATCGCATCGATGTCCACTTCAATGGCATTGCTCAAATAGCTGTCGATCAGCACGGGGCTGTCACCCGAAACCACGACGGCCTCGGTGATGTAACGTTGCAGATGTGCATCGTCCTTGACGATTTCCATGGCGCGGCCGCCAAGCACGTAAGATGGACGGATGACGACAGGATAACCGATGCGCTTGGCGATTTTCTTGGCCTCAGGTCCGGATTTGGCGATGCCGTTTTCGGGCTGGGCAAGCTTCAGCTTCTTTACCAGCTTGGCAAAACGCTCGCGGTCCTCGGCGAGATCTATGGCATCCGGCGTGGTGCCAAGGATCGGCACACCTGCGGCAGCCAAGGCATCTGCCAATTTCAATGGCGTCTGCCCGCCGAATTGCACGATCACGCCTTTCAGTGTGCCGTTGCTTTGTTCGGTGCGGATGATTTCGAGAACGTCTTCGGCGGTGAGCGGCTCAAAATAGAGCCTGTCAGACGTGTCATAGTCGGTCGAAACTGTTTCCGGGTTGCAGTTGACCATGATCGATTCATAGCCAGCATCATGCAGGGCAAAGCAGGCGTGGCAGCAGCAATAGTCAAACTCGATGCCCTGGCCGATGCGGTTTGGACCGCCGCCGAGAATGATGATCTTCTGCTTGTCGGAAGGCTTGGCTTCATTGCCCGCATCGCCAGCGAGGCCGGTCTCATAGGTTGAATACATATAGGCCGTGGGCGAGGCGAATTCGGCTGCGCAGGTATCGATGCGTTTAAACACCGGATGGACTTTCAGCTTCTTGCGGTGCGCGGCAACTTTGGCTTCGGTCGTGCGTGCCAGTTTCGCCAGACGCTTGTCGGAAAAGCCCATGGCTTTCAGTTTGCGTAAATTCTGAGTATCGTTCGGCAAACCATTGTTCTGGATTCGACTTTCCATCTGCACGATCTCTTCGATCTGGCGCAGGAACCAGGGCTCATATTTGCATGCTGCGAAAATCTGATCCACCGTCGTGCCGTGACGCATGGCCTGGGCAATTTTCAGCAAGCGATCTGGCGTGGGTGTGGCAAGCGCGGCCTTAATGGCGTTTCTGTCATCGCCTTCGCCCATGTGTTCAATGATGACTTCGTCAAATCCCGAAAGGCCGGTTTCCAAGCCGCGTAGAGCCTTCTGCACGGACTCCTGGAAGTTTCTACCAATCGCCATCACCTCGCCTACTGATTTCATGGCAGTGGTGAGCAGCGGCTTTGCGCCCGGGAATTTCTCAAAGGCAAAGCGCGGGATCTTCGTCACCACATAGTCAATGGTCGGCTCGAAGCTGGCGGGCGTGGCCCCGCCGGTGATGTCATTGGCCAATTCATCCAACGTGTAACCCACGGCCAGCTTGGCGGCCACTTTGGCGATTGGGAAACCGGTGGCCTTGGAAGCCAGCGCTGAGGAGCGCGACACGCGCGGATTCATTTCGATCACCACCAAGCGGCCATCCGCCGGGTTGACGCCGAACTGCACATTGCTGCCGCCTGTCTCAATGCCAATTTCACGCAACACCGCAATCGAGGCGTTGCGCATGATCTGGTATTCTTTGTCGGTGAGCGTGAGTGCGGGGGCAACGGTGATGGAGTCACCCGTGTGTACGCCCATGGGATCAATGTTTTCGATGGAGCAGATGATGATGCAGTTGTCCGCCGTATCGCGGACAACTTCCATTTCATATTCTTTCCAGCCCAACACGGACTCTTCGATCAACACTTCGGCGGTGGGGGAGGCGTCGAGGCCTTTCTCCACGATGTCAAAAAACTCTTCACGGTTGTAGGCAATGCCACCGCCCGTGCCGCCCAATGTGAACGAGGGGCGGATGATGCAGGGCAGGCCCACATCAAGCATGGCTTCAAAAGCTTCCACCATGGCGCGGCTGCGGTAGTTTTTCTGGCGGTCAGCCTCGCCTTCGGCCCATTTGCGTTCAAAGGCCTCCTTGTCGGCGGCGGCTTCGCGCTGAATGACATAGGCCTCCTTGTCGGCATCCTTGGCAACGGAAGCGTTGGCGAGGCGGGACTTGGGCGTTTCCAGCCCGATTTTCTTCATCGCCTCGCGGAAAAGCTCGCGGTCTTCCGCCTTGTCGATCGCCTCGGCCTTCGCGCCGATCAGTTCCACATTGAATTTTTCGAGAACACCCATCTTGTTGAGTGAGAGCGCGGTGTTCAGCGCCGTTTGCCCGCCCATGGTGGGCAGGATTGCGTCAGGGCGTTCCTTCTCGATGATCTTGGCCACAACCTCCGGCGTGATCGGTTCGATGTAAGTGGCATCCGCCAGATCAGGGTCCGTCATGATGGTGGCCGGATTTGAGTTCACCAGAATGACGCGGTAGCCTTCCTCTTTCAACGCCTTGCAAGCCTGCGTGCCCGAATAGTCAAACTCGCAAGCTTGGCCGATGATGATCGGCCCAGCCCCGATGATGAGGATGGACTTGATGTCTGTTCTTTTTGGCATGTATGGGAAACCCTGATTTGGGCTTGCCTACACAATGCGGCTCGAGATTCCAAGGCCTAGTTCAAGCCTGTGAAAAGCCACAGGATTTGGATTGATTCAGCGCAGGCGCAGCTTGGGGATTCGCTGGATCAAGGGCCGGAAAGCGGCACCGCGCAGAATGTGGTGGAAGAAGATCATGCGACGCTGGAGATTGTGGACCTCGCGGGTCTCCTTATCCCAAGCTGCACGCGGGCCAGCGATGATGGCTGTTACATGATCAAACATCTGCAGAGCCCGGCTTCGCGACAGCGGCGCAACAGGTTTTGCGCCACGATGGAAGATGGCAGCGAGCGCATGGCATTCTTCCTGCGTGGCGGTTTCGCCGAGATAGCGCTTCAGGCTACGCTCTGAAATCAGAATGTTATGATCTGCCGAGATGACAGCGCCAGAGAAATTGTTCTGATGCAGGCGGTAGTGGGTGAGGGGCTCAGCCAGGCACTTCAACTGGTGGTCGGCAGCCATGCGGGTCCACATGTCAAAGTCATCGGCGCCGTGGATGCGCTTGTCCTCATCATAGCCGCCGAGTTTGCGGAACACATCGGTGCGGAACATCACACTCGGCTGCACGATCGGGCATTCGAAAACCAAACGTAGCGCCAATGCCGTTGAACTCAGGGGAGCGCGATAAAAATCATTACCGAGCGTGCGGCCATGGATCAACTGCGCATAAGTGCAGACCAGGGCCACATCTGGATTGGCCTCGAGATATTCATACTCACGCTCCAGACGCGTGGGCATCATCACATCGTCCTGGTCGATGCGGGCGATATAAGGGGCGCGGGCAAAGCTGATGCCACGGTTGGCAGTAGCGGCAATGCCACGGTTTTCCTGCTTGAATGCACGTATGCGCGGATCGTTGTAGGCGCTGATCTTGGCCCAAGTATCGTCTTTGGAGCCGTCGTCGGTGATGATCAGCTCAAAATCCCTCAAGGTCTGGGAGAGTACAGACTGCATGCATTCATCGATCCATGCAGCGCCATTGTAAGCGCTGACGACAACGGAGACCTTGGGGATCACGACACAACCTTGCCTGAGCGAATTTCTTCAACTGCCCTAGCACAAGTTTGACGATGCCATGAGTGGTGCTGCAAATTTATTGCCGTACCCAGTTTTCGCTGCGGCAGAGTAGGTCACCGAGAATGCAGCCATCCGCACTGACGTTTTCGCCCGCAATGCTGGCCTTGCCGTTTCAAGTCTTTCCGGTTTCGCATCAGAGACTAAATGGAATGCGCCATGGGCGCAACCAAGTGCAGCATGCGCAGGCTGTCTTCGCCCCCTCGGTGCGAGCGAATTTCCAAACGTGTCAGCCCTGGGTTTTATAGAAAGTGCTGGAACCGCCATCAGCGCCACTGATGCAGCTCTTGCGAGATCTACGGCTGTGCGCGCCGTCAG
>JANPHF010000002.1:0-13081 GCA_031424315.1 Aestuariivirga sp.
TCAGAGCGCAGCTGCTTCAACACCGCATCAATCGACTTATCCAGTGCGTCCCACGCCCCCGGATTTTTGGGCTTCAGATCGGCACGCGCACTGTCCCAAGTCGCTTCGAGATCCTTGATCCGAATCTTGGCTGATGCGACATCACCCTTCTGCACAATCTTCAATGTATCATCGACAATGCCCCGCATGAGCTTCAGGTCACCCAACGAGGCAGTTGACGTCGGGGTGGGTGCCGCCGAGTCAGCAGACGCCCCTGCAGCCTTCAAAACGTCCATGACGAATTTGTTGCAGGCCGCGTCGTCATCCTTGCGCAAGGCCTCAGAAGCCTTGGCTCCAGCCTCCTTCATCATGGTCAGGTGTTCTGGAGTTTGACCCGGCGCCTTCATTGCCGCTTCAAGCTGAAGCAAGTCGGTTTCGCAGTCTGCACTGGCGGCACTCGCTGCAACAGTGACCAAGCCCAATACCAGAATGGAAATTCTCAATGTGTGACAAACCATGACTTACTCCTTTAAGGATTTGGAATTGGTGCTTTGATGGAGGACGCGCGCGTCATGGGTTCTCGCGAAGGGCCTCGCGGTCGGCTTTGGTTGCAGTGAGATAGACAACCAGCCCAGCGATGAGCGTCAGGAAGACAATGCTCGTTGTGACGGTGCCAAGCCCCAAACCGCCGGCGATCCCCGGCTTGGCGAAGTAATCACCAATCGAAGCGCCAAAAGGTCGTGTAAGAATGTAAGCAACCCAGAAACAGAACACGGCATCTTGGTTCAAGACATAGTGAGCCATGGCGACTAGACCAATCAGCCCACCAAATAGAATGGCCGTGTTGAGGTAGCCTAGATCAAAGCCTTCGGCCACCAGATCACCCGCAGATGTGCCAAGTGCAAAAGTGAAGAGAATGGCCGCCCAATAGAAATACTCGCGGCGACGCGTGACGATGCTATGGATCGAAAGAGTTCTTTCTGAATTGTACCAGGTCGCAAAAACAATTGTCAGGATGAGTGAAAACGCAATTGTTGTGGTTTTGAGGCTGATGCCGAAGCCATCCACCAGATTGTCTGAAATCAGTGTGCCAACCACACTGATGAGTACCACTGTTAGCCAATAGAGTGTTGGCACATAGGCCTTGGCGCGTACCTGAATCGTAAGAGACACGAGAAAAACACCCGTCATGATCCATGAGGTGATGGTCAACCCAAGCCCTAGGCGCGAGGACAGCAAGTCAGCACCAGTTTCCCCAACTGTGGTGGCCATGATTTTGATCAGCCAGAAAGCCGAGGTGACGAGTGGCACCTTGCTCCATAGTCTTTCTGCGAAACTTTCTTGTGCGACAGCCAAGTCAGTCATGTAATTCTCCTGATGCCCGGCCTACATGCGTTGCCAGACTTAGGAGAAACTTAGGGTGCCGCAAACTTACCTGAAATTATGGCTTCAATGCCCTTGCCGCTTTCGCGGTTGATTAGGAGAAGTGTCCAGCCCTGGCTGTCGCAGATTGCTTTGGCGATGGAGAGTCCAAGGCCTGTGCCCTCCGACTCGTTTGGATCGGCGCGGTAAAAGCGGTCAAACACTAAGGGCAGTTTGGCGGGGTCGATGCCGGGGCCCTGATCTGTGATGCAAACCTCAAATTTCTGACTGTCTCCCTCTGCTATCACTTCGATCGCCGAATTCGTCGGCGAGTAGCGGATCGCGTTGTCGAGCAGGATTTCGCAAACCTGTGAAAAATCACGAGAAGGCACCCTTCCGCTATGACCAACCTTTGCGTTGAGGTGCAATTCTATTTCGCTTGCGCTGCTTTGTGGATACAGGCTCGTTATCACGTCGTTCAGGATTTTCGAAAGCTTGTCTGTCTTGCTGTCGGGTGAAAGAGAATGGGAATCATGGCGCGCCAGTTCCAGCAGGCGGCTGACCAATTGATTGGCACGATTTGATCCGCCTTCTGCGGCAGCTATCCTCTGTATCTGGTCTTTGGTGCGCAACACCGTTCTTAGATTGGCTAATTGTATTGAGAGTGCGGTCAAGGGTGTTCGCAATTCATGCGCGGCATCGGACAGAAAGCGTTTTTGTTTTTCAGCCTGTGCCTGAACTTGCACCACATGACTGTTGATGCTTTCAACAAAAGGAACAATTTCGCGCGGCACATCTGCAAGAGAGATTTGCGAATGATCATTGGTATCGCGATTGCGCACGCGAGCCGAGGCTTTGTCCAATCCCGCAAGAATGCGATCAATCAGCAGGCTCAAAAGAAGCCACGAAAGGGGGATAATGATGGCCATAGGGATGGCAATTTGCAGAGCGGCGGTTGAAGCTTGTTCGTTGCGCTCATCCAATGGGAGGCTAACTCTGATCACCTGTTGGGGTCCGGCTATACTATAGCTGCGCCAGTCCGTTGGGCCGAGACTTTGCGTTGCAAAGCCTGTTGCCTGTGGCACCTCCGAAGAAACGGTCTTGTCAGAGGTACGGATCAACTCGCCTTGGTTGTTCCAAATTTGGATGAGGAAGAGATTATCTGGATCAGGTGCGGCTAAGGCATCTTGAGGGGCTGCATAGCCTGCCATCTCATTCTGCAGGAACTGCGCGATTTGTTTGATTTCAGCATCAAATGACGCTTCGGTTTCGTCTTTCACATATTCATATGTAGCCGCAGCTGAAACTGTGCCCACTATGAACAGCAACAGGGCCATCCAGAACAATATGGCGCGGCGCAGGGATTTCATAGATTTGGCTTTTCAACTTTCCATCCCGCGCCGCGTATGTTCTTGATTATTTCTTTGCTGAAGCGTTTGCGGATGTAGTGGATTAAAACCTCAACTGCATTGCTTTCCACCTCTTGGTTCCAACCGTAGATTCGTTCTTCCAGCCGCTGCTTCGACCAGATCATGCCGGGCGTTTCCACCAGTGTATGAAGTAGGGCGAATTCTTTTGGCGGCAAGACTTGACTAGTGCCGCTAAATGAAACTTCATGGGTATCAAGATCGAGTCCTATTCTGCCGCACTGAAGTTGGGATGATGAGTTCCCAGCATGCCGCCGTAGTAAGGCATGCATGCGGGAAATCAATTCGCGCGTATCAAATGGTTTGACCAGATAGTCGTCAGCGCCTTGATCCAAACCGTTAAGGCGATCCTCAATGTTGTCTCTTGCAGAAATGATGATGACAGGGACCTGCGCGCGGCGATGGCGGATCTTGTTCAGTACTTCCATGCCGGATTGTTCTGGCAACATGAGATCAAGTAAGGCAATGGAATAGGAATGATCGATGAGCGCCGCCTCGCCATCCGCACCACTTCTTACCCAGTCAACGGCCATTCCGACATCGCCCAAGGCTTGAACTAAGCCCCGGCCAATCATTTCATCATCTTCCACCAGCAAGACGCGCATGGCTCGAAGCCTTACAGGATTTCAATTTGCATTCAAACCTGCCTTGCTGCATTTGCCTTTGTCCAGGAGTGAATAAGCATGGACATAGCATTGACTCAGTTCATCAATAATCTCTCAGGGTGCATTCCGGCACTGGACCCTATGATGATCGCCATCACCAACTGCGGCATTTATTTCTTGGTTGTTGCCACCGTGCTGTTGTGGTGGAAGCGGGACAAACGAGCGGAGGCGCGAAGCGCGTGTCTAGTGGCCGGGCTTTCATTTTTGGCCAGCTTGGCATTAAATCAAGTTCTCTTGCTCTTCCTTCATCGCATCCGTCCCTACGATGCGGGTGTGAGTCACCTCCTGATCACTCCTAACCCGGACTGGTCGTTCCCATCAGATCACGCCACCGCAGCGGCGGCGATCATCGTGGGGCTTTGGTTGAAAAAGCTACCACGGATCGCTGTTCTACTTGGCATAGTCGCAGCATTGATCTGTTTTTCGCGGATATATGTCGGAATGCACTATGTTTCTGATGTCGTTGGGGGCGTGGCCATTGGCACCCTAGTAGCGTTTGTTGTGTCGCAGCATTATCGTGATGAAAGTTGGTATGCCCGGAGGGTCACCAAAATATTCTGATTGTTCTGGAGATATCGCGAGAGCAGTGAGCCGGTCTTTTCCGTTAGACTTTTATCGCAAATTTAGTTGCTCCATTCGCAACCAATAGAACGCCATGCCAGCGCGCCGTCGACAATTGCCTTCCGAGAAATGATGTTCCAAAATTGCGACTGCGACAATGACATGCCACGGAAAATTTCCTCCAAACGCAACTTAGAGTCGGCTCTTGGCCCATTTGAGAAGATGGCCGCTACTCCCAGACTATCTGAATTGTAGGGCAGAGCAGAAGTGACTAGGGGCGAAGTCGATTTGCTGCGGAGGCAGATCCAATCGCAATTTGCGTCTCGTTGGAAATTTTTGGGCAACCCGCAATTTTGATTGCTGTGCAGCTTTTCCCCGCCTTGCTATTCCCGAGAGGATATTTCAGATTGGTTTATGAACGAGGAAGGCGGCAATCATGGTTTCAAAATCAACACCATCTGCACAAGTTGAAAACTGGCTTGCGGCTTTTGAACAGGCAATGATATCTGGCCACATTCATTCTGCGGCAGCCATGTTCGGGGCAGAAAGCTATTGGCGCGATCTCGTTTCTTTTACGTGGAACATAACGACCGTTGAAGGTCCACAGGGTGTAGCAGACCTGTTACAGGGGACCTTGGCAAGCACACAGCCTATGGGCTGGTTGCTCGAGGGCGAGGCCATTGAAGCAGATGGCTTGGTCGAGGGGTCGTTCACTTTTGAGACGAAATTGGCCCGAGGCAGGGGATATTTGCGCTTGCAAGACGGCAAGGCCTTTACCCTGCTCACAAGCATGGTTGAGCTCAAAGACCATGAAGAGAAAAAGGGGCCCCAGCGTGTTCTTGGGCTTGTTCATGGTATAGTGCCAGGGCGCAGCAATTGGTTGGAAGACAAGACAAGGGAGGAGGCAGAACTTGGTTACACCAAGCAGCCCTACTGCGTGATTGTTGGTGGTGGTCAGGGCGGCGTCATGCTTGGGGCGCGGCTTAAGCGTCTGGGCGTTCCGACAATCATATTAGAGAAAAATGAAAGACCAGGCGATTCATGGCGCAAGCGCTATAGGTCACTGTGCCTCCATGACCCGGTCTGGTATGATCACTTTCCCTATTTGCCATTTCCTGACGACTGGCCGATCTTCGCCCCTAAAGACAAGATCGGCGATTGGATCGAAGCTTATACTAAGATCATGGCGTTGAATTACTGGGGTTCAACTGAAGCCAAGAGCGCTCATTTTGATGAGAAAGCGAAAGAATGGGTGGTTACGGCCAATCGCAAAGGAAAGACGGTGACGTTGCGACCTAAACACCTTGTTCTTGCCACAGGACAATCCGGTATGCCCAATATGCCAGTATTCAAGGGAGCTGAGAATTTCAAAGGGGAGCAATATCATTCGAGCAAGTTCACAGGAATTGGCGACTTCAAGGGGAAAAGATGTGTCGTCATTGGCTCTAACAATTCGGCTCATGATATCTGCTCCGCCTTTTGGGAGCATGGTGGCGATGTTACGATGGTTCAAAAATCGCCCACGACTGTTATTCGTTCCGACTCCCTGATGGAATTGGGTCTCGGGCCCATTTATTCTGAAGCGGCACTGGCCAAAGGCATCACTGTCGACAAGGCCGATTTGATCGATGCCTCCCATCCTTATCGGATAAAACATCGTGGGCAAATCCCCATCTACGCGGAAATCAAGAGACGTGATGCTGATCTTTACGCCAAGCTTGAACGGGCTGGGTTTATGTTCGATTTCGGCGATGATGAATCTGGTCTTGGCATGAAATATCTGCGTCGGGGATCGGGTTACTACATCGATGTTGGCGCATCCGATCTAGTCGCCGATGGCAGGATCAAGTTGAAAACGCGCGTGAAGGTCGAAGAAATCACTGCGCATTCCGTGAAATTCAGTGATGGCTCGGAATTGCCTGCCGACATTATTGTTTATGCCACCGGTTACGGCTCGATGAATGGTTGGGCCGCAATGCTGATTTCACAAGAGGTGGCGGACAAGGTTGGCAAAGTCTGGGGACTGGGATCAAATACAACCAAGGACCCAGGTCCGTGGGAAGGCGAGCAGCGAAATATGTGGAAACCTACGCAGCAAGAAGCACTGTGGTTCCATGGCGGCAACTTGCACCAATCCCGGCACTTCTCGCAATTCTTGTCGTTGCAACTGAAGGCAAGAATGGAGGGCCTGCCGACACCTGTCTACAACCTCGCCCAATCACACCACAAATCATGAGGTTGGTACTGGCCCTGCCTATTCATCTCGAACATGCGCATTTGCAGAAAGCGATACGTCAACCAAATAATGTCAATCGAATGTAGCCGCCGAAGGCCGTTACACATTCAATCCTCACAGCGAAAGATGGTCTGCTTTTCGCCCAGAACTGTCACTCCAAAGTCTTGCCCCGAAGTCTGCGTTTGGCCCATCACGTAGGCTTTGATCATTTTAATATTCGTCTGCTTAAACGGTGTTAGCAGACATGATTGCAAAACGTTAAAAACGTCGAGAAGGGCCATCTGCTGAAGTGGGTTTGCTGCACTCTAATGTCTAATTTGTAGGCTTTAGCGGCCCCATCCATGTGTGGCTGAAGCGTAAGCGCAAAAAAGCTGTTAGAAAGAGCAACTATCGCCATTGAGGTACCTCACATCGATCACGCCAACATAGTTGTCTCTGACAACACCCTGAGGGGTGAGCGCTCAATACACTCTTGCATACATATAGAAGGTGTTTCCGGCTGGGTTTAGACAAGGTGACAGAAGCTGAAGACTGCTTGCGGCCCAGCCCTCGTTAACCTCGGTTTTCGGTAGGCTTGTTCATGTTCCAGTCGAATGTCTAATCTGTTCATTTAGAGTGCCAGTATGGTCTCTCAAATACTGGCAATGTAATCCGTTGATGAAGGCCCATAGACTCTTCTTGCATACGTATGCTAACAAGGGCAGTCATTCGCATTGATTTTGAGTTTAGGGACAGCTGTCTGCGTATCCCGGGCATGATGCAGGAGGTTAGACATGGCAGTGAAAAGCGAAACGGCACATTCTGGAAGTGATCCGGTTCCAATCAAGGCCGAACGCGTGAAGCAGGTGGAGCGCCACGATTATCCTGATATCGCGCCGCAGGATGCGCCGCGCTCGCAATCGCTGCGGGGATTTGACGACATTTATACCGACATCGTTGACTATATCGTCCGCTGCACACACCGCATCTGGGACGAACGTGACATTGGCCTGATCTATACGCACTATACCCACAACTGCGTTCTCTATGGCACGACCGGCACCATTTACACCCGTGAAGAAATCGTGCGTGACACCATCCAGCGGCTGGTTTCTTTCCCAGAACGGCGCGGCATGGCCACGCACGTAATCTGGAAGGGCAATGACCGCGAAGGCTTTTACACCTCGCATCTGGTAACCGGCACTGGCCGGCACAGCCAGCATGGCCATCTGGGAGCGCCCACTGGGCGCATGTTCACCTCACGCACCGTTGCGGACTGCATGATCTTTGAAAACAAGATCTATCGCGAATGGGTGGTGGCGGACACGACAGCCATTTTGCAGCAGCTGGGCCTGGATGTGCAGGCCTATGCGGAACGCATTGCGAAAGCATCATTTGAGAAGGGCATTGTTTCGCTCGACATCGGCGAAAACCGCCAGATGATTGGCCAATACCCGCCGGAGGCAGAAGCCGACACTTCCATTGCCACCACGGAACTGGAGCGCCATACGCTGCGTTGGCTACATGACGTCTTCAATCGCAAAATGCTGGGCACCATTGCCAAGGTCTATGCCCCTACAGTTCAGTATCACGGCCCACTGATGGCGGAACTATATGGCCACGCATCGGTCATCCACCAGACGTTGGGACTCATAGGATCGCTTCCTGATGCTGCCTTTGTGCCGCAGCACATATGCTCTACGCCCTGCGAAGAAGGCGGAGAGAAAGTGGCGGTGCGTTGGACCCTGGAAGGCCATCACCTCGGTTTTGGCACACTCGCCCATTTGGGCCCGCCGACCGGCAAGCGGGTGCAGATCATGGGCATGAGCCATTTCCACTACAAGGATGGCAAGATCGTTGACGAATGGCGTGTTTTCGATGAGGCTTCTGCGCTGGTGCAAGTGAAGCTGGCGCAACTGGCCGACGCCAAGGCGGCGATGATCGCCATCTGATATTTCAAATATCCGTTTTTCGGCCCGGGTTCGTACAGAACCCGGGCCTTGTTATTAGCTGAACGCGCAAAACCCAAGGTCACAAAATATTTGCAATCGTATGCAAGAAATGCTTAGCTTTCGCCATACCCATGGGGAGCATGGGCCAGAATCCGGCCACAAGCCATGAACCAGCAGAGAGGAAACGCAATGAACCTGAGTGTTAAACGAACCCTTGCGGGTGGAGCGATCAGCCTGATGGCCATGGCCTTCGGGGCAAACCTATCAGTGGCTGCGGACTGCGGAATCCAGGGAGCTGGCTCCGTGCGCATCCTGTCCAATGACTTCGAAGCCTTGCGCGTCATCAATGATGCCGCCGCGGCCTGCGCCACCGACAAGGTGACGGTGAAGGCCAACGCCACTGCGGAGCACAAGAACATCCAAGGGCCGGCGCTTTCGGCCAATCCGGCGGAATATACTGTGGCTATGGTGGCGAACAATTCCATCGTTCCACTTCTCAACGGCGGGCTCATCCGCCCGCTGGATGAGCTGGTTGCGAAATATGGCTCATCCCTGAAGCCCAACCAGCTCATCAAGATTGACGGCAAGATCATGGCGGTCGCCTTCATGGGCAACGGCCAGCACCTGTTCTACCGGAAGGACATTCTTGCCAAGGCCGGACTTGAAGTTCCGAAATCCTATGAGGACGTGCTGGCTGATGCCAAGATCATCAAGGACAAGGGGCTGATGGATTCGCCGCTCGCTGCGTCCGACAAGCCGGGTTGGGATCTTGCCGCAGAATTCGTGAACATGTATCTCGGCACCGGCGGTGAGTTCTTTGCCAATGGCTCAGCAGAGCTTGCCATCGACAACGCCAATGGCCGCAAGGTTCTTGAAACCATGCGCGCCATGACCAAGTTCATGAAGCCCGAATATCTGACCTATGATGCCAATGAGCTCAACAAGGTGTGGGACTCCGGCAGCGTGGCTATGATGAACCAGTGGGGCTCACTGGCAGGGGCGGCGATTGATGGGGCTAAGGCCAACCCGGATGTCGCCAAGAACACCGGCTTTGCAGCGGCGCCCACGATCAATGGCGGCAAGGTTCCGGCTGCTGCCTTATGGTGGGATGGCTTTACCGTTGCCAAGAACATTTCAGACGATGATGCTGCAGTCTCGTTCCAGGCGATGGTCCACGGCATCAGCCCTGAAACCATCGCAGCCCATAAGGACGCTGCAACCTGGCTGGTGGCAGGTTACACTCCTGGCCCAGCAGCAGTGGGTGTGATTGGCAATGCGCAAGGCGGGGCAAGGGCCTATCCCATGCAGCCTTACATGGGCCTGTTGCACACGGCACTGTCATCTGAATTGGCGGATTTCATCGCTGGCAAACAGGACGCCGACGCGGCGCTGGCCAAGGTGAAAGCATCTTATGACACCGCCGCCAAAGCGGGCGGCTTCTTGAAGTAGATAGCAATTGCTTTCTTTCTGGGTCCGGCGGCGGCCTCGTAGCCGGACCCATTTTGAGAGCTTGCGCATTTTCGCCGCTGCGCCAGAGTTGGTGTTGGGTGCCGTTGCCGAGGCATGTGCCCTGTCGTATCTCTTGTCTGGAAAAAGTTGATGCCACACCGCACTTTCTTTGCATTCATTTTCCCGTCTCTGCTGGCGATGGTGTTGTTCATCACACTGCCCATCGTGTCCGTGGCGGTGCAATCTGTCTTTCATGAGCATGAAGCTGTCTTGACCACAGTGGAAAGCTGCGGCCCATTCGGTTGCGAGAAGCAAACCAAGGTCGACGCTGAAGCCATGGCGAAGTTGAAAGAAGCGCGTCCGCTCGGACAGTTTGCTGGCCTGTCCAACTATTCAGACCACAACCATCTCGCCTTTCGGGATTTAGGCCAGATTCTTAGTCAGAACGGCAGCTGGCGAAGTGTTGTGGATGGCATCATGAACTTGCCATTCTACCGCGCGCTGGCATTCACGCTGGCTTATTGCTTTGTCGTGACGCCATTGGCGATGGGTCTTGGATTTACCATCGCACTGGCTGTCAACACACTTCCTTCTTTACTGCGCGGACCCGTTATTTTCATTTCGATTCTGCCGATGATCATCACGCCACTAGTAGGATCGCTGATCTTATCCTGGATGTTCAATCCGGCGGGCATATTGGGGGCGAGTCTGCAAGGTTTGAGCGGAGACCCCGGCCTTTCCCTGCGCGCCTCGGCGGTTCTGACCTGGCTTGTTCTCCTGACCTATGGGATCTGGACCAACGGGCCTTTTTCCTTTGTGGTCTTTTACGCTGGTTTGCAAACCGTGCCACTCGACACGCTCGAAAGTGCGCGGATCGATGGCGCCAGCCGCTGGGAAGCCACGCGCTTTGTGATAATCCCCCATCTCATGCCCTTGGCGACTTTTGTCGCGCTGGTGCAATTGATGGACAATTTCCGCGTATTTGAGCCGATCGTCGGCTTCTCAGCAGAGGCCAATGCAACTTCCCTGTCTTGGCTTGTCTACAATGATCTTGTCAGCCAGGATGCCCAGCAGTTTGGCTCGGCTGCGGCCACTTCCATGATGACCATCATCGGCGTTGTTATTCTTCTGGTGCCGGTATTGATCCGCACATGGCGCGAGTTTTCGCGCCGGACGGTGTGACATGAGCGATCAATTACAAGGCCGGCCAACCAGCCTCAAGCTGCTGACCACAGCATTTCTCACCATTTGGCTTGTAGCTGCCTTATTCCCTTTTGCCTGGACAGTGTGGGGCAGTTTCAAGGTCGAACCCGACTTCTTCTCCCGCGTGAGTTTTTGGAACGCCATCCATGGTACGCGCACTTTGATGCAAACAGGCAATGCCTATACCCTGGCTGGCTATGAAGGGGCCTGGATCAAAAACGAGTTTTGGCGCCCGGCCATCAACACGCTGATTGTAACGCTGTCTGTCACCTGCATCTCGCTGTTTGTTGGCACCCTTGGCGGCTATGCACTGGCACGCTCGGGCCATCGTTATGCCTTCTGGGTGTTGATTGCGGCACTGGTGTTTCGCGCAATGCCGCATATCACGTTGGTGTCAGGCTATCTGCTGCCATTTTTTCAGTTGAATATCTGGGGCGTCCTGCCGACCACCATCATTGTTCTTGTCGCCATCAACCAGCCGTTCACGCTGTGGATGCTGCATTCTTTCTTTCTGTCAATTCCAAAGGACCTGGATGAAAGTGCATTGGTTGACGGATGCACGCGCTCCCAGGCCTTCCGCATGGTCATCATTCCGGTGATGTGGCCCGGGGTGGTGACTACCGGCTTGTTCAGCTTCTTGCTCGGCTATAACGATTTCACCGTCACGTCGATGCTGCTGTCGCAGGAAAATCAAACCATGATTCCCAAGATTGCCTCATTCCTTGGTTCTATCGAGAATGCAGGAAATGTGATGTACGCAGTGGCGGCTGTCGTTTCGGCAACAGTTCCGCTTTTCATCCTCGTCCTCTTTTTCCAGCGGCAGATTGTTTCCGGTCTGACCACTGGCGCAGTCAAGGGATAAATCATGGCCCGCATCCGTCTTCTGAATGTCGCCAAACGCTGGGCCCATGTGACCGGCGTTGCAGATATGAATCTTGATATTGCCGATGGCGAGTTTCTCGTCTTCCTCGGCCCTTCAGGCTGCGGCAAGACCACGACCATGCGCATGATCGCAGGACTTGAGTCCATCACCGAAGGTGAGATCTGGATTGGCGACCGTCTGGTCAATAAGCTGGAGCCAAAGGACCGCGACATATCGATGGTGTTTCAGAGCTACGGCCTTTATCCCAACCTCACCGTTTATGAAAACATTCGATTTCCGCTGCGTGTTCGCCGCGTGCCAAAGACGGAGCATCACGAAAGGGTCATGCGCGCCGCCGCCATGGTGGAGCTGGGCGATTATCTTGACCGGCGGCCTGCGGCCCTTTCTGGTGGTCAGCGGCAGCGAGTGGCGCTGGCGCGTTCCATCGTGCGTGAGCCCAACGCCTTCCTCATGGATGAGCCGCTGTCCAATCTCGATGCCAAGTTGCGCGTTTCCACCCGGGCCCAGATCAAGAACCTTCATCACACGCTCAAGACCACCACCATCTATGTCACGCATGATCAGATTGAGGCGATGACACTTGCAGACCGCGTTGTCGTCATGAGCAAGGGGCAGATGCAGCAAGTTGGCACACCAACCGAGATCTATGATCGGCCGGCAAATACATTTGTGGCAGGTTTCATTGGATCGCCCGCCATGAATCTTATTGCGGGCCAAATCAGTGGCGGAACATTTCATGCCAATGGAATGGAAGTCAGCGGGCTTGCTGCGGCAGATGGGCCGGTGACGCTGGGTTTCCGGGCGGAGGATGCTGCAATTGCTGGTGCGAACGGAGCCGGGCAGATCCATGCGCCAGTCTATTCGATGGAACTGTTGGGTGATGCCACCCTCGTCACTGTGCGTGTCGGTGGTGCACTCGTGGCCACGAAGGCGCAAAAGGATTTCCGCATCGAAATCGGCGCCCCCTTGTCAATTGCCGTCACCCGCGCCGCATTGCACCTCTTCCATCACGAGACAGGCGCACGCCTGGCTATGGGGAAATAACCCACTTGCCGCAAGGCGTAGCTTCTGGAATGACGGAGTGGAAGCAGGGAAACGGCGCAGATGGCAAATGAGAAAGTAACATCACTGGAAGTGGCGGCCTTGGCGGGTGTCAGTCAGTCCGCCGTCAGTCGTGTTTTCACTCTCGGCTCCTCGGTCAGCCCCAAGACGGCAGAGAAGGTTCGCGCTGCAGCTGAAAAACTGGGTTACCGGCCCAATGTGCTGGCGCGGTCACTGAAGTCGGGCAAGAGCCGCATCATAGGCCTCTTGGTCGCTTACCTCGAGAATTACTTTTATCCCGAGGCGGTTGAACGGCTTTCCACCGAGCTGCAAAAAGTGGGCTA
>JANPHF010000003.1:0-1705 GCA_031424315.1 Aestuariivirga sp.
TTCTCGGCAATGGCCGCGCGCTCGTGCTCCAGATACTCTGCCACAGCGCGTGACAAGCCGGGATGGGCCAGATGATGAAAACTCTTGGTCGTCACGGGCACATAACCCCGCGCCAACTTGTGTTCACCCTGGGCGCCCGCCTCAACCACTTTGAGGCCGCGTGCAATGGCAAAGTCAATCGCCTGATAATAGCAGGTTTCAAAATGCAGGAACGGATGGTCCTCGGTGGCGCCCCAATTGCGACCATAGAGCGTGTCTGACCCGATGAAGTTTAACGCCCCCGCAATGGTCTTTCCATCGCGCTTGGCCAGCACCAAAAGCGTGTGTTCTGTCATGCGCTCGTTGATCAGGGAGAAGAACGCCCGCGTCAGGTAGGGCCGCCCCCATTTACGTGCGCCCGTGTCCATATAGAAGGTGTAGAAATGATCCCAATGATCCTCCGTCAAGTCCTTGCCAGTCAGAAGGTCAAAGCTGATACCACGCGCGGCGATGGCTTCCCTTTCCTTGCGGATGTTCTTGCGCTTTGAAGATGACAGTGACGCCAGGAAATCCTTGAAGTCTGTAAAGCCAGCATTGTGCCAGTGGAACTGGATATCCTGCCGCTTCAACCATTGTGACGGGGCCGTACTCCAGTCCGCCTCCGGCAGAAACGTGATGTGGGCCGACGAGGCCTCGTGCTGACTTGTCAGGGCTTGCAGTCCCTCCAGCAATTTGGGTCGAAGCGAAGGTTCCGCCAACAGTCGCGGCCCCGTGGCAGGCGTGAAGGGAACCGACACTTGCAGCTTGGGGTAATAGTTCCCGCCCGCCCGCGTAAAGGCATCGGCCCATCCGTGGTCGAACACATATTCACCCATGGAATTGGACTTCAAATAGCACGGCACCAAACCCGAAATGTCACCGTCGCGCTCATAGACCAAATGAGACGCGGCCCACCCGGCGCGCGGAGACGCTGAACCCGATTCCTCGAGGCTGGACAGAAAGGCATGGGACAAAAACGGATTGAACGGACCACCTGCGGGATTGGCAATGTCATCCCAATCAGCAGCTTCAATCTGCTTCAGGCTCGTGAGGGTGCGAAAACGTTCCGCCATCAGGCTGCATATCCCTCAAATGTGATCTGGTCGGAATAGCGCCGCGCCATGCGCTCCTCTTCCGTGTTGCGGATCGTCCAGGTGATGATGGGGTGCCCTGCCGCGCGAATGGCCTGCACAGGCACAAATGGCAAATCCCGGAAATAATAGGAAATGAAATGCGGACGAGTTTTTTCCAGATGCTGCATGTGGCGCAAATTCAAGCGCCGGGAAAAGGGCAGGGCGCGGTAGTAGATATCCGTTGTGCGGTCAGCGGTGATGCCCCGCACCGTGTTGGGCGACATCTCGGCCACGGCCTGCACAAGCAATGGATCAAACGACATGAGGCAATAGGGTCCCTGATACCCTGACAACACCTCCAGCGCCCGAAGGGCCAAGCTCACATCACCATCAAAATGTGACTTCAACTCGATGACGAGAGTGACGCGTCCCGCAACCTGGTCCAGCAAATCCCCCAAGGTCTGCACACGGTCGCTCCCGGCCTTGTAGGTGAAGTCCTTGAGTTGGCGCACTGCATGATCACGCACCCAGCCTTTCGCCTGCATCACCCGGTCAAGGGTCTCATCGTGAAAGACAACCGCGTCTCCGTCTGCTGTCAGCTGCAGGTCACATTC
>JANPHF010000004.1:0-4592 GCA_031424315.1 Aestuariivirga sp.
ACAAGAGTGATTTCGCGATGAAAATTTTGCCTCAAGCTCTCCTCCACTCTCGCCTGCTCCCTATTCGCCACATTCGCGCGCGCCCCCGATTGTTCTTGAGCATTGCCATAGGTATTTTGGCCTACTTCATCTTGCCCGAAACAGGCCGCTTGGTGACTCGGCTTTTGATATCGTGGAATCTGGCAACATTGTTCTTTCTGGGTTCCATCGGCATGATGATGGCGCAGGCTAATCACGAAAAGATCAGACGCAATGCGGCACTTCAAGATGAAGGGCAATATGCAGTACTGGTCCTGACGAGCTTGGCTGCGATTGCGAGCCTAGCTGCTATCGTCATGCAGTTGGGCTTGGTCAAGGAAACCACTGGCCTACTCAAGGCATTCCACATCGGCTTGGCCTTCACAACCATCGTAACCGCATGGGCCTTTATTCACGTCATGTTCGCATTACACTACGCACATGAATATTTCGAAGAATGGAGAAGCCAAAAGGACGGCGTGCCGCAATTGCGCGGCGGCTTGGAAATCATAGGTTTGGACGAATACCCTGACTACCTCGACTTTGCCTACTACTCATTCACAATTGGCGTCGCCAATGCTACGGCAGATATCAACCTGACTTCGCCTCAGATGCGCCGCATTACATTGGCCCACTCAATTTTGTCTTTCTTTTTCAATCTGGCGCTTCTAGGCCTCACCATTAACATCGCTGCGGGATTGATCTAGAATGCAATGGCTGGAAGGGACACGCACCAAAACTTGCCTGGCCGCCATGAGACGAGCAAAGTGACTCTAGTTTCTACTGTATCGAGTTGTACTGGAAGCGCTTCTGACATCGCCCTTGTCGATCGTAAGCCAAGAGGTCTGAATTGAGTTGCGCTGGCACATCCGACCAACTGTCAAGCGAGGTCAATTTGGGGGAGCAAGTCAATTGGCATTGAGCATTAGCGAGGTACTGGGCTCCAAAATTGAAACACTCCTGGTCGGGACTAGGGGTCCTTGGATACGAGCTTGGGAGCCTTGCGGCCCAGCGTAACACGTCGACTTGGGGCGACTCTGAGGATTTCAAGGCAATGTTTCTGAATCGTCATGTCTTGCTGGCGGTTTCGACAACGTCTCAGCGTATGGGCAGAGCACAGAACTTGAGAAAGTTGGACGCCAGTTCCATTCCCTCCGCCATTATTTGAGTTTTCCTTATCAATATTAAACGCTTGTGGCTGCATGGTTCGCTTCTACCACAATTTATGCCACATTTTTGGTGGCGCTGATCATCCGTGGCTAATTAGAACCTTTGAGAAATTGCCAAGGGCTCCCAAGACTATGATCCCAACCTAGTCCAAGGCCGAAAATGTCTTCGGCTCAGTTCAATATTTGTTGAAGAAATGTCCGCGTTCGCGGACTTTTAGGATCCACAAAAAACGCCTGCGTTCATTTTCCTCCACGATCCGGCCTAGATCCATGAAGACGATGCGATCTGCGACCTGCTTTGCTAAGGCCATCTCATGTGTGACGCAGAGCATGGTCATGCCTTCGCGGGCCAGGTCGGTCATCGCGTCGAGCACTTCCTGAATCATTTCAGGATCAAGCGCCGAACTGGGCGCATCAACCAGCATCACGTTTGGGCTCATGCACAGCGCGCGGGCGATTGCGACTCGCTGTTGCTGGCCGCCGGAAAGCTGGCCCGGACATTTGTCGGCCTGTTCGGGGATTTTCACACGGGCGGGAAACTTCAAGGCGCTGGCTTCGGCCTCGTCCTTAGATTGATTGCGCACCCAAATTGGAGCCAGTGGGCAGTTTTCCAGCACGGTCAACCGAACCCGCCGGTGGATCAGATTACGAATAAGACATCCGAAGAGTAGATCGGATGGACCACTTCTGAAAGGTGCCTGTAAGGTTGGCGTGGTTAGGTCTCAAATAGAAGCGTCGGCCAATGTTGAGATTGACGCCATTTGGGAGGACTACATGAAACTCAGAGCATTTCTGTTTGCAGGCGCAGCATTGGCTGCAGGCCATCTTGCTCCGGCTCTGGCCGACGACAACAAGGTCAGCCTTATGGTCGGAGGCTATGAAAAGCAGATCTATCTTCCGGCTAAACTCACTGAGGCACTTGGCTACTTCAAGGATGAAGGCCTGGATGTGGAACTTCTTAACGAACCCGCCGGCGTGGATGCCGAAGACCAGATGCTTGCTGGGGCAGTGCAGGGCGTCGTGGGCTTCTATGATCACTGCGTTGACCTTCAGGCAAAAGGGAAGTTCGTTGAGTCCGTTGTGCAGCTCAATCAGGTGCCTGGAGAAGTCGAAATCGTCTCCAGCAAGCATCCTGAAATCAAATCTTTCGCCGACGTCAAAGGCAAGAGCCTTGGTGTGACTGGACTTGGCTCTTCCACCAACTTTCTCACTCAGTATCTCGCCGTCAAATCCGGCGTTCAACTGGGCGAATTCACCTCTGTTGCTGTTGGCGCAGGTGACACCTTTATCAAGGCACTTGAAACGGATCAGATCCAGGCTGGCATGACGACCGAACCAACCATTTCGCGTATTCTGAAGGCAGGTGACGGAACTGTGCTGGTGGATATGCGCACGGCTGAAGGGGCTAAGGCGGCACTCGGCGGCGTTTATCCCGCCAGCTCACTTTACATGAGCACGGACTACGTCAACAGCCACAAGGAAACCGTGCAGAAGCTGGCGAATGCTTTTGTGAAGACCATGAAGTGGATCAACACGCACAGCGCCGCCGAGATCGCCGACAAGATGCCCAAGGAATATTATGTGGGCGACAAAGACGGCTATGTGAAAGCGTTGGACGCAGGCAAGGGCATGTACACGCCTGATGGCGTGATGCCAGAGGGAGGGCCTGAAACTGTTCTCGCCGTTCTCTCGGGCTTTTCAAAGAACATCAAGGGCAAGACAATCGATCTTTCCAAGACCTACACGACTGAATTCGTGAAGGCCGCGAAATAAGTCTCAAGGCCCGCAGGCTCATAATAGCCGCGCGGGCCTATTCCCTTTCATCATCGCAATCGCCGCTTGACCGGCGCAGGATCGTCATGGCGCTCGCCGAATCCCAGAACACGCCGGCTATCGAGCTGATCAATGTCAGCCGTCGCTTTCTCAGCCCACAGGGCAAGTCCTTTGCCACACTCAACGATTTCAATTTGAGTGTCGCCAGGGGAGAATTTATTGCGCTGGTCGGCCCCACGGGATGCGGCAAGTCCACAACGCTCAATCTCATCACAGGTCTGGGTAAGCCCTCATCCGGCGAAGTGCGGGTGATGGGCAAGCCAGTCAGCGGCATTGACCCGAGGATCGGATTTGTGTTTCAGGCCGATGCCCTGTTTCCATGGCGCAGCGTGCTGGACAATGTGCTTGCAGGGCCGCTCTTTCGGGGCGAGCCACGCAAAGAAGCAACGCAGCGCGCGCGGGATTGGATCAGCCGGGTGGGCCTATCTGCGTTTGAAGGCCACTACCCACACCAACTTTCCGGTGGCATGCGAAAGCGTGTTGCCCTTGCACAAACCTTTATCAACCGCCCGCAGATCCTGCTGATGGATGAGCCTTTTTCTGCGCTGGATGTGCAAACCCGCGTCCAGATGCATGAGGAACTTCTGCGGCTGTGGAGCGATGCTAAGGCTTCTGTCGTGTTCGTGACTCATGATTTGGAGGAAGCAATCGGCTTGGCAGACCGCGTCTATGTGCTCACCACGCGGCCTGCCACCATCAAATCAGTGCACGAAATTGATATCCCACGTCCGCGGGTGATTTCTGAGATCCGCTATGACAAGAAATTCATCGATCTGTCCCGCCGCATCTGGGGCGATCTGAAAGAAGAAGTGCAATCCGGCTATACCACAACGGCGAGGCTATAGGATGAACGCAGTTTCAATCACGGATGGCTCGATCACCTATGCGCCTGGAACGTCAGACGCTGAAATCGAAGCGGCAGCTCGCAGCGCAACGAGAACCCGCCAGGTCAAAGTCATCGTTTGGCGTCTTGTCGTATTGGCGATATTGTTGGGTTCTTGGGAAATTAGCGCACGCTTTGCCTGGATTGACCCATTCTTCTATTCATTCCCGTCTGAAATCATCATGCGCATGTGGGAATTCATCCAGGAGGGTAGCGATGGCGTGTCTCTCTGGATTCATCTCTACTACACGCTGTCTGCGGCCTTGATCGGCTTTCTGCTGGGCTCACTTGCCGGCATCGTTTGCGGCATCGCCCTTGGCCGGAACCGCATGCTGTCAGACATCTTTTCGATCTACATCAAAGTTCTCAACGCCATTCCACGCGTGGTCCTGGCGCCCATCTTTATCCTGATTCTTGGCTTCGGCCTTGCTTCAAAGGTAGCCGTGGCCTTCGTCATGGTGTTTTTCATCGTCTTCGCCAATGCTTTCCAGGGCGTGAGAGAAGCAGACCGCGCCATGATCGCCAATGCCCAAATCCTGGGTGCCTCAAACTGGCAGTTAACCCGTTCAGTGATCATACCTTCGGCGATGAGCTGGATTTTTGCATCGCTGCATCTGAGCTTCAGCTTTGCAATTGTTGGCGCCATTGTCGGCGAGTTCATTGGCTCCAACAAAGGCATCGGCCATGTC
>JANPHF010000005.1:0-6981 GCA_031424315.1 Aestuariivirga sp.
GCGTAGCTCGCCGTCGTCATCTTGTGCGAAAGCTTGACACTCGAAAGATCAATCCCGGGCAATTCCGCATAAGGCGCGGGCTTGCCAGACTTGCGCAAGTAGAGGTTCTTCACGGCGATATAAGTCTGGGTCGTGCCGAAATCGGCAGTCTTCTCCTGCGTCAAGTCATCGCGGATTTTCGCATCCGTCAGCCCTAGTGCCGCGCTGCCGTTCAAGGCACGAAGGGCTTTCTCCGTTCCGCTCGCTGCTGCCTGCGGCCTACCAACCTTGTCATAAAGCAGCAAATCCCCGTCTCGCGCTAAATTCTGTTTCGTCAGTATACTGATGATATGCTGAAACGCGGCATTGCGGCTGGAAAAGCGTCCCGCGTTGAAATCGGCAAAGCGGAAAATCTTTCGATTGTAGCCGCTGTCATAGCCCAGGAGTTGCTTCACGCCGTAATACATGCCGCCGCGCCGCATGTAGAGTTCATCACGCACGGCATAGTCATCCGAAAGCGTCATCGGCAGATAGCGTGCCCCGCGTGCCTCATCCAAAGCAAAGCGCACGGAAACCTGCATCGAACCCACAGTGGAGATGTTGTTGCGCTCCTCAATCATGCGGTTCAGCAGACCACTCTGCACCACCAGAGACATGTTGGAAGCCGCGCCAAAGTCATTCACCATGGCGCGGTAGGTGAGATCAAGATCGCGCTCGGTGCGCGCCTCGCGGATGCGCTGCAAATAGCTTTTCTCGCCCTTGGGATGCGCGTCCAGCCAATCCAGAACCATGCCGCTTAAGAAGGGCACGTGGCCGAATTTGTCGCGCAAGCTCCTTTCCGCCAGCTTGCCAAGGCCCGGCACGACAGGATTGGCCACGAAATTGGATTCCTGATCGATTACCGCCAGTGCCGCACAGACATTTTCGCGCGTAGCGGGGATTTTCTGGGCTTGCATCACATCCAGCAAGTCCGCCGCCCAACCATCGGCCTCCTTCACGCCAGGCCGCACATGCTTGACCAGAAGGTAAACTTCGCCCGGCGCAAGCCCATCGGCCGCCGCCACACCCCCCAAAGCCAGAAACGCCAAAACTGCAATCCAAATCCGCCTCATGGCTTGCAGAATAATGCGCTTTGTGGCGAATTCATAACAACAAGAAAGCGGCGATTCCAAATCGCACAAAGGGAGAGAAAAATGATCACTCGCAAGGAGGCCCAGCGGCTGGATAGAGCCGATTCCTTCGCCCGCAAGCGCAAACTGTTTTCAATCCCGCGTGGGATGATCTATCTCGATGGCAATTCGCTGGGCGTGCTGCCCAAGGCCGCTGGCCCACGCCTTAAACATGCCGTGGATGTGGAATGGGGCCGCGATCTTATCACCTCGTGGAATAAGCATGGCTGGTGGGAACTGCCACGTGTCACCGGCAACAAGATCGCCCGGCTGATCGGCGCGGAAGATGGCAGCGTCATCGTGGCCGATACAATCTCGGTGAACCTGTTCAAGGTGCTCTCCGCCGCCGTGGCGAAAAATCGCAGCCGCAAGATCATTCTCTCGGACTCTGGCAACTTCCCCTCCGATCTCTATGTCGCCCAGGGCCTCACGAGGTTCATGGCAGATGGCCATGTGCTGAAAGTGGTGGAGCCGGAGCAGGTGATGGACAACATCACCGAAGATGTGGCCGTGGTGACGATCACCGAAGTGGATTACCGCTCCGCCCGCCGCCATGACATGAAAGCCATCACTGACAAGGCCCATGCCAAGGGCGCGCTGATGCTCTGGGATCTGGCCCATTCCGCCGGCGCCGTGCCAGGGCGGTTGATGGAAGTGAATGCCGATTTCGCCGTGGGTTGCACCTATAAATATCTGAACGGCGGCCCCGGCGCCCCAGCCTTTGCCTTCGTGCATCCGCGCCTGCAGAAGGAAATCATGCCAGCACTTGTGGGCTGGTGGGGCCATGCCAAGCCCTTTGCCTTCGCGCCAGATTTTGAGCCCGCTGGCAACATCATGCGCCTGCAGGTGGGCACCCAACCCATGCTCAACATGGTGGCGCTGGATGCAGCGCTGGATGCCTGGCGCGGTGTGGATATGGAAAAGCTCTATGCCAAGGGCCAGAAGCAATGCCAGATGTTCGCAGAGCTGGCTGAACAGCGCTGCGCCCGCTTCGGCATCTCAGTGCACGGCACGCGCGAATGGAACGCAAGGGGCAGTCATGTCTGCCTGGCCCATGATGAGGCCTATGCCGTGATGCAGGCGCTGATCGCGCGCAAGGTGGTGGGCGATTTCCGTAGCCCCAACCTCATGCGCTTCGGCTTCACGCCGCTTTATGTGAGCTACACCGATGTTTATGACGCAGTGGAACACTTGCATCAGGTGCTGTCAAAACACCTGTGGGACAAGCCCAAGTTCAAAGCCAAGGCGGCGGTGACCTGACACGTAACTGTCACAATACTTTCGCAAAGGCCGCGGAGCATGACTCGTAATTCCTCCCAAACCCTCCTCGCCGAATGCGTCGGCACAGGCCTGTTGCTGGCTACGGTGATCGGCTCCGGCATCATGGGGGAGCAATTGGCCGGTGGCAATGTGGCGATTGCGCTCTTGGGCAACACCATTCCCACAGGCGCCATCCTCGTTGTCCTCATCTCCATTTTAGGCCCCGTGTCCGGCGCGCATTTCAATCCGGTGGTGTCGCTGGCCATGTGCCTCACGGGCCGCATGCGCTGGCCGCGCCTTGCGCCTTACATCGCGGCGCAGGTCGTGGGCGCGCTCGTAGGCGTCTGGCTTGCCCATGCCATGTTTAACCTTTCCATCTTCGAAGTCTCCAGCAAGAGCCGCTGGGGCACAGGCCAGTGGATCGCCGAGGCCACAGCCACATTCGGCCTGCTGTTGACGATCTTTGGCGGCTTGCGCTTCAATGCCCCCGCCATCCCCACGCTGGTGGGGCTTTACATCACGGCGGCCTATTGGTTCACCGCGTCCACGTCTTTCGCCAATCCCGCCGTCACGCTGGCCCGCGCCTTTTCCAACACCTTTGCAGGCATCGCGCCCGCCTCCGTGCTGCCCTTCGTGGCAGCGCAGCTTGTGGGGCTAGCGGTGGCGCTGGCCGTTGTCCCGCGGCTCTTTGCGGAAGACCAAAGGGACTGAGCCATGAATATCGTCATCCATCACAATCCCGAATGTGGCACCTCGCGCAATGTGCTCACCATCATTCAGGCGGCGGGTTACGCGCCCACAGTGATTGAATATCTCAAGACGGGCTGGACAGAGCCGCAGCTCCTCGCCCTCTTCGCCGCCGCAGGCCTCACGCCGAGAAGCGCGCTGCGCGAAACCAAATCGCCCGCGAAGGAGTTGGGCCTGCTGGAAGAAGGCGTGTCAGACGCGCGCATCCTGGCCGAAATGTTGAAACACCCCGTGCTGGTCAACCGCCCCATCGTCTGCACCTCCAAAGGTGTTAAACTCTGCCGCCCGAGTGAGACCGTGCTGGACCTGTTGGACCGCCTGCCAAAGGGCCCACTCTACAAGGAAGACGGCAGCCTCCTCATCGACGCCGAAGGGCGGAGGGTTTAGCTGCCATCCGAAGGCGCATCATCAATGCCGGTGGCGATGGTGCAAATCGGGATAATGTGCGTGTTTGTGCCGGAGAGGCTGGTGGCTATGCACATGTGAATGTGGCTCGGTAACTTCCCCCGCATGCATGTGTTGATGGTGCTCGTCATGCACGTGGAGATGATCGTGTTCCTGCTCGGCATGAAGATGTTCATGCTCATGGCGTTCGGCCAAGTGAAGCCACGCACCAATCGCCATCAATAGCCCGGCAATCAGGATGGTGGGCGTGAGTGGTGTTCCGAGAATGATGGCCGCGAAAATCGCCCCGATGAATGGTGCCGTGCCATAGTAGGCGCCGGTTCTGGCCGTTCCGAGATAGCGCAATGCAAAAATGAAAAGCACCAGACCCAAGCCGTAGCTGAAAAAGCCCAGCAACATCGCGCTGGCGATATGAAGAGAGCTCGGCAAGTTTGCTCCGCTGTAAAGGGCGAGCAAAAGGTTCACGCTGCCGGCCGTCAGGCCCTTGATGGCGGTAAGAACAAATGGGTCAGTGGCTGAAATATTCCGCGTCAAATTATTGTCTATGGCCCAGGACAGGCAGGCCAGGGCGATCAACACCGCGCCCCAGTTGAATGCGCCAAGCCCGCCTTGCCAAGAGAGCAGCAAGGCGCCTGCAACAATGGCCACAGCGCCCAGAAACAGGCGGACATCAACATGCTCATGGAAGGCAATCCAGGCCAGCAACAGCGTGAATACAGCCTCGAGATTGAGCAGAAGCGAAGCCGACGCCGCGTCGGTCAGATTGAGTCCGAATAACAGCAGCAATGGCCCCGCCAAGCCGCCGAAGACAATGGTTCCGGCAAGCCATGGCAGATCGGCGCGATTCAGTTTTGCTTCGCCCGAATCCTTGCCAGTTGTCCTTCGCAAAGCAACCAGCATGCCGAGCCCGAGGCCTGACCCCAGATAGAGCAGAGCCGCCATCATCCAGGGCGTGGCTGTGCCCAGCAACAATTTCGCCAATGGAGTCGAGACGCCGAAAGCGGCTGCTGCGCCCAATGCCAGGGGTGCACCTGGCCAGAGGTGGGAATGGGAGGGGGTTTTCAAAGCGGCACCGAGTCTAAACAATCATCCCGTGACAATCAAACAGGCAGCCGCAACTCCTCGGCCTCTTCATCGCCGCCCAAGGGCGAAGGGTGTGAACTCACCCACTCGCCCATCTCCCCCGGGGATAAGGTGCCCGATCAGGCTACGCCGAAGTGAAGCTCCAGCTTCGCCTAGGCGAGAGGGCGGATGAGGGGCGGGGCATTGCAAAAACCAAAGTGCAACCCAACTCGCTTGTTACCGAGGCACCTGAAATACGAAGGTGAAAGCGGCACAGCTAGAGGCTAGTTAAGGGCCAACAGCTGAAGTGCCAGGCGTTTGGTGTAATTAAGCGGCCTGTTGGTTCATATCTGTTGCTGGAAACCAGATATTGAAACGCGCGCCATGACCCGGCGTGGAATGTATTTCCAGACCACCCCCATGTAACCCCATGATCTTTTCAACAGCAGGAATGCCCAATCCTGTTCCAAAGCCTTTTGTCGTAAATAAAGGTTCACGGATCTTCTCAATTAATTCCGGAGGAATCCCTGGGCCATTGTCATCAATTGAGATTTCAGCGCCTCGTGCCGTCAACCGAGTGCTCACGTCGATCCGCAAAGGGCGCCCCGCCATTTCGGCAAGCGGTTGTCCATTGTGGGTCATGGCCTCAATAGAATTCATGATCAAATTGATAATTGCGCGGCGCGCTCGTTCAGGATCGATATTTGTCTTAAGGCCCTGAAGCCCGAGATCACAGGTTATACTGAGTTCCGCAGGCAGATTGACTGCCTGATCTGCCAAAGTGGATTCAAGCCATAGGTCTAGGTCAGTTGGCATCGTATTGAGCGCTTGCGAACGCGAATAATCGAGAAGTTGTGATATGATATTGTCGCAACGCGTGATGCTGGTGTCGATGCGGGTGAGCAGTCCGTTGATTTCCGTGCTCGTGCTACTAAGTTTCTTGTTCAATAGAAAGACAGTTGATCGGACCGCCCCCAAAGGATTGCGAAGTTCGTGGGCCACTGTTGCGATCAGCACGCCAAGCTGAGCCATCTTGCCTTTCCTCACAATCTCCTCTTGGGCTGACTGGAGTTCTTCTGCCTTTTGACTAAGTTGAATGTTGAGGATAGTGACGCTTTCGTTCAATTCTTTGAACATGGCTGCAGCTTCCAGCGCTTCTGCTTCAGATTTTTCCGCAGCGTCACGCGATATGGCCATGATTTCAGCCTCGTGCTTCACCTCACGCGCCTGTTTGGTGCGGAATAAATACGCCAGTGTGGGAACACCGAAAGCTAACGCCATGCCGATGCACAAGCTGATTGTAAGCACGCCAAAAATCTTCTTAAAGAACGCAGCCGTTTTGGTCTGATCAACATAGGTTTCGACAATAGCGCGGAGGTCGCCGTTTTCCTTTAGCACTGGCACATATGCTTCGGCATAGAGTGAAGGCATGTTACGCTCGTTGGTTCCGTCATTGAGTGAAATCATGCTTTGCTTGCTGGTGACGACATCCAACGCGTCATCGTCGATGTGGTCAGCGTCCGCCTTTTTTTCAAAGGTTTCGGGATCGGACTCCAGAATCGTATTGCCCTTGGGATCGTAGAGCTTGAATCGAAAGACATTACCCACCTTCGCCGCAGTGGAAACGACCGATGTCTGGCGGTCGTCGAGCTTGCCGTTGGCAAGAAGCTGGTCGAGATCAGGCATTGTGTTGATGAAGTATTTGGCCCAATCTTCAGCCTTGGTCCGCGCGTCTATCGAAACGGCGTGATCGACAGAATAATTTACACCGAAAACAACTGCCGTGGCGAGCAGGCACATGCCAAAGAGGATTGCGACAATAAATTTTGTCAGCGTGAAGGGTGAGCTGTCATCCAACATGATTGGGCCCTCGGATGGGACTTTGGCCCTTAGCATCCGACCCTATCCGTCAAGAAAGTCCCAAACTTGGCCATCCGAACGCGGACTTTCCGGCAAAGCAGTTAACCGATGATTTATTCCATAGCCCGGGTTCAGCGACAAAAGGCACGACTTGGGCCTGATAACCTTCCGCCTTGGCCTGCCGTCGGTTCAGTGGACACACATCCAAGCTAACTCGCTTTGGCTCGAACTCCGAAGGTTTGGATGCCCTAGCGTCGAATGGCGCTTTGGGACCATAGAAATTCAATTTCCGCGGGGCAAGTCAGGTTGGGGTCAGAAGCGGAATTTGCAAATACTTTGAGATTTTTATATTCCCCTATTGACATTAAACTCCTATTATGCCTATCTTCCCATCATCTGAACCAAAGGAGGGGACGATGTCGACAGCGTTTCCACATTGTGGGTCGGACAGCAGCGCCTGCAGGCGGAAGGAAATCACGCGCCTTCCTGCTTCCGGGGG
>JANPHF010000006.1:0-3060 GCA_031424315.1 Aestuariivirga sp.
CGCCCCGCGTTAACGCGGCCGGGCTGTCGCGAGCCGAGCCCAATTCCAATTGTGAAATGTTCTTTTCGTTTGATGGTCTCGGCCCTTCGGGCTTCCATCCATGTCGCAGGTTCCACAATGTTCAGGCATGGACGGTGCTGCGCACCGACATTTCTTGAAGGTCCGACCTCGTTCGCAGGGTGGGCGGCGCTCCTTTCTAGGCCCGCTGCGGCGGGCCGCAACTGCGCAAGTGCTCTAAGTTCTCAATGATCTACAAAGTCCTCAAGAGCGCAGTCCTCCACTGACGTTCCGGCCTTCGGTGCAGACCGCCTCATTCAGCGGGCCTCTTCAGTCGCAAGGCACCGCCCACCCCGCTCCGGGGTTCGGATGCGAAGGAGGGAACAGAGATGTCGAAGGCGATTGGAAGGGACACTATCTATCGTGAAATCACCGATAAAATCATCGCCGAGCTTGAACGCGGTATCGTGCCATGGGTGCAGCCTTGGACCAGCAGCAAGCAGCACTCCCTTTTGGGGCTTCCCATCAATGGCCTGACCCGCCGCAGCTATTCCGGCATCAATATCCTTTTGCTTTGGTCTGCTCTTGAGGAAAAGGGCTTTGCTTCACCCTATTGGCTGACCTTCAAACAATGTATCGCCATGGGTGGCAGTGTGCGCAAGGGTGAACACGGAACCCATGTTTATTTTGCTGACAAGTTTGTGCCGCAGAAGGAACAACAGCGGGCCAAAGACGAGGGCATAGACCCGTCAGCCATCCATTTCTTGAAGCGCTACACGGTTTTTAATGCCGAGCAATGCGAAGGTTTGCCGGTTGGATTGTTTGGCGTGGTTGAGCCGCGCCAACCGCGTGAGATTGTGCCCGAAGCCGAAGCCCTGATAGGGGCCACAGTGGCTGATTTTCGCATCGGTGGCGATCAGGCCTTCTATGTGCCGTCCGAAGATTTTATCCGCATCCCCAACCAGACATCTTACCCGGACCAGATCAACTATTACCGCACGGCCTTCCATGAACTCGGTCACTGGACAGGCCACAAGACCCGCCTTGACCGCAACCTCACCACCAAATTTGGAACGGTAGACTATGCCCGCGAGGAACTGGTTGCCGAACTGGCGACCGCCTTTGTCTGTGCATCGCTTGGCATTGTCCCCACCGTTCGCCATGCCGATTATATCGGCAATTGGCTGCAAGTCCTGAAAGAAGACGCCCGCGCCATTGTGAAGGCGGCAAGTCTTGCCTCCAAGGCGTCTGACTTCATTTTGCAATTCAGGGCAGCAAGCAAAGACAATTCAGATTTGGAGCAGGCGGCATGAGTGCCACCGCTCCTATCCCCTTCGAAACCGAAGCCACATCACTAGGCCCGCAAACGCTGGTTCCTGGAGTGCGGCCCGTTTCGATGAAAGTGCGGCTTGAGGTGCTGGCCGCGCATCCCCTTGGTTGCCGTAGGCTGCAAAAGCCATGTGACATCGGCCTGTTTGACGATGTGGCACGGAACCAGATGGAATTATTCAGCGCCAATTCCCCAACCCGAAAGGACTAAGATTATGGACTTGATGCATATCCCCTTAAGTGAACTTTCAATCGCCAAAACCAATGTTCGGCATGGCGTGAAGAAAGCGGACTACGAAGATTTAATCCCCAGCATTAGGCAGCGCGGCATTCTGCAACCGCTTTTGGTGCGTAAGAATGGCAAAGGCTACGAGATTGTTGCTGGCAGAAGGCGCTATCTCGCGGCGCAATCTTTGGAAAAGGAAGGCCTTGAGATTGAAGCCATTCCTTGTGCCATCATGGCCAAGGGTGATGATGCGGCAGCCGTTGAAGCCTCGCTTATCGAAAATGTTGCCCGTCTTCCCATGGACGACATGGACCAGTTTGAAGCCTTCCAACGCTTATCGAAGGAAGGCCGCACCATCGAAGAAATCGCCAGTGTCTTTGGTGTGACCGAGATTATGGTGAAGCGGCGCTTGGCCATTGCCAATCTGGCACCCAAGATCAGAACTGCATACCGTACCGGAGAGATCGATGGCGAGACGCTGCGGGCTTTGACTCTTGCCTCAAAGCAGCAACAGAAAGACTGGCTTTCCCTGTTTGAAGACCCCGAACAACACGCGCCACGCGGCGGCAATCTCAAACGTTGGTTGCTTGGCGGTTCACAAATTCCAACAACCAATGCTTTGTTTGACCTCAATGCTTATAAAGGTGAGATCGTTTCCGACTTGTTTGGCGAAGAAAGTTATTTCGCTAATCCCGACACGTTTTGGCCGCTTCAACTTGAAGCCATTGCCAAGCTCAAAGCCAGCTTTGAAGTCAATGGCTGGACCCGTGTTGAAGTCATGGAAAAGGACCAGCGGTTTAACGAATGGGATTACGAGAAGACTGCCAAGAAGAAGGGCGGGGCGGTGTTTATCTCTGTCTCAGATCGTGGCGAAGTGGAAGCCCATGAAGGCTTACTCACACGTGCCGAGGTCCGCAAGGCCGAAGCGAAAGCCACGGGATCGCCAAACTCACAAGCCAAATCCGAAAAGCCAGAACTGACCAAACCGATGCAGAACTATGTCGAACTGCACCGGCTTGCCTCTGTCCGGCTGGAACTCTTGAACCACCCGCAAATTGCCTTGCGTCTTGTGCTGGCGCACATGATTGTCGGTTCAAATTTGTGGATGGTGAAGCCCGAACCGATGAAGGCAACGAAGACTGAAATCGGAGCATCTATTGCCGCCAATCCCGCAACTATTGCTTTTGACGAACGGCGCAGAGAACTCTTGTCACTGTGCGGATTTGAGGAAGACCGCAGCGAATTGGTGAGGCCCAATGGCGACGATTACGGCTTAGCCCACCTTTTTGCCCGTCTTCTCAAACTGCCCGAAGATGATGTCGTGCGCCTTCTCGCATTGGCCATGGCAGAAACCTTGGCCTGTGGTACAGCCACGGCAGAAGCCACAGCCATGATCACCAGTGCCACCCTCAATGATTGGCGTCCCGATGACACATTCTTTGATCTTTTGGCTGGCAAAGATGTGCTGCAGGCCATGCTAACCGACATTGCCTCACCCGCTGTTGCCG
>JANPHF010000007.1:0-29417 GCA_031424315.1 Aestuariivirga sp.
TGGTGGCGGAGCCCTTGGAGCGTGGCTTTGGCACGACCCTTGGCAATGCGCTGCGCCGCATCCTGTTGTCGTCGCTGCAGGGCGCTGCCGTCACCTCGATCCAGATCGATGGCGTGTTGCATGAGTTCTCTTCCATCGCCGGAGTGCGCGAAGATGTGACGGACATGATCCTGAACATCAAGGAAATCGCCTTCGCCATGCATGCCGAAGGCCCCAAGCGCCTGACGCTGAAGAAGACTGGCCCGGGCCAAGTGAAGGCTGGTGACATCCAGCAGACTGCTGACGTTCAGGTTCTCAATCCGGAACATGTGATCTGTACGCTGGATCAAGGCGCTGAACTGCGCATTGAATTCACCATCAACAATGGCAAGGGCTATGTGGCCGCAGACCGCAACCGCGCGGAAGATGCACCCATTGGTCTGATCCCGGTTGACTCGATCTATTCGCCGGTGCGCCGCGTGTCTTACCGCGTGGAAAACACTCGCGAAGGCCAGATCCTTGACTATGACAAGCTGATCATGACCGTTGAAACCAACGGTGCGGTTACGCCTGAAGATGCGGTGGCCTATGCCGCGCGCATTCTGCAAGACCAGATCAGCGTGTTCATCAACTTCAGCGAGCCCACCGCTCATGTTGTTGAAGAAGTGCGCCAGGAACTGCCGTTCAACGCCGCCCTCCTCAAGAAGGTGGACGAACTCGAACTTTCGGTTCGCTCGGCCAACTGCCTGAAGAACGACAACATCGTTTACATCGGCGATCTCATCCAGAAGTCGGAAGCCGAGATGCTGCGCACGCCGAATTTCGGCCGCAAGTCACTCAACGAGATCAAGGAAGTTCTCGCCCAGATGGGCCTGCACCTCGGCATGGAAGTGCCGAACTGGCCGCCTGAAAACATTGACGAGCTCGCCAAGAAGCTCGAAAGCCATTACTAAAGCGAAATGCGCCTTTGGCGCATATCGCTCTAGTTTAGATTAGCGATCAGCTCGCGCTGATCTTATGAGATTTGAGTTAGGAGACTATCATGCGCCACGGATTTAAGGGCCGCCAACTGAACCGCACTTCGGAACATCGCCAGGCGATGTTTGCGAACATGGCTGCTTCGCTGATCAAGCATGAGCAGATCGTGACAACTTTGCCCAAGGCGAAGGATCTGCGTCCGATCGTTGAAAAGCTGGTGACCCTCGGCAAGAAGGGCACGCTGCATGCGCGCCGTCAGGCCATCGGCCAGATGCGCGACATTGAGCAAACCAAGAAGCTGTTTGACGTTCTTGCCAAGCGCTACAAGGATCGCAAGGGCGGCTATCTGCGCATCATGAAGGCGGGCTTCCGCATGGGCGACAATGCGCCAGTTGCGGTGATCGAATTCGTCGACCGTGATGTGACCGCCAAGGGCAAAGATTCAGGCCCAGTGCAGAAGAAGGCTGAAGAAGCCGCTGTGGCTTAAGAGCAGCCGCTCATAACATAGCATTTCGTTTCTGCGGGCCGCATGTGTTGTGGCCCGTTTTCTTTGGTGCAACCGCCTTGGATGAAGCAAGGCGGTTCAGCAGCAGGTGTTGCCGGGGCCGAGGCCACAGGGGTTTTCTCTTTCACGAAAATGCAATTGGGGCCATTGGTTGCGTCAGGCTTGCAGCTCTTGGCGCTGGTCAGGGATTCGAAAGTGATTGGGCCATGTGCCCCGCTGTTTGAAACGAGCCCGAGCCGCTCACGCTCACCCGAATTGGGCTTGATCCAATTCATGTCTTTCGGGGCGGCCTTTTCCATCTCGGTGAGAATGGCAGGATCTCCCCCCATGTCCTTGAGATAGGGTGCAAGTGCGCGGCGGAGCTGAGGGGTAACTCCAATGACTTCCTTTTTGGCCAAATAGGTGCGTTTGACGAAGGTCTTGGAAATGATGTGCTTCCTGCGGCCCTCCATGCGGTAGAGGATGCGATATTGGTCCACATAGGGCTGGGTCTCGGCGCGAGGCTCGTGCAGGCCCACCAGGGCATAGGGTTCAATCAGCCTAACCGTGCCGCCCAACAGCATCAGCGGGCAGGCGGAAGCGCAATAGGCCTCAACTGGCATGGCCATGCCGTTGTAGGTCTTGGTGACGGGGTCGAGGTTGCATTTGTTTGCAAGCCGGTCGGCCTCGGGGCAACCAAAGATGAAGGTTTTGCCGACAACGGTTGTCATTTGAAATTTGCGGATCGTGCGGCCCATGGACACTGCCGCTTCAATGCTGCCGCCGCCCGAATTGATGAGGATGGGCAGCTTGCGAAAGGCCTGGTTTTTCAACAGCCCATCCAGCCTGCCAGCGGTGTTGGGCATGATCCGGCCCTCGGCCGAAATCCACTCTGGGCATAGTGGCTCGCAAGCCGTGCTGGACAGGCGGATGATGTCGAAGCGCATCGGCTGTTCTTGCAGCGGTGCATCCTGCTTTTGGGCGGGGCTGGCGGGCTGGGTGGTGGCCGCGCTAGTGAAGCCCGGAACCAAGGCCAGCAACAGTGTCAGTGCTACAAATAGACGACGCATCTCCCCCTCCAATGTCTCGCCAGGATGATGATAGGCACTGATAGCAGACCCTGTCAAAAGTCATACGGCGGCCGCTCAGTCCGGCCTTGCAACGGGGTTGCGCTAACCCCATCTAGCGCCTAAACAGCGCTCTGAATTTTGAGGTTTTTCATGCAGGCCATTCTTTTGTCCGTCCATCTTGTTGTCGCCCTTCTCCTGATTGGGCTTGTCATGCTGCAAAAGTCGGAAGGCGGTGCGCTTGGCATTGGTGGCGGGCAGAGCGGCAGCCTGTTTTCGTCTCGCGGCGTGGGCAACACGTTAACGCGCACCACGGCCATCCTGGCGGCCATGTTCTTTGCGACATCCATCGCGCTCACCATGCTGTCTTCGCATCGTGGCTCGGGCTCGGTGGTGGATACAACGCCGGTGCAGTCGGCTCCCGCCGATGGTTCATCAGCCACCGGCACGCCTGCGGCCCCGGCTGATGGCGGCGGCTCGGCTTTGTTGCCGAAGCTCGACGGTGGCTCCAAGCCGGCCCAACCAGCCACGCCTTAATCCATTGATAGATCAATCTGACTTTTGACGGAATCGTCAAAAGTCAGACAAGTTGATCGACAATAGAAAACATTGGGCGAGAATGACTTTTCTTTGAAGAGTCATTCCGCTCAAGTGCTGTGAAACAGGGAAACTGTTTCACGGCATTCCACATTTATTTAGCGCCATGACGATTCTGCGCTTCGAATCGTGATGGCCAGTTGTTAGGGTGGATTCCCATGGCGCGATATATCTTCATCACTGGCGGCGTGGTTTCCTCACTTGGCAAGGGCTTGGCATCGGCAGCACTCGGGGCTGTTTTGCAAGCGCGTGGCTATAAGGTTCGGCTCCGTAAACTCGATCCTTATCTGAATGTCGATCCGGGCACGATGAGCCCTTATCAACATGGCGAAGTCTTCGTCACAGATGATGGCGCGGAAACCGATCTCGACCTTGGCCACTATGAGCGCTTCACCGGCAATCATGCCACAAAGCTCGACAACATCACTACAGGCAAGATCTATCAGGACATCATCACCAAGGAACGCCGTGGCGACTACCTCGGCGGCACGGTGCAGGTCATCCCGCATGTGACCGATGCGATCAAGGATTTCGTGCGCGCGGGCAGTGATGGGTTTGATTTTGTGCTCGTCGAGGTGGGCGGCACGGTAGGTGATATTGAAGGCCTGCCATTCTTTGAAGCCATCCGCCAGTTTGGGCAGGAGAGCCCACGCGGCTCATGCATCTACATTCATCTCACGCTGTTGCCCTTCATTCCCACTGCAGGCGAATTGAAAACGAAGCCGACCCAGCACTCGGTGAAAGAGCTGCGCTCCATCGGTATTCAGCCTGATATCCTGCTGTGTCGCGCTGATCGCGAGATTCCGGTCAATGAGCGCAAGAAGATCGCGCAGTTCTGCAACGTGCGGCCTAGCGCTGTGATCCAGGCGCTGGACGTGGCCAACATCTACGATGTGCCGCGCGCCTATCACGCCGAAGGCCTGGACGATGAAGTGCTTGCCGCTTTCGGCATCACCAATGCAAAGGCGCCGGATCTGTCGCGCTGGGATGCCATCCAGCAGCGCATTCTGCATCCTGAAGGTGAAGTGAATATCGCCGTTGTGGGCAAATATACTGGCCTGCTGGATGCCTATAAGTCGCTCAAGGAAGCGCTGGTGCATGGCGGCATTGCCAATAATGTTAAAGTGAATCTCGAGTGGATCGAGAGCGAGATTTTCGAGAAGGAAGATCCAGCACCCTATCTTGAGGGCGTGCATGGTATCCTTGTGCCAGGTGGTTTTGGCGAGCGCGGCTCAGAAGGCAAGATCAAGGCGGCCACTTTCGCGCGCACCCGCAAAGTGCCTTATTTCGGCATCTGCTTTGGCATGCAGATGGCTTGTATCGAAGCAGCGCGAAATCTCTGTGGCATCGATAAGGCCTCATCCACTGAATTCGGCGAGACCAAGGAACCTGTCGTGGGCACCATGACAGAGTGGATGAAGGGCAATGAGCTTGAAATCCGCAAAAAGGGTGGGGATCTCGGTGGCACCATGCGCCTTGGTGCGTTTGACGCGAGCCTGAAACCCGGCACGCATATTGCCGAAATCTATGGTGACACGCGTATTTCGGAGCGCCACCGCCACCGTTATGAAGTGAACACCGCTTATCGCGCTCGGCTCGAAAAGGCGGGGCTGGTGTTCTCCGGCATGTCGCCTGATGGGCTGTTGCCGGAAACGGTGGAGTATGCTGACCATCCTTGGTTCATCGGCGTGCAATATCACCCGGAGCTGAAATCCAAGCCGCTTGATCCACACCCGTTATTTTCTTCCTTCATTGGCGCTGCCGTGGTGCAGAGCCGCCTGGTGTGAGCATGAGCCGGGGCCTTATGCTTCGCGCATTGGCCCTTGTGCTGGGGTTGGCGTTGCAGCTGGCGACAGCGCATGCCTTTGACGAGGCAGTTATAGCCGCTGCCGAAAAGGCAGCGGCAACCCTGCGGGCCAATCTTGAGCAGGCGCAAAGCACGATTGCACAGGGCTATCTTTCCGATGATCAGTTGGCGGCGCAGCGATTGGCATTGGAGCAACTGCGTCTTGATGCCGCCAAGGAAAGCGACAAACTATTAGCGCCTGCCAAAGATGTTCAACAACAATTGGCACAATTGGGGCCTGCTCCGGCGCCCGGTCAAACTGAAGCTGAGGCCATCGCCACCCAACGCGCCGCGTTGAAGGATGTGGTTGGCCGCTTTGTGGCCGCTCAGAAGCAGTTGGAACTTGCTGGCCTGGAGGCAGAGCAGACCTCCGGCCAAGTGTCGGCCCGGCAGCGCGAACTATTCTTTCAACGCATCTTCCGGCCAGACAAATCAATCCTGAACCCGCAACTCTGGAGCGACACGGCAACAGGCACCGGGCTTTTGTTCAGCCGCCTGACAAGCATTGTAACCTTGTGGTGGCAATCGCGGGCTCCGCAGGCCTATTGGCCTGGCCTCGCTTTGCTGCCGGCGTTTCTCGTTTTGGCATGGATGTTAAGTCGGATCATTGTCACACGCGGCTGGTGGCCAAAGGCGCGAGGCGACGTGCCGCTGTCTGCCGTGCAACGCTTGTGGCGTGTGATCGCGGGGGCAACAGTTCTGGCCATTGGGCTGGTGTGCCTGAGTTTTGTGGTCACAACGTCATTGAATCTCGCAGGCCTGGCAACTCCCAACTTTCAAATCGTGGTCGATTTTGTATTCGGTATTTTTGTTGCCACGGCCTTCCAGAGTGGTTTGGCCTGGTTGATGTGCGCGCCGGGAAATTCGGGCGCGCGCCTGATCGCGGTGGACAACCGGGCTGCGCGCATCATTCCGGCTTTTGTATTGCTGGCTACATTCATCCATGAGTTTGCCGCACAAATTGCCACGCTCGCGGATCAACTCCTGTTGCCACTGCGTTTGGTGGCTGGCCAGTCGGCCATCGCCTCAACATTGCTGATTGTGCTTGCGGGCCTGATGCTGCCCCAGTTGCGCAAGCAGGCCCAAACCACGCCCGCCGATGTGCCAGAGCCGCACTATCTGAAATGGTTTGTGCCCTTCATTCCTGTCATCTGGTTGTTGCTGGGGCTGGCGCTCCTGGCCTTGCTGTTTGGCTATCTGGCTCTGTCTTACTATGTGTCTGGCAAAATCCTCGAAACGCTTTTGGCCATTGTTCTGATCACACTGCTGCACCACCTGGCTGATGCTGTGGCTGATGAGCTCAACACCTCACGCGCCCCCCTTGGGGCATGGGCGCGCCGTGTCACTGGCTGGAGTGGAACGGCCATTGGCCGCTTGGCCATGCTTTTGCGGACCACAACGGATGTGATCATCTTTGTTGCGGGTGTGCCGTGGCTCTTGGCTCTGTGGGCGGTGACATGGGTCAACTTCGCGGGATTGACAACCCGCACCATCGCGGGATTCCGGCTGGGCGGGGTTACTGTGGCACCTGTTGCCATTTTCAGCCTGCTGGCCGTGTTTGTACTTGGCGTCATTGTCACGCGGTTCTTGAGCAGTTGGCTTGACAGGCGCGTGCTGGCCCACACGCGGTTGGACAGGGGTGTGAAGAATTCCATCCGCACCAGTTCCACCTATCTCGGCTATGTGGCTGCTGTTGCTCTTGCCTTCACGGCGGTTGGTTTTGATCTTTCCAACATTGCATTGGTGGCAGGTGCCTTGGGCGTGGGTATCGGTTTTGGCCTGCAATCCATCGTCAACAACATTGTTTCAGGCCTGATCCTGCTGATTGAACGGCCACTGCGTGCGGGGGATTGGATTGTCACGCGCGCGGGCGAGGGCATTGTAAAAAAGATCAATGTGCGGTCCACCGAAGTTGAAACCTTTGACAATGGCAGCATCATCATTCCCAATTCCATTCTGGTTGCAGAACCCTTGCGCAACTGGACTTTGCGCAACATGCTGGGGCGGTTTTCAGTCACTGTTACGGTGCGCGACACGGCAGACATTGCGGTAGTCACCAGCATTCTGGAGGAGACCGCAAAGGCCCATGCCAAAGTGATGCCAGAGCCGCCAGTGATGGTGCTCTTCAACCGGTTTTCGCCGCAGGGATTCGAGTTTGAGGTGTCCGGCCAGGTGGCGGATGCGCTTGAGGCGGTTCCTGTTGCCAGTGACATTCGCTTCGCCATCGCGCAACAATTCAAGAAGCGCAAAATTCCATTTCCTGCAAACCCGCGAGAAGCAAGTTCGACATGAGCTCACATACCTACAAAGCCGCCGAAGTTTCACACGAACGCTTTTCGTCGCATTCCGGGTTGGATTACTTGCGCGATGTGATTGCCAACAAGCACAATTATCCCTTTGGCGAGATGTTGAAGATCCGCGTCGTGGCCGCCGGTGATGGCACCGCAGAGTTGGAGGCCACGCCCGACTACGCCTTTTACAATCCCATGTTTCGCGTGCACGGTGGCTATCTTGCAACGCTGATGGATTCAGCTTTGGGCTCAGCCGTCATCACCAAGCTGCCGCATGGCCATGGTGCCGGCACGGTGAACCTCAACGTGAACTATGTCCGCAAGGTGGACGTTAGCAGCGGCACGCTCCTGGCAAAAGCCAAAGTGTTGCACTCAGGTCGCAGCATGCTCACCGCCGAAGCCCATGTAGTGGACGCCGCTGGCAAATTGTGCGTGCATGGAACGGGCACATTTCTCATCTATCAAAAGTAGAGTATCGAGCGAGCAAGTGTACTCACTTGTGTGCGAAGGGAAGCGGCCAAGCAAATATCTTGAGCGTAAGGGAGAGCGGCTGTCGCTTTGGTCAGCGCCTTTCGGCAATGCCCAATTTGCGTTCGCGCAGGAAAATATAGAGACCTGATGCAATGATGAGGGCGGCACCGATTAACGTGCTTCCGCCTGGCAAGTCGCCCCAAATCACAAAGCCTGAGAGCGTGGCCCATACCAGGGAAGAGTAGGAGAAGGGTGCTACCACGGTGGCTGGCGCATTGGAGAAGGCGCGGATCAGGCAGAGATGGCCGATGCATCCCGCCGCGCCACTGCCAATGAAGAGCGCCCAGCCTTTCCAATCCGGCCAGACCCAATGAATGGGCACGAAGAGCGATGTCACAACTGCGCCAAGGGCCGCTGAATAGAGCAGGGTGGTGAGCGGGTTCTCTGTTCGCAATTTGCGTGTAGCCACCTGATAGGTCGCGTTGGTGAAGGCCGCTGCCAATAGCAGCAACGCGCCATGGTTGAGGCCCGAAAATCCTGTTTCCCAAAAGCGGATGACGATCAACGCGCCAAGGAAGCCCACGGCAATGCTGCTCCAGCGCCGCCAGCCTACGTGTTCGCCGAGCACGAGGCCCGATAGGGCAGTGACTAGAATGGGAGATAAGAACATGATGATGGTGCCGGTTGGCAGCGGCACAAACATGATACCAGCGTTGAAAAAGCCGGTGGTGATGGCCAAGAAGAGCGAGCGGAAAGCTTGCATGCCGGGTTGGCTGGTGCGCGCAATTTCGGGCAAGTTGCGCCCTGCAATGGCAGCGGCAATCAACGTGGCAAAGAAGAAGCGCGCCCAGGTCACTTCAAGCAGAGGCAAGGTCTGCAGCGCATATTTCATCGTGCTGTCCAGCGTGATGAAACAGGCCATGGTGGCCAGCATCCAGAGAATGCCGGCTGTGCGGTTTTCAATTTTGGCAGGTGCTGAGGCGGTTGTTGATTCCATGGCGGGTGGGCGAGCTATAGCGCATAGCGCCGCTACAATAGCGCACCAGGCGGCCGGCTTCATGCAGGCCATAAGGCACAAGAACCTGACAGTTGTGCAAAGATACAGCTTGCCTGTTGTAGATTGCGTCAGATTGTTGCAAATGAATCAATGGGTTACAGGCATTAACACATATTAACGCAATAGGATGTTAACCATAGGCACTGCGTGATTCACGGGGATTGGGGAGAATATGATGCAGCCTGAACAAAAGCACCCGGCGGATGAACTGGCCAAATCCTTGGCGCGTGCAGGTGGAATTTTGACATTGCTGTCCGGTTGCTATGAAACCGAAACGGGTGGCTTTGCCACAGGCAATTCCTTCGTTCATGAATCGATTGTGGCCATTGAGGCCATTCTTGCCAAGGCCAATGATGCTTTGGGGCGCCTCTATCAAACCTGTGATCTGACGGTGGTGCGGCAAGTGCCTGTCGGCGAGCCCGTTGTTGCCGAAGAAGCCAGCGCTTCGCCAGTGGCTGAGACTGCTGTGGTGTTGCCAATCGAAGCTGCGCCAATTGTTTCGTCATGGCAGCGCGCACCCCAAGCTGCGCCTATGGCGGGCTCCTATTTGAGTTTATTTGGGCCCGGCGATGACAACGCCAAATTGGCCGACAGGTTGGATCATCTGTTGGTCAAGCCAGTGGAGGCCGCGCGCACCGAAATTACTGACCGTCCGGCGGAGTCCTATGATGAGCTGTTGCAGAAATTGACAGCCGTTGCCGACAAGGCTGCCTTCCAAGCCCATGGGGCAGGGGCGGATCGCTCACTGGTGCCGGCCCTTGAAGGGCTGCGCGCCGATTTCATCAAGCTGCGCGGCGCCGCCTGATCCGAAGTCAAAGTCATTCATTCTTTGCGGTAGGACTTGTCCTCATCATCGAGGATGCGTTTCATTTCGGCGAAATGGGAGTGAAACTGGTCGCGGTCAGCGTCCCATTCCTGCGCGGTTTTTTCTGCCACCGCATCACTCATCACATGCAATTGGCGGCCGGTTGAATAGGCCAGTACAAGGTTGCGGCAAGCGCGTTCAAGATAGTAGGTGAGGTCATAAGCCTCGGCCACGGTTTCAGCGCAGATGAGAATGCCGTGGTTGCCCATCATCATGATGCGCTTGTTACCCATTTTGCGGGCCAGTCTGTCGCCCTCATCATCGGTGTTGGCCATGCCGCCATAGTCCATGTCAAAGGCTACGCGGTTGAAAAAGCGCGCGGTGTTTTGATCGATCGGACGAATCTCGGGATCAGCAAGAGAGGCGAGTGCTGTGGCATAGGGCGGATGCAGGTGAATGATGCAGCGCGCCTGCGGCAAGTTGGCATGCAGGCGGCCATGTAAACTCCAAGCTGTGAGATCGGGCGCGTCTTCGCGGTTCATCGTCGATTTGTCATTGGCATCCAACAGCAACAAGTCCTTGGCGCGGAGCCGCGAGAAATGTTTCCAGCGCGGGTTCATCAAAAACTTTTTGCCGTCTGGCGAAACGGCAAGGCTGAAATGATTGGCCACCGCCTCGTGCCAATCATTGCGGGCCGCCAGCCTAAATGCTGCCGCAAGATCAACACGCAATTGCCATTGCAGCTTGTCAGAAGGCGGCAATTCGGCTTTGCCTGCAGTGGATTTTTTTGACATATTCATCTCCCGTTCAGCTTGGCCGATGCTATAGGAAGTTTGAATTGTCACCAAGATGTTCCGGAGGTTTTTTGACGATGTTTCGCGCCAGTTTTACAGCTTCAATCATTGGCCTGCTTGCCTTGGGTGCAGCCCAATCACAGGCCGCGCCTGCATCTGCTGCTGCAGGCCCCTATGGAAATTGGACATTGAGCGACGGCCGCCTTACCGTGAATGTGCGGCCCTGTGGAGCCAACCTTGTCTGCGCCGAACTCATTCGGCTGCAGGAGCCTAACAATGGTGATGGCACGCCCAAGCTTGATCTCAAGAACAAGAATCCGGCGCTGCGCTCGCGACGCCTGATCGGTATGCCCGTCATGGAAGGCATGGCCCCTACCGGCCCCAATACGTGGAAAGGCCAGGTCTATTCATCTGACGATGGCGATTACTACCGTGCTTACGCGACGTTGAATGGTGATCACTTGAATGTCAAAGGCTGCTGGTTTGTGATTTGCCGGGATTTGAATTTCAATCGCGCAAAATGAAAAAGCTCGCCGCAGCGCTGACGTTGCTTCTGGCTCTGGCCGCAAGCCATCCTGCCTCTGCAGTTGAGGGGTTGGAGGGCTTGCCCTTTGGGAAGAAGCTTCAGCTTGCCAAAGTGGGAGACCCTGATGCACGCATGGCCGTGGCCGAAGCGTATGAGAAAGGCGATGGCACCGCGCCAAGTGCGGTGGAAGCCGCAAAATGGTATCGCCAGGCGGCACTCACCGGCAACATGGAAGCGCAGTTCCGTTTGGCCAAGCTGGTCAGCAAAGGCGCACCCGGCCTGACGCAGGACAAGGCCACTGCCTACAAGCTGTTCCTCACCGCCGCCCAGAAGGGCCATCCGGCATCTGAAAATGAAGTGGGCCTCATGCTGCAGAATGGCGTGGGTATTACCAAGGATGAGAAGAGCGCCGTTGAATGGTATCGCAAGGCGGCAGACCAAAACCTGGCCACGGCGCAGAACAACCTGGGAGTCATGCTGCTCAATGCCCAGGGAGCCGAGCGCAATGTCGATGAGGCGTTCAAGTATTTCTCGAAAGCAGCAGAAGCCAATGATGTCTGGGCGTTGAACAATCTTGGCGCCATGTATCAAAAAGGTTGGGGCACGCCCGTCGACCTGGAAAAAGCCAAATTAAATTACAAAAAGGCCGCGGATCTCGGCAACGAAAGCGCCAAGGCCAATCTCGCGAAGTTGGAAGGGGCGGCGGCACCTGCGCTGGTTCCAGCTGCGCCGGCAGATGCGCCGAAGCCCTGAGGCTTCAATCCATTTTTAACCACGTTGCTTGACCCCGCCTTTACCTCGGCGGCGCAAAACTCCTGCAAATTTTATGGAGTCTTGCCATGCGTGGATCTCAGCTCAAGATTACATCACTGAGTTTGCTGGCGTTGTTTCTGGCGGGTTGCTCATCGCATCACGGCGGCAGCGGCTATCACCATGGTTTCTCCAGTGCCGCCAACGATCCTTTCGCGGGCAAGGGCAGCCCTTACTATCGCGGCGCACAGATTCCTTTCGGCGGTGGCCAGTATCAGGTTGGCAATCCCTATCAAGTTGCCGGCCGTTGGTTTAGCCCGCGCGAACAGCCGGGTTATGACAAGGAAGGCACAGCCTCTTGGTACGGCGAGGCCTTCCATCGGCGCCGCACGTCCAATGGCGAATATTTTGACATGAACACGCTGACGGCAGCGCATGCCACTTTGCCATTGCCGTCTTATGTGATGGTCACCAATCTTGAGAACAATCGCCAGGTGATTGTGCGCGTGAATGATCGCGGGCCTTTCGTGGGCACCAGGGTGATTGATCTTTCCAAGCGCGCTGCGGATGTGCTGGGCTACCGCGCCAAGGGCAAGGCCCATGTGCGGGTGAAGCTGATCGGGCCCGCGCCCTCGCAGGATTCTATGGAACATGTGGTGGCGATGAATGATGCCATGCGCCAGGGGGCGGGCATGCGCCAGCTCGTGGCCATGTCGGGTGATGTGTCGGCACAAGCGCCAGCCACCCAAGTGGCGATGAACGATTTCCCGCAGGATGAGCCCATCATGGATGCCTCCGCGCCGATGCCGCCGCCCCAAGCCCTGCCCAAGCGCCTGCCATTCGCCATGGCCAGCGCGGCGGGTGGCGTGGCGCAGAGCGCCTACCAGCCGGAAGCACAATTGCAGATGGCCTATGTGGTGCGCGTTGGCGTGTTCCATGATCTCGCTAATGCCCAGAGCGCCTATCAGGCGGTTGCCAGCTTCGGCCCTGCCAAGATCGTGCGCGCCGTGGGCGCCAATGGCCCGCTCTACCGCGTGGAGATGGGGCCACTCGACAACAGGGCCGATGCGGATTCAGCGCTCACCACGGCGCAGGGCGCTGGCTTTGAAGATGCCAAGCTGGTGCAGGCCGAACTGCAGCAGATTTCCATGCGCTAGATCAACGTGACTTTTGACGGAAAGGCTTCTCCTTGGCAAGCCAGTCCGCTCTGATAGAACTTTCTGTAATTTGCCAGCATGGGCGCAAACAGGCTAACTGCCGCGCATGACTCGCGCTGTCCTCGCTCTCTTCTTGCTGCTCGCTACGGTTTCGCCGTTGCGTGCCGAAGTGTGGCTGGAAAATCTCACCTGGACTGAGCTTCGCGATGCAGTTGCCGCGGGCTCCACAACGGTCATCATTCCCATTGGTGGCACCGAACAGAGCGGCCCACATTTGGCCCTGGGTAAGCACAACGCGCGGGTCGAATTCCTCGCTGAAAAAATCGCCGTAGAGGCCGGTCAAACACTGGTTGCTCCGGTTATTGCTTATGTGCCGGAGGGGCAAATTGATCCGCCCACGGAGCATATGAAATTCCCAGGCACCATTTCGATCACTGATGCCACCTTCATGCAAATGCTGGCGCAGGCGGGGCGCTCGCTGCGTCATGCGGGCTTCAAGAACATCATCTTCATTGGCGATCATGGCGGTTATCAGAAAGATTTGACGGCCGCCGCCGCCGCTCTCAACAAGGAATGGGCGGGGCAGGGCGAGGCCTTGGCGCTCACTGAATACTATGCCTTGGCACAAGCCAGCTTTGATGAGACCTTGCGTGCCAAGGGTTTCAAGGATGATGAGATCGGCACGCATGCTGCGTTGGCTGACACGTCTCTTGAACTGGCCACGGCACCGCAATTGGTGCGGCAGGGCAAGCTGGCTGATCCAGCCTCGGCCAAGCCTGAGAATGGTGTTTATGGCGGCTCTCCGGCGCGTGCTTCGGCCGCATTGGGCCAAGCGGGCGTTGACCTTATAATTGCAGGCGCGGTAAGGGAAATCCGTAAATTCCGGGGTGGCAACTAAACTATGAAATCGGGCATTCTGATCGGACTGGCTTTTGCGGCAATGGTGGGTTCCACCGAGGCTGCGCAGGCGCCTGACTTGAGCAATTGTTCAGCCACCGCCCGGCCTCTCTTTGCACCGGCGCCGCTGGAAACGCTTGCCCCAGTGCCGCATTGGGCGTCTGTGCCGGATGTGGCGCCAGCAACCCTGGTGGCCGATGCCAGCGGCGACACAGGTGCTGCAACACCACCTGTCGATGCCCCTGCTGATGCGCCAAAGCCGGAACAGGTGGCCAGTGCTGAGCCTGCTACCCTCAACATTTACAGTGAGACTGGCCCAGATAAGATGGCCCCGGCGGTCGCTAGTATTCCCACGCGCGTCTATGTGCCTAACCACACGTCCAATACCGTGACGGTGATTGATCCTGTGGCCCACAAGGTGATTGAAACCTACAAGGCTGGCCTTGGGCCGCAGCACATCGTGCCTTCTTTTGATCTCAAGACGCTCTGGGTCGCTAACACGGCCAACCAGACCACGAGGGGCAGTGTCTCGCCCATTGATCCCGCCACCGGCAAGATTGGTGCCGCCATTCCGGTGGATGATCCCTACAACATGTATTTTACGCCCGATGGTGCATCGGCCATCATCGTGGCTGAGGCTTTCCGCAAGCTGGATTTGCGCGATGTGCAAACGATGCAGCTTAAATCCTCCATCCCCACGCCGATGTGTGATGGGTTGAACCACGCGGATTACACGGCCGATTTCAAATATCTCATTTTCACATGTGAGTTCGGCGGCGTGCGCTCCGGCCTCAAGGGCCAGGAGCCGCGCAAGAGTGGCGCGGGGCCAAGCCTCATCCGGGTGGATCTGAAGGAAGGCACAGTGGTGGACAGCCTCACTTTTTCCAAGCCCGGCATGCCGCAGGACATTCGGCTTTCGCCAGATGGCAAAACTTTTTACATTACCGACATGATCAATGACGGCGTGTTCCTGGTGGATGCCGACAGCTTCAAGGAAACTGGCTTCATTGAAACGGGCAAGGGGGCCCACGGCCTTAATGTCTCGCGCGATGGCAAGTTTCTCTATGTGGCCAACCGTGGCTCAAATCGCATGCCGGATCGTGGCGGCGGCGCTGGCAGCGTCTCGGTGATTAATTTTGAAACCAAGGCCGTAGAGCGCACCTGGCTTATCCCCGGTGGCGGCAGCCCGGACATGGGCAATGTCACGCAAGACGGCAAAGAGCTTTGGCTCGCAGGCCGCTTTGACGGGCAGGTCTATGCAATTGACACGGACAGTGGCGCGGTGACCAAGATCAATGTTGGCGTCGAGCCACATGGGCTCACCCTCTGGCCGCAACCCGGCAGGTTCTCGCTGGGGCACACAGGGAATATGCGGTAGCAGGTACTTCTCCCATTTTCGGCACAGGCATTGAAAATAATCCTTGACGCGGATTGAATGTTCTGGATATGTTCTCGTCACCTCTCTCCGCTTGGGGTTCTGGTCATGACGGTGGCTTTGGATGGGGAGGGGTGGCAGGGCCGCTGGAAGGTGTATCGTGCACCAACTCCACCGGTAGCCAGACGAAGGATGACGACTTCCTCGGGCACTAAGACCCGGGCCGCTATGGTGAGACCTTTGGTGTAAGGTGAGGGTTCAATTCCCTCAAAGGGCACCAACGGTGGACTGACAGTCTCCCTGATGCCTAATCCTGCCGCGCGTGGGTGTTACCCAACGCAAATAACATAGCCACTTTAAACTCAGTGGCACCGCGATGGATAATCCCACGCGCCTCCCGCCCCTTTCGGGGCGTCACGCCGAAGCCCGCAAGGGCAAAGGCGGACAAATCTCCTCCCCGGTTTCGAACGCCACGAAACCAACAAGCGCAGAGTCATGGCTTGATCTCAACATTCCACCACATTCACTGCGAGGCCGCCTTGCGAGGTTTCCTTGTAACGGTCGCTCATGTCCACGCCGGTTTGGCGCATGGTTTCAACACAACTGTCGAGCGGCACAACATGCGTGCCATCGCCGCGCAGGGCCAGCGAAGCGGCGGTGACGGCTTTCACCGCGCCGAAGGCATTGCGCTCAATGCAGGGCACCTGCACAAGGCCGCCCACCGGATCGCAAGTCATGCCCAGGTGATGTTCCAGCGCAATCTCGGCGGCATTTTCGATCTGCTCATTGCTGCCGCCCAAGGCCGCGCAAAGGCCCGCTGCCGCCATGGCGGAGGCCGAGCCCACCTCGCCCTGGCAACCCACTTCCGCGCCCGAGATCGAAGCGTTGTGCTTGATGATACCGCCAATGGCAGCGGCGGCCAGCAGGAAAGTGCGGATGCCTTCGCGGTCAGCGCCCTTGCAGTGATCAAGGTAATAACGGATCACGGCGGGCACAACGCCAGCGGCACCATTGGTGGGGGCGGTGACGATCTTGCCTCCGGCAGCGTTCTCCTCATTCACCGCCATGGCATAGACCGACAGATAATCCATCACCTGATGCGGTTGCACGGTGTTGCTGCCAGCTTCCGCCTTCAGCTTGGCGAAAACTTCAGCCGCGCGGCGTTTCACTTTCAACCCGCCCGGCAGCGTGCCCTGCTGGCGCAGACCGCGGTTCATACAGGCTTCCATCACGCCCCAGATGCGGTCGAGATTGGCGTTGAGCGCATCATTGGATTGAGCCACGGTTTCATTGGCGCGCTTCATGGCCGTAATCGAGAGGCCCGAAGCCTCGCCCATCTCCAACATGCGGGCAGCATTGTTGAAGGGATAAGGCACGGCCAGCATCGCAGGCGTCTCACGCAGGCTGGCCTCGCGCTCCGCCGCCGTTTGCACAAAGCCGCCGCCGATCGAATAGTAAGTCTCAGATGTGATCTCGGCGCCTTGCTCTTCCAGTAGGCGCATCACCAAGCCATTGGCATGGCCCTTGAGCGCGGGGCCGAAATCAAAGATCACATCGGTGGCCGCAGTGAAAGCAATTTTGCGCGATCCGAGATCAATCACCGTCATGCCTGCGAGCAGGCCATCGACGGCATCGGGATCGAGCGTCTCCGGTGTTTGGCCTGCAAGACCAAGGATTACGGCGCGGTCTGTGCCGTGGCCTTTGCCCGTGAAGGCGAGCGAGCCATAGAGAGTGGTGACAAGGCGCGCCGCACGCGCCTTATGCTCAGGTGTCAAGGCCGCGAGAAAACGCGCCGCCGCAACCATGGGCCCCATGGTGTGCGAGGAGGATGGGCCAATGCCAATTTTGAAAACGTCGAAGACGGAAAGGAACATGGTGACACGTTAGCTAGCACGGCGCGGTGGACTTGTCGTTTCCAGCCTGCTGGAGAGCCAAATCCGTCATCTTTTCATGGTGCATCTGCTAAGCGGGCTCCATGGCTCTATTGCTTGGACTTTTCGCAGCTCTCTGTTGGTCGGTGCATGATCTGGCCGCGCGGCACTTCGCGCCCGGCATGGGGGCGGCACGCCTCGGCCTTCGCACGGAACTGGCGGGGTTCATCCTTCTTGCCCCGCTGCTGTTTGGAGTGCCTGCGGCAAGTGCGGCAGACTGGCTTTGGCTCCTGGCGCTGGGCGTTACCTATGGCTTTGCCATTGTTGGCTTGTTCAAGGCCTTTGCCATGGCACCTGTCTCGGTCGTGGGGCCGTTCACGGCAGGCTATCCGGCACTGGTAGTGATTTGGGGCATGGTGCATGGCGATGTTCCCACCGTGCTGCAATTCCTCGCCATGGGCGCCATTCTTGCGGGTGCGATCATTGTTGGGCGCAGCGGCCACCATGATGGTGGCATGAACATGGTGGCCAAGGGCAAGGTGCCAGTCCTGATTTTCTGGATCATCGTTGCGGACATTTGTTTTGCCGCCGCCATTGTCATGGGCCAGAAACTCGGCCCGGTGTTTGGCGACATGCGAACCGCTGGCATGGTGCGCCTGCCTGCAGCGCTGACATTGCTGCCCTTCGCGCTGACGGAACGCAAATCGACACACAGCTTCACGCCGCGGATCTTGCTCGTCATCCTGGCCATGGGCGCGCTCGATGCGCTCGCCCTCAGCGGCATCAATGCCATGGGCACCCTGCCCAACAAGGAACTGGGGGCCATGGGCATTTCAGCCTATGGCGCGATCACCGTGCCGCTGGCCATGGTCTGGCTGAAGGAGAGAGTTTCACCGGGCGAATGGCTGGGCGTGGCGCTGATCGTGGCAGGGGTTGCGTGGCTCGGTGTTCAGGTTGGTTGAAAGCGCACGCGGGCGATGAGGCCTGGACTATTGTCGGCCAGTTCCACGCGCGTGTCGTGCAAGGTGGCAATGGCTGAAACCAGCGCGAGGCCGAGGCCGCTGCCTGGGGTGGTGCGTGATTGATCAAGCCGGTAAAAACGCTCCAGCACTTTCTCGCGCTGGTCGGGCGGAATGCCGGGGCCATCGTCGGCCACTTCCAATTTCGCGGGGGCCGAGACGCGCAGCGTTATCTCCGCGCCCTTGGGCGTGTGACGGATGGCGTTTTCGACGAGATTCACACACAACTGCAGCAGCAGCTCACCATCACCCAGACAGGAAATGCCCGGCTTGATGTCGGCCAGAAGCTTGCGCCCCTCATCTTCAGCCACGGCCTGGTAGATGGCAAAGACTCGCTCCGCCAATTCTGAAAGGCTGACCGGCGCGAAAGCTTTTTTGCGCGAGCCCGATTCAATTTGCGCGATGCGCAAGAGCGCCGAGAAGGTGGCGAGGAGTTGATCAGACTCTGCGATTGCGCCATCCAGCTGCTCGCCCAACTTGGCTGGAATGCGCGGCTGTTGACGCGCATCCTCAAGCTTGTTGCGCAAGCGGCTGAGTGGGGTGCGCAAGTCGTGGGCAATATTCACGGTGACCTGCCGCAGGCTGTCGAGCAGTGCCTGATTGTTGTCAAACAGGCGGTTGAGATTTCCGGACAACCTATCCACCTCATCAGACGTGCCGCGCGTGGGGATGCGCTTTTTGAGATTGCCCTGCATGATGGCAATGCTGGTCTGGTTGATGGCATCAATGCGGTGAAGGAAGCCTCGGCTCAGCACGATGCCCGCCAGCAAGGCGGCAAGGCCCGCCAGCACGCCGGACCACAGGTAAGACATGATCAGCGTGTTTTCCGCCACATTCACGCGGAAAGCGTCCTGGCCCACAAAAATGAAAAGGCCGTTGGAGAGCAGCTTGCCCTCACCCCAAATCTCATGGGCCCTTTCGTGGTCCGGCTTGCCTGCAACAGTGCCTGGCAGTTTCTGCCAACCGACAACTGGCGCTATGGCACTCAGATTGCCGGCGAGCTTGTTGCCTTGACGATCGGCGACAAGAAAATAGCTGCCGGGCGATGGCGCATTCTTGACGCGCTCGTCAAACTCCTTGACCAGTTCGTCACTGCTTTCGCTATCCACCTCTTCCGCCAGTGTGTTGAAATCTTCATGCACACGGGTGCGCAGTTGATCCTCCAGCGCGTGGTTGGTGGCCGAGAAGTTGAAGAACAGTAGAACGGCAAGGATGACCGCAAACAGCAGAGCGCAAAGTGCTGCCAGCCGGAAACTGATGGTGTTGAAAAGGCGGCGACTAAGCAACAAGGCGGTAGCCCACGCCGCGCTGGGTGATGATCATCGACTTGTCGTGGCCACGGTCCAGCTTGGCGCGCAAGCGGCTCATGTGGGTCTCGACCACCGTGGTCTGCGGATCAAAATGGAAGCCCCAGACATGTTCAAGCAGCATGGTCTTGGTGACGATGCGGCCATCCGAGCGCATGAGATACTCCAGCAATTTGAATTCCTGCGGCTGCAAATCCACCAGCTGGCCATCGCGGCGCACTTCACGCTTCAGGAGATCAAGCTCAAGGCCGCCGAGACGCAAAACGGTTTGCACACTGTTGGCGGGCGGGCGGCGGGCCAGCGCGTTGAGGCGGGCCAGCAGTTCGGGCATGGCGAAGGGTTTCACCAGATAGTCATCCGCACCTGCCTCCAGGCCTTCCACGCGATCATCCAGCCCACTCATGGTGGTGAGCAGGAGGATCGCGGTGTGATTTCCTGCATCGCGCAGCGCCTTTACAATCGACAGTCCATCCAGCTGCGGCAGCATGCGGTCCACGACCAGTACGTCGAAATTTCCCGTGCGCGCCTTGGCCAGGCCGGTCTTGCCGTCTGCGGCCAGTTCCGCCTGATGGCCATTGTTGGCCAAGCCTTGGCGGAGATGATCGGATGTGGTCTTGTCATCCTCGATCACCAATATCTTCATGGTCAGTGTGCCTCGTCCCAATTGTCTGCGGCCCTTGCATCAACTTGCAGAGGCACGGCCATTTTAAGCGCGGGCTCGGGGGCTGCCACCATTACTTTTCTGACAATTTCACAGGTGGCATTGGCCTCACCTTCAGGGCATTCGAAGATCAATTCATCATGCACTTGCAAAAGCATGCGTGCCTTCAGCTTTGCGGCATGAAGCGCTGGCATCATGCGGATCATGGCGCGGCGGATGATGTCTGCGGCTGAGCCCTGAATGGGCGCATTGATCGAGGCGCGCTCGAGAAACGCCTTCTCCGATGGATTGGGAGAATTGATGCGCGGGAAATGCATGCGCCTGCCGAAGATGGTTTCGACATAGGCCTTTTGGCGCGCATGGGCCTTGGTGGCTTCCATATAGTCCTTGATGCCGGGGAAGCGTTTGAAATAGGTGCGGATATATTCTCCGGCTTCCTCACGGCTGATTGAAAGCTGGTTGGCAAGGCCGAAAGCCGAGATGCCATAAATGATGCCGAAGTTGATGGCCTTGGCGCGGCGGCGCACATCGCTCTTCATGCCTTCAATGGGCACGTTAAACATTTCACTCGCCGTCATGGCATGAATATCCAAACCGTCCTCAAAGGCTTTGCGGAGCTGAGGAATGTTTGCAATGTGCGCCAGCACGCGCAATTCGATTTGTGAATAGTCGGCGCTGATCAGCTTGTTGCCAGGGGCGGCCACAAAGGCCGTGCGGATGCGCCGGCCATCTTCAGTTCGCACCGGAATGTTCTGCAGGTTGGGATCGGTGGATGAGAGGCGACCCGTGGAGGTGGAGGCCATGGCGTATGACGTGTGCACGCGGCCTGTCTTCGGGTTGATGTATTCGGGCAGCGCCTCGGTGTAGGTGGAGCGCAGTTTGGCGAACTGGCGCCAATCCACAATGCGCTTGGGCAGTTCCATTCCCTCGGCGGCCAGGTCTTCGAGCGTTGAGGCATCGGTGCTCCATGCGCCAGTTGCGGTTTTCTTGCCGCCGGGCAGGCCCATCTTGCCGAAGAGAATGTCGCCCAATTGCTTGGGCGAGCCGATGTTGAAGGGCTGGCCCGCGAGCTTGTAAATCCCCTCCTCCATCGCTTGTTGCTTGCTGCCGAATTCCTGGGAGAGCTTGGCCAGCACGGCGCGATCCACCGTGATGCCTGCATTCTCCATTTCCAGCAGAACGGGAACGAGCGGGCGTTCGAGAGTTTCATAAACCGTGACCTTGTGCATCATCTGTAGCTTGTGTTTGAACAAGTGCCACAGGCGCAGCGTGATGTCGGCATCCTCGGCCGCATATTGCGTGGCGCGGTCGATGGGCACGCGGTCGAAGGTGACAGCGCTCTTGCCGCTGCCCGCCACATCCTTGAAGGCAATGGGCTTGTGGCCCAGATGACGTTCCGACAACTCGTCCATGCCGTGACCAACGTCACCGGATTCCACAACATAGGAGAGAAGCATTGTGTCGTCGAACGGCGCAACTTCGATGCCGATCTGCTTCAAAGCCAGCATGTCATATTTCAGATTCTGGCCGATCTTGAGAATGTGGGGCGCTTCGAACAGCACCTTCAATTTGGCCATGGCTACTTTGAAATCAATTTGCCCGGCGTGAAGGCCCGCCGCGAAAAGGCCGTCACCCTGCCCCTGGTGGCGCAGCGGAATGTAACAAGCCTTGCCCGGCACCGTGGCCAGCGACACGCCCACGATATTGGCTTGCATGGCATCGAGGGAATCGGTTTCGGTGTCCACGCAGACAAAGCCTTGCGCGAAGGCGGCGGCGATCCACTTGTCCAGCGCCACCTCGGTCGCGACGGTTTCATAGTCGGCATGAACCACAGGAATGGCGCGCAGAGTGGTAGCCAAATCTTCTTCACCCGCGCCCGTCTTCACATCGCGGTGGCCGGAATACATCTCGGCCATCAGGGCCTTGGGCGCTTCAGCAGCAGGCGCGGCCTCGCCTTCCGGCGGCCAGAATTTCACTTCGACGGGCACGGGATCAATGGCGGCCATGTCGGCATCAAGCGCTGTCGCCACCGTCTTGGTGATGGTGGTAAATTCCATCGCCTTCAGGAAGCCGATCACTTGCGAGGGCCGTGGCGCTTCCACGGTGAAGGACGCGATGTGATCCTTGACTGGCACGTTCTGATCAAGTGTGACGAGGCGCTTTGAAATGCGCGCCTGTTCGGCAAAGTTGATGAGATTTTCTCGGCGCTTGGGCTGTTTGATCTCGCTGGCCTTGGCGAGCAGGGTTTCCAGGTCACCATATTGGTTGATAAGTTCAGCACCCGTCTTGAGGCCGATGCCGGGCACACCTGGCACATTGTCCACGCTGTCGCCTGCGAGGGACTGCACTTCAATCACCTTATCCGGCGTGACACCAAATTTCTCCAGTACTTCGGCTTCGCCCACCACCTTTTCCTTGCCGGGATCATAAAGCTCTATGCCGGGGCGGATGAGCTGCATCATGTCCTTGTCCGACGTGATGACGCGGACCGTGGCGCCCGCCTCCACTGCCTGTCTGGCATAAGTGGCGATCAAGTCATCCGCCTCATAATTTTCCATTTCCACCGAAGGCAGGTTGAAGGCGCGCGTGGCCTGTCTGATCAGATCAAATTGCGGGCGCATGTCGGCCGGCGGCTCTGGCCTGTGGGCTTTGTATTCGGGGAAGAAATCGTTGCGAAAGGATTTGGACGAGGTGTCAAAAATCACCGCGATGTGACTGGGCTTTGGTTCACCCTTCTTGCCCTTGAGAATCCCCCAGATCATGTTGCAGTAGAGCCGCACGGCGCCCACGGGCAGGCCGTCAGACCGCTTGTTGTATTTCGGGTCCTGATTGGCGGATTGAAAATAGGCGCGGAAGATGAAACCTGATCCGTCGATCAGATAGAGGTGGTCGCCGCGTTCAAGCTTGTGTGGTTTGTGCAGATTTTCCGACATGGCGCGCACTATGCCACCCACGAGCGCGCTCCGCCAGCCTCAGCGCCTGCGGGCGCTTGAACAGGAAGGAAAGGCGCGTGCCACGCGTGGCCCAGAACAACAGCATAGGCCCAAGGACGCCTGCAAAAGTGGTGAGGCCGGCAATCAGCGCGAGGTCAAGATCCGGCGTGAAACGGAACAGCAGGCTGCGCGTGCCCGCCATGAACAGGAAGAAGGCGAGATAAATGACGATTGAATTCTCGCCGCAATAGCGCAGCCATTCGGCAAATCTGAACTTGGAGAGCAGCACGCCAGTTGAGATCACAGCGCCGGCACCAATGAAACCCAGCGGCAGGCTGATGCCCGGAAGGGCGGCGTAGCCCAAATGCACCATCATGAAATTGAAAACCACCCAGACGGAGAGACCGGCCCCAATCATCAACGGCGTGGCGCGGTTTACCCAAGCGGCAACATCGAAGACGCGGTTTGCCATCCAATATCCCGCATAGAAATAGACAAAGCGCGCAGCGAATTCGTCAATCAGCGTGTGGCCGGTTTCAATGGTGCCTGTCTTGGTGAGAATTTCGAGCGTGGCAGCAGCGGCAAAGATCACCAGTGGCGGAACTGGCTTCAGAACTTTTACCACCACGAAAAACACGGCTAGCATATAGATGAACCACAGCGTGCCGAAGGGCTCCACAAAGCCCAGCGCATATTGGTTAACCAGCGCGGGGATTCCGCCATCCTGGTAAATGCCAAAACCCTTGGTGAGGAACTGAATGGACATCCACAGCACATAGAAATAGGCAAAATGGATGAACTTGGTGTCGAGGTAGACGCGCCAGGGGCGGTTGATGCGGCTCGCCAGGAAGAGGCCGGAAATCAGGAAGAAATCGGGCATGCGGAACGGCCGTGCCCAATCGATGAAGCCGTGCAGGCTGGAAAGCGCGCCCGCCGCCTTTTCAACGCCCAGGGTTGAATGCATGGCGACCACTAGGATGATGCAGATGCCCTTGGCATAATCCACCCAGTTTACACGCTGTTTGGCCTGCGCCTTGCTCTGATCCATGGGCCGTCTGTCTCGCATCGGCACAGAATCGTGCCTGCCGCTCAAGTTGCAAATTGCGCACCACTAGGGCATCGGCTATAGCGAAACGGTTAATGCACCCGTAGCTCAGCTGGATCAGAGCGCTGCCCTCCGAAGGCAGAGGTCAGGGGTTCGAATCCCTTCGGGTGCGCCAATGATTTCAATAGATTAGCGACTAATCTACCTTACTGATTTTCAGAAAATAAGCACATATTGAGCACCAGATCGGCCTCTTCACTTCGCATCTCTGCGGTCTCTGCGTTCTCGTTCGGTTCTTTCACGTCTGTCATTTGCTTTCCTTTCATGTTTTTCTATCGGGTTCTTGATTAAACTGAATGAAAGATTTCGCGGTGAGCCGCGACTCAAGTGGCGTTGGCAGGTGTAGAATTATTGATTGTTAATTTTGGTCCTGCTTGCGTGGATCCCACATCGGCCAGGGGTGATTGTCGGCCTCAGTGAGCAGTTCAGGGGGACTGGACAGCCAGCCTTGAAGGGTGGTGGTCCCCAGCTTTCCTGCCAGTGGGCATACCTGCGGGCGAGGTCCATGCGGTGCTCCCAATCGATGGGGCTGATCATGTGGGCGCCGTGGCCGTTGGTGCGCTGAGGCTGTGAGAGGTGGTCCTCTTCGACGATTTTGGCCAGCAATTGCCATGACTTCGCGGATGGCTGGGACGAGTTGATCGAGGGTGTAGCCCTTCTGCGCCAGTTGCCACATGGGATACAGGGTTGGGGTGTTTTCGAGGGGGTGCTTTTGATGCAGTCGAGACGTCTGAGTTCGGCCTCGAATTGATCGAGATTCGCGCGCGCGGCTGCTACACTACTGGGTGTGGGTATGGGTGTGGGTTTGGGGGCATTGCCTTCGCTATGCGTTCGTATGTCGTTGACAGCGGAGGTTTGCGCCAACTTAAATTGCTCAGCCTGCCATCTGTCCATCGCAGACTTTCTCGCCTTTTCACTCTTTTCTTGGTACTTAGCTATTTCTATCTCACACCGTTTATTTCTCCATCCATCAGGAGAAAGTTGGTAGAAACGACGAAGCACTTTCTCGGTCGCCTTCCTGAGTTTCGGCGTGTTCGCGCGAACGAGGCGAAACACGACGTCGACTTCCGTTGGCAGCGGTTGCTCTCTAATGTAGGATTGATCCAGCAAGCGGCGTAATGCGAGATCTTCTTCCCAACTCAGATCAGCGGTGTTCTTGTAGTAATCGCCAAAGTGTCAGGCAACGAAGTTCATGACTACCTCACTTACAGTTCTTCGTCAGTGTCGGAAGTCGAATGGCGAGACTTACCAAGTTTCGCGTTCACCCAGTCGACCAGATCAACCTCGCGGTATATCGGGTACCTCGAAAATTTGTGATAGGCCGGACCGCCTCCGATAACGGCCAACTTGGCTAGTTGCTGTGACGATGAGGGAATCGCGAACCTCTCACGAAGGAACTGGGCGGCTTACACGACGGTAGTACTTTTCAGCGATGGCGCTTGTCATTTTGTATCTCCTTCAGGCACGTTGAACCAATGAGAGGAGATTTTAGCGATCAAGATACAGCTTGTTCTGTGTTTCTCTATTTAAGATACGTTGAAACCGTTCCGCGACATTCTTTAACGTATATTTTTCAAAGTTTTAGGATGACGAATTAGCCTGCCGCTTGGTTGAAACCAGATTTAAAAATATCGACCAAAACTGTCATGTTCCAACTGACTCTGGGCTTGGCTTTGACCTTCCCAAGAATAATCCATTAGATCTCAATGAGAATGAAGTCGGACCAGAGGCCACCGCAAACTCACTGATATCATCTGAACTGCCAGTGGATAACAATGCAGGGAGAAAAGCATGACTTTCAAAATGGGTTTGGTCACCAGTGATCCACGGATCAGTCAAATTCTTAATGGTGATAGGGGCAAGTGCCTTGGTTCCTGCCGACAAGCCAGCGGATTTGGGCGCGAAGGAATAGCCGGCAAATCGCGGAACAATCAGGGTGTTTGTTGCTGTTGGCAGCCAAACGTTTTACGGCAGCGAATGTCTGGAATGTTACGCAACGCGGACAGGCTGATGCGGGGCGCCCAATTCTGAATTTGACCCGATGCGGCCATTTAAGACCGAACATGCTCTTTCCAAATCGCCATTGCCACTTGATTGCAATAGTCGATTTCACTGCCGGTCTTGGCAACAATGAGCAGCTCGGTAGTTTCAATCGCTGCCTAGCTGTCTTGAATACGACGTCAGTTCAATCAGCCGGCAGGCTTGTAGGCCTCAGCAGCTTTGTTAGCGGCCGCAAGTACGGCTTTTATGTTGAGTTCTTCGAGAACCACGAGGTCGCTCAGCGAGCCACTAGCCCGAACAGCCAAGGCAAGGCCCATCCCAGCGGCCTGATCCGGCACTTCGCCATTGATGACGACATCATAGGCGCCACGAGTGAACATCAAGCTCGTCATCTTGCCACCGACGCTTTCATACAGCGCCTTGACTGCGGCTTCCCGGTCTGAACCTTGCATCAATCCCTTTGCAGCGTGAGGTGCATAGTTTGCAAGTATTGTGACTTTCATAATTGTTTCTCCCATTGTCATTGCGTGGTTGTCCAAACTTTTTGAACAATCCTGTGCCTGCATCTTTGTGCCGACAATCAGAGTCGTATAGTACCGAAAGACTATATCAATCTTTTTTTAAAGCCTCATGACATCACAGGAACAGGCCCACATTGGTCGCCATCAATTCTCAGCTGGCCGAAAGCAGCTGTTAACCTAACAGGGTCTGGAATTGACTCATCGCGACGCTTCGTGGAATTCCATGGGCTAGCTGTCGGTCCCCGAGCCAGATTTCGGTTGGCTATCGAAGCCGGCACGCCTGTGCTAGTCTTTTCCAAGCGCTTTCGAACCAACGAAACCGGGAGGAGCCATGGTCGACTCGATTGAAGTCAAAGGCTGTTGCCCTTTGGATTGCCAAGATTCGTGTGCCTGGGTGGCCCATGTGGTCAATGGCCGGGTTGAGCGCGTGACGGGCGCCAAGGATCATCCGTTCACGCGGGGTACTCTGTGCGCCAAAGTCAGGGATTACGAGACACGGACATATTCTCCGGCTCGCATCCTCCATCCACTTCGCCGGACCGGCCGGAAAGGCGCTGCCACTTTCGAAAGAGTTTCTTGGGACGAAGCTTTGGCGACCATTGCTGAGCGATTTGGAGACATCATCAAGGCCGATGGTCCAGAGGCTATCATGCCAGTTCATGACATGGGCTCCATGGGTGTCTTGCAGCGCCGCTCGTTGATGCGCATTTTCCATGCGATAGGCGCCAGCCGGATTCATGGCGGCGTATGCAGCGTGGCGACGAATGCCATCACCGATTTGAACCACCCATGCAGTTTCGATCCCGAGGATATGGCCGAGAGTGAGCTGATCCTGCTCTGGGGTGCCAATCTTTTGACCACCTGCCATCACCATTGGCACTTCTGCCAGGAAGCCCGCAAGCGGCGCGGTGCCCGCATCATTGCGATCGATCCGCGCCGAACAAGAACGGCGGAAGCCTGTGATAGCCATCTGGCCATCCGGCCCGGCACAGATGCCATTCTGGCGGCGGGCATGGCCCATATCATGCTGAAGGAGGGGCTAGCCGATCTCACCTATGCCAACCACGTCGCAAGCGATGTGGATGCTTTCATTGCAGAAGTTAAACCTTGGTCTCCGGACCGAGTGGCGGCTGTTTGCGGGTTGAAGGTTGAGGCGATCATTGACCTTGCACGAGCATTTGGTCGTGCCCGGCCAGCCACCATTCGCTCAGGTGTCGGACCCCAGCAATCGACTGGCGGCGATACCTATATGAAAGCCATATCAGCCTTGGCAATTTTGGGGGGACATTGGCAACTCAAGGGTGGCGGCCTGTTCGTATGGGCATTCCCGGACATTAATAATAAAGCAGCCGAGAGACCGGATATAGTTCTGGGCACGCCACGGAGCTTCGATGTCGCCAGACTTGGCCAAACGCTAACTGATGAGAACCTGAAACCACCAATCAAAGGAATGATGATCTGGGGCTCCAATCCCGCAGTCAGTCAAATTGATGTTGAAACGGTTTGGCGCGGCCTCGCACGCGATGATCTGTTTCTTGTATCGGTCGAACACTTCATGACGGACACGGCACGATTTGCTGATATCGTGCTCCCGTCAACAACCCAGCTGGAACATTTCGACGTACAGGGAGCCTGGGGGCATCACTATATTTCGGTAAACCATCCCGCGATTGCGCCTGTTGGCGAGGCCAAATCCCATACTGACATTATGCGGCAGCTGGCAACCAGATTGGGACTAACGCACGCCGCACTTCACGAATGTGACGATGAGATAGCGAAGTCGGCCCTTCCGAAAGACATCAATTTCGAGGGCCTCAAAGCAAATGGCTGGGTCAAAGCACCTCCCGACCGCTCTAGTCCGATGCCAAAGGGAACGCGGGTAAAGTTGGCTACTGGCATCCAGTCATCTGATCCAACAGAACAAAGTGGAAGACTGCAACTCCTGACACCCAAGCCGCACTATTTCCTCAATTCGACCTTTGCCAATATGGAAAGGCAACGACAAAACCAGGGTCAACCCGCCCTGCAGATGAATGGCATGGACGCGTTGGCTCGTGGCCTTGGTAATGGTGCAAATGTGATAGTACACAACAAGAAGGGCGCGCTAAGCGTTGTCTTGCAGGTCACGGATAAGGTTAGAGTGGGCACAGTATCACTCGAAGGCAAATGGTGGAGACACCCAGGTCAAAGTGATGTCGTCGCCAATCGCTTGGCGCCCGGTGCATGGTCAAAAGTCGGGCAACCAGCGTACAACGATATTTTTGTTGATGTTGTAGAAGTAATGTCTCAAGAAACTGCTCAGTAGGAATGCGTTGCAACGTCTAGAGACTCGCCGTCCGCGTCAAAATTATCTCCCTTTGAAGTCGATATCACTGAATTAATCTGAGCTCGTCTCGTCTTGAGCGCTGGCTGCAGACGCGCTCACTCAAGCCATCGAAAGAAAAATGGTGGTGATGTCGGATCTTGGGCCATCGCGCCTGATTGTTGAGTCTTGCAACCAGACTGCTGTCCACCGGCAACCGGACCTGACTTGGACGTCGAAGAACCGACGTGAATGACCCGGAGCAGACTTCAATGAATCGGCAACGTGACCATTGCCGTCTATTTCTTTGCAACCAAGGTGACCATCCGCCACTCTCCAGCGAATTAGCTTTTTGCACGCATCCGCTTTTCTCGCACTGTCGCATCAATAACATTGAATAGACAAGCGACTAAGAGGGTTGCTCCGACCCAAACCGGGTTTATTGTCGTAAAGTGCAAGAGCGCAAAAGCGAGGGTCACCAAAATCAGCGTGGTCAAAGTCATTCGCGCATCAGCCATAAACATGCTGAACAGTTCGGCAAACACTTCCAGGAGAATTTTCATTTTTGCTGCCTCAAATCGTTGGCTTTGCTTGGCTGACAGTTGACGGTGCAATACGCAAGA
>JANPHF010000008.1:0-2151 GCA_031424315.1 Aestuariivirga sp.
GTGTGGATGAAGAACATGGATCGCATCTGGGTGAAGTCTCAGAGCTCAATGGCGGCGCCAGTGGTGCTTTAACGATCAATCTTAAGCCCGGAATGTATGCTCTGTTCTGCAATATTCCCAATCACTATATGGACGGCATGTGGACACTCCTTGAAGTGACCAAGTGACATAAATTTGAAGCCAAGGCTGTGGTTTGGCGGCGTTGGCTTCACTTCCAATTCCTGATCCCATTCGACGAAGGCCAAGGTGTGATTGCTTCTGGTTCGAGGGATCAAGAGAGACCGGGATGTATGTCTGACCTAGGCCCAATAGGATATATTGTTTCATCGAATTCGCCTATACGGATTTTACCATGCGGGTGTCAGAAGATATTGTTTCCGTGGCACTCTGCAAGTTGATTGATGTCCGCGACCCCCAGTCTGGCAGCCAGTTCAACGGGTCAGAACTTGCAGCGCCGAGTCAATACAGTTCGCGGCTGGGTCAATATGTGCAGCTTAGCAACATCGTTGATTTCCAAACAATGAGTTGCGAGACAACAACAGTGAGATAATTCAAGAAACCGCACGAGCATGCTCCAATGAAAAACCGATCGTTTCTCAATCGCGTAGAATTTGCAATGAACGGAATAAGGTTGGCTTGGGCGAGTGAGAGAAGCTTCCGGACTCAGTCGATATTCGGCATAGCGGTCGTGCTTGCCTTGCTGGTGTTAAGGCCTGGACTGAACTGGTCAGCACTGATCGGGCTCATGGTTGCTTTGGTGCTGGCTGCGGAATTGATAAATTCCGCACTTGAAGCGCTGGTTGATAGGCTGCACCCAGAAGTCCACCCGGAGGTCAAAAAGGTCAAGGATATGGCCGCTGGTGCAGTGCTCATGCTAAGTGTGGCGGCACTGGTTGTCGGCCTTCTGATGCTCATTTCAGTGTTCTGGAAGTAGCCGTCCATGTCTTCGCCTTCCACATCTGCCTGGCGCTCCCTAGTAGATGCCGTTATCTCCGCCCCGCGCGTGCAGCGTTTTGCGGCGCAAAACCCGGTGTTCTGGCGTTATCTGGCTGCACGATGTGATGGATCAGCAGCTGGCCTCACCCTCACGCTGGGCGCTCTGTTTGCATTGGGATTTCTTTCGCTGTTTCTCTCTATCGCCGAGGATGTGGTGATGCATGATCCGCTGGTCATGCTTGACGAAAAGGTTGTGGCCACCGCTTACAGGTTTCGGGACCCCACTTTGAACGCAGTGATGCTGGCTTTCACCGATCTTGGTGCTTGGCAGACTGTATTGGCTGGCGTGGTTTTGGCCGCTATCTGGTTGGTACTGCGAGGCCGCTCGATTCTGGGCATTGGCCTGTGTGTGTCGGTCTTAATGGGGGAAGCGTTGGTGTGGATCCTGAAGGCGCTGCTCCTGCGCCCGCGCCCTTCGTTAGATCATGCCCTGGTTATGGCCCACGGTGCCAGCTTTCCAAGCGGCCACGCTTTTGTAGCTTTTGCATTTTATGGTTACATTACCCTATTGGCTTTCCGCTACGCCACAGGAGCGATGCGGACATTAATCGGCACCAACTTCATCATTATCGCAGCCGCCATTGGTGTGTCGCGTATTTATCTTGGCGCCCATTGGCCATCCGATGTTCTCGCCAGCTATTTGCTGGGTACGGCCTGGCTTGCTACTTTGTTCTCTCTTATGCCGTTGTTTGAACAAACCGGGTTCGGCAAAAGTTTAGCGAGATCGGATCACCCCGGTGGCACGGCATTAGCTGTTGGTTTGGTGCTCGTCTGGCTTACGGTATTTCTTACGTGCTTTCTTTCAGACCTCCGGGGCATCACAATCAGCTCCTAGCTCTGCGCAACTAGGGTGACCATCCGCCACTCTCCCGCGAATTAACTTTTTGCACGCATCCGTTTTTCTCGTACAGTTGCATTGATAACGTTGAATAGACAAGCGGCTAAGAGGGCTGCTCCGACCCAAACCGGGTTTATTGCCGTAAAGTGCAAGAGCGCAAAAGCGACGGCCACCACAATCAGCGTGGTCAAAGTCATTCGCGCATCAGCCATAAACATGCTGAACAGTTCGGCAAACACTTCCAGGAGAATTTTCATTTTTGCTGCCTCAAATCGTTGGCTTTGCTTGGCTGACAGTTGACGGTGCAATACGCAAGA
>JANPHF010000009.1:0-16231 GCA_031424315.1 Aestuariivirga sp.
GCAGGCTGTAAAACTTTTGATCCGGATGCCGGTCCATACTAATCCTTGGGGGTGGCGGCTGCTCGCGAGCAGCCCTCCACTCACGAAACACCGAATTGATTAAACTTAACAGGAGATAAATGATGACCAAAGCCCCAAAAACCCTCGATGATCTATTCCATGAAACTTTGAAAGACATCTATTTTGCTGAAAAGAAACTTGTCGCAACATTACCCAAAATGGCGAAGGCTACCTCTTCGCCCGAACTGAAAAAAGCCTTTGAGAAACACAAGATCGAAACAGAAGGGCACGTGAAGCGGCTCGAAGAAGTCTTTGTTCTGATAGCAGCAAAGCCTCAAGCCAAGACTTGTGATGCGATCATGGGAATTGTGAAAGAAGGCGAAGGCCTTATCGAAGAATATGCAGGCACTTTGGCCTTGGATCCCGCACTCATTGCAGTGGCGCAAGCCGTTGAGCACTATGAGATCGCACGTTACGGCACTCTGAAATGCTGGGCGGAAGAACTCGGAATAGATGGTGCGGTGGAACTTCTGGATGCGACTCTGGATGAAGAGAAGCGAACCGACAAAGCTCTCACCGAACTGGCTGTGTCAGCGGTGAACCAGCACGCTGAAGCTGCTTGAATTCAGCATTAGCATGATCACTGCAGGAATCAGCCTCCTGCAGTGAATTTTTTTGGCTTACGAGATGGCGCACCTGGAACAAGCCCAGCTCCTGTGCGTTGTTTTGGCATGGTGAATTGATAGCAAATCGTGGAGAATTTCAATGAATTCGATCATTTATCTCGTAGGACTCGTCGTAGTCGTTTTAGCAGTTCTCTCTTTTTTCGGGCTGCGCTGACGCAACCAAGTACTCAATCGACTTGAACGTAATTGGATATTCCAAATGACCCACGTCACATACAAAATTGTCAAACACTCTGAAGGCTGGGCCTATCAAGTTGGAGAGACATTTTCTGAAACCTATCGCAATCATGATGCTGCGCGCAAAGCGGCACAAATTGCTGCCAATGAGCATGTTCGATCCGGACAGACTGTTGGAATTGCATTTGAAGATTCTTTGGGCAAATGGCACGAAGAATTGTCCGACGGAACCGACAGGCCGTTCACGAGTGTCGATGGATAGCCCTGCGCCTTATCGCTTCGCACCTCTCGATGCTTTGTTGGATGTTGCGGATATGTTGCTATCGTTCGTGGGATCGCGAATCTTGTCGATTTTCAGTTTGCAACCGACCTTCCGTCTCGGCGCATGCTTCCGGTCCGCGTCATAGGGAAATTCCTTGTGGAGGCCGACATGGATCGTGAGACCCTCATGTCCTGTTTGTGTCGCGCATTTCAAGCCGAAGTGATTGAGTGGTGTGACTTCGATTGCAGCGGCTAGTCGGGGAACCAAATGATGCATCAAGGGTTGTCTCTCAGTAGGACGCGCAAAATGTGCGGCCAGTTATTCAGGACTAATTCAAATGAAGAAACTCTTTCTCATGAGCCTTGCCGTTTCAGCCCTGGCCTTGGGCACCATCACCGCCATGGCTGCCAGTGAACCCGGCATGATGGGTCCAACCAGCAAAGGCCAGATCTGGGTTAATACCAAGGGTATGACGCTCTATTCCTTCGACAAGGACACGGCAGACAAGTCCAATTGTGTCGATGCCTGCGCTGTCGCATGGCCACCGCTCAAAGCCGAGAAAGACAGCAAGGCTTCGGGCAAGTGGACAGTTGTTGCACGTATCGATGGTTCCAACATGTGGGCCTATGATGGGCATCCGCTTTATACGTTCTTGAAGGACGTCAAGGCTGGTGACGTGATGGGTGACAACGTAGACGGCTTTCACATTGTGAAGTGACTAACCGCAGCCCAATGCGTCAGGCACTTGGGCTGCCCCACTGCGATTCAGCGATTGGTCACACTGCTAAGTGAATGTACTCGTGTGAGACATCAGATCCTTGGATTGTTCGGTCAACTCTATGCTTCGCCCGGCCGAGGATGGGACCGGCAAGAATCCTGTGTACGGGGCGAGTTGGTAGCCACAGGCGTTTCGTTGCCTTAAATGCTGGAGATGCTGGAGTAGATGCCTGCATCCTCATTTGCGCTCGGGCAGTTTTGCACGCCTTACACTCGCTAACTCATCGAGCTCCACCTCCGTCATCGAGTTGTACATTTCGAGCGATGCGCCCACGAGCTTTGATTTAGGAATTTCACCGCGCTTAGCGGAAAGTGCTGCACCTGCTGCTTTTTGCTGCACTTTTGATTTTGCTGGCATTCTGAACTCCTCAACTTTGCTGAAGTTTATAGGAACTACTAGGCGTCGCGATGACCGTGCGCCTGAAGTATTGTGGGGAGTGCTATTTCCAATTTGTATCCAAGTTGTAAGGGCCAGCACCTGCTGCAGCGAGATAGAGGAATACAAAGCAGAACATAGTTGCCAGCTCGCCCATGTTGATAATAGGGAATAAGCTTTGAGGTGCATGCGCCAAGAAATAAGCTACCCCCATCATGCCGGCGAGCACAAAGGCCGTGGCGCGCGTGAATAGGCCGATAACGATGAGAATGCCACCAGCAAATTCGAATTCAGCCGTAATGCCGGTGAATGAAAGAAGGTGAATACTATCCTTGTAGGCTTCGGTAAGCGGGAATTTGAACAGTTTTGCTGTGCCGTGTTCAAGAAAAAGCAGGCCCGTAGCGATGCGAAGTGCGGCGTGCAGGTGCCCCATCCAAGATTCTGGGATAATTCCGAGTGACATACGTGAATGCCCCAATTTGCTGCTCAATTTGGCAACCCAACGGCTGGGAGCAAAATCTGTTCCATCCGTGCGGAAACTAAGTTGAGATGGCGAAGCTGGGACGGATTCCTAATCTACATGAATATCAAAATTATAGTCTTCTGCAAGCCAATCGTCCACAAAGTGTCAAATGCCACAGGTCCGGTCTCTGACCAAAAAGCTGGTTAAACGGCAATGAGTGGCCCGCAGAGCAAGGTGTCCTCAAATAAGATTGAGAGTCTGGTTCTGGCCCAAAGCCGACGAGCTGAAATCATCAGGCGAGGTCTGCCTTTGACCCAAAGCAGACTCTGGGTATTGTTCAGTCGGCGCAGTTCCAAACAGATCAGTTAGGTTGTTCGGTGGCCACATAGTCGATCATTGCACGCCACTCGTCCGGCAGATATCCCCAATCTGGAAAATCGGGCATAGCTGCTTCCAGCATTGCAGTGGTTGGCTCACGCATTGCCATTACAGCGGCGCGTGCGGTGCTGACATGAGCTTTCCAATCTGTGTCGCTAATCACGATTGCAATCGCCTTCGCTACCTTCACAATCATTCTGTCCTCGCTCATCGTGAACTCTCCTGTTCTGTGAAGTCTGCAGTCATCATATCCATCGAGTGAACGCGGTCCAAGGCTAGGAGAACTGCGTCAATTTCCTGAATTTCAATCCTGATGTCATGGGCAAGTTTAGTGGCCTCACCTTCCTGTTCGCCTCGCACAGCCAACATCGAGAGTTGGACATTCATTGTTCCCAAGGCCGCAACCGCGTTCTCAAGGCGGAGAAGGCCACGCTCAACCAGGTTTTCCAATTCCTCAATTGCACGCTGTTGATGTCGCCGACCGGCAATTGTCTCGCGCAGCTGAGCTTTAATACGCGGGTCGGCTGCCTCGCCAACCCTGAGCTCAAGCTGGGCAATGCGGGCCAGCAAATGCCGTTTCGCTTCCGACTGGCGCTGAACCTCTGATTGAAACGGCACAAGAAGCCGTGCAAGACTCCCCATTCCAGTTAGCCATTCATCAACCGCTGCCAGCGACGCCAAAACATTGCTGCGCATCCCATGATTACTGCAATGAAGCACTTCCTGAAGGCGTGCCCGGTAGGCAACTGCCTGGATGATCTGGGTACGAATGTTTACGTCTGCAATACTTTCGACTTGAAAGTAATCCTCAAGAGTCGAAGTGACGGATTCTGCAATTGATTCAGGATCAGTCATGCCTGTTGCAATCATCAGTGACGCCGCACCCAGCCCAACAAACACCACCACAATCCAGCTCCACTGCGGGATGGCGTATTCTGATGCATTAAGCCAAAGGAATAAAGTTGCGAGCACGGTGGCCATGAATGTGATCAAGGTTTCTATTGCGCCAACCGCATGTAGCAGCCGGGCATACCCTAAACGCTGATGCAAGGTGTTTTTCCCGAAGTGGCCTGACGTATTTAGGTCCATGTTCACAGTACCTTGTGGGTATGCCTGAGGCGATGCTTCATTGTTCTGCGGAAATTTTGAGGTAGGTCTGATCAATTGATGCTGCATTGGCATCGAACATCGCCCCGCCGGAGACATGCGCAATCCTGCCAAGGACATCCTTATTGGCGCTGTCGCCAAAGGCGATGGTGAAAATCTTTGTTCCATCGGTCTCGGGCGTGGTTGGCAAACAAGTCTGAAACATCCGGTTCTCGGATGTTTCTCCGGTGGTATCTGCCCCGTCGGAGAGTACGATAACGCCGTAGAGTCGGTTCTCGCCTGACGCCAGATGAGCGATCCTGATGTCGTTCATCTGCTTGGTTGCCGTGCAGATCGCTCCATGAAGGTTGGTGCCGCCTCCGGCCACGAGATCAAGAACACGTTTAGACAGACCCTCGGCAACCGTCGATGCTGACTGGACCTCGGACACCTTGATGATGGTGTCGTTGAAAGTTATGAGTCCTACCTCGTCACGTGGATCAAGGCGCTTGAGAAAGGCAGAGCTTGCTTCCGTGGCCGCACGAATGGGCTCACCGACCATGCTTCCGGAGACATCGAGCACAAGCATGACAGTCGCCTTGCGTTTGGTAGTGAGGAATTGATCGATGATCGCCGCTGACGCGTCAGCATCTGGGACCTGAAACGCCGGCACCGTTTCCGGCCGTACTTTGGGATCCGTTCCATTTTCGAGTGTGAGTTGGGTTCCAGTTGGCACGTTCCCATCCAGCGGACGCAGCATGTACTGCACGGCAAGACTCTGCTGCTCCTTTGCGAGCAGAAAGTCGAGGAACTGACGCGCGGCCTCTGCCTGCTCCTGGCTCACCCACTCAGTGCCGTCAAGAATGCAGTAAGGGTGATCGCTCCAGAATGTGCCTTCGGAGGGAAACACGAAAGCGAGCGGCCACCTGAGCTCCTTGCCGTGTTCCAGATTGAATCTCACCACGCCCTCTTCGAATGCGGCAACGGCGTGCAGGTAATCCGGACCGTGCTGGGCCATCAAATTGAACAGGTCAGTGGTTACCATGCCGTACTTTGATGTGTTCTGGGCAAGGGCACTCAGCGCCTGTTCAACGCGTGGCTCATAGACCTGGGCGGCCCTGAGCCCATTGGTCTGACCGGTAATTCCATAGACCACGGACGTAAGAAAGAGCAGGCCCGCGCTCGAATACTTGGGATGTGTGTGGCCCAGTTTCAGTTTGCCCCACTCCGGATGGCCATAGCGTGCCCAGCCCTGCGGGTCAGCTGCAAGATCAATTATGGTCTTCCAACTGACACTTTTGCCGGGCCAGCCTAAGGCCTCGGCCATCGGCCGCCACATGGCCAGTCCCGCCGGCGTATAGATGGTGGATTTGCAAGGCTGGGTCATGGAAGGGCTGCTGCGTTGCTCGGACCAGCGGTCGCGGAACTGCCCAACCCAGGAGTCTTCACCCGGACTCCACACCACCGGTTGCAGTTTGTGACTGAGGATTTGCAGCATTGAGTCGCCGGACAGCGCGCCACTGACGCTAATACCGATGGTTTTGCCAGATTTTGTCTTGATGTTTTGGGCGGCAAATTCCTTGGCGGCGGCTTCAAGCCATTTCTTTTTGGTTACTGAAGAAGCGATTGTGACCTGCACGGTCTCGGTAGCCCTGATGCTGGCACTGGTTGGGATAACACTGACAGGAAGATTTTGATTGCTGCCGTAAAGTATGATGGCGATGCCAGCGGCGGTGAGTCCCATCATTGCGAAAAAAGTTCTGCGCGTGCGGTTCATGATTTTTCTCCCCTATGAGCTGATGGAGCTTTGCGACGCCGTGGGTCGAGGACTTCAATTGGAGTGCTGCCGTAACGCGGCAGAGCCAAAGGCTCAGCGTTCGTTGTCGGCTCGTTTTCCAGAAACTCCGCCAGGGCCTGTGCGGCGAGCGCATCCTGCTCGACCTCTCGCGCTGCGAAGTCCGTGGCAGAGAAGTTTGAAGTCGCCACGCGGGACCGGGCCATGGCCTTTTCGCGTTCTTCTCCCACCATCTCTCCAAGTCGGTTCAGTGAGTCACCAGGTATTCCGAGGTCGCCCACCATCGTGGCCGCCATGCTTTGAAGATCTGCCATGGCATGATTGACTTTGAGGTCTCCGATCTGCCAGCGGAGCGTTTCTATCTTTGTCCGCGTTTCGTTGATGGCTACATCCCGCGTCTGTACCAGTTGCTGGTAGGTCAGTTCCGTCGCCGCAAGTTGCGTGCGGTCCTCTGCCAGCCGCGCCGAGACTTCCTTCAACTGCAACGCATATCGGGCCGCTGATTTCATTTCGCCCGCCTTGATCAGCGCCTGCATCCGGCCCGTGGTATCAACGCTCTTTGCCTCACCCTTGCTAACTTGCATTTTCAACCGTTCCGACAAGGTGGCATGGGAGACGAGTCCTTCGTTGAAGCGCCCAACAAGCTTGCGCAGATTTTCCTTCTCGAGCTCGAGAAGGGCCTCCGGGTTTTTCCGCTCGAACACGGACACCAGTTTGCTGGCCAGACCATGAATTACGTTCCAGGCTCGGATCATCAGGCGCATGGGTCACTCTCCTTTGCTTAGTCTCAAGCAACCCAATTGCATCGGCCATGCCAGATGGTGAGGGAGGAGGAACAATTTCTAATTCATTGAAATGAAATGGCTATGCGCCAACTCGCTGATGCGCAATAAATCGCTTGGGCAAGGATTTGCCAGAAGGTCGAAGCCAGCTAGCAGATTATCGCCTGTGCTTTTTTTGTAATACTAACGCGAATAGCCAAGCTCGATTCTCTGGAGGCCAGTTCGCTCGGGCTGGTGGAAAAAAGCTGTCGTCGCCTAGAGCGATTCGATAACTATTGCGGGATGGGCGGCCTCCAACGCTTTCAAAAATTCTTCACGTTCCGAGAAATGGCACAAGTTCAGTTTGCCATCTGAAAACTTGATTCTGATTCCCAGCGCGTCGTCGCCACGTTCGTCGTTCTCTCGTTTTACGAGCACAACTGTTTTTATATCCTTGATGGCTATGCGTCGATCACGCACCACGCTTCGCAAAATGAGACCCCCATTGCCGTCAAGCTTCAGCCTGTAGGGATCGGTCCAAGTAATAGCCGATAAGATAAAGATCCATATGGCGACTAAACTGTATGGAAAAAATATCAGTTCAATTGCCAGTCTTTGCACCATGGTTGAATCGTCCCAAGGAAACAGAGCTAAGGATGCCATTATGCAAATCAACCAAGTTAAGCCAAAAGCCAAGAGCCCCAAAGAGTCAATTGGCGTGCGCCACCACTTTCGAACAGTAAACTGCTGAACGGTCTTGAGGTACGGGCTCTGGCGCAAATGCCGAGCCATTTCAGTCGAATATTCTTCAGGTTCTTGTTGGGTATTTGCCAATGTCATGAATATTTCCTCGCTTGAACTCGGGCACTCGTTTTGAGGTGTTACCAATTCGGTGAATCGCTGTTGACTCTCGAAGGCGGAGGAGGCTTGCCAAAGACGCGCCACAGATGGCGGCAGATGAAGTAAGTGGCGAAGATCAGTATTTCAAACTTGAGTTCAATGCTCATCGGCCGCTCTCCTTGGCTTTCGCCTTGAGCATCCGCATTGCAACAGCCTTGCCAGTTCAGTGGCTTGGTCAAACAAGTCCTATGTCATTGATGAGCACAGATGATTTTTTGAGGATTGAAATGGAACTGCAGCACGTGGGCAAAGACTTGCCAGCAGTCCGGCATCGGTTGGCGGAATGTCGCCTAGCGATAATCTTTTCGCTCGAGCGCGTATTTGCGCATCTTTTCGTTGAGGGTGCGCCTCGGAATGCCCAAGGCATCGGCCGCCGCCTGGATATTACCGTTGCTGTCTTGCAACGCGGTTTGGATAAAGACGGTCTCAACCGCATCCATTTGCTCAGGAAGGGTCTTGGCGAGTCCACCGTCACCATCAAGTACATGGGCGATGCCTGCTTTTTTCTGGCCGAGACCCAGCGTGAAGCGTTCGGCAATGTTGCGTAATTCTCGCACGTTCCCGCGCCAATTGTGCGCCATCAACCGCTCAATGTCTTCACCTAAAAGTGCTGAGACCGGGCGTTGATAGAGGTTCGAGAATTCCTGGGCGAAATGTTCAAACAGCAAAGGAATATCTTCACGCCGGTTGTTGAGTGATGGAATGCGAAGTTCGGCGACACCAAGACGGAAATAGAGGTCCTCGCGAAACTCGCGCCGCCTTGCTGCTTCGAGCAAGTCAGCCTTCGTAGCGGCGATCAAACGGATATCGACCTTGATTTCCTCGTTACTGCCCAATCGGGAAACCGCCCGCTCTTGCAGCATGCGCAGGAGTTTCACCTGCAGGTTAATGGGCATGCTCTCGATCTCATCAAGAAACAGCGTGCCACCCCTGGCATATTCAATGAGGCCAATGCGGCGCTGTTTGGCGTCAGTGAAGGCGCCCGCTTCGTGGCCGAACAGCTCGCTGTCGATGAGGTTCTCCGACAGCGCCCCGCAATTGATTGCCACAAACCGCGCCTTGCTGCGGCGACTGCACTCGTGCAAAGTGCGCGCCACAACTTCCTTGCCAGCTCCGGTCTCGCCATGGATGAGCACTGTCGCATCAGTGCTTCCCACATTGGCAATTTCATCGCGCAGCGCCTGTATAGAAGGAGAGTTTCCAATGAGACGCGAGGCAATGCCCGCGCGATTTGCAAGTTCCGTTTTGAGCCGCCTATTATCCAGTACAAGCTTGCGCTTATCCAGCGCGCGTCCCACCTTGGAAACAAGAGCCGGCATGTCAAAGGGGCGCTCGATAAAGTCGTAGGCACCCATCCTCATGGCTTCAACTGCGGTTGCTATCTCACCATAGGCGGAAATAAGAATAACCGGCAGATCAACGTCAATCTTTAGTGATCTAACGAGAAACTCGAACCCGTCCATGACCGGCATCTTGAGATCTGTGATGACAATCCCGGGGAAGCCATGGGGCCCAGCGAGGCGGGCCAAGGCGTCGAGTGCTTCCACTCCGTTACCCGCCGTCGCGATGCTCACCTCAAGTTCCTGGAGCGCTTGGGTGATCCTAGGCAGGTTTGTGGCGTCGTCATCAACGAGAAGTAACTTGTGGTCCTGGTTCATTGCCGCACTTCACTGTATTGCGTTGGAATTGTCAGCGTGAAAATTGAACCCTTGCCGTCCTCGCTTTTAACCCGAATGTCACCTCCTAGGAGGTGGGCGAAATCACGGCTGATGGCAAGTCCGAGACCAAGGCCAATGCCGGGTCGTGTGATTCCGGCGGTGGACTGCACTCGCTGAAATTTTTCAAAGATTACTCCCAGCTTGTCGGCGGGAATACCGCTTCCTGTATCTGCAATTCCAATTTCTAGGTTGGAGCCGCGACGCCGCGCTGACACGATGATCGAACCCTTGCTGGTATATTCTACCGCATTACCGAGAAGATTCATGAGAATGCGCGCCAGAAGTCGACCATCGGTGCATGTATCCAGTTCGCCTTCCATGTCGGTTTTGAGAATGAGCCCTTTTGCTTTTGCCGCCGGTTCTATCACCCGCAAGGCTTGAGCCACCGCAGAAGGCACGGCAACGGCTCTTGGCTTTACCTCCACTTGGCCGGCTTCGATGCGCGACATTTCCAACAGTTCGTCGACCATGCCCAAGAGATGGCTGCTATTATCGCGGATATTTTCGACAATGTTCCGCTCGGATTTTTTGAGGCCGCTCCCTCTGGCGATGAGCAGAATCTGGCAATCCTCGATCACCGCCGCAATGGGCTTTCTCAGGTCGTGGCTCATGTTCTCGAGAAAGCGCGATTTTGCCAAATTGGCCGCTTCGAACCGCGCTGACTGCCTGCGATCGGTAATATCCGTGTAGGTTGTAACGAATCCGCCATCCGGCATGGGCGCGCGACGGACTTCCATACTTGTCCCGTCAGCGCGGTCGACTTCAAATCGCGGCGGAGTGAGCGTTCGCGCGCGCTCCATGATTTCATCCAATTGCTTTTCGGGATCGCCAGGCCCGTAGTCGCCGCGGTCAATATTATATCGCATGAGGTCCGAGAAATGCATGCCGTGCCGGACGATGGCTTCCGGATAACGGGCAACGCGCAGATATTGTGAGTTCCAGGCCACCAGTCGTAAGTTAGCGTCATAAACCGTTATTGCATCGGACATGCTTTGCAGGGTGGTTTCAAGATGCAAGGTTTTCGCACCCAGCGACTGGAGCATCGCGCCAATGCTGTTAGATAGATGTTCGAGCTCCTTTACGCCTTTGTAGGCAGGTGCCTGCCCTCGGCTAAATTCTGCTGCGATCTGGTAAATCGGTCGCACCACAAGCTGACGCAGGCCAAACACCAAGAAACCTGCGATTGCGAGTAGCATCAGGGCGGAACCGCCATAAATGAGCTGCACCTGTCGTACCAACGCATTGAAGTCGGCGGCATCCTTGATCAACAGGATTCGCCAGTTCCACGGCGTAAAGTTTGCAGAGGCTGTGTAGTAGTTGGCACCTGTCTTAGACTGCACTTGCCGAGTTCCGGGCCCGGTTTTAACTTCAATAATTGCCTTCGCTCCATCCTGTGAAATCCCCGTGACAAAATCCAAAGTGCCAGCGGCAGTCACGATCAGGCCGACACCTTGATCGCGGGCAAAATCCTCAAAGCGGATCCGCGCGTTGAGTTGATATTCAAGAGCTGCGTCCGAGTCGGTAATTCGACTTTCACGATTCTGCCTGTCGACTTCCGAGTCGGCAATTGTCACCGCGTTTTGCAGGAGAGAATCGAGAGTGGCGCGAATGTTCTCGTCCGCAAAGCTTCCAACGGTCCGCAGAACCAAAAGGTAGAGTATCAAACCGGCCAGGAGCATGAGGCCTATTGCTGGGCCGAGGATGACCAATTGCAGCGATGGCCGGAACGGTCTCACTGCTCAGCCTTTCCAAAAATAGGTGATGATGTTTTGATTGCTTCCGGCCAGACAATTTCCTTGCGACCATCCTGCCACTGGATAATCATGTCGAGACGCTTCACTTGCATGCCTGTGCGATCGACAGCGAAGCGGCCAATCACGGTGTAGGTGTCGAGATCAAAAAAAGCAGCTCTCACGTCATCATGGGTAATGGATTTTGAGGACTCGATTGCAGCTTCGAGAATCTGGCCTGCTGCATAGGCCGCGGCCGCCTGATACGAGGCTTCCATGTCGTAATGCGAGCTGAAAGCCGCTACGAATTCTTTGGACTGCGGATACGCAAATGAATCATTGGATTCCCAGATGGAAGTAGCGAAGGTGTGGTCAACTGAGCCGCCAAACATGGTTTTCCAATCGGAAAGCGCTGGACCAATTGTTGCAAAGAATGCCCGGGGCACCCAGCCAACCTTTGTCAGGGCTTGGCGGGCGTGAACCGCCTCTTGGAAATATCCCGCGACAACAAGCAAGTCGACGCCTGCCGCCTTGGCCTGGCTGACTACAGCGGTAAGGTCAGTTGCGTCTCTTGCAAATCCAACATCAACCGCTACTTTGAGATTCAAATATGGGGCCCATTTTCGCGTGCCGTTCGCAATCTCTTCGGAGAATGGGTCGTCGCTGTGCAGGATTGCAACTGTCGTCAGTCCCGCCTCGTGTGCCAAACGCAGCATGCCCAGGGAATAACGGCTAGCAGGCGTCAAAATGCCGAAGATGTTGTGATAGCCTTGGCGCCAAATGTCGTCGGCTGCCGCACCGCTGGCTAGCATAGGGAAACCTGCAGCATCCGCAATCGGTGCAACCGCAGCGGTGAGCTGGCTGGAATAAGGTGCAAATAGGTGATCCACCGAACCCGCAGAAACGAATTCTGTGTAGATTTGTTTTGCCAAATCTGGATCACCATTGTCATTGCGGATGACGAGTTCGACGTTTCGCCCCATGATGCCGCCGCGCGCATTTACCTCATCGCGCCAAAGTTCATAGGCCCGTTTTTGCATCGTCGCAGGTTGATGGAATTGGCCGGTGAGCCCCAAGGAAATTCCAATGCGGATCGGCTCTGCTGCAAGACCCCATCCGGAAAGATGTGTCATGGTCAGCGAAACCAGAAATACACAAGCCGCTCTTATCCTCCGAGACCACATTTGGCTCACCTTTGGTATTGCCAATTCAACCTGGCATTGCGCTGATGCAATCAATTGCAGTTCAGCATAATGGCGGCTGAGACCTAAAATGCAAGTCGCTTGCCATTATGGCTGCACGCGACGAAGCTTTGTAACTGACTGTCTTCATTTGCAATTTCGGATACAGGCGCACTGCTGTATTGCAGGCCAAGCAAACAGTGGCCGGATCGGGGATAAACGTTAGACAATATTTCGCCGGTCGCGGTCGGCCTTTAGGCCAGCCAGAAATATACTGGCAGTTCTCCTTCTGGCCCAGAACCGACAATTCGAAATCGCGGCCAGATGTCCGAGTCTGACCCATAACCGACAAACTGACAACTTCAGGCAACGTCTGAATTTGACCCTTCTGCGACATGGCATTGGTCACCGATAAAGGCCATATCAAGCGACCTTGTGATCCCTAAGCAGCTGGGCGATCTTGGTTGCGAGGGGGTCTTCTTGCGGGGCCTGGCCGAGGTTCTTGATGATTTCGGCTTGTCGGCCTGGTGCCACATTGCCGTAGGCCGTAAAAGTCGTCAGCACGCCAGTGTGTCCGAGGTTTTGGCTCCAGGATTTGAAGTCCTCCGGCGTCTGGCAAAGTTGTTCCCCCAGCCGCGCCAAGGTGGAGCGAATGCTGTGGGGGTTATGATAGGCCAGCCCTGCCCTTTGGAAGGCCTCCTGGAAGATTTTCCGCACCTGGGCGGTGTTTACCCAAGGTTTGCTTTCTAGCCCCTGTGGAGCAAACTGGCCGTTTGCGTCGAGCCCAACCAAGGTAGCCGGAAAAAGGGGGGCTTCAGGCCCAAAACTCATTTCGTGGACAAGGTAGGATTTCCATTCGGTGACGATTGCCAGAGCCTCGCCTCCGATCGGGAAGAAAGTCGTCACAATTGTCTTGTTGCGTTTGGTCTTGACCTGTCGGGCGTCTTGAATGAGCCGGTAGCCCTCAAGGTCGAGATGTTTCAACCTCAAGGATATGAGCGCCTTGTCCCGCGCCCCCGTGAGCATAATAAGGGCAAAAACGGCACGATCACGTTTTTGAAACTGTGTCTCGTGAGGCATTGCGGCAAGAACCTTGTGTAAGGCATCCAGTTCTGGCCCCGGCCTCTCAATGCGGCCAGCGGCGATGCGCTCTTGCTGGGCGGGGGGCGTGAAATATTCGGCGTCGGAGTAAGTAATCTTTGATCGATAGCCGGGCTGATCTGCAAGCCACTCAAAGAATGCCTTGAGGCTCCTCAAGGTTGACGAAATGGTTGCCGCGCTAAGGCCTTGTCCGCTGCGGACGGCTTTGGCTTGCTCAAGCAAATACCTCTTGAAGGCTCTAACCTGCTCCAGGTGGAATTTCTTGAAATCCTTATAGCCTGTGAAGGATTCGAAACGGCTGATTGCGGCGGCTACCCCGTCAACCGTAGCCACGCTGTAACCCCTGGTTTCCTTGAGGCGGAGGAAGTAGCGGCGCTTGATCCGCTCGTTGAACGGGCAGTGATTAGGCTTGGTCATGTGATTCTACCTGAGACTCAACATTTGTGGAGGGAGATGTGCGTGGGTTTAGGTGTGGCTGTGTCTGCAACAGAGTTACGTTTAGGGACCCCTTGATTTCACCTAGCCGCGCGATTGATGTTCGCCGGTACATCAGGGTTTCACACGCCGGACAAATCCCCATGAGGTTACCCCAGCGGTCATTCGCCGGTCGGAAATCAGCGATACCGAGGGCCGGTAACTGGCCCTTCTTGCACTTCACGCAGTAGCATTGGCCTGGCCCCAGTTTCGTCCTCGCACCAGTCTCTTTCTTGAGGAATGCAAACAATTCTTTGCCCAATACCAAATACGGGCGGCAATCAGTTATGGCCGGCAAATCGCCACTGCCGATCCAGCGCAATACTGTATTCTTGTGGGCACCCGTGAGTTCCGCCACTTCGTCAGGCGTGTAGTTGAAGTGAATTTTGACCCGGTTTGCGGAGGCGCGGCGGCTTTTCATTGCCTAGCCGAGACATTCTCGATCATTGCGCGAATATCCTCGGCCCGCCAAGCGGTAATGCGCGGGCCAAGCTTCACTGGCCTGGGGTAGCGGCCTGACTTGATTCCAGCCCACCATGTGGATTTGGAAACGGGGATAAGGCCTTGTTTGCCAATAATGTCAGGCAGGCGAAGGAAACCGGTTTGAGGAAGCTCTCTTGAAGACATTTTGGTTCAACTCCAATCATTGGCGATTGAGGCCGTTCTAAAATGTCCAAATATGTTTGAGGCCGATCTCGGTTTACCCCCGACCGACTTCGGTTAGTGCCCGACTTGTTCGGTTTCAGAAGGCGGAAGTGTTTCCCTGGCGCTTTTCAGGTACTTCCGGATCGTATCTTCGTCCATTGTAAGTCCGAACTTGGCAAAGTCCTTCGAGATCTCGGAAACCGTAGTGCTTCGGGTGTCTTTAGGATTGTGGCCATAGCCACCCATGGCCATAACAATCAGGAGCTTTAGAAGGCTTTCTCGTTCTCGCTCACCCACTGGCTTCTCTTCATGTGCAGGAACCTTAGCTCGCTCGACTTTCAATTGACTGGCTAACTCTTCAATTGTGGTTCGTTGTTTGGTGGCAAGTTTTTCTGCCTCGGCTTGGATTGAAGCTACCTGCTCCCCAAAGCGAACTTTTTGCGATTCAATTAGTGAGCTTAGATCGGCGACGATTTTTGAGTGTGTTTCCTGCTGCTGGTCGTACATAGTCTTCCAGTCGCCAATAAAGCTTCCGTAATGGACAACTTTTGCTTCGAGTTCGGTCGGAATTGCGATTGAAAACCTCTTTGCCCAAGCAATAAATATGCCGGGAACTACCGGATCATATAGCTGCTCCATGCCCTTTGCCCGGTAGGCGAGATCGCGCACATCGCTAAATTGTTGTGCAAAAAATGAGACCTGCAATAGAGGCTTGAGTCGCTCCCAGCTAACTATCTTAGGTTCCCTGCCAAAGCTTAGCGCCACCGCTTCGTCCAATGTCCAATATGCGGCCTTTGCCCAGTGATCTATTGCCGCCTTTGAACCGGGAGCATTGTAAAACCGCTTTGCTTCTTCTTCCTCGTACTTGCGGCGGCTTTCTGCATTCAACAGTTCAGTTTCCGACCCCACGAACTTTTGAAATTCATCATCATCCAATGCGTTGAGCTTGGTCAGGTACTCCTTTGCTGCGAGGACGCGGGCGTTGTTCGGGTTTAGCGGTAAGACTTCCCTCCCCAATCTATCTTTTATTGTTGAAAGCCCTGGAAATTTCAACGCCATCAACCTTTGGGTTTGCTCAAGGCGATTTGTACCAGCCAAGGTGTAAGCCTCCAATTTCAGAGGCCAATCGACCCTTTGGTGAGTTCGGAGTCAACATTCTCGTGGCACTTTTGCGTTGCCGCCAAAAAAGGTCATATGACGGGGCTTTGAATTTTCTGCTTGAAGTTGGTGGATGCATCCACCCATTTGGAAGCCCAAGTAGGGGGCAACTGTGGGGGCAATTAAGAAAGCCACAAAATTATTATACGTTTAGATCAGTTATTTAGATCAGTTGTTCGGTAGTGCCTGGCCCACCATTCAGTTCCGGGTAAAAATCCACTTTTCCTGCTGTCTGCAATACAATGCCGACATTCGGGCAGCTTGCGCTGATTGTGCGCGAAGACTTCGGTCTCCCTTGTGCTTCGGAGCCTGTATTCGGTGGCCGCTTTGTCTTGCCACCTGGTACGAGGAATCAGCAATCAAGCCGAGGCGACCGTATATTCAAATGAGCCAATTGATCAAGATCAAGGAACATCGGGGCGGAGCGTGCGTTTAATGGTTGAAAGGGTAGCATTGGCAAGCCCCGATTGAATCAATTTAGGAGAATGCGATGAAGATGTACAAATTGTTCTGCCTGCCCCTGCTTGCGGTCGTTTTGGCGACTCCAAGCTTTGCTGGGACAA
>JANPHF010000010.1:0-3008 GCA_031424315.1 Aestuariivirga sp.
CAAAGGCTTTAATCCTTTGGTGAGTTTGTTCAATTTGACGAGCGGCGTGTGGCCGACTAATTCGAGAATATTGTTTTTATAATCCATGGACTTGATCTCCCTGACTTCACGCGGGACAGACCCCAACGAAAAGACGACTCCCAAAATAGTAATCGGAGTCTGTGCTTTTGCGCTACTGTTTTATGTTGCGCCGCCCAGGATCACGAAACTAAACGACGAGCTAAGGATACACAGCCGCAAAGCCAGAAAACCTCTGGCTTGCGTTTTCATTAATCACCACGGAGTATATTGTCTGAATTGAAAAACTAAGGGACAACTGGGGCAATTGGTTGATTTGCCCAATACCTGGCCCACCACAAGAGTAAAATCACAAGAATCAGCCAGAAAAGCGCAAAAATGGATCGAATGAGAAGCTGAAAGCGACGTGCCCGCGCAACCTCCGCGCGACTGGCAAGAGTTTCTTTGGGAGAAAGCTCGCGTGGCTTTTGTGGAGAAGGGAGTTCTAAGGCTGGCAAAGATGGCGCGAGTGATGGAGCGGCGGGCACTTCAGTAACCTGTGCTTCAGCGAACTGAACTATTGCGGCGGCAACTTTTGTTGCAGGGGCGACGGGCGTTTCGCTGACAGCCAGCAAATTTTCGGGTGCCGCACAACGTGGGCAAACATTACTGTCCGCCGACAATTCAAGGCCGCACGCGCCACAATAGGCCCACGCCGAAACCAGAGGAAACAAATCCACCTGGCACCCATAACAGAGCAAGACGCCGTTAGTTTCGTTGGATTCACAATAAATACACTTCATCAGCAACCTATCAGCCCAAATAGCACAAACAATCCGTTGGCGTACTTCCTTTGCTGGCGGCAAGCAGTAGCGAATTTACTCGCTTCTATTCCTCTCCCCGCCTGTACCACAGCAACCACGCGCCAAACTACAGCCGCTATCAAACACTTCCCTTGTAAGAAACGGCGAACAGGCACTGATTTTTAGAAAGAGATTTTTTCGAGCGGAGATTTTCGGCTGAAAGAACAGCGGAATTTCAAGGATGAAGCTCAGGTTGTTGTGCTGGCGTATAAATCCAACTCAGCAGGGGGGAAGCCATAAACGTCGTCACCAGCGCCATCAGCACCATGATCGAAAATAACGCAGGCGAAATAATGCCGAGGTCAAGGCCAATGTTAAGGATCACCAGTTCTACCATTCCGCGTGTGTTCATCAGCACGCCAACGGCGATTGCTTCGCGCCAGGACAGCCCGGTAATTCTCGCGGCTAGTGACGAGCCGCCCAGTTTCCCCGCGATAGCGCAGGCAATGACGACAGCGCAAATGATCCAATTGGCCGTCCCGGAAATCAGGAAGACGCTGGAGCGCAATCCAGTCAAAGCAAAATAGAGCGGCAACAGCAAAACAACAATGATGGACTCAAGGCGCAACCAAAGGGCGTGGGTTAACTCCGTGTGCCTGGGCATGATTGTGCCCACCAGAAAGGCACCAAATAAAGCGTGGACGCCTAAGGCTTCAGTGACCCAGCCAGACACCAAAACAACCAAAAAAATTACGGCCAGCATATCGTGCGTGAGGCCGCCGCATTGCTCGTACAGCGTCGTAAGTTTTTGCAGCGCGCGTTTTACTCCCGTCAGCATCGCCAACACATAAACGCCCAGTCCGAGCAGGATGATCCACAGGGGCGCGGGCGAGGTGGCAGCACGCACCAGCACGATCACACCCGCCAGAATGCACCACGCTACGGCATCATTCACGGCGGCGCAGGTGATGGCTAAAGCCCCCACTTTGGTGCGCAGCAAATTGCGCTCGGTCAGGATACGCGCCAGCACGGGGAAAGCCGTAATGCTGATAGCCGTGCCAATAAACAAGGCAAAGCCCGTGAAGTTGACGCTGGGGTCAGACAGACGCGAGTACAGATAAAAGGCGAGCAAACAACCCAAAATGAAAGGCACGAGGATGCTGGCGAGACTGGTGAAAACGGCGGCGCGGCCTTGCTCTCGGAGGTGTTTCAAATCCAACTCCAAACCAATCAGAAACATGAAAAGCAGCAATCCGATTTGGCTGAGCGCACTCAAGGCTCCCAAACTGTCAGGCGGGAAAAGTAGGGCGGAAACGCTGGGAGCCAACCAGCCCAGCAGGGAAGGCCCAAGCAGAATACCGGCAAGCATTTCGCCCACGACGCGCGGCTGATGAAATTTGCCAAAGAGCCAACCCACCAGTCGCGCGACGATCAGGATTACTCCGATTTGGGCAATCAGCAGCTTAAAACTGGGCATACGGGAAAAGGCGTGCTGCGCTCAAGCTGCGGTGCGATCATCGTAGTATTGATATTGGGCCGAGAGCGTTTCGTCCGGCGCTGGTTGCTTCGCCTCCGGCATCGTCTCCGGCATCGTCTCCATGAGGCCAAGCTGCTCCCACAGCGTCGGCGGAATCTCGGCAAAGTCCGACATCGGCCCGTACACGTCATCCACGCCTTCGCGGAAAACATCGCCGATCAGCAGGCTGATGACGTTGACGCGCTGTTCGGGATATTTCTTGAGGAATTGCGAGAAGCTGAAACCTTCATTGTAAAAGGCATAGACGAGCTTGCGCATGGACTCGATCCCCTGATCCAGTTTGGGCTGAAATTGCCCCAGTCGCGCGGCAGAGAAATCGTCGTGCTTGAGGGCGTCGTGAATCGCATCCGCCGCCAGTTCCGCCATCTTGAGCGCGAGCAGCACGCCCGACGAATAGATCGGATCAAGGAAGCCGTACGCATCACCGATCAGCATGAAGCCATTGCCCGAGTTTTGTTTGGAGCGGTACGAGTAATCCAGGATCGAATAGATTTTGTCCACGCGTTCTGCGCCTTCGATGCGGCGGTGGCACGGTTCGCATTTCTCGACTTCCTCATAGAAAATTTTCGCTAAATCCTGGCCGCGCCCTTTCACCAGATATTCAGGATCAGCGACGACGCCGATGCTGGTGATGTCGTTTTCGAGCGGGATATACCAGAACCAGCCGTTGC
>JANPHF010000011.1:0-17647 GCA_031424315.1 Aestuariivirga sp.
ATATCGCCAAGTTGCAATGACATTGGAAACTCCTCTCGACTGCGAATTTCAATATATAGGAGTGTTTTTGTTCGGAATAAAGAACAAATTGCGAATACTGCCGAACAACTTTAAGCTTTTATTTTCAATCCCTTGGGATCATAGAAGGGCTCAAGCTGCACTTTGCATGCGTATTTGTTCCAAGCCAGTTCCACTTCCCAAGTGCCACTTTCCAGCCATTCCTTGCTGACACCAACTTCGTTTCTTACATAGGCCAAGCCCAGCGAGCGGCCAAGACGGTGCCCCCAAGCCCCTGACGTTGTGGAGCCAACGAGCACGCCATCACGATAGAGTGGCTCTTCGTGATAGATCATTGGAGCCCTTTCGGAAGTATCCTCCAATGCCAGCGTAACCATGCGCTTGGAAAGCCGGGGCAGGGCCTTCTGCTTCAGCAATGCCTCACGCCCGATGAACCCGCCCGGCTTGTCCCAGGCACAGGTGAATCCCAGGCCAGCTTCGAGCGGAGTGTCTTCATCGGCAATGTCGTGGCTCCAATGGCGATAGGCCTTTTCCATGCGAGCATTGTTCATGGTATGCATGCCTGCGGGCTTGAGGCCGAAATCCTTGCCGGCCTCCAGAACCATTTCCATCACATGCGCGGCGAATTCAGCAGGGATGTAGAGCTCCCAACCCAATTCACCCACATAGGTGATGCGGCTGGCGCGAACTTTCGCATAGCCAATTTCGATTTCGCGCGAAGTGCCAAACGGAAACGCCGAATTGGAAAGATCGGCACCAGATAGTTTCTCAATCAGCACCCGCGACTTTGGGCCCATGATCGAAAGCATCGGCAGGCCAGAAGTGATGTCCACCGTAGCACACCGCGCATCTGAAGGAATGTGTCGGCTCAGCCATGCAAAATCTCGGGTCTGCGGTGCCGCCCCCGTCACCACCAGAAAACGATCTTCGGCCAAGCGAGTGATTGTGAGATCAGCTTCGATGCCGCCACGCTCATTCAGCCATTGGGTGTAAATAATCTTGCCGGGAGCCACATCCACATTGTTGGTGGAGATGCGGTTCAACACATTGCAGGCATCCGGACCTTTCACCTCAAACTTGGCAAAGGAGGACTGGTCGAAAAACACGACACCATCACGCAGCGCCTCTGCCTCTGCCTGCGCGCAGGGAAACCAGTTCTGCCGCCCATATGAATATGCATATTCACGCTTCATGCCGGGCAGTGCATACCAGTTGGGCCGCTCCCAGCCGTTCACCTCGCCGAACACCGCACCCAACTTGTCTGTATACCGATAGAACGGCGAGCGCCGCACGCCACGCGAGGTTTCCGCCTGCCTGTAGGGCCAATGCATCGCATAGAGTAAACCCAGGCTTTCGCTCACCCGTTCTCGAATATAATTGGCATTGGATTGGAAAGGATGGATGCGGCGAATGTCCATGCCATTCACATCCATGGGCGGATGGCCATTCTTGATCCACTCGGCCAACACCAAACCAGCACCGCCCGAGGATTGAATTCCGATGGAATTGAAGCCTGTGGCCATGAACAGGTTTTTCACCTCCGGCGCTTCGCCGAGATAATAGCGCACATCAGGTGTGAAACTCTCTGGCCCATTGAAGAACAATTGAATCCCCGCCGTTTCCAGTAACGGCACACGGTTGATAGCCGCTGCCAGAATGGGCTCAAAGTGATCCATGTCTTCGGGCAATGTGACAAATGCGTGTTCATCATCGATGCCACCACCGCCCCAAGGCTTGGCCTTAGGCTCGAAGGCGCCGACCATCAGTTTACCAGCATCTTCTTTGTAGTAGGTGCATTCATCGGGCACGCGCACGACGGGCATGTTGCGGGGCATATCTGCGATTGGCTCCGACACGATGTAGAAATGCTCGCAAGCGTGCAGCGGAATAGAAACGCCAATCTGTTGGCCCAAAATGCGGCTCCACATGCCGGTGGCCATCACTACCCTGTCCGCCATGATAGTTCCGTCTTGTGTCTCAACTCCCGTAGCCTTGCCCTTATCGGTGAGAATGCGGGTAACCTTGCAGTTCTCAAATATCTTGGCCCCGCGCGAACGGGCACCGGCAGCCAAGGCCTGGGTTACGTCGATAGGATTTACCTGCCCATCTTTGGGCAGGAACACACCGCCTTTTACACCTTCGAGATTGTAGTGCGGAATACGCGCCTTGATATCACCCAGTGAGAGCGCCTGCACTTCCAAGCCGAAGTTCTTGGCCATGGAAGCGCCGCGCATCAGTTCTTCCAATCGACCATCTGACAGCGCTAGTGAAATGGAGCCATTTTGCTTGAAGCCCGTGGCTTGCCCCGTTTCTTTCTCCAGACCCTCGAAAAGTCCAGTGGTGTATTTTGCAAGTTCGGTCAGATTACGTGAGGCGCGCAGCTGGCCTACCAGCCCCGCTGCATGCCAAGTGGTGCCGGAGGTGAGTTGCTTGCGCTCCAAAACCACGACATTGGTGATGCCCGTTTTGGTCAGGTGATAGGCGATGGAACAACCCACAATGCCTCCACCAATGATAACAACATCAGCACGCGGCGGCAGGGATTTTGACATGTGTACTCCATTGAGGGCCAACCCATTTAGCATTCACCAACTCACCAGCGAAGCGCCAGAAAATTGACGCCACCGGGCCAGAATTCACCTGCTGGTAAGGCGGCAAAAGGAGGCCTATGATCTCTTTGACTGAGGGCAGAACATGGAGGACACCATGAAAGCCTATAATGTGGTTCGGTTCAAAGTGAAGCCAGGCCAGGAGGCCGCTTTTATAGAAAAGCACAAGAATTTTCCAAGAGAACCAGGCATGGAAGATGCTGTTCTGATCAAGACGGGAGATCGCACTTTCTGTCTCATCGGAAAATGGAGCAGCTTTGAAGCCATCGTGGCCGCCCGGCCGGGCATGATCAAGATTCTCGACGGTTTTCGCGGGATTCTGGAAGACTTGGGTGGCGGACTCGGTGTGACAGACCCTGTCTCAGGATCAGTTGTCGCCGAACTCTAACGGCACTGAAATCATCGCCAAATTCCTTTGCGGCGCCAATGGCGCTTCGCTATGGTGGCGCTTGCTCAAACGACAGGACCGATTTGCATGTACAAGGGTGATATTCCCCCAGCCGAGGCTCATCAGCGACTGAAGGCCAATCCTTCAGCCGTGTTGATTGACGTGCGCACCCAGCCGGAATGGACGTTTGTCGGCGTGCCGCAGGTGGATCGACTGGTGCGCTTGTCCTGGCAGGTCTATCCCAGCATGGACGTGAATGCCCGTTTTGCCGACGAAGTGAAGGGCATGGGCCTTCCGCCGGAAACCGAAATTCTCTGCATCTGCCGCTCGGGCGCGCGCTCTGCCTCGGCCGCCACGGCACTCACCAATGCTGGTTTCACCAATTGCTGGAATGTGGCTCACGGCTTCGAGGGCGACAAGGATGCCGATGGCCACCGCGCACACGTGAATGGTTGGAAAGCCACTGGCCTTCCCTGGGTTCAAAGCTGAAAGATCAACATGGGCAAATATACAAAGACGCAAAACCCTTCCGGTTGGAGGGACGCCACCAAATTGGTTCGCGGTGGAACTTCGCGCTCAGAACATGGCGAAACTTCCGAAGCGATCTATCTCACCTCCGGCTATGTTTATGACGATCCGGAAACCGCCGAGCGCCGCTTTGCCGGCGAGGAAGAAGGATACGTCTACGGTCGTTACGGAAACCCCACGGTTTCGATGTTGGAGGAACGCTTTCGACTTCTGGAAGGTGCGGAGGCGGCCTATGCCGTAGCTTCGGGCATGGCCGCTGCTTGGGGCACTTTGGGATGTCAACTGAGGGCGGGCGACCATGTCGTGGCCTCCAAAGACCTCTTCGGCTCCAACTATCAGGTGATCACCAACATCCTGCCGCGCTTCGGCGTGAACTACACGCTGGTGGATGGCAAAGATGCAGGCGCATGGAAAGCTGCCATGCGGCCGGAAACCAAAGTCACCTTCATCGAATCTCCATCCAATCCGCTGCTGGAAGTGATGGACATCGCCATGATTGCCGATGTCTCGCACAAGGCTGGAGCAAAACTGATCGTCGACAACGTATTTGCCACACCTATTTTGCAAAAACCGATGGAGCTTGGCGCGGACATCGTTTTCTACTCCAACACCAAGCACACCGACGGGCAGGGCAGGGTGTTCGGCGGCATCATCTTGTCTTCGAAGCAATTCAAGGAAGAGCAGTTAAAGCCCTTCCTGCGCCACACCGGGCCTACGCTTTCGCCTTTCAATGCCTGGGTTTTGCTGAAAGGCATGGAAACCTTGAAGCTCCGCGTGGAGGCCTCTTGCGCGTCAGCAGCGAAGTTGGCTGATGCGCTAGCTTCAATTCCGACAATTGAACGGGTCTATTACCCACACCATGACTCTCACCCGCAAGCAGCACTCGCTCGCAAACAGATGAAGCTGGGCGGCACCATGGTTGCTTTCGATGTGAAAGGTGCCAAGGAGCAAGCCTTCAACGTACTGCGCCGCTTGAAAATCATCGACATCTCCAACAATCTGGGCGACTCAAAGTCCCTGATCACCCATCCGGCCACCACGACCCACAAGAACATCGGCCCCGAAGCGCGCGCACTAATGGGCATTAAGGATGGCTGCTTGCGCCTATCTGTTGGTCTCGAGGATGCGGATGATCTGATCGGCGATTTGAAACAGGCGCTCGCGGTTAACAGCTGACAGTTGTTTTGCCCTAACCAATCCTCGTCGAGGTGCCCCTACAAAAGCGGTTCTTCTGCATCGTCATTCTGATCTTGCCGCATCGCGCTCTTGTGCGACGAAAAAAAGATATAGAGGAGATAGCAATCGACCAGAATGGTAGCGGCCATTACAATGTAAGCCCACGGGCTTGGGAGTAGTTTAAGTTCGATGAGCACGCGTGAAAGGCCAAACCCAACGACCCAAGCGTCAAAACTCATGCAGATCCGGCGGAATGTTTCGGCATCCAAACGGCGGATCACATAGGAACCGGCAGGAATGCCAATAACTACACCCGCAGCGAGCAATGGCACAATGTTCGTGCTGTCCGTGATGAACAGTCCCAGATTGTAATAAAATAGCGCGGTGACGGTCGACTCAACGGTGCGAACCAAAGCCAGACCCGCGCGAAATTCACTCTTTACCAGCCCCTGATTATTGAAAAGGATTGCGAGAGGCGGTCCCGAAATGGTGGTGAGCGAATAGAGGATGCCAAGTGCCGAACCGAAAGGCAATCCTACTAGCCAGCTTGACTGAACCGGCCTCCGCCATCCTGCAGCTTGAATTAGGATGAGTGGCAAGATCAGAACGTAAGTCACGAACTTGATGTACCCCGGTTGGACGGAGGCCAGTGCGGCAGCGCCAATCGCAATGCCTGGCAGCAGGCCAATGAGTATCGGCAAAACCCGGCGCCAGACAGCTGCCACACCATTTCGATTGATGAAGAGGACATAGAGATTGATGAAAACCTCCATAATCACGATGGCAGGGTTCAGGATGCGGTTGGTATAAAGGACAAGCGCCAGCGGAACGGTGAGTGAGGAATAACCATAGCCAATCGCTCCATTCACAAATGCAGCGAACAGTGAGATGGCAATGAGTATCAGGGCAGAATTGTCAAGTGTGGGCATCTCTGGCTCCAAATTATGGCGATGGGCAAGCTATCGGGACTGTGGCGCGGGCCATAGCTGCAAAGGCGGACGTGTCAGGCGAATGTAGCTTCAGGCTCACGTTGTGTTTCGCTGCGCGCCGCCGTGCGGATGATTTTGCCGTTGGCAGTAAAGTGAATGCCACATTCAGTTTTCTCTTGTCCCATCCAGCGCCCGGCGCGCGGATTGTCAGCAGTGCCGCCCTTGGTGGTGCAAGTGACCGGCGCACAACCAATGGAGTGATAGCCTTCAAGCTTCAGCGGATGCGACGGCAAGACATAGCGCACCATGTAGCTCTGCAAATCAAGCGCGGTGAAGGCAGCGAGCGGCTCAATCTTGATGCGGTTGTCATCAAAGGTGATGTGCTTCAGATCTGACCGCGCTGCGCCGTGGAAACGTTTGCGGCCAGAGATCATCACATCAAATCCCTTGAATGCTTTCTCCATAGGCAAAGTCTTGCGGATTGCGCAGCACCTGTCAGGGTTGGAACGGTGCAATGTGCCCGCGGGATCCTCCCGCTCAAGGTCGGCTACATTGGGCTGATACACGCGCACATCGCCAAGCCCGAGTTCACGCACCAATCGGTCACGATAGGCGAGCGTCTCCGGGAAAAGCTTCAGCGTATCAAGGAAAATCACCGGAATGTCGCGGTCAACCTCCGACAACATGTGCAGCAGCACTGAGGATTCAGCACCGAACGAAGAGAGCAGGGCAGTGCGACCCCTGAAATCGCGCGCAAAAGCGCGGATCAGGTCTCGCCCTTCAAGCCCCGCATAGGCTTCCAAAATCTCGTTCTGATTAACCGGCATGAGGCTGTTCTTCCCATGGCTCAAAGCCATGATGACGTGAAGACCAGACTTCAGTCTCATTGGCCTTGCGGAACAGGCCGCGCTGATAGGCCAGCGACATCTGCTGGCCAGCAGCCTGCCAGACCTGCAGCGGAAAACGATCAGATACAACGAAGCTATCAAACCCAACTTGCCGCATCAATTGCAACTGATCCGGCAAGATATTTCCTTCAGCCCGCAGTTCGCCGCGATAACCGTCCAGGCGAAGCGCGCGAGCCATCGAATAGCTGCGCCCATCAGAGAAAGCCGGAAAGGAGAGCACAATGAGATCAACCTTGGAGAGATAGTCCATCGCCCCCTCGGCATGTTCGGTGTTGGCCACGCGAACACCAATGACGGCGGGATCACAAGCGATCTCATCCCAGTCACGCTGCAGCCGTGCAAAGCTCACAATGAATTTGCCACCCACAGGCAGCGGCTCATCATCAGGGACGGAAATATAGTCATCAGCCACGAAGGCATTGCTTTTAAGCAGTGGCATAGAGCGCCTCCTTGAAGGGCTTGGGCCCAACGCGGCGATAGGTGACAAGGAATTCCTCGCCACGTTCGCGCAATTTCATATAGGTGTTCAGAATAGTCTCAATGGCATCTGGCACTTCCTGTGCCGCAAAGCCCGGGCCAAGAATGGTGCCAATAGAAGCATTCTCGGATGAGGATCCACCGAGCGTAATTTGGTAATATTCCTCGCCCTTCTTGTCGAGGCCGAGAATGCCGATATGGCCCACATGGTGATGGCCGCAGGCGTTGATGCAACCTGAGATATTGATCTTCAGCGGGCCATACTCTTCCTGCTTCTTCACATCTGCAAATTTGCGGCTGATCGCTTGCGCCACTGGAATCGAGCGTGCGGTCGCAAGCGCGCAATAGTCGAGGCCGGGGCAGGCGATGATGTCACCCGCCAAACCATAATTGGCGGCTGCCAGATCGGCCGCCTTGAGTTTCTGCCAAAGCGCATAGGCATCTTCCAGCTTTACATGCGCCAGAACTATGTTTTGCGCGTGGGAAACGCGCAACTCATCAGCAGAATAAGCCTCAGCCAGATCAGCCATCACGCGCATCTGTTCAGCCGTGGCATCGCCCGGTATACCACCTTCAGGCTTCAACGATATGTTGACGATGGTGTAGCCGTCCACCCTGTGCGGAGCCAAGTTGTTGCGTGCCCAACGGGAAAACTCGCCATCAGCACGGCGCGCTTCCTCAAATGCTGGCGAAAAGCGCGACAACTTCTCGAACTTTGGCGCAGCGAAATACTTCGCAATGCGTGCCAATTCGGCTTCTTCAACTTGCGTTTGCTGGGCTGGGTGTTTGGCATATTCCGCCTCGACCTCAGACTTGAACTTGGCAGCCCCGATTTCGTGAACCAGGATCTTGATGCGAGCCTTATATTTGTTGTCGCGGCGGCCATAAAGATTATAGACGCGCATGATCGCCTCGAGATAAGCAATCAATTCATTCTGCGGTAGGAAATCGCGCACAGTCACGGCAATCAGAGGCGTGCGGCCCTGGCCTCCGCCGACCATTACTTCCCAGCCAATTTGGCCGGCAGCATTCTTGTGCAGGCGCAGGCCAATGTCATGCACTTTCACGGCCGCTCGGTCATGCGGTGCGCCAGTGATCGCAATCTTGAATTTTCGCGGCAAGTATGAAAATTCCGGATGCAGCGACGACCATTGGCGGATGAGCTCACCCACCGGGCGCGGATCGTCCAACTCATCTGCGGCAGCACCAGCCCAATGATCGGTGGTGACGTTGCGGATGCAGTTACCCGAAGTCTGGATGGCATGCATCTCAACATCGGCCAAGGCCTGCAGAATATCTGCCGTGTCTTCAAGCTTGATCCAGTTGTACTGGATGTTCTGGCGTGTGGTGAAATGGCCGTAGCCCTTGTCCCATTTCTCGGCGATCAGCGCCAACACGCGCATTTGATTGGCGGACAAAGTCCCATAAGGAATCGCCACACGCAGCATATAGGCGTGAAGCTGAAGATAGAGACCATTCATCAGGCGGAGCGGACGGAACTCGTCTTCCGTCAATTCGCCACGCAGGCGGCGTTCGGCCTGGTCACGGAACTGCGCCGTGCGCTCGTTCACAAACTTGGCGTCAAACTCATCATAACGATACATGGCTTAAGCCTCATCCAGTTGAAATGCGCCAGCCGTGCCATCGGCCTGCTTGCCCAAATCGGTACGCACAGAAGGTCCCAGCGTTCGGATGCGTTCGCGAATATGATCGGCACGGATTTTCCCGCCAATACGAGTGGCCTCGAATAGATACTGCCCGGTCACCACGTTTCGTTTAACATCGTCTGCGGCGCGCGTTTCCAACGCGGCAAGGGCTTGCGGCTCCTGCGCCAGCACAGCGTCATCGATCTTCTCGCTCCACGCGCCAGAACGGGTGAGAAACACCACATCGCCATCGCGCAAACGATTTGCGGTCATTACCTGACCCTTTTCTTCGTTGCTCATAATGCGGCTCTCAAGATGGCGTCACGCAAATCCTCGCGCATGGGAAAGGAATGTGCCAATGTTTTTAGACCGTGGTCCAAAACCTCAACAAGGACCCCGTTCTCTGGCGCATAAGATTGAATTGCTGACGGCTTATCACAAATGATCACGGCGTTGCGGCCCCGTGCAGCAAGGGCCAGGCCCTCAGCCATATCCGATGAACGAACGGCATCTCGCCGCGCCATTTCGAGTAAGGTAGGTGCAGGGGACAAGGTGACAATAACGTCCGCCTCCATCAAGCGGCGCTGGGCCTTGAGTGTAAGCAGTTCAACATCTGCTGGCGGCACAATAATGCTCAAACGGCCCTTCGCACCTTGCGAATGATTGAACAGGCTATCGCCCAACGCCAGTTCATAGGCAACCTGATCGCCAGTCTTGCTCGCTTCCGCTACGCCGCCGAAGAAAAAATCCTGCCAGAACGAGCGCCGCGCAGTGCCAATCGGCACTTGGGCGGCGGCCACGTCACGCAAGGCCGCAGCCTTGCGCGTGAGAGCACCGAGATTTTCAGGCAGCAACGCATCCACCTTGGCGCGCAATCCTTGTGCTAGAACCGGGGCGGCACCCTCAGTGCCAATCGCAACCACCACGGGGTCACGATCCACAATCGAAGGAACGATAAAGGTGGAAATGGCAGCTTCATCCACGGCATTGACGCTGATGCCGCGCGCGCGCGCCTCGGCAGCCACAATTTCATTCAGAGCCTTATCGGCCGAAAACACCAGGACAGCGCCGTCGAGCATGTCGGCAAGGAAGATATCGCTCACCCACGCCACGCGTGTTTCAGCAGCCAGTTCAGGATGCAGAGCAGGGGCGATCACTTCGATGTGTGCCTTGGTCTTTAGCAACAGGCGGGCTTTGCGCAGCGCTTCTTCGCCTCCGCCAACCACCACAACTCGTTTGCCTGCCAGATCAACAAATACCGGGAAATACCGCATTTGAACCCTCGTTCGGAGTGCCGCCTTGATCCGCTTTTTCACCAAACTGCCGATTTTGTTGGGATTTCTCGTAAAAATCGGTTATCTTTTGTAAAGAAGATCAAATCGTTCGTTTTACAGAACGGTTGTTCTATTGAAAGGTTGCCCTTATGTCAAGCCGCGGAAAGAGCAAGAACCCGGGCCCCTCCCCAGAAGAGGCGGGTGCTGAATTGGGAAAAACCATTCAACGGCTACGCAAGGCCTACAACCTGTCTCTGGGCGAGCTTTCAGAGCAATCCGGGGTGGCCAAGTCCATCATTTCGCAGATCGAACGCAACGAAACTAACCCCACGCTTTCGACTGTCGTCCGTCTTTCGCGCGCACTAGACACGACAGTGGACGAGGTGCTGCGCGGCGAGCAACAGTCTCTTTTCATCGACCACCAGAGTAAATCAGGTATTCCCATGTTGGAAAGCCAGGATGGGCTGTGCCGGCTGGCGATTGTTGGCCCGCTGAGCCTTGTCGATGTGTTTCAGTGGTATGACTTCCATGCCAAGGAAAAAGGCGTGCTCGAAAGCTCGCCCCACCCCCCGGGCACGATTGAGCATCTCTATGTTGTAAAAGGCGAACTCGAAGTGACCACGGGCGGAGAAACCAAAGTCGGAAAAACTGGCGAGGCCCTGCGCTATCGTGCCGATGTGCCCCACAAGATCGTCAATGTGGGGCACGGCGAGGCTCATGCCGTGATGATGCTTGCCCTCAAGCAATTTGGAATTCAGTGATGGCCAAACCCGGAAGTGCTGCATCCTTCAAGGCGCTGTTTGAAGATATTGGGCAGGACTATGGTTGGGCGCTCCAAAATCCAGAGGCGTTGAAAGGCGGCGGCAGATTGTATCGCCATGTGCCCTATGCCGAAGTTTTGGGCTTCAGGCCGCTGATGATGGACGTGGCAGTGCCCGAAGGCGACGGTCCACACCCACTGATCGTCTACATTCACGGTGGCGCATGGCGGCTTGGCTCGCCTTGCATTACCAATCCGCAATATCGTCGGATGGATTTTCTGGGCCGCTTTCATCGGGCAGGCTTTGCGGTCGCCAGCGTAGCCTACCGTTTCACCAAGGAAGCCGCGTTTCCCGCCCAGTTGCACGACTGCAAGGCGTCGATCCGCTACCTGCGAAAGCACGCTTCTGCATTCAAGATTGACCCGGCGCGCATCGGCGTAATTGGTGATTCTGCCGGTGGGCATCTTGCGACAATGGTTGCACTTACTGGCAAGCAGAAGTCCCTTGAAGGCAAGGTTGGTGTGAAATCAGGTTCGAGTGCTGTCTCTTGTGCTGTGAACTGGTTTGGCCCAACAAATTTCCTCACGATGCAAAAGCAGAAGGAAAAGCTGCCCAGCCTCGGCAACACCAATGATCCGGAGTCGCCGGAAAGCTGGCTGCTGGGTGGGCCTGTCATGAAACGCAAAGCTGAATCCCGTGCAGCTTCGCCGGTAAATTACGCCAAGAAAGGCGCGCCAGCCATCTTGTTGCAATATGGCGACAAAGATAGGCTAGTGCCTTTCGAACAGGGAGAGGAGCTTTACAAGGCCCTGAAAGCCAAGGGTTGTGATGTCACTTTGCAGCGCGTGGTCGGCGCAGATCATTGTTTCTGGGGTGTTGACCCTCATTCGATTGTAGAAGACGACATTGCCTTTTTCAAAAAACACCTCGCCTAATGGTCAAGCTGCATGAGAGTTGGCTAAGGCCGCTACAAGGGGAGTTTGATGCTCCTTACATGCAAGCCTTACGGGCGTTCCTGCTGGCAGAGCGCGAAGCTGGAAAGGTCATCTATCCGAAAGCGGCAGAGTGGTTTGCAGCACTTGATCTCACGCCCCTTGAGAAAGTACGCGTCGTCATCCTCGGCCAAGACCCCTACCATGGCGAAGGCCAAGCACATGGTCTGTGCTTTTCGGTGCGTGGCGGTGTGCGCCCCCCTCCATCGCTCATCAACATCTACAAGGAAATGCAAACTGACCTCGGCCTCCAGCCGCCGCGACACGGCAATTTACAGCGTTGGGCGGAGCAGGGCGTTTTACTGCTAAATGCAGTTCTTACTGTCGAGGCTGGCCGCGCCGCATCGCACCAGGGCAAGGGTTGGGAACAATTCACCGATGCCATTGTCCGCCTGCTGAACGCGCAGCCGCATCCCATCGTCTTCATCCTCTGGGGCTCCTACGCCCAGAAGAAGGGAGCTTTGGTAGACCGCAGCCGCCATCACGTGATCGCCTCGGCCCATCCATCGCCGCTTTCGGCCCACAATGGTTTTTTCGGCTCCAAGCCATTCTCCCGCGCCAATGATTTCCTGCGCAGTTCCGGCCAGCCGGAAATCGACTGGTCATTGCCAGATGTGCCACCATCCAAATAGAGTTTGGAATTGGTGGCGTGCTTGACTAAAACCTCAGCCATGCTCTTTATCCGGATTTTCATTGCAACACTGCTGCTCGCGCTCATGGGCGCGGCGCAAGCCCAAAACGCGCCCAATTTCGACACCCTGGCCAAGCAAGCCATTCTGATCGACGCCAAATCCGGTGCGATATTCTTCGAAAAGGATGCTGACACGGCCATTCCGCCCGCGTCCATGAGCAAGTTGATGACGCAGGCCATTGTCTTCGACATGTTGAAGAGGGGTGACTTGAAACTGGATCAGGAAATGATCGTTTCAATTGACGCCTGGAAGCGCGGCGGAGCGGGGGCTGGGGGATCCAGCATGTTTGCCGAAGTAAACTCGCGCATTTCCCTCGACAACTTGCTGCATGGCGCCATCATACAGTCCGCCAACGATGCCTGCATCGTGATGGCCGAAAATATCGCTGGCACAGAGCAGGCCTTTGCCCAGCGCATGAACGATAAAGCCAAAGAACTGGGCCTCAAAAACTCAGGCTTTGCAAACGCGACGGGCTTGCCGGACCCCGGCCAGCGCATGAGCGTGCGCGATCTTGCCCTCCTCGCCCGCTATATCATTCTGAACCACGCCGACTATTACAAGATCTATGGCGAACCGGATTTTACCTGGAACAAGATCAAGCAAGAAAACCGCAATCCGCTGCTGAAAGAATATCCTGGTGCGGATGGCATGAAGACGGGCTATACCAAGGAAGCTGGATACGGGCTTGTCGGTTCCGCGACGCGCGATGGCCGCAGGCTGATTATGGTGATCGCAGGGCTGGACGCGATCGATAAGCGCAAGGCCGAGGCACAGAAACTTCTGGATTTCGGTTTTACCCAATTCAAATCCATCAGCATCTATGAAGCGGGTGACGTGGTTTCCAAAGCACGCGTCTGGGGTGGGGAAGAACGTTGGGTGAACCTCGTCATTCCAGACAATTTCAAGATTGCATTAGCTCCTTTTGAGCAAGACAAGGCCGAAATGAAAATGACCTATTCCGGCCCGTTGATCGCGCCCGTGAAAGCAGGAGACAAGGTGGGCAATGTGCGCCTCTTGCTGGATGGCAAGGTTGTGGCTGAAGAACCATTGCAGGCCGCCGCCGATGTGGCCGCCACGCCCTCCATGTGGAAAAAGGCTGCGGACAGCGCACTGATTATGTTGTTCGGTGGCTGATGTTTATCACTTTTGAGGGCGGCGAAGGCACTGGCAAGTCTACGCAAGTCAAATTGTTGGCCGAGCGCCTACGTGCTGAGGGCAAAGAAATCGTCACCACCCGCGAGCCCGGCGGCACGCCCGAAGCCGAAGCGCTGCGGAGCCTTCTGGTTTCGGGCGAAACGACAAGGTGGTCGGCCGAAGCTGAAGCCCTGCTCAATTATGCCGCGCGCGACAGCCACTTGAGAAAGATCATCCGTCCTGCGTTGGCGCAGGGCAAGTCCGTCATCTGCGACCGCTTCATGGATTCCACCAGGGCTTATCAGGGATTTGCAGGAGGATGTCCGCTCGATCTTATTGAGGCCCTGGAGGCGGCCATCGTCGCCGAAACACGCCCCACACTGACACTCATTTTCGATCTCAATCCGGTGGTCGGCCTCCAGCGCGCACATGCGCGTGGCAATGATGCGGAAGACCGCTACGAACGCAAAGGCCAAATTTTCCATGAGCAATTGCGCAAGGGCTACTTGACAATTGCCAAGGATGAGCCGCAACGCTGCAAGCTGATAGACGGCAGCCAAAGTGTCGATTTTGTTGCGGCGCAAGTGTGGAACGCCATTCATGGCTGAGATCAATGAAGATCCTCGGGAAGTGGCCTGGCATCCACGCTTTGCCCAAATCGTCCTCGGCCATAACGCAGCTCAGAGCCAATTCCTGAAGGCCTTTGATTCTGGCCGACCGCATCACGCCTGGCTCATTCACGGACCCAAGGGAATCGGCAAGGCCACTCTCGCTTACCATTTGGCAGGACAGGTCTTGGCCGGTAACAACCATGGCCAGGCGCGCCACTGGATTGAGACACGAAGCCATCCTGATCTTTTTGTGCTCGAGCGGCAGCTCAATGATGCCAAGCCCACCCGCCGCCTCAAGGCTGAAATCGCCGTGGATGACGCCCGAAAGTTGGCCCATTTCCTGAACCACACATCCTCAGGCGGCTGGCGGGTGGTTATTGTGGACTCCGCGGATGATCTAAACGCCGAAAGTGCCAATGCCATCTTGAAATTGGTGGAAGAGCCGCCTGCAAAAGTCATACTGCTGCTCATTTCTCATCAACCGGGAATCCTGCTGCGCACGCTCAAATCACGCTGTCTTCGCCTTGCGTTGCAGCCATTATCCAAACAGGAAACATTGAACGTTATCAATGATATTCCTCTCGTTCCGACACCAACCTCTGAAGATCTAGATCGGGCAGCCAGCCAAAGTGGTGGAAGCCCGGGCAGGGCCTTGCAGCTGCTGTCATCCGTGGGTGCCAAGGCCTTCGCTAAATTCGCCCTTTTGGAACGCCCGCGCTTTGCTGACATGATCACCATTGCCAGCCAGTTCGGCAGCCGCGCCGGGCAGGTGGATGAGTTCACGATTTTCAACGAGCTGTTGCTGGACTGGCTGGCCGCGCGGGCCGCTGAAACCTCCAGCGCCAAAATGGCTGAAGCCCATGACAGAATTTCAGAGTCGGCACGCCGCACAGAAGGCTTTAATCTTGATCGAAGGCAGGCCGTTTTATCAGAGCTGACCCTTGTCAATGATGCCTTGAAGGCTTCGTAATTTGCGGGCATTAGCTGGCCTTATGACCAAGCTGCCCTATCTCATTTCCACTGCCATTCCCTATGCCAATGGGGCCCCTCATATCGGCCATGCATATGAACGCATCGCCACAGATGTGATGGCCCGCTTTGCGCGCCTGGACGGCAAAGATGTGCTGTTCATCACCGGCATGGATGAGCACGGCCAGAAGATGCAGCAAACGGCCGCGCGCGAAGGCATCACCCCGCAGGAATTGGCGGATCGAACCGCGGCACTGTTTGAACAGATGGGCGATGACCTCAACGCCCGCACCGACGATATTGTGCGAACCACAGAACCGCGTCACCGCGAGGCGGTACAAGAAATCTGGCGCCGCATGGAGGCCAATGGCGATATTTATCTCGCCAAGTACTCCGGCTGGTATTCAGTGCGTGACGAAGCCTACTACGGCGAGGACGAAACCGAGCTACGTGAAGGCAAGCGCTTTTCGATCAAAACTTCCACGCTTGTGGAATGGGTGGAAGAAGAAAGCTATTTCTTCAAGCTCTCCGCTTATGCTGAGCCGCTACTGAAATTCTACGAAGCTAACCCCGATTTCATCGTTCCTGAACACTACCGCAATGAGATCGTGTCTTTCGTCAGGCGCGGCCTGAATGATCTTTCCATCAGCCGCACCACATTCAACTGGGGGATTCCCGTGCCCGGGAATCCCAAGCACGTGATGTATGTGTGGGTGGACGCGCTCACCAACTACATCACCGCCACTGGTTTCCCCGATACCACTGGTCCGCGAGCTCACTATTGGCCCGCATCGGCCCATGTAATCGGCAAGGACATAACGCGGTTCCACGCCATCTACTGGCCAGCATTCCTGATGTCGGCGAAGTTGCCAGTACCCAAGCAGATCGTGGTGCACGGATTCCTGTTCAACAAGGGCGAGAAGATGTCGAAGAGCACGGGCAATGTGCTCAGCCACAAGAGTATGGTGGGAGACTATGGTGTGGATCAGGTGCGCTATTTCTTCATGCGCGAAGTGCCTTACGGGCAGGACGGATCCTACAGCCATGAAGTGATCGTGGCCCGCATGAATGCAGATCTAGCCAACGACCTTGGGAACTTGGCGCAGCGCTCACTTTCAATGATCAACAAGAACTGCAATGCGGCCATTCCGGCATGCGGCACTCTGTCGGAAAGTGACAAGGCCATTCTGGCGCAGGCCGATGCCATGCTGGCCGAGGTGCGTGAATACCACTCCAGTTACGCAATTTCCAAAGCCATGGATGTGATCTGGAAGGTGGTGGCCGAAGCCAACCGCTATTTCGCTGGCGAGGCGCCCTGGGCACTGAAGAAGACCGATCCTGTCAAGATGGAAACAGTTCTCTTTACCACTGCAGAGGTGCTTCGCATGATTGGCCTACTAGTGCAGCCCTATGTACCTGCTTCTGCCACCAAGCTGCTCGACGTCCTGGCGGTGCCGTCGAATGAGCGTGACTTTACACATTTCGGCAAACGCCTCATCAGCGGCACACCATTGCCCGCCCCTCAGCCGATCTTTCCGCGCTATCAGGAGCCAGAGGTGAAGGCGTGAGTGAACTGATCGTCGATAGCCATTGCCACTTGGACTACGAAGGCCTGGCCAACCGCCTGCCGGAAGTGTTGCAGAACTGTCGGGAGCAGGGGGTTGGCCTCATGCTCTCGATCAGCAGCCGCGTGAAGAATTTCCCGCGCCTGCTGGCCATTGCCGATGCACATGACAATATCTACTGCACCATTGGAACCCATCCTCACAACGCACATGAAGAACTGGACGTGGCGGTCGCCGATCTTGTGAAACTCGGCCATCATCCGAAAGTGATCGGCATCGGAGAGGCCGGGCTGGATTATCACTATGATCTCAGTCCACGTGAGGCCCAGATGCAGGGTTTCAAAAACCATATCGCTGCAGCGCGCGAGACTGGCTTACCGCTCGTCATTCACACACGCCAGGCGGAAGAAGATACGGCCCGTGTGCTTGAAGAGGAAATGGCCAAGGGCCAGTTCAAGGCGCTGCTGCATTGCTTCACCTCACAACAGTGGCTGGCGGAGAAAGGTGTTGAGCTAGGTCTTTACGTTTCGTTCTCAGGCATTCTCACTTACAAGAATGCCGAAGACTTGCGCACCACGGCCAAGGCCTTGCCAATAGACCGGTTGCTGGTGGAAACCGATGCACCATTCCTCGCGCCTGTGCCATTCCGCGGCAAAGACAATGAACCCAGCTTTGTCGTGAAGACGCTGGAGCAACTTGCAGCTTTGCGTGGCCTCAGCCGCGATGAGATGGCTTATATGACTTCGGCCAATTTCTTCCGCCTGTTTGACAAGGTGAAAGTGCCAGCCACTTTCCGCAAGGCGGCGTGACGCTGACATTAACCATACTGGGCTGCGGCTCATCCGGCGGCGTGCCACGCGTGGGCAATGACTGGGGTGCTTGTGACCCTGCCAACCCTAAGAATCGCAGGCGGCGCTGTTCCATCCTTGCATCACGCAAAGCGGCTGCTGGAACGACGAACGTGTTGATC
>JANPHF010000012.1:0-12564 GCA_031424315.1 Aestuariivirga sp.
GCACCCGCAGGCTGCGCTCGACCTCGATCGTGAAGTCGACGTGGCCGGGCGTGTCGATGATATTCAGGCGGCGCTTGTTGCCGTCGCGGCCGGGCCAGAAGCAGGTGGTGGCCGCCGACGTGATGGTGATACCGCGCTCGGCCTCCTGCTCCATGAAGTCCATGGTCGCGGCGCCGTCATGCACTTCGCCGATCTTGTGGCTCTTGCCAGTGTAATAGAGGATACGCTCCGTCGTGGTCGTCTTGCCGGCATCGATGTGAGCCATGATGCCGAAGTTGCGATAGTCTTTGAGTTCGTGCGTGCGTGCCATGATGATCTCGAATTACCAGCGGTAGTGGCTGAAAGCGCGGTTGGCTTCGGCCATCTTGTGGGTGTCTTCACGCTTCTTCACGGCAGTGCCACGATTGTTGCCAGCGTCGAGCAATTCAGCAGACAAACGCTCAACCATGGTCTTTTCATTGCGGCCGCGGGCAGCCGTGATGATCCAGCGGATGGCGAGGGCCTGGCGGCGCTCGGCGCGCACTTCAACCGGAACCTGGTATGTTGCACCACCAACGCGGCGCGAACGCACTTCAATGGCGGGAGCCACATTTTGCAGGGCAGCATGAAACAGCTGCACAGGATCCTGCTTGGCCTTGGCCTGAATGGCTTCGAAAGCACCGTAAACGATGTTTTCGGCGACGGACTTCTTGCCGTCTTCCATGAGGTTGTTCATGAACTTGCCAACAATCAGATCACCGAACTTCGGATCCGGGTTAATGACGCGTTTTTCAGCTGCGTGACGACGGGACATTTCTGAAACCTCTTACTTAGGACGCTTCGCGCCGTACTTCGAACGGCGTTGACGGCGCTTTGGCAGGCCTTGCGTATCAAGGATGCCGCGGATGATGTGATAGCGAACGCCCGGCAAGTCCTTCACGCGGCCGCCACGGATCATGACAACGCTGTGCTCTTGCAGGTTATGGCCTTCGCCCGGAATGTAGCTCACCACTTCAAAGCCATTGGTCAAACGCACCTTGGCCACTTTACGCAAAGCCGAGTTCGGCTTCTTCGGGGTGGTGGTGTAAACACGGGTGCAAACGCCACGCTTCTGCGGGCAGGACTGCATCGCCGGAACCTTGTTCCGGTAGGTCGGTGCAAGGCGGGGCTTGCGGATGAGCTGGTTAATTGTCGGCATGAGCCTCGAAAACCTTCAAATTTCTTCGGACCGGGCAAACGAAAAAAGCACTGAAGCGCCCCGGTCCGGGTCCACTTAGTGCCAAAACCAGAGGCCCAGACAAAGAACCGGCCAGGTTCTCAGGGGCATGACCTTGAAATCATTCTTTTTTTACATTCCCAACAGCGTTTTGTGAGGCGAACCCACAACGGCCTGCGTCTGGAATGTGGCCGTCCTATAGGGGGTGAGTCTGGGAAGGTCAACTGGATTCTGTGGCGCGTTTTGCAAGTTTGACCCCGCAGTTATCCACAACCTTGGTCGACTCATGTTGCAATGCACAAGTTGCGCTTGTCTGGCTAGCCGGTTTGGCAATTAGCTGGCAGATTTACCGGATCATTTTGGGTGAAACCACTTTCCAGATGGGCTGGCAAGTGCCAGGCGAGGTCGTTTCGGTGAACATATCCCTTGTCGGCAAGGTTCTTAATGAGAGCTGTCACCTCCACGTCGCGCAGCACGGGCAAACGGAAGGCCTTTTCAAAACCTGAATCCCTCAGGTCCTGCAATTGTGGTGGCAAAGCCCTGCTCCCTGCGGCACCTTGCATTTGTTTCGCCTGAGCCAAGGCCAGAACCGGAATGATGGCCAGCAAGGTTTGATTGAAGGCGCGCTCGTCTTGAACGTAGCGTGCCACCAGCCAACCAAAATGCGCGCGCTCTTGCGGATCACAAAACCGCGAGATGTTTGTAGTTGCATAACACCGCAAAGCCATGTCGTTGCGCGCGCCCTGCACCCACAACCCTTTGCAAGTCGCATCAGCCGTGCTCTCTGGATCGGACCGCCAGGTCATCCACCCTGCCGCAAGGGCATCTGCCCTGCTCCCGATCACGCTTTCCACCAAGGGGCCAAACAGCGCGGTAAGCATGGGAAACTGCCCGGACAAAACAACTGCGGCGAACACCAGGAAAGCAACAGTGCCAGCAAATGCCCGATGCAACGAGCCGAGAAACATGGTTCAGCGCGCCCGCATCATCTCATGAATCACAACGCGGCTTGTCTTGCCCGGGCTCAAGCGCGAAAATGTCTTGCACCCAAGCAGGCGAACTCCAGCCAAATTCCGACTTCGTGATATAGCCCTGTTTGATCAGAGCGCGGAAATCTTTCTGCAACGCAGACTCGGAAACAGAGTTCCGGTTAACTTCGATAGCCGCATTGGCGGGAGCCATGTAATCCTGCGCAGCCTGCATTGCCGCCTCTGTATGAGCCTGGGATTCTGCTTCATTCTTGCTGTGCCGTGACATGGCATCTTCAATGCCGATCCGCATCGCACCGCCTATATTTCCGGCCATGGCCATCACGGAGCCAAGCTCCTTCGCATGGGCAAGCTCGGCTTGAGTGGTGTAGTCGCTGATGTGCTGAACGAGAGCTGCGCGTTCATCAGCGCTGCACAGCCGCGAGATGCTGCGCTTGAACCAGCAATCCAATTGGTCTCGATTGTCACGCCCATCCTGCCATCCCTTGTCGCAACTTGCGGCAATGCTGGAAACGTAGCCGTTATTTCCTCCGCGGCCGAACGGATTGTTGAACTTGAATCCGCCCAACCACATCGTTCCCATCATCACCGCGAAGAAAGCGGCGGCGAGCGTGGAATAGAATATGACACTGGCACCATCGTCGTCCTCTTCTTCCGAGGCGCGCTCCCGGCGCGGGGCATCGGGAAGTTCATCGTAGTTGGACGCGTAGCTTTGACGCGGCGCGTCGAGCCGCCCGAGCCGCGCTTCGATCTGGTCGATTCCGATTTTGTCTTTGGCCACGTTCCAGCCCCAACTGACCCGCGACCCTTTTATGTAGGCCCAGTTAAGCGCCGATTAACACGACAACAGCAGCTAGCGGACATCGCTGCCGCTCCCAAATGCCACATTTGCGGGTTGGTTTGGCTTGGCCTAGTCTTTCCCAAAACTAAAATCCGGGAAACGCCAAGATGAACTCTGCCGCCAGCCGCCACGGCCCTTACGTGCATGATCTGGACAAGAACGCCGCAAATTTTGCCCAGCTTTCTCCGATCTCATTCCTGCAGCGCACCGCCGCGATCTGGCCGAATCGAAGCGCATTGATCCACGGGCCCATCCGCCAGACCTGGGGCGAGACCGTGTTGCGCTGCCGCAAGCTGGCAAGCGCGTTGACCAAGAAGGGTTTCGGCAAGGGCGACACCATTGCCCTGCTCGGCGCCAACACACCGGAAACTTTCGAGGCGCATTTCGGCGTGCCCATGATGGGCGGCGTTCTAAATGCAATCAATACCCGTCTCGATGTCGAAGCAATTGCCTTTATTCTTAATCACGGCGAGAGCCGCATCCTGATCGTGGACCGAGAATTTTCGGCCACGGCGCAGAAAGCGGTGGCGACTACGGGCCGCGACATTGAAGTGATCGACATCGATGATCCACAGTATGAAGGCGGTGCCCGCATCGGCAGATCAACCTATGAAGACTTGCTGGCCAGTGGCGATGAAGATTTCCCCATCGCCCTGCCCGAGGATGAATGGGATGCTATCACGCTGAACTACACTTCCGGCACCACTGGAAACCCAAAGGGTGTGGTCTATCATCATCGCGGTGCTTATCTTAACGCCATCTCCAATGCGCTCTCATGGGGCATGGGCGAGCCACCAACCTTTCTCTGGACGCTGCCTATGTTCCACTGCAATGGCTGGTGTTTCCCTTGGACGCTGGCCTTGATGGCGGGCACAAGCGTCTGCCTGCGCGCGGTGCGCGCAGAACCCATTTTCAAATCGATCCGCGTGGAAAAAGTCACCCACTTCTGTGGCGCACCCATTGTGCTGAACATGATCAACAATGCACCTGCAGAGTTGCGCGCCAGCGTGAGCCATAGGGTGAAAGCCATGGTGGCAGGAGCTGCCCCACCCGCTGCCGTGATTGCAGGCATGGAAAAGATGGGTTGGGATGTAACCCATGTTTACGGCCTGACAGAAACCTATGGCCCTTGCATGATGAATGTGTGGAAAGATGAATGGGGTCGGCTGGAATTGGATCAGCGCGCTTCCATGAAGGCGCGCCAAGGTGTTGTGGCCCCGCTGCAGGAGGCCGCCATGGTGGCCGACCCTGAAACCATGGAACCCGTGCCCAAGGACGGCCAAACCATGGGCGAGATATTCATGCGCGGCAATTTGGTGATGAAAGGCTATCTCAAGAATGGCAAGGCCAGCACCGAGGCTTTCCGCGGCGGCTGGTTCCATTCTGGCGATCTCGCCGTGTGGCATGAAGACGGCTATTGCGAAATCCGCGACCGTTCAAAGGACATCATCATTTCCGGCGGCGAGAACATTTCCTCAATCGAAGTGGAGGGCATTCTCTACCGCCACCCCGACGTGCTCGAAGCGGCAGTGGCAGCAAGGCCAGACGAGAAATGGGGCGAAACGCCTTGCGCTTTTGTGACCCTGAAGGAGGGTGGTGTGGCCACCGAGGCCGACATCATCACCTTCTGCAAGGCCAACATGGCCGGATTCAAGGTTCCAAAAACAGTGGTCTTCGGCCCATTGCCCAAAACCTCCACCGGTAAGATCCAAAAATTTGTATTGCGCGATCGCGCCAGGGCCCTGGGAACCAATTGAGGGGCACCCGCGTTGCACTGGAACCCAGGTTCAGGCCCAACCGTCACCAGACAAGAGCCGCGTGCAGCGCATGGCGCAATGGCTTGTTCTGCAGGGCGGATTTGCCCTAGAATGGTCACAGGGGGTGGTTCTACTGCCTGCCGCCTGAACAATGATGCGGCGTAACAATAAGGAGTACTTACTGATGAAGACTATTTTAAAAATTTCTCTGGCCTCAGCTTTGGTTGCAAGCAGCGTTGCTGCCTCGGCACCTCAGGCTTTCGCCAATGGCCGCCACCACTTCCATGATGATCACATGGCCATGTGCGGTGACGACATTGTGCCGTTGCTGTTCGTCGGTGCAGCCCTCGGCGCAGTGACTGGCGGCGTGGGTGCCGCAGTGGCCTGGGGCAGCGCTTATGCTGTCGGCGGTGCTGCTGTTGGCGGTGGCACGGGCCTTCTGCTCGCGCATGTGCATGCCCACCATCACTGCGGGTAAGCCTCACGCGGATCTTGTCCGCGCGATTCTTGCTTGAATTGCGAAAGCCCGGGGCCTGCCCCGGGCTTTTATAATTATTGCAAAGCCTATTGCTGAAACTGGCAGGCCTATCCTTGGCCCGGGCTCGTGCAGAGGTGCTGCTTCACCAAGACACCCTTAAGCGCGGCTGCCACAAGGGGATCTGGGAACCAACCAAAATCATCCGCCGAAAGCAGCCCAATTTCCGCAAGATTGTGGATGTCACCGGCAAGTTCCTGGTCGGGAATGACTTTCAACCTTTGGGCCGCATCCAAATGTGAGAGATCGACGGATATGACATTCGGGCCAGGTTTGCCCTCAGGCACAGAGTTTTCGCGTGTTCTTCGTTCTTCTTCATCGCGTGCGCGCCCCAGTTCCGCTGTTGTCTGAAATCCGTTCGCCACGTGCCGAGCAATTGGATCAAATTGTCCCATTGCTACATTGGTAGCCTGAATGCGCTTGCCCATCATGTCCGCTGCAAGTGACTGCATCATAAGAGTATTCTCCTCTTCTTCCAACGCTGTCCGGTCCTCACGGTAACGCACTATCAGGTTTGCGAGATGTGCGCGCTCTGAGGCATTGCACAGCCGCTTGACATTGTGCGTGAGATAACAGTCCAGCGTTTCGTCGTTGCGCGCCCGCTCCATCCACTTCATGCCGCATGCGGATTGTGCGGACGAGACATATGTTGGGGTGCTCTGAGACAGAGCAACGCTGCCTGACAATGGGGAATTTCCGAATAAATCAGAAAAATAGGACCCTCCAAAGAAAGTGAGCATCAAACCACACGAGAACACCAACCCCAGCGACGAATAGAACGCAACATTGCCGCGCTTGGTTGACGAATCACGATGCCGATGAAGTACCAAATCGCTCAGTGCATCATCTTTGAATTGAGCAGTGGACGTTGCATTTGCCTGCTCTTGTGAAGTGCTCCGCCGCCCGAAATGGTTCTGGGGCGGTAGTCCCTGTCCCATGAAAATGCCCCAAAGTTTGCTTTGCCCTTAAGGTGCAGAACTAAACAAGCATTTAACGCATCTTTCAAACGCCCCACTCCCGCCACATCTTCGCCTTGAAGCGCCGCCACCCTTGGATTCGGACGGCGACATGATCAATCCTGACTTAAAGAGGGAGTCTACGATAATGACCATGCCGCAACGCCACTGGTGGCACGAACTGAACACATGGGAGCCGGAAGCGGCCCTTGCCTTTTATGGCCGCACGCTGGGCTGGGAGTTTGAGCCCTCGCCGCTGCCAGATGGCGCAGCCTATTGGATTGCCCGCAAAGATGGCAAACCGGTGGGCGGCGTGTTCGAACTCACTGCACCGGAATATGATGGCATCCCTTCGCATTGGATGACCTACCTTTCGGTGAATGACATCAACTCGGCTGAAGCCACCACATCCCACGCCGGCGGCGAGGTGATGCGCCCGCCCGTTGAAATTCCAGGTGTGGGCAAGCTGGCCGTCGTCACCGACGCGACTGGCGCGATGATTGGCCTCATTGAGCCAGATCAGGCCCACGCCCTCGCAAGGCATCATTGAATAGCGTTTGTTAGTTTGTTGGCGTTCAAAGCGTTTTGGCCAGCCGGGCTCATTTGCCCAGGCTGGCCTCATTTGTTTGGGCCAGCCAGCGCTTTAACAGGGGGTTAACGCCTGCCCGACCAACTCTGACCATGATTTCTCGATTCGCCCTCGGCCTCATGTGTGCCGCTGCTGTTTCTTTTGCACCTTTAGCCGAGGCCAAGCGCAAATCGCGAACTGTGGCTGATCAGATCACCACCGCTGCCATCGATGTTGCTACCAGAACCCTTGAAACCCGCCTGTCGCGCGTGCCTGCCGACGGCCAGATCGAGATCGCCTTTGCGCCGGTGCCGCAGGGTTCCGCTGAGCGCCTGGTGATCAAGCTGATCAGTGCCGCACAAACATCGGTTTTCATGGCCGCCTATCAGATGACTTCAAAGCCCATCGCCGATGCCATGTGCAGCGCTGCAGGCCGCGGCGTTGCAGTGTCGGTCGTGCTCGATAATAAATCGAACAAGCATGGCGATGCCAAATCAAAGCGTGACTATCTCGCTGCCTGCAATGTCGATGTGCGAACCGACGCGCATTACGCGATCATGCATGACAAGTTCATCGTGGTGGACGGGAGGCATGTCGAAACCGGTAGCTTCAACTACACCTATGCCGCCAGCGCCAGGAATGCCGAAAATGCCATTGTGGTTTGGAACAACACGGCAATGGCGCAGAAATATCAAAACGAATTCGACCGCCTGTTTGGTGAGGCGATGGACTGAAATCTGAAAAGCAAATGGCGGAAACGGAGGGATTCGAACCCTCGATACGCCTTACAGCGTATGACGATTTAGCAAACCGTTGCCTTCAGCCACTCGGCCACGTTTCCGCATCTTGATCCCGGGTTGCCAAATTGGCTGCAGCAGCCCGGTGGGCAAGCCCTTTGCCCCGATTTGGCCGATCATGCAAGCCTTTGCGAAATGGCAAAGTGAAGTCAGCGCGCGGGCACATTAATTCGTTGCCCTGGTTAACCGATTCTTCGTGCCTTTGGAGGATTCTTGGGCTAAGGCCGAAGCCACTGCAAGATGTTGGTTCGCCGATGCGGATTGAGGAGTTGATGATGCGTGTTTTGGCTGTGGCTTGTTTTGTGATGATGCTGGGCGCAAGCGCCCAGAATGCCATGGCTTATGACACTTTCATTCCCCTCGGCTTTGGTTACTCTGCTGCCAATGGCGACCCTGCCCAACTGACAGCGCGCGAGCGCGCGACCATCAGCCAAACCGATATTTACGAAACCGATATTTATCAGCGCCAGCTGCGCGCCCGCCAAACCGACAGCCGCATGCAGCGCTTCCTGAATGACAGGAACGCTGACGGTACGGATTATTCGCCGAACTATTGAAGCGGCGCGCCTTCGCTGGCGCACCGTAGCCATCAATGCAGAGTGATAAGAACTCGTGCTTGGCGCTGAGCCTCGGCCACTTGTGCTGAAGTCATCTCTTGCGACAGTTCACGGCGATAGATTTTCGCAGACTCAGAGCCCTTCAGCGCTGAAATGTTGAACCACTTGTGGGCCTCCACGAGATTGGCTTCAACACCCTGCCCCATGCAATATTTCAAACCGAGATTGAAAAGCTCATCCGCACCCGCTGAAAGCGGATCAAGTGTTGCAAGCATCGCTGCTGTATGTGTCATTGTTTAAACCCCATCCTGTTGTTTCCGTGCCCTCTTTTTCGGGAGCATCGGAGTGGCCGCCTGTATCTGCCGCCTTGGGCACAAATTGCCGCAATTTTTCCAACAGCCTGTTAAGCCTCACGCTTAACGAGCCGTGAAAGAAGGCCCCCACAATCGGCCCGCTTGCCTTCTAATAATTGCTTATTTTCATAGGGTTATGAAGATTTGCAAGAAATCACTTGAAGATGGAGTTTTACCCGCTCTTCACCAAGCCCAAATTTGGTTTTCACTTCACAGGGACCGCGAGCGTGAGCGAAATGGGCAAATGATCGGAGCCAGAGGCTGGCCCTGCTACCTCATGGTCGAGCGCGCGAATGCCGCTGCTGGTGAAGATGTGGTCAATGGCGATTTGCGGCATGAATTTGTCCGCCGGCCAACTGGGCAAGCTGGTCTGCCTCACCAGCCCCAGCGCGCCAGCAAACTGTGAGCTGATGCGCGAAAATGGCGTGGCGTTGAAATCTCCCAGGGCCACAAGTTGCCCGCCGCCTTCCAGTAGGTGCGCCATCGCTTTCACCTGTTTGAACTGGGCATTGGCAAAGGGAAAGCGCGTGGTGTGTGTGGCCAGAATGCGAAGCCCCCCATAGTCCGGCCCCAGCGTGGCCAAGATGTAGTTGGGGCCCTCCCAATAGGCCTGTGAATCAGTCGCGGTTATGGGGATGCGCGACAGGATGGCGGTTTCACAACCGGAAATTTGCCAACAGGTTGCCTGATGCGGCCAGCCCGCTTTCAGCTGCTCGAGCAACGGCTTGTCTTCTTCCACCATTTCGACAAGCGAGATCACATCTGGGTCCAACGCCTTGATCGTGGCCATGGCCTCATCAACCTGCGTTACTTTTCCATGCACATTCCACTGCATCACGCGCAGGCGCTTTTCACCCGCCTGAAGAGCAGCTTCCGGCCCACGCGTGGCAAGATGAGACCAACTGCCATAGGCAACGACAGACAGAACAAACAGAACCGCAGTTACCAGCCCTTTGTAGCGGGGAATCAGGATGCCAATGGCAGCAGCGCCACACAGCAATGCGAATTGCATTGCAAATTGCGAGAACACATCAAAACGGATCCACAATGTGCCCAATCGCCCGAGCACAAGCCCGCCAAGCCCGATCAACAGCGCCAGCGTGGCGCCGCTCCAATCACGGTGCTTCGCCTTGCGCTTCGGTTCGGTTTTGGGATCCTTGGAAGAAGAATAAAATGCGTTGTCGCGCGCCACTTAATGCCCTGCTGCCCTAGATGAGTCTGCTCTCCATGGGGAGCAGTTCTTCTGGTGTAGCAAAGCCCGGCAACTGTTCAAACCGCTTCTTCCAGTTGAGCACATGCGGATAATGCGAAAGATCAATATTGGCCTCGGGCGCATAGCGCAAAACCCCGTAAATGCCGATGTCGGCAACTGTGGGCCGCTTGCCCACAACCCACTCAGAGCGTGAAAGCTCCTGCTCCAGAACTGCAAGCGCCGCCTTCGCCTCTGTGTCATACATCATCCGCGTTTCAGAGCCGAGTTGGCGAGTGCCGCGCATGTGGCCGCGCAGGCGGAACAGCGGAACCGCCAATTTGTCCCATTGCCAGAACAGCCATTCGCGCATGCGCTGACGCTCTACCGGAACCTTGGAGTTAAACCTGTCCAGCGTCTCGGCCAGATGCAGCAAGATGGCGGCCGACTGCACAGCCATCATCTGCCCGTCGCGCAGCGCCGGCACCTGGCCAAAGCGGTTCTTGACCAGATAATCCGGCTGCTTATGCGCCCCTTCGCGCAAATTGATGTGGATATAGGAAAATGGATGCCGCGCCAGCGCAAGGCCGAGGGCGGCCGTATAGGTGGGGCCAGAGGTGGCGCTGCCATAAAGCGTGAATCGCTGCCTCTCCTTGGGGCTTGCGGCCTTGCCATTGCCCTTGGCCGCTTTCGGCGCAAGCTTTTTTGCCGCCACTTTGGACTTGGCAGGCTTTGCTGCCTTTTTTGCTTTGGGCGCCGTCTTCGCCATAGGAAATAGTCCCCATAAAACCGTACACTGATAATCAGCACACGGATTATAGCCGAGCGGCCCGAAAAGGGGAAGGCTTGTTAAGCTATTGTTAACGCCTTACAAGCTTATGAAATATTGAGCTTTTTCTTCAACACATCATTGACAGCGGCGGGATTGGCCTTGCCGCCGGTGGATTTCATCACCTGGCCGACAAACCAGCCCAACATGTTTGGCTTGGCCGCCACGGCGGCCACCTTGTCGGGGTTCGCAGCCACGATTTCGTCCACCGCCTTCTCAATGGCACCTAGATCGGTGACCTGCACCAGCCCACGTTTTTCGACAATTTCAGCCGGGTTGCCGCCTTCGGTCCACAGAATTTCAAACACATCCTTGGCGATCTTGCCGGAGATGGTGCGGTTGGCGATCAAATCCACCAGTCCACCCAACTGCGTGGCAGAAACCGGTGAAGTTTCAATGGTTTTGCCTTCCTTATTCAAGCGACCAAACAACTCATTAATCACCCAATTGGCGGCCATCTTGCCATCGCGGGCCTTGGCAACTTCCTCAAAGAACGCCGCAGAGCTCTGCTCGGCCACAAGCACGGTGGCGTCGTAAGCCGAAAGCCCAAAGGCGGTCACAAAACGCGCCTTTTTCTCATCCGGCAGCTCCGGCAAGTCGGCCTTGATTTCCGCGACGCGCACGGGATCCAGCTTCAAGGGCAAGAGGTCAGGATCGGGGAAATAGCGGTAATCATGCGCCTCTTCCTTGGAGCGCATGGAACGGGTCTCGCCCTTCTTGGCGTCATAGAGGCGGGTTTCCTGATCGATGGAACCGCCATCCTCCAGAATGCCGATCTGGCGGCGCGCTTCAAACTCAATGGCCTGCCCCATGAAACGGATGGAATTCACATTCTTGATTTCGCAGCGCGTGCCAAAGGCCTCGCCCGGGCGGCGCACCGACACGTTCACGTCAGCGCGCATCGAGCCCTGCTCCATATTGCCATCACAAGTGCCGAGATAACGCATGATCTGGCGCAATTTGGTGACATAAGCCTTGGCTTCATCAGCCGAACGCATGTCGGGGCGCGAGACGATTTCCATCAAGGCACAACCGGAGCGGTTCAAATCCACGAAGCTCATGTTGGGGTGTTGGTCATGCAGGCTCTTGCCCGCGTCCTGTTCCAAGTGCAGGCGTTCCACGCCCACATTGATCGACTTGCCGTCATCCAGATCGACCGTCACAATGCCCTCGCCAACGATCGGCTGCTTGTACTGCGAGATCTGATAGCCCTGCGGCAAGTCTGGGTAGAAATAGTTCTTGCGATCAAAAACCGAGGTTTCATTGATCTGGGCCTTGAGGCCGAGCCCCGTGCGCACCGCCTGATCAACACAATATTCATTGATCACTGGCAACATGCCCGGCATCGCTGCATCTACGAAGGAGACGTGGTCATTGGGAGCACCTCCGAATTCGGCGGATGCCCCTGAGAATAATTTGGCCTTAGACAGAACCTGTGCGTGAACTTCGAGCCCGATGATGACTTCCCAATCCCCGCTCGCCCCCTTGATCCAATCCTTGCGGTCGGCCACTCTTTTTGCAGATTCCATCATGAAACTCCTTGGGCGCCCGAATAATGCCTTGCGCCCGCAAGTTCAAGCAATAGCCGCGCTGGCGTTGGCCGGGCTGGTTTTGGCGATCCCCTGCTCGGCGGCCGCTGAAGACAATCCCATGGCACCCGGTGAGCAAGGCAAGCTGGCGTGTTACAAGCCGAATGTGGAACGGAAAACTTGCTGGGTGATCATTGCTCTGAAAAGCCTCGGAGATGGCAAATACGAAACCAAGGTACGCGCCCGCTTCCACAATACTTCAGACTACGAGACCCGTTACACGACCACGATGGCATGGAAGGATGGCAGGTTCTGCAACAAGCTGGACAAGGCTCAGTATGAGCGGGCGCAGTTCTTCCACCTCGGGGATGAAGTGATCAAGCAAGATCTGGAAGACCTGCGGAACTCCATTCTGGATCAGGCAAAAAACGATTTCGGCAAGGAAATCTGCGATTCCTATGAAGCCCCC
>JANPHF010000013.1:0-30711 GCA_031424315.1 Aestuariivirga sp.
GGCCTTCTTCACTCACGCGGCATGGCTGGATCAGGCTTGCGCCCATTGTCCAAGATTCCCCACTGCTGCCTCCCGTAGGAGTCTGGACCGTGTCTCAGTTCCAGTGTGGCTGATCATCCTCTCAGATCAGCTACGGATCGTTGCCTTGGTAGGCCGTTACCCCACCAACTAGCTAATCCGACGCGGGCCCGTCTAAAGGCGATAAATCTTTCCTCGCAAGAGCACATACGGTATTAGCGCAAGTTTCCCTGCGTTGTTCCGTACCTCTAGGAAGGTTCCCACGTGTTACTCACCCGTCTGCCGCTCCCCTTGCGGGGCGCTCGACTTGCATGTGTTAAGCCTGCCGCCAGCGTTCGTTCTGAGCCAGGATCAAACTCTCAAGTTTGAAACTGGTTTTGATGCAAGCATCAAATCGTTCGCATGCGTACTTAAAAATCGTACCCTCGTGAAAGGGTACAAATTGACGAGAGTTAATATGTACACTCGATATTTCTATCGAAGCTTTATTGACTCTCTAAGAAACGCATACAACGTATGTTTCTTTCGTCCCTGATGTTACCATCAAGAACCGCCAGAACACAGCCGCCTGCGTTTCTCTTTCTTTCGTTTACAATGTCAAACAGCAGGGAGCCTTTCGGCTCCGACACGCGACAGACAACCTCTTACCCGGTATCTCCTTTTTACGGGAGAGACCGGCTTGGAAGGCGCCGATCGCGTCTTGAATTTCCATGAACCGTTATGCGCTTAACCGCAGCGCCACGGCCCTCAGTGACGGGGCTTATGGTTGAAGGCTTCGAAAGTGTCAACACAGTTTTTGAAATTGATTGCGATTTTTTTTAACATATTGAATTTGCTTATGTATATTCATCAGCACACGGCAAAATTTGCAGGTCGAAATTTCCAATCCACGTGAAAAAATGACAGTTGGATCACGTTTGGAGGTCAATTTATTGACCAAAACGGCAATTACGAGTCTCGGGGCCCTGAAATCACCCTCTGCGGGCAGCTAAATCCCGTTCCCTATGGTTAACGCTTCGGAAAGCCAAAACTGGCAAATTGAATGTTCTAGCGTTCCCCAACCTTGACCTAATCGGTTGACAGGGTTGGGGGTGGGATGCAATGTCCGGCCAAATCGAGCTGGGGTCACCTCCGGCGGGGCCCGATTTAAAGGATTCGAGTGCGTTGACAAAACCGAGGCAAAAAAGGCAACTGATTGCCCAGGACCAAGACGGTATGCTGGTGCCCATCGCCCAGGATTTCGAATCCTTCGATCTCGACACCTCTTTTCTCGAACCCGAAGCTCAACATCGTTGGTTACTGACTACCTGCATTGCCGGCGTAGCTGGCACGTTACTGGTTGGCGGCGTTGTCCTGGGCGTATTTGGGCACAATGCAGGCGCGCCCAATGCCGTGGCCGCAGCTGAATTCAACAGAAAGATTTCAAACGCCAACAACCCGCTGGCCAAGGCCTCGGTGATTGGTGAGCGTGATTTGAAGGGCGGCTACGCCTATCCGGAAATCACGCAGGCGGAACTGCCCTACAACAAGGAAAACACCAAGGTTCTCGATGCGGATTTGCAGTCTGCTGCCCTCGACACCGAAAACATAACCACCATTACCAAGACACCGCCGCCTGAACCGGTGGACGAAAGCTTTACGATGGCGCCGGGCTCCAACTTGGCTGCCGAGCTGACGCAACGCGGCGTTCCCGCCGCAGCGGCCGAGGCCCTCGTTGCAGCGTTGGCGCCCATATTGCCCGCCGCGCAAATCAAGCCGGGCACCAAGTTTGACGTAACCTTCGACCGCCAGATTGACTTCTATGGCCGCGAAGTGACGTTCCCGGTGGAACTTTCTTTCAGCCAGGCCGGCAAGGGCGTGGTGTCGGTTGATGCCGATGAAGACGGTCAGTTCACCGCCTCGCTGGAAGATGGTACGGATTCAAAAACACAGGTGGCCCAGAAGCCAGCCTCTACGCAGTTCCATACCGTTTCCAAGGTTGGCGCCAGCCTGTATGCCACGGCGCAGGATCAAAAGATCCCCGATTATATCACTGCTGAATTCACCCACGTCTTCTCCTATGACGTCGACTTCCAGCGCCAAGTGGGCGCCTCCGACACCTTCGAGCTTTTCTTCGGCAACCCGCTTTCAGGTTCATCGGCCAAGCGCAAAGTGCTCCATATGGCGCGGCTGACCATTGATGGTTCCACGCGCACTTTCTATCGCTTCACCACTGCTGATGGCATGACGGATTATTTCGACGAAACCGGCCATTCCGCTTCACGCAAACTGATCCGCACGCCGGTTTCGGGTGCTCATCTCACCTCCGGATTTGGTGTGCGCGTGCATCCGTTGTTGGGCTATTCAAAGATGCACACGGGCGTTGACTTCGGTGCCTCCACCGGAACACCGATCCACGCGGCGGGCGATGGTGAGATTGATCAGGCGGGCCGCGAAAACGGTTATGGAAATACCATCGTCATCAGCCACACTGATCATTTGCAAACACTCTATGCCCATATGAGCCGCTTTGCCGCTGGCATCCACGAAGGCATGCATGTGAATCAGGGCCAGGTGATTGGCTATGTTGGCGCGACAGGCCGCGCCACGGGCCCGCATTTGCACTTTGAAGTGCGCTTGGATGATCGGCCCGTCAATCCGATGGCGGTGCGCAGCGCCGGTGGCCGCCAGCTTTCTGGCAAGGATCTTGTGGCTTTCCGTTCCACCAAGGACAAGGTTCTGGCGATGATGCAGAACGCGCCATCCTCCAGCGAAGTGGCCCAGGCCAGCAACCAATAGTCCAGCTTGATGTAACAAGACCTTTGCATGATTGACTTGTGCCGTCATGGGTTATATCTCCATAGATATAACGGAGAACTCCATGAAGAAACTTGCCCTCGCCGCAGCTTTTACACTGCTCAGCAACTCATCCGCCTTTGCTGCCGACATCAATGTCTTTGCCGCCGCATCGATGAAAGGCGCGCTGGATGAAATCGGCGCGGCCTATAAGGCCAAGACGGGCAATGGTATTGTGGCCACCTATGCCGCCACGGGCACATTGGCCAAACAGATCGAGGCTGCCGCACCCGCGGATGTGTTCATTTCCGCTGATGAGCAATGGATGGACGAGTTGGCTTCCAAGAATCTGATCAAGGCCGATACACGCAAAGACATTGCGGGCAACACACTGGTTGTTGTGCAAGGCAAGGACGCCAAGATTGACGTGAAGCTTGACGCGCTGGCCGCTGCGCTGGGCGATGGAAAGCTGGCGCTGGCCGATGTGGCTTCCGTGCCCGCAGGCAAATACGCCAAGGCGGCGCTGGACAAGCTGGGCCAATGGGCGGCGGTAGAGAAGAATGTGGTGATGCAGGACAATGTGCGCGGTGCACTTGCGCTGGTCGCCAAGGGCGAAGCGAAACTGGGCGTGGTTTATGGCAGTGATGTTCTGGCTGAGCCGAAAGTGGCTGTGACCGCCACATTCCCCGAAGAGAGCCATGCGCCTATCCGCTATCCAGCCGCCGTGGTAGCGGCTTCGCAAAATGCAGATGCCGCCAATTTCGCGGCCTTCTTGTCCGGCGACGAGGCGCAGGCTATCCTGAAAAAGGATGGATTCAGCGCGGTGAAATGACACCAGAAGAAATCACGGTCGTTGTGCTTTCACTCAAGGTGGCCCTGGTGGCCACCTTGTTTTGTTTGCCCATCGCGGTTGGGCTTGCCTTCGTGTTGGCGCGCAAAGATTTTCGTGGCAAGACTCTGGTTTCAGCGCTGGCGCATTTGCCTTTGCTCTTGCCGCCGGTGGTCACGGGTTATCTGTTGCTCAATGCTTTTGGCCGTACGGGATATATCGGTGCCCCAATCTATGCTCTCACAGGATTGACCATCGCATTCAAATGGACAGGGGCGGCACTGGCCTCGGCGGTGATGTCGCTGCCCATCATGCTGCAGCCCATTCGTGTGGCCTTTGAACTCGCGGATGGCGAGCTTGAGGAAGCCGCACGAGACCTTGGTGCCTCGGCCCTGCAACGCTTCTTCACCATCACCCTGCCCTTGGCTGCGCCGGGCGTGATTGCTGCAGCCGTTCTTGGCTTTGTGAAATCGCTGGGTGAATTTGGGGCCACCATAACATTCGTTTCAAACATTCCAGGTGAAACGCAAACTTTGGCGCTGGCAATCTATTCGCTGATCCAGACGCCGAATGGCGATGCGGCAGCCAACCGCCTGATCTGGCTCTCGATCGCGCTGTCTTTCGTGGCGTTGCTATTGGCAGATGTTTTCAGCCGCAGGATGCGGCGGCGCGCTATTTCAGAGACTTGAATTCCGCCGATACGGCTTCATCAATGTGTTTTTCCAACACGCGGTAGCTGGCCAATACCTTGCGGCCAAAATCCGTCACTTTGGCGCCGCCGCCACCTGCGCCACCTGTGGATGATTCCACACAGGGCTTTGAGAACATGTGATTCAACTCATCAATGAGCAGCCAGGCACGGCGGTAGGACATATCCATTTCTTTTGCAGCTTTTGAAATCGAACCCGTGGCTGCGATATTCTCCAGCAAATCCACTTTGCCCGGGCCGAGGCGATGGCCATTGAAATCAATCTTCAGCAGGGCTTTGGGCATGGAGCGGCTTGTCTTGGATTGGTTGCGCCGTTTAGGTTTGCATCAATGAAAACACTTGTCATCATGAATTCCACCTCGGGGCGGTGATGGCGCAGTGAACAAAGTGGTGCCGGGGAAGCTGCGGATAGGAGCCTAAATTGCTGCTCGCTCACCCCTCCCCCGTCGGGGAAGGGTGTTACCGCGCCATCCTGTCAATGTACCGTCTTGGGCGCTGGCGCTTTCGGTGCGATGCTTCCGGGCACCCTGCCGTTGAAAGTCAAGGCGCCGTCTTTCACATCCACATTCACTGTGTCACCATCCTTGATCTGGCCAGCGAGGATTTCTTCGGCCAGCGGGTCTTGCACCTGCTTTTGGATCACGCGCTTCAAGGGGCGCGCGCCGTAGGCGGGGTCATAGCCCTTGTCGGCCAGTTCATTGCGGGCGGCGTCGCTGAGATCGATTTCGATCTTGCGATCAGCGAGCAGTTTGCGTAGTCGCGCCATTTGAATGTCCACGATGGCATTCATGTTGGCGCGCTTCAGGCGGTGGAACAGGATGATATCATCCAACCGGTTGAGGAACTCTGGCCGGAAGGCTTGTTTCACAACGCCCATCACCTGATCGCGCACTTCATCAACATCCTGGTTTTCGCCAAGGTTCACTAAGTATTCAGAGCCAAGGTTGGAGGTCATGATGATTAGCGTGTTTTTGAAATCCACGGTGCGGCCCTGGCCATCAGTCAAGCGGCCGTCATCGAGAACCTGCAGCAGCACGTTGAAGACATCGGGATGCGCCTTTTCCACTTCGTCGAAGAGCACGACCTGATAGGGCCTGCGCCGCACAGCTTCGGTGAGCGCGCCACCTTCATCGTAGCCCACATAGCCCGGAGGTGCGCCGATGAGGCGAGAAACCGAGTGTTTCTCCATGTATTCACTCATGTCGAGGCGCGCCATGGCGTGCTCATCATCGAAGAGATAAGCGGCAAGCGCCTTGGTCAGTTCGGTCTTGCCAACGCCTGTCGGGCCAAGGAAGAGGAAGGAACCAATCGGGCGGTTCGGGTCCTGCAAGCCAGCGCGCGCGCGACGCACGGCGGTGGCGACAGCTTCAACAGCTTCCGTCTGGCCCACTACGCGGCGGCCCAGTTCGGCTTCCATTTGCAAAAGGCGATCCCGCTCACCGGCCAGCATCTTGTCCACTGGAATGCCCGTCCAACGTGAGACGACCTGCGCGATGTGAGACTCCGTCACGGCCTCTTCCATCAACTTATTGGTTGATTGCTCTTCTGCGGCCTTAAGCTTCTTTTCAAGATCGGGGATGGTGGCATAAGCCAGTTCACCCGCCTTGGCGAAGTCGCCCTTGCGCTGGGCGATTTCCAAATCGCGGCGTGCACCTTCAAGCTGTTCCTTGAGCTTGGAAGCAGAAGCCAGCTTTTCCTTCTCGGCCTGCCAGTTGCGCGTCATCGCGGCAGATTTTTCTTCCGTCTCCGCTAGTTCTTTTTCGAGCTTTTCGAGGCGGTCCTTGGAGGCGCGGTCGCTTTCCTTCTTCAGGGCCTCGCGCTCGATCTGCAGCTGCATGATGCGCCGATCAAGTTCGTCAAGTTCTTCGGGTTTCGAATCCACTTGCATGCGCAGGCGCGAGCCCGCCTCGTCCATCAGGTCGATGGCCTTGTCGGGCAGAAAACGGTCTGCGATGTAGCGGTTCGAGAGCTGGGCGGCCGCAACAATGGCGGCATCGGTGATGCGCACGCCGTGATGCAACTCATATTTTTCCTTGATGCCGCGCAAGATGGAAATAGTGTCTTCCACCGAGGGCTCTTCCACAAAGATGGGCTGGAAGCGACGGGCCAGGGCTGCGTCTTTCTCCACGTGCTTGCGGTATTCATCCAGCGTGGTGGCACCAACGCAGTGCAATTCGCCACGCGCCAGCGCGGGCTTGAGCAGGTTGGAGGCATCCATCGCGCCATCGGCTTTTCCGGCGCCCACCAGCGTGTGCATTTCATCTATGAACAAGATGATGCCGCCTGCCGCCGCCGTCACTTCCGACAGCACAGCCTTCAAACGCTCTTCAAACTCACCTCGGAATTTTGCGCCCGCTATCAGCGCGCCCATGTCGAGGGCCAGCAGCTTTTTGTCCTTGAGTGATTCCGGCACGTCACCTTTGACGATGCGCAGCGCCAGGCCTTCGGCGATCGCGGTCTTGCCCACGCCGGGTTCACCGATCAGCACCGGGTTGTTCTTGGTGCGGCGGGCGAGGATCTGAATGGTTCGGCGGATTTCATCATCGCGGCCAATCACCGGATCGAGCTTGCCTTCACGCGCGATCTCTGTGAGGTCACGGGCATATTTCTTGAGTGCGTCATAGCTCTGCTCGGCCGAAGCCGAGTCCGCCGTGCGGCCTTTTCGGATATCGTTGATGGCGGTGTTGAGGCCCTGCGCCGTGACATTGGCGGCCTTGAGAATTTTCTGCGCCTCCGATGGCTCAACTGCCAGCGCCTGTAACAAGCGCTCAGCGGTGACATAAGAATCGCCTGCCTTTTCAGCCAGTTTCTGCGCGCTTTCAAAGACCCGGGCCATTTCGGGCGCGAGGTAGACCTGGCCTGCGCCGCCGCCGGAGACTTTCGGCATCTTGGCGAGTGCCGCTTCAGTGGCAACCAAAGCAGCGCGCCAGTCGCCGCCCGCAGCCTTGATCAGGCCAGCCGCAAGGCCTTCCTCATCATCGAGCAAGACCTTCAAAACATGTTCTGGTGAAAAGCGCTGATGCCCCTCCCGCAAAGCAAGACTTTGCGCGGATTGGATGAAGCCCTGGCTCCGCTCCGTGTATTTCTGGAAATCCATTTCCCAACTCTCTTTCCGGCTTGAAAACCAACCCCCGAAGGCGATCGGTCTCCACCCAAAAACATAGATGGGAAAGGGCTTTACAGTTTCAAGGGTTATTCACCCTGCGGCGCGTTGTCATCAGCAGCGGTTGGAGCAGGCTGGTCTTCGCGCGGACGGCGGGTGCGTGGACGGCGAGGCGCTTCGGCCTGGGCCTCAACCTCATCTGCCGCGGGGGCTGGGGCGGGCGCTGGGCGCTGCAGGAAGCTTGGTGCCTCCCACTGACCGCTGGCCTGCTCAGCTTCTGCCACGGGTGGGTGCGGCTCAGCGCCAGCAACATTTGCTGGCGATTCCGGATTACCATCCTGCGGGAAACGTTCACGGTTGCGCTGCCAGCGTGGGCGGAAACGCTCACGACCACCATCGCGGTTGTTGTTACGGTTGTTGTTGAACGGGCGTTGCTGGCCATCGCCTTGCGGCTGGCCCTGATCGCCAGCGCCTTCCACACCCTCAGCGCCTTCGCCCTGCACATCGGCAGTCTGGCCCTCCGCGCCCTCATCTTCAGCGCCTTCGTCCTGGGACGCGCCTTCTTCTTCATACTCCTCTTCGCCCAGTTTCTTGGACATGATGAGCGAAGCGCCCTGCGGCTGGTTGGCAGCCCAGATGCGATAGTAATGCTCGGCGTGCTGGTAATAACTTTCAGCGGCGACGTTGTCGCCTGAGCTTTGCGCGTCGCGGCCCAACTGCATGTATTTCTCGGCGACGGTTTGCGCCGTGCCGCGCAGCTTGACATCCGGGCCATTGGAATCGAACACCTTATTGGAGGAGTTCCCACCACCACCGCCACTGCTTCCGCCGCCACTGCGATGGCGATTGCGGTTATTGCGGTTCCGGTTGCGATTGCCTTGGCCGGGTCGCATGAAATTGTTGTTCACGATCTATCTTTGTCCTTAACGGAGGCCCCGGCAAAACACCGCTTGCTTGCGGTGGCCCTAGGGGCTGTTACTCAAACGCAGTGAGGTGGCTGCAAAAACACCTTTGTTGAAGTGATCCCGGCCCGAGCGCATTCCCCCGAAAGTCGCTCCATCGGCCTTGACTTGCAAATTCATAAAGCGCTTTCAGCGCAAAGCCATTGGGGATGACTGGTCTTTTAGCCCAGCAGAAAATTGATTCCAATTACTAATTTTCAACTTGGTTCACGGAGGGAAAATGCCAGGGCGCGTGTGTGACCCTGCAGATCTTCCGCTGATTCCAGCAGTGCTAAACCCTTGGTTTCAAACAATTGCCTGACTTCAGTGTCTTGCCCAGCGCCAATTTCAACCACGACAACGCCGTTGGTTGCAAGATGGGTGCCGCAGCTGGCACTAATAAGGCGGTAAGCCTCTAAACCATCATGGCCTGCGAATAAGGCAATATGAGGGTCATGGCCAAAAACCTCCGGCATCAAGGTATCGCCGCTGCTAATGTATGGGGGGTTGGAGATGATGAGATCATACGCCTCGTCGAGGTTCTCGAACCAATTCCCCTGATGGAATTTCAGTCGTGCGCCGATGTTATTGGCTACTGCGTTGGCCTGTGCGACCTTGATCGCGGCTGGAGAAATATCGCTGGCGATGCCGTACAGCCCCTCATTTTCAGCGCAGAGCGTTACCGCAATCGCGCCTGAGCCAGTGCCGAGATCAATAAAGCGCCCCGCCTTGACGAGCTTGAGCGCCAGTTCGACAACAACTTCCGTTTCCGGTCGTGGGTCCAGCACATCGGGCGTAACCATGAAGTTACGGCCATAGAATTCACGTCGGCCCAGAATGCGCGAGACAGGTTCATGCGCGAGGCGGCGGGCGAGGAAGGCGTTGAATTTCGCGAGGGCTTCACCGCTCACTTCGCGCTCGGGGCTTGCGATGATATCGGCATGGCTGAAACCGGTAGCTTCCTGCATCAACAAACGTGCATCCAAAGCGGCGGAAAATTTGTTGCCGAGTTGCGCGCGCGCTTGCTTCAACGCGGCATCAATTCTCACTGTCCATCTCCGCCAGCAAAGTGGCCTGATGGTCAGTAATCAGGGCCTGCACCACTTCCTCGAGCGCCGGGCCTTCGATGATGTCCGGCAATTTATAAAGCGTGAGGTTGATGCGGTGATCGGTGAGGCGGCCTTGCGGGAAATTATAGGTGCGGATGCGCTCTGAGCGATCGCCAGACCCCACCTGCCCTTTACGTGACGCGGCGCGTTCATTGTCGATGCGCGAGCGCTCGATCTCATAGAGCCGCGCGCGCAACAGTTTCATCGCCGCATTCTTGTTCTTGAGTTGCGACTTTTCGGTTTGCTGGGCCACGGCAAGACCGGTTGGAATGTGAGTGATGCGCACCGCGCTATCGGTTGTGTTCACACTCTGCCCACCTGGGCCCGAGGAGCGATAGACATCAATCCGCAGATCCTTTTCTTCGATCTTGATATCGACTTCTTCGGCTTCAGGCAAAACCGCCACCGTGGCTGCAGATGTGTGAATACGGCCTTGGGTTTCGGTGGCAGGCACGCGCTGTACGCGATGAACCCCGGATTCAAATTTCAAATGGGCAAAGGCGCCCTGGCCAAAAATATTGGCAATTATTTCCTTGTAGCCGCCATGTTCGCCATCACTGGTGGAAATCACTTCAACCTTCCATCCCTTGGAAGTGGCATAGCGTTGATACATGCGAAACAGGTCGCCCGCGAAAATGGCGGCTTCGTCGCCGCCCGTTCCGGCGCGCACTTCAAGGATGACGTTGCGCTCGTCAGCTGCGTCCTTGGGCAGCAGCAGCAAGCGCATGTCATGCTCGAGCCTCTCAATGCGCTCATCCAACATCGGTTTTTCGGCTTCTGCCATTTGCGCCAGTTCACCGCCGACGGACAACATCTCAGCGAGGCCTTCACGCTCGGCATAAGCAGCCTTCAGGGCCTGTGCACCCTTGGCCATGGGAGCCAGTTCGGCATAGTCCTTGGAGTTCTTGACGAAGGCCTCGCCTGTAGCGCCGCTGGAAAGCGCGTGCTCGACGCCAGCGAAGCGCTCGATGATGCGATCCAGTTTTTGAAGATTGATGGCAGACATGATTTTCGCCCCGTGCCTTACAGCAAGCGGAGCGCAAATCAAACTTTTAGAATTTGTTCAATAGGCCGGCAGGATACGGCGGATGCGGCCATCGCGGCTGACATAGAGGATGAACTTTTCACCGTCTCGCCAGGCGCTGTAGACCAAGCGAGGGCCAGAACACTTGATGGGGCGAACGCGTTCAAAGCCTTGGTCGCGCAGGTCAAAGGCTATGTTGCGGCATTGGCCGGGGTAATAATAGCGGCCATAGCCGAGCGGGGGCGGTGGTTCGCCAGCATCCAGGCCAAAATAGAGGCCGAAGTTTGCGCCCTCGTTGGGCGGCGGAAATCCGCCCCAATGATTGTGCGAAGGACCATTCCAATTGTGACGCTGTGGCCGCGGCTGCCCTGGCGGTGGGCCGGGTGGTTGGCCAGTTCCGGGATTCGCCACGGGGTGCTTCTTGTGCAAACACTGCGGATCGCCGGGATTGTCTGTGCAATTGTTGCGGAAAGCTTCACCCTGGGCCGCGTTCGCATGTTGAATGAAAGCCACTGCGCCGATGGCCGCCATCAGGCAGAGAACTATAAATTTGCGCATGATTCGATTTCCGTCCATTGCACCAAACTGGCGGGGGAATGCGTTCCCATGATGATGTCAATGTGGGAAGATTGTGGCGTTTCGGCCTGCACTCAGTTCATCACGACGTAGGAGATCTTGGCCACGCCAGAAGCGTTAAGGCCGATCACCCTCGCTGCACCAAGGCTCAAATCCAACACTCGGCCACGGATAAACGGGCCGCGGTCATTCACGCGCACGATAACCGAACGGCCATTGCGCAGATTTGTAACTTTGAGTTTCGTACCGAAGGGCAAGCGGCGGTGGGCGCAGGTCATGCCCATGGGCATGAAACGTTCACCGTTTGCTGTGCGATGGCCAGACTTGTAGTAAGAAGCAAAGCCCGTGGAAGCTTGGGCAGGCGAGCAGAACATCAGCGCCGCAAGCGCGGCGGAAGTGACAAGTTTCATGTCTATTCCCTTTTTGATTTAGCGCTGGGCAAAACGGTGCCCCCTGTCGGGCCCAGCAATGTTGCATTGCAACATAGAGCTAAATGTGTCGGGAATAAGGCGGGTTCTGAGGCCCGCCTTCGCAGAATATGCAGGCCTAAACGGCGGCTTCGACCATGATCTCAACATCAAGGCCGGGGGCCGCAAGCTTGGATTCGACGGTGGCACGCGCAGGCGTGTTGCCCTTCGACACCCAGCCGTCCCAAGCTTCATTCATTTGTGCGAAGGTCTTGATGTCAGTGAGCCAAATGTTGGCTTTCAGAATTTTCGACTTGTCGGTTCCGCATTCCTTGAGGCAGGCATCGATCCGGCCGAGGATTTCGGCAGTCTGCTCCTTGACGGGTTTGCCTTCGGTTTTTTCGGCCACAAAACCCGAAAGACGGGCTACACCGCCATAAACCACGGCCTCGCTCATGCGAGCCCCAACACCAATGCGCTTGATTGTCATTTTCTATCTCCTTGAATGTGCGGCGGCTTCTAGGCGACAGCGTCAATCACTGCAAGCAGTGCCTTGGGCAGAGTTTCGAAAGCGTAAGGTGCGTGCAGGCGCTCCAGCCAATGATGATAATCCCTGCCCCAGGGGCCCAGATTGATGGTGGGCAGGCCAGCTGCTTCCGGCATGGTGAAACTTGTTCCCCACATCGGCGTGTTGGCCGCCACGGCCTTGAGGTCGCCGCTGGTTTGGCCGAAGAAGCTCATATCCGAGATTCCAGCAAAATAATTCAAGGCGCCGATGCCAAGCGGCGTCACTGCCGCCTCGATGCGGGCGCGCAGTTTTGCATCTTTCATCGAAACCGCCAAATAAGGAATCGAGCCAAAGCCAAGAACAACCATCGGGCCAACCTGCCCTGACTTGCGCCAGACCAGTTCGGTTATGCGCCTGGCGCGCTCCGGCAGGTCGAGTGTGTCATCGCTTGCAATGCCGCAGATCGAAATGTCTTTTGCCCAACCAGGCACGGCTGCCGCGAGTTCAGAGAACGTCAGGAGGTGCACTTCTTGACCAGTTCGCGCTTTCACGCGGGCCAGCGCATCGCTGGCAAATCTTTGTGCCAGCGCCAGAACATCGGCACCCGACTTTTGGTATTGCATCGTGTTCCAGTATGCCCAGAAGGCGTGTGGCGTGGTGACGTTATAGCCCTCCTTCAAATCCTTTGCGCAAAGGGCCGTGGGCGCGGCGGTGATTTCCGCGCCACTGGTTTCAACGAAGGCCGCGTTGCCTTCCAGCGCCGCAAGGAGTTCGGCAGCGATATAAGCCGCGTTCACACCGAGTTGCGAATAGCCGGCATGCACTTCCTTGCCGATGACGAAGGCGGTGAGGAGTTGTTTACCGATGGAACCATAGGTGATGACCTTGGCTTTGGCGCCATCTTCTTGATCGGAGATCGCATCGAGATTGATCACGAGTTTGACATTGAGGCCATGCAGCTTGGCCGCTTCCAGCAGGGCAGGCACGGCAGCGCGGGCGCCTGCAGAACGGTTCTCTTCGTCTGCCACGGCGAGGAACAACAGCGAAGCGTCGCCTTCATAGGCCTCGATGGCTGCAAGGCCAGCGGCGAGTCCTGCTTTCATGTCGAGCAGGCCACGGCCAGGCAGGAATTCGCCTGATTCAAAATCGGCCAGTGCCTTCGGATTTTCATCCGTGGCTTTGAGGCGCGCGATGGTGGCGGGCAATAACGCCTCCACATCAAAAGCTGGCAGCACGCCATAGTCATCTGCTGGCACCACATCGAAATGGCCTGTCAGCACAACCGTGGCATTGGATTTACCGCGTTTTAAGGCGAAAAGATTCTGCCGCGCATGGGTGCCGCCGGGAATGGGCGAAAGCCAGATTTCATCAAATCCACGCAACTCTTGCTGCAAGCGAAGCGGGAATTCTGCTTCGCCAGCCGTTCCCGTGACAGACGGCCAAGAGGCGAATTTCAGAGCCAGTTCGCGCGCGCGGGCGGCGGTTTTGGCACTCACGCAAAGCTCCGGTCATGGGCCAGCACGGCATTGAGCAGCACTTGCGCGCCCGCAGCGCATTCTTCCAGCGTGGTGCTTTCTTCTTCGTTGTGCGAGATGCCACCGAGGCACGGCACGAAGATCATCGTGGTTGGCGCCACGCGGGCGATATAGGCGGCGTCGTGGCCAGCACCAGAGGCCATGTCGCGCGATTTGAAGCCAGCTTGTGCAACGCCTTCTCGCACACATTGGATCAGCTCCGGCGCAAATTTCACCGCAGGTGAATTCCAGATGCGCTTTTCTTCCATCGTCACTTTAAGATCTGTGGCGATTTTGGAGATGGCCTCGCGGTAAGTTTTCTCCATCTTGTCGAGGATGGCTTCATCCGGGTGGCGCAAATCAACCGTGAAAAACACCTCGCCCGGCACCACATTGCGGCTGTTGGGCTTGTTTTCGATCAGGCCCACTGAAGCGACGCCCGGCAGGTTTTCCATACCAACTTCATTGATGTCATCAATCATGCGGGCCGCGGCGAGCAGCGCATTCTTGCGTAGGCCCATGGGTGTTGCTCCGGTGTGGCTTTCTTGGCCTTTCAAGTTCACTTCATACCAGCGCATGCCCTGAACGCCGGTGACAACGCCCACCATCTTGCTCTCAGCTTCAAGGATGGGGCCTTGTTCAATGTGCAATTCGAACATGGCGGAGAACTTGATACTGCCCGCCTTATGTGGGCCCCTGTAGCCGATGCGGCTCAGTTCATCGCCCAGCTTGATGCCTTGCCTGTCTTCACGGCTCCAGGCGAAATCCGGTGTAAACACGCCCGCATAAACGCCGGAACACAGCATGGCCGGCGCAAAGCGCGAGCCCTCCTCATTCGTCCAATTGGCGATCATGATGGGGGCATTGGTTTCATAGCCCATATCCACCAAGGTTCGCATGGCTTCCAGCGCTCCCAGCACACCGAGCACGCCGTCAAACTTGCCGCCTGTGGGCTGCGTGTCGAGATGAGAACCCATGGCGATAGGGGCCATATCCTTGCGCTTGCCCGGGCGCGTGGCAAACATGTTACCGACCTCATCAACCTCAACCGTGCAGCCCAGCTTTTCGCACTCCTCCTTGAACCAATCGCGCACCAATTTGTCTTCATCCGACACGGTGAGGCGCTTGATGCCCCCCTTTGGTGTGCCACCAAATTTCGAGGTTTCCATCAGTGCGTCCCACAGGCGCTGGGGATTAATGGTGAGATTGGTCTTGGAGGTCATGGTAGCACCTTCACATCTTGGTCTTGCTCAAACCGCCTGCATCGATATGGGTTTGGTGTAACGCAAGATCAGAGGCGCTGAGACGGTCACTCACGGAATTATATTGGTGCCAATAGGGGTAAAGTAGCGGCGGGCGGCTTACGTCTTCCAGCTTGGTAAGTTCGGCGGCAGTCAGCTTCAATTCTGCAGATGCCAGGTTGTCCCTCAACTGCGCTTCAGTGCGGGCACCCACCACAAGTGAGACCACACCAGGTTTGCTGGCGGTCCAGGCGAGGCCGACCTGGGCTGCAGAAACCCCATGTGCCTCGCCAATCTCGACCAGCTCATCAACAATGCGCCACAGCCGTTCCTGATCGCGGATGGGAGGTTCAGACCAACCTGAAAGATGGCGCGATTGTTCGGGCGAGGCATTGCGGCGGAACTTGCCGGAGAGAAGCCCGCCCGCAATGGGGCTCCATACCTGAATGCCAACGCCTTGATCAAGGGCAATGGGCATCAACTCATATTCAGCTTCGCGCGCTTCTATGGTGTAATGAATTTGTTGGCAAACAAACTTGGCAAATCCGCCGCGATCCGCCGCCATCATCGCCTTCATGATGTGCCAGCCGGAAAAATTTGAACAGCCGATGTAACGCACCTTGCCATGCTTCACGAGGGTGTTCAGCGCTTCCATGGTTTCTTCTATGGGTGTTTTGCCATCCCACTCATGGCAGAGATAGAGATCAATGTGATCACGCTGCAGGCGCTTCAAGCTGGCCTCGCATTGCTGGATGATATGGAAGCGCGATAGCCCCTGCTCATTCGGGCCATCGCCCATGCCAAAGCGCACCTTGGTTTCCACCAGCAATTGATTGGAACGCGATTTAAGGATTTCGCCCAGCGCGGATTCTGATCGTCCGCGCGTATAGGCATTGGACGTATCGAAAATATTCACGCCATGTTCAATGGCAATGTCGACGAGACGCTCTGCCTGCTTGCGATCAAGGCTGCCTGCCATATTGAAAAAGCCGTCACCATCAAAATTCATGGTGCCCAGCGTGTGCAGTGAAACTTTCAGGCCGGAGTGGCCGAGGTTACGGTATTCCATCAGTTCATCCCCTTTGGTGGATGAAACGATGATCTGCCCGCGCCGTCAAGTGACAGGTTTTTTCAAAACTTGCGGATGATTGGCTTTGAGTTTTTCCACGAGAGCCTTCATGGTGGCACTGGTGCGCAGATCAGCCACCAGGATGGCATCGTCGGTCACCGTCACCACCACATTCTGCAACCCTTCAACGGTGACCAACCCGCCGTTGGCGATCACCAGAGCGTTTTTTGTGTGGGTGAATTGCGCCTTGCCGATCGCAGCGTTGCCGTCCACATCCTGCTCAAGGATATCATGGATGGATTTCCACGTGCCAAGGTCTGACCAGGCAAAATTTGACGGCAGGACAGCGGCCTTGGATGTTTTTTCCAAAACAGCAAAGTCTATCGACATCGACTTGGCCGCAGCGAAGGCCTTTTCATCGAGACAGAGGAAATCGTCACTACGCCGCGCGGTCTGGGCGGCCTTCACGGCTGGCGTCGCAATTTCATGAGCATGAAGTTCGGCTTCGGCCAACAAGACTTCGGGGCGACAGATGAAATTTCCTGAATTCCACAGATAGCCCTTGGCGATATAGATTTCGGCCACAGCGGCAGAGGGCTTCTCGGCAAATTTGTTGACGCGGTGTGCCGGGGCAACAGCCTTGATTTCATCGCCTGGCGAAATATAACCGTAGTCAACCGAAGGTTCTTGCGGCTGGATGCCGAAAAGAACGATGTGGTCGCGCGCTGCCTTCAAAGCCATTTCGATATGATCGTGAAAGCCTTCCACATCTGGCATCGCATGGTCGGACGCCACCACCATGCACAGGCCCTTGCGTTTCTCGGCCACCATAAAACCAACTGCGGCGAGAATTGCGGCGGCGCTGTCGCGGCGCATCGGCTCCAGCAGAATGTCGGCCTCAACACCCAGTTTGCGCAACTGTTCCGCCACCAGAAACCGATGATCGGCTGCTGTGGCGACAACAGGCTTGTCGAAAACAAAAGCGCCAGGCTTGCCGCCTTGCATGCGCTTCACGGTTGCTTGGAACAGTGAGGGCCTGTCACCGAAACTCAAGAACTGCTTGGGAAAATCCTCGCGTGACAGGGGCCACAGGCGCGAGCCAAAGCCACCACACAGGATGATGGGCGTGATATGCTGCACAGTGCCAGGCATAAGCTCAGTCCCTTTTCAGTTGCTCACTCATAGAGGCTGTGGCGGCGCGCGCCGATCTTGATCTCGTCTGCGGCTTCCTTCAAGTCCGCCACCATCATTTCCTTGACGAGGCCTCCAAAATCCACCCTGGGTTTCCAGCCCAAGGCCTTGCGTGCCTTTGAAGCATCACCCAACAGGGTTTCAACTTCGGCGGGGCGGAAATAGCGCGGATCAACTTCAACAATCACCCGGCCATCTTTCAGCACGCCTTTTTCTTCGACGCCCTTGCCCTTCCATGAAATTTCGAGGCCCAGCTCCTTGCAAGCTGCGGCCACGAAATCGCGGATGGAATATTGCACACCGGTGCTCAACACATAGTCATCCGGCTTCTGCTGCTGCAGGATCATCCACATGCCTTCCACATAGTCGCGGGCATGGCCCCAATCGCGTTTGGAGTCGAGATTGCCGAGATAGAGCGTTTTCTGCGTGCCGAGATGAATGCGCGCAAGCGCGCGGGTGATCTTGCGCGTGACGAAGGTTTCGCCGCGTAGCGGGCTTTCGTGATTGAAGAGTATGCCGTTGCAGGCATAGAAATCATAGGATTCACGGTAGTTCACCGTGATCCAATAGCCATAGAGTTTGGCAACGCCATAAGGCGAGCGCGGATGGAAGGGAGTGGTTTCCTTTTGCGGCGTTTCACGCACAAGTCCATAAAGTTCAGAAGTCGAGGCCTGGTAGAAACGCGAGGTTTTGGACTGCCCGGTGATGCGGATGGCCTCCAGCAAGCGCAGCACGCCAAGCGCGTCAGAGTTTGCGGTGTATTCCGGCTCTTCAAATGAAACGGCCACATGGCTTTGCGCCGCAAGGTTATAAACTTCGTCTGGGTGGACCTGTTCCATCACACGCAGCAGACTCGATGAATCCGTCATGTCGCCATAGTGCAGCGTGAGGCCCTTGCCGTTTTCGTGACGGTCAGAATAGAGGTGATCAATGCTCTGGGTGTTGAACATCGAGGTGCGGCGCTTGATGCCATGCACCTGATAACCCTTGTTCAGCAGAAATTCCGCCAGATAGGCGCCATCCTGGCCAGTTATGCCGGTGACCAAAGCCGTTTTCTGAGACACGTTTTGTCCTTCCCATCAGAATTGCGCGAGCATCCCTAGCCCAGCACGCGTTAAAGTGGAACCACTGGCTGCCACCCCTGACGGCCCTAGGTCACGATGTGGTTACCCGGAGGTTTAAACTACAGCAGCGGCACAACCGAGAACAGTCCGGTCAGCGGCATGGCGGCTGAAATGTCGCGCAAGGTGGTTTTTGCCGAGTTCTCGTCTACCATCACGATGTCGCCTGCCTGCAGGAGTGGATCCGGCATCTTGCCGGCACGCACCTGGCGGATATCGAAGCGCGCAGCCAAGCGTTTGCCATTCACATTGCGGAACACCAGAATGCCAGTCGGGTCAGCGTAGTTGGTAAGGCCTTGCGCCTGGGCGATGGCCTGCAACAATGACATTTCACCCTGCTTGGGGAATATGCCAGGCTTCTGCACCGCGCCATCTACTGTGAGCTTTTGGCTGTTATATTCCTTCACCGCTACGGTCACTTGTGGGGATTGCAAATAGGTTTGCGCCAGCTTGCCGGCAATGTCGCGCTCAAGCTCTGTTTGCGTGCGGCCCGCCGCCTGCACCTGGCGGATGAGGGGCAAGGTGATGGTGCCACCGCTATTCACCTGAACCGTGCGGTTCAGATCGGCAACACCCAGAACCGCAATGTCCAACGTATCCAGCGCCCCAATGCGGTAGTCTTGCGGGGTTGCAATTGCGGACGTGCTTCCCGTGGTGATTGGATCGGCACCTTGTTTGGTGCTGGCCAGCTGGGAGAAGTTGCCTGGAACCATCTGGCGCGTCGCGCTGTCGCCAAAGGAATTGCTGCTGCCGTTCACGCAGCCCTGCAGCAAGCCGGAAGCCAGAATGACCCACGCACCAAACAGCCATTTCCCCATGAATGTCGCCTTCATGCTGCTGCAAAGATCCGTTTGAAAAACGAACGTGACGTTCGCTGCGTCTGCCCAGTTGAATAGGGTGCTGGCATTGAATCCATGGATTCGTCATTTAGGATTTTCAAAGGGCGACCGAAGACCAGATTGCCGGCCTCCTCGTCACCCACTTCCTGTTGCGCGATTTGAAGGGCTTCAGACAGAAGCGGCGGGCGCGTTGTGGTGTTATGCGCGTCACTCGCCAGAATGTGCACCAAGCCTTCGGACAGCATGCGCTGGGCCCAATAGCGCGGGCGCTTGCCATGGGCCCCGGTGAGGGAACCTGCGGTGATTTGCAGCAGCACTCCCTGCTCGAAGAGCCTGCGGAAGATGTCGTAACCGTTCTCGATCCATTGCAAGCGCTCAGGATGCGTCAAAATGGGCCGAAAGCCCGCTACGCGAAGTTCAAACATGAAATCTTCGATCAATCTGGGCGCAACAATGTGAGACGGCTCGAACAGAACATAATGGCTGTTGTGCAAGCAAAGGATCCTGCCTTCGCGGAGGCAGGCCAAAAAGTCGGGGCGAATGTGGGCATCGGAGCCAACCACCAAACGCAGCGGAATTCCCTGGTGTTTGAGCGCTTCCTGGAAGATGGAAACGCGCATGCGAATATCAGCGGGCGTGTTTTCATAGAGGCCGGGCATGATGTGCGGTGTGCAAGCCATCACCGAGATGCCATCGGCAACGGCCATGCGCGCCATTTCAAATGCCACGGCGTGGTTGGGCGCTCCGTCGTCGAGGCCTGGCAAAATGTGGCTGTGTAGATCAATCATGTCAGGCCCGCCGCCCGAATGCCTGCGCGGTGCCCAAAAATACCGGCCGATGTAGCTTCATTGCCAAAACCCCGAATGCATCCGACAGGCCCAATCAGGCTTTACGAATCGACTTCCCATGCTCGGGGAATTTGGTTTTTGAATTGTTAATTTTTACGATTTGCTAAGAGTATTTGGTAACCATTTCGATACTCTTCAATCCAAAATAGAGGTTAAGCCGGGATTGCAACCCGGCTTGCGCCGGATTTGGAGGATTGAATGGCAGCCTCAACAACTTTCTGGATCTCAAAGGCCTCACGAAAATCGGGGCCTGGAGTTTTGCCCGAGGCGATGCCGCCGAGGAATTCAGCCATTTCGATGGTTTTCAGGTCATTGAAGCCGAGTTGGTGGCCGCCTGCCACACAGAAGCCGCCATAGGGCGGGTGTTGGGGGCCTGATTCAATGGTGGTGAAGCCCTTGTCGCGCAGGTTGCCGCCGGCTTTGTAGAATTTCAATTCATTCAACCGCTCTTGGGTGAAGGCGAGCGAACCTTTGGAGCCTTCGATCTCAAACCCCAACTGCATGTTGCGGCCAGTCTTCACCCAGTTCGCTTCAATGCTTCCGCCGAAGCCCTTTTCGAAGCGCACCAATAGGCGGGCAACGTCATCCACCAGCACAGGCTTCATTTCGGATGAGCCCTTTGCCACCGGGCGCTGCTTGATCACAGTTTCAAGGTCCGCATTCACTGCAGCAATTGGGCCAAGAAGGAAACGCGCCATGCCGATGATGTGGGAGCCCAAGTCAGCAATCACGCCAGGGCCGCCTGATGGGTCAATGCGCCAGGTCCAGGGGCTTGATGGGTCGTGCATGTAATCTTCGGCGTGGATACCACGAAAACCGGTGATCTCGCCCAATTCACCGGCCGCGATCATGTCGCGCGCCACTTTCAGCATGGGGTTCTTGATATAGTTGAAGCCCACCTGGGTGATGACACCTTTGGCCGCGGCGGCTTTCACCATCTCCTCTGAATCTTTCAGCGTGGGCGACAGGGGCTTTTCACAATGCACATGCTTGCCAGCGGCGATGGCCGCCAGCGCCATTTCCTTGTGCAGGGTATTGGGCGTGGTGATGGAGACAACATCAATCGCCGGATCTTTAATGAGATCGCGCCAATCGCCGGAAGACTTCTCAAAGCCATATTGGTGGGCCGCCTTGGCCGCACTTTCGGCATTCACATCGGCGATCATTTTCAAAACCGGCACGGGGATTTCTGGAAAAGCGGCCAGTGCTGAGCGATAGGCAAAGGCATGGGCCTTGCCCATGAAGCCTGTACCGATGATGCCGATGTTGAGATAAGACTTAGACATTCGGGAAACCTTGGGTCTCCACGGTATATCCAGCCGCCGTCATCACGCGCATAAGCTCCTTGTGACCCACTTGCGCCATTTTGAGGGGCGGATTCTTCTTCGGGTCTTGCTCGGCTTCCACCACGAACCAGCCTTCATAGCCGTGGCCTGCGAACTTATTGACGATGTGGCCGAAATCCAACGAACCATCACCGGGAACGGTGAAGGCACCTAAGGCCACAGCATCGAGGAAGCTATGCTTGTCCCAATCGAGGAAACCCAACACAGCATCGCACACATCTTTGACATGCACGTGGTTGATGCGCTTGTGGTGTTTGTCGATGGCGCGCATCACATCACCCTTGGCAAATGCAAGATGGCCAGCGTCGAACAGCAGGGGAATGCCGGGGCCGGAATGGTTCATGAAGGAATCCAATTCCTGTTCGCTCTGAACCACAGCACCCATGTGATGGTGATAAGACAAGGGCATGCCCTGATCAGCACACCACTCACCGAATTCGGTCATGCGGCGCGCATAGGCCTTCATCTGGTCGTGATCGAGCACGGGCTTTTTGTTCAGCGGCTTTGAACGGTCGCCCTGAATCGAAAGTCCAACCTCACCATAGACAATGCAGGGCGCATTCACGGCCTTGAACAGATCAATCATCGGAGCGATGCGATCCTTGTTCCTGGACATATCTTCATTGACAATGGTGCCGGAATACCAGCCGCCACACAGCGTCACGTCCGCTTTCTTCAGGATGGGCAGCATTTCCTTAGGGTTTTCAGGAAAGCGGCGGCCCTTTTCCATGCCGGTGAAGCCTGCGCTGCGCGATTGGCGCAGGCACTCTTCAAGCGACACGTCATCGCTGAGTTCCGCAAGATCGTCGTTCCACCAGGCGATGGGCGACATGCCGAGTTTGGCTTTCAACATTTGAGATCTCCGAAATTGAATTACACGCCAATGCGCTGCTTGGCGCGCAGGGCATCTTGATATTTGCGGGCTTCGTTCACTTCCTTGCGCTTGGAAACGGTGGGCACGCCCACATCCCACATGGCATCACCGGGTGTCCACACGAAGGCGTCATTCTCGATCACGATCACCGTGGTGCGATCGGTTGATTTGGCCCAATCAATGGCCTGATCAAACTCGGCAAGGCTTGCAACCTTGCGCGCGTGGGCGCCCATGGATTCTGCATGTTTCACAAAGTCCACATGGAAGAGGTTCTTCACATTGCAGTCCTTGAGCAGGTTGTTGTAGCTCTCGCCGCCCTTGAAATTTTGTAAGCGGTTGATCACGCCATAACCGCCGTTGTCACAGATGATGACAATCATCTTGTGGCCCGTCAGCACGGTGGAATAGATATCCGAATTCATGATCAGGTATGAACCGTCGCCCACCATTACAAAGGTGTTGCGTGTGGGGTCTGCCATAGCCGCACCCCAGCCACCGGCCACTTCATAGCCCATACAGCTAAAGCCATATTCAACGTCAAAGGTGTTGGGCGATTGCACACGCCACACTTTGTTAAGCTCACCCGGCAGGCCGCCAGCGGCGCCCACCACATAATCTCGTGGGCCTGCCTTGTCGCTCACCATGCCTACAATCTGGCCGTAGGTCGCCACCGCGGCGTTGGTTGGCTTTTTGTAGCCATCCACAGCGGCGTTCCAAATGGCCATCTCATCCTGGCCCTTCTTGGTCCAGGTGGCGTCCACCTTGAAGCCCTTCATGGCGCCAGCCAATTCCTCCATTGTCACCTTGGCGTCGCCTACCACGGCCACAGCGCGGTGCTTCACCGCGTCATAGCGCGCGGCATTGATGGAAACGAATTTGGCATCATGGGAAAAACACGTCCAAGAGCCAGTGGTGAAATCTTGCAAGCGCGTGCCAATGGACAGGATCACGTCGGCCTCTGCCCCCATGTTGTTGGCGGATGTAGAGCCCGTGACACCCAGCGGCCCAACATAGGTGGCATGGGAGTGAACCAGTGATGCCTTGCCCGCCATGGTTTCGCAAATCGGAATGCGATGGTCGGCGGCGAATTTTGCCACTTCGGCCTCAGCGCCGGAATAGCGCACGCCGCCGCCTGCGATGATCAGCGGCTTCTTGGCAGATTTCAAAACTTCAATCGCGGCAGCCAGGCGCTTGGTGTCCGGGCGGTTGCGCGCGATCTCATGGGTGGTGGGCGTAAAGAAGGCTTCCGGATAGTCAAAGGCAAGTTCCTGAATATCCTGCGGCAGGCCAATGAAGGCAGGCCCGCAATCGGCCGGATCAAGCATGGTGGCCACCGCTTGCGGCAGCGATGAAATGATCTGCTCGGGGTGGGTGATGCGATCCCAATAGCGGCTCACGGGCTTGAAGCCATCATTCACCGAAATGGATGGCACACCATAGTGTTCCACCTGTTGCAAAACCGGGTCGGGGCGGCGATTGACGAAAGTATCGCCCGCCAAAATCAAAATTGGCAGGCGGTTGGCATGGGCCACGCCTGCTGCTGTGATCATGTTGGTGGCGCCGGGGCCAACCGATGATGAGGCAATCATGATCTGGCGGCGCAACTTGGCCTTGGCATAGGCAATACCAGCCAATGCCATGCTCTGCTCGTTTTGCCCGCGCCAAACGGGCAATTTGTCTTTCACCTCAACCAAGGCTTCCGACAGGCAGGTGACGTTGCCATGGCCAAAAATGCCGAACACGCCGGGAAACAGCGGCTCTTTCTTGCCATCGATCATAATGAACTGATTGACCAGATATTTGACAAGGGCTTGCGCCATGGTGAGGCGGATGGTGGACATGAATTCTCCTCCGGGGAAGGCTTGAACCTATTTCAGCCAGCGTGAATTGCCAAGGCTCATTGCAGAAAATTTGTTTTATTGGAAGAGCGACTTGGAATGTTTATTCCGAATCTTGCAGAAATTGTCGTGAATTGATCAATCCGCCTGTCTCACATGCAACATGCAGCGTCGAATCGCGCCTTTGAAAAGCATGATTATTTTGATGCTCAAAATAATCTTGCTTGGCGCCCGGTCTTGGCTCAACCTGATTTTGGGAGTGGCCGCATATTAATGTCAAGCAAGGCCGACAGCGATCTTGTCAGACGGCAAAACCGGCATCTGGTGCTGGAGGCCCTGCGCTTTGCGGGCCGTGCCCCGCGCATTGAGCTGGGCCGGCGCACGGGCTTGTCGCTGGCCACAATCACCTCGATCACCACTCAACTGATCAACGAGAAGGTCCTGATCGAGGACTCCGAAACCGGACAAGGCACGGCACGGCGCGGGCGACCTAGCGTGGACTTGAAACTGAATCCGCAAGCGGCCGTCGTGATGGCCGCAAAAATTTCCATCGATAGGCTGGAACTGGCGCTGGTCAATTATGCGGGTGAACGCATCGCACATGAAGTGAAGAAAGTGCCGACTTATCACCTGCCGGCAGATGATGTCGCAAAACACTTGGCCGATTTCGTTTGCGCTACGCTGGAAAAATACAAGCTCAAGGCGGATCAGATTCGGATTGCAGGGATCGCGGTGCAAGGTGCGGCAGAGGCCAGCACCGGCCACATCATGTGGAGCCCGGCCTTCAAGGCCGAGGACATCCCAGTCACTGAGCCGCTTCTCAGGCTGACAGGCATTTCCTTTCAACTTGCCAATGATGCAAATTTGATCGCCGAAGGGCTGATGGCGCGCGAACACTATCAATACAAAGGCACAGCCGCCGTGATGTTTATGGGTTACGGCGTGGGCATGGGGTTGGTGATTGACGGCAAGACCTACCACGGCTCAACAGGGGCGGCTGCCGAGTTTGGGCATATGAATCACATTCCTCACGGGGCCTTGTGCCGGTGCGGCCGCGCGGGCTGTCTTGAGGCCTATGCCTCTGACTATGGCATCCTGCGTCATGCCGAGGGTTTGCCTGATACGGCGGCACCACCATCTTCAGCTGTGGAGCCCGAAGTGATGCTGGCTTTGGAAAAAGCGGCGCGGCGCGGCGATGCCAAGGCCCTTGCAGCCTATCACAAGGCCGGTGAGGCCATTGGTTTTGGCCTGGCGCGGATGATTGCACTTCTCAATCCGGATCGCATTGTGATCAGCGGCCCCGGCATCAGGGCTTTTGACCTTGTTGAACCCGCACTGAAGACCGCCATTGCCGAGGGCGTGGTGCCAGCGCTTCGGCGCAATCTCAAGATTGAAACCTTGCCGATGGATCACGACATGATCATGACCGGCACCATCGACAAGCTGCTGCATGATCTTGACCGGGACACGTTCGCCAAAGCCGATAGCGCGGCCTGAAGCTCAACCTCTCACGAAATCCGTCTTGGCCTTGTGCGCCGCCTCTGAGACATAGTCATAGACTGCCGCCACGCGCGCGGTGCGGTGGGTATCCGGGTGGCTCATCAGCCAATAAGTTCGCGTGAAGCGCATTTCTGGAAGCAGGCGTTTCAATTCCGGGAACTGCACAGCGGCATAGTCATGCAGGATGCCGATACCATGGCCGGCGCGCACAGCTTCCATCTGGGCCACCACACTGCCGCACTCATAGTGGCGCTTCATGCGCTGGCCGAGTTCGGCCGCATAATCCAGCGCGCGGCTATAGACGAAATCCTCCACATGCGTGATGAACAGCCGGCCATCGAGATCATCCAGCGATCTCACCGCGCCATGCTGTGTGAGATAGCCTTCGGAGGCATAGATGCTCAGGGAATAATCAGTGAGTTTCTTGATGATCAGGCGGCCTTGCTTGGGGCGGTCTAACGTGACGACAATATCCGCCTCGCGGCGCGAAAGGGAAAACGTGCGCGGCAGGGGCACCAGCTGAATGGTGAGATCGGGATGTGTGTTGGCGAGCTTTCCCAGCGCGCGGGCGAGGAAATAATTGCCCAGGCCATCCGGCGCACCGATGCGTACCGTTCCTGAGATTGCAGCACGCGTGCCGGAAATTTCGGAACCGGCCTGCAGGATTTCAGATTCCATGCGCTCGGCCGATTTCAGCAGCGCCTCGCCCGCCGCGGTCAGCGTGCAGCCCTGCGTTTGCCGTTCAACCAACTTGGCGCCAATGTCTTCTTCCAACGCGGTGAGTTGACGGCCCACAGTGGCGTGGTTGAGGCCGAGATTTTGGGCCGCACCCAGCAGCTGGCCCGCACGGGCCACGGCGAGGAATATGCGTATGCGGTCCCAATCCAAATCAATCTCTCCAAACTCTCCATCTCCCGCAAGGGGAGAGGGGGGTAATATATTGACTTTAATTTCTGCACATCGAAAATGCAAATCTTTATGTTGCTGTGCAAAATGCTTGAGCGCATAGAAGGCCATCACAAGGAGGAAATCATGGTTACAAACATTCAGCATCACATCGATGGCAAGCTGGTGGACGGCAAGTCTGGCCGCAAGTCACCCGTCTTCAACCCCGCCACGGGCGAACAGTCAGGCGAGATCAACTTGGCAAATACCGCGCAAGTGAACGAGGCCATTGCGGTGGCCAAGAAGGCATTCCCCGCCTGGGCCAACACCACGCCGCTACGCCGCTCGCGCATCTTGAACAAGTTCCTGCATATTGCCGAAAGCCGCGCCGCCGAACTGGCAGCCATCATCACCGCCGAACATGGCAAGGTGCTTTCAGACGCCATGGGCGAAGTGCAGCGCGGTTTGGAAGTGGTGGAATTCGCCACTGCCGCACCAACCCTGCTGAAATCAGAATTTACCGAAAACGTCGGCACTCGCGTTGACTCCTATGCCATGCGCCAGCCGCTGGGTGTTGTGGCTGGTGTTACACCTTTTAACTTCCCCGCCATGGTGCCGATGTGGATGTTCCCCATTGCTCTTGCCGCCGGCAACACTTTCATCCTGAAGCCGTCGGAGCGTGACCCATCCGCCTCGCTGCTCGTGGCCAAGTGGCTGGAAGAAGCGGGCCTGCCCAAGGGCGTGTTCAATGTGGTGATCGGCGACAAGGAAGCCGTAGACGCCATTCTGCTCAGTCCTGATATTTCCGCCGTGTCTTTCGTCGGCTCAACGCCAATTGCGCGTTACATCTATGAAACAGGCACCCGCACGGGCAAGCGCGTGCAGGCTTTGGGTGGTGCCAAGAACCACATGATCATCATGCCCGATGCCGACATGGACCAAGCTGTCGATGCCCTGATGGGTGCGGCCTATGGCTCGGCTGGCGAACGCTGCATGGCGATTTCGATTGCTGTTCCCGTCGGCAAGAAGACGGCTGACACTTTGATCGCCAAGTTGGAACCCAAGATCCGCGCCCTCAAGGTTGCCCCCGGCACCGACAAGGAAGCCGAGATGGGTCCACTCGTGACCAAGCAGCACTTCGACAAGGTGAAGGGCTATATCGACACAGGCGTGGCCGAAGGTGCCAAGCTCGTGGTGGATGGCCGTGGCCTCAAGCTGCAAGGCTATGAGAATGGCTATTTCCTCGGCGGCTCGCTGTTCGACAACGTCACCACCGACATGAAAATCTACAAGGAAGAAATCTTCGGGCCTGTGCTGGGCGTGGTTCGCGCCGAGTCTTATGCCGAGGCCGCCAAGATGATCAACGATCACGAATTCGGCAATGGCACGGCGATCTTCACCCGCGATGGTGATGCGGCGCGCGAATTCGCGCACCAGATCCAGGTGGGCATGGTTGGCATCAACGTGCCAATCCCCGTGCCAATGGCATTCCACTCATTCGGCGGCTGGAAGGCCTCGCTGTTCGGCGATCATCACATGCACGGCCCGGAAGGCCTGCGCTTCTACACCAAGCTCAAGACCGTGACCTCGCGCTGGCCCACCGGCATCCGCGCGGGTGCTGAGTTTGTCATGCCAACGATGAAGTGACACTTCGTTTCGTAAACACAAAACTCCCTCCGGTTCATCGGAGGGAGTTTAGATTCACCCTGCCAAGACAGGGTCACTCGGCATATTCCTTCGCAGGCTTAAGATTGGATCCCATTGCACGTCGCATCTTGGGTGCCACCGGCCGCAAAGTGTTTACGGAAGCAATCTCACCATTTTCCCAACTTTCGCTGGCTTGCATCGTGTTTGCGGCTATTTTGGCGAATGCCCGCTGGATGGCAGCGATGCTTCCCATCAGCGCGAACAGGCCAACCCATGTTGCGGCCAGGGCCGAGGCATAGATCGACAGAATGAACCACATGGGAGTCACGTAGTTCAATTCACTTGCCTTGCCCAAGATGAAGGGCATCGTCCAAGACACAAACGAGATGCTGCCGATCAACGTAAGCGCCGCCAATTGGGCACGACTGACACGCACAAAGAGGCGCTGCCCCAGCCGCTGCTTCAACATGGGCATGACCTTGTTGTGAATGAACACGCCATTCAGCGTCAACAAGACAACGATGAGGATCTTTGCCCAAAGCTTCTGGTTGGTGAGATAGTCGGGCTTCTCAAGCAGGTTCAGCCAGATCAGGGCAAAGCCGGTTGTCCACAACAGGATCAGTCCCCACGTGACAACACGTGAGAGCAGTTCAGCCTGATGTATGGTGTAGCGGCTCACTGGCCGGATTACGCCACGCATGAAGATGGTTCCGTCGAGAAGGAGAGCCCCGCCAAAACCCATGACGAGCCCCAGCAGGTGTAAAATTCGAATGAAAGTCAAAAGGTGCATCAGCTTTTCCTCTTTGATGTCGGATCAAATGCACTGCACGAACGATCCGGCAATTCGGGATTGTTCGCCCGGCAAGCCCCTGCAAAGCAGCTGGCTTCCAATTTGGGCTGAGCAGCTAAGGCTCAATGCGGCGTGAGGTTTGAAGTAGTTCGCAACATTGTTCAGAATCTGGTGATCGCAAGGTCATTCTGCGAAGCCGCATTTTGTCCGTGTGTTGTTTTCTCTGTTCTCAATCGGAACGCAATTACAGTCTCTTGCGATGGTTCAGCTGACAATTATCGCAATCGCGCGCCGCGATTTGTGACGACAATGCGGGCCTACACTGACAGGGCCCTGACAAAACCCACAGACACGGGACGCGCCTTAGGGTACAAATGGCTTGAAGTGCTTTGACAGCTTCAAGCCCTGCTTCTGATAGTTGGATCCTAACCCACCGCCATAAACAACCTCGGGCGGCGATGTCAGCGGTTCATAGACCAGGCGGCCGATGATCTGGGCGTCTTCCAGGATGAAGGGCACTTCGTGGCTGCGCACTTCCAGAACGGCGCGCGCGCCTTCGCCATGACCAGAGGCGTGGCCGAAGCCAGGATCGAAGAAGCCTGCGTAGTGCACGCGGAATTCACCCACCAGCGGATTGTAGGGCACCATCTCTGCTGCGTGGGTTGGCGGAATGCGCACGGCCTCTCGGCTGGCCAGAATGTAGAACTGATCAGGGTCAAGAATCAGCGAGCTCTTTTGCCAGATGGGCTCCCAGTAATCCAAAACCTCAAGGGCTGCTTTCTTGTCCACATCCACCAAGGCCGAATGGCGCTTGGCGCGAAAGCCAATGGGCTCACCTTTTTTGATGCCAGAAAGATCAACACTGAGTGCGAGCCCGCCATCAATGTTGACTTCGCCTTCCGTGATCAGCGGCTCCTTAGCGTGGAGTGCGCGGATCAGTTCATCGCTGGCCAGCGGGGCCCCCGCACGGAAGCGGATTTGTGAAAGGCGTGACCCCTGCCGCGCCAGGATAGGAAAGGTGCGCGGGCTGATCTCGGCGTAAAGCGGGCCTTCATAAGCCTCCGCCACCTTGTCGAACTCCTGCGCATAGTCAGTGATCACGCGGGTGAAGATGTCGAGCCGGCCCGTAGAGCTCTTCGGATTGGCAGCCGCCGAAATTCCTTTCGGCAATGCCAAACTTTCCATCAACTGCACAATATAGACGCAGCCTGTCTCAAGAACGGTGCCCTCAGTCAAATCCATTTCGTGCAGCACAAGGCCTTTCAGGCGCTCGGCCACAGTTTGGCGCGGCCCAGGCAAGAAAGAGGCGCGGACGCGAAAGGCCTTGGGGCCAAGCCGCAAATCAAGGCTGGCGGGTTGCACCTGATCATGATCGAGTCCGCGCATCAGCTTAATGATGCCGCTTTCGGTCAATCGTGAAATTTCGCGAGCGGGCAGGATGCCGGGATTGAGGGGGGCTTTGGTCATGCGGCTCTTTTTGCGGAAGCGCCCGCAAAGACGCAAGGCTGAGCTTAGGCAGGGTGGATAACTTTTTTCACTGCATGAATTTCCCATCGTGGAAATTTTTTGTGACAGCAAGAAAGTCGTCTGCTAGCGTTTAAGAAATTCAGCCGTAGAGCTGAAAAACACGTTCGGGGGTTGTGGTCACGATGCATCCAGTTTTGCGAACTGTTCTCCAAAGGCTCGGCTTGGGTGCTCTCACCCTTTTCGCGGTGTCGTTCATCATTTTCTTTTCGATGCTATTGTTGCCCGGCGGCTATGCGCAGAACATTCTGGGTCAGGGGGCCACGCCGGAAACCGTGGCCAATTTCAACCACGACCTTGGGCTCGACCGCCCCGCCTATGTGCGCTACGCAGAGTGGATCGGCAATGCCGTGCGCGGCGATTTTGGCAATTCTTATTCCGGCACCAGCGGCACGGCAATAATGGCAGCCATGGAGGCAAGGAAAAAGGTATTGTACAGGCGCGGTGCAATGATAGCCGAGACGCTGCGCTTGATGGTGCCGGTG
>JANPHF010000014.1:0-43184 GCA_031424315.1 Aestuariivirga sp.
GTGTGGAACATTGCCCCCGCGCAGATGAGGAATGTCATATTCTGCTGATTGAGCCGCGTGGCACGCCCAACACCGGGGATGAAGCCACCGCTACCAAGAAGGTGATGATCTAGACCTTGAACGCCATTCTCATCACTGTCCTTCCCGTATTCGGCCTGATCGTTCTGGGCTATGGCGCGGCTTGGGCGAAGGTGGTGGACAGCGATGCCGTGCGCGGGCTTTCGTTGTTTGTGTTCAACATCGCCATTCCTGCCCTGTTGTTCAAGACCACAGCAACCATGGACATGCAGAATGTGGCGCCGTGGAACCTGTGGGGGGCCTATTTCGGCGGCTTGGCGGTGGCTTGGATCGCGGCGGCCGTAGTATCGCGCTATGTGCCCAGCCTGAATTATAGTGGCGGGGCCGTTGCTTCGATGGCCACGAGCTTTGGTAATCTTGCCATGTTGGGAACGCCCTTAGCGCTTTCGCACTTCGGCCAGCAAGTGGGTGTGCCATTGGGCATCATTCTTTCAGTTCACGCGCCCATTCTGTGGACAGCGGCCACGCTTCACCGCGAAATTGCCCGTCATGCCGGAAGCCCGAATTTGCTGGCGCTGGGGCGCGAACTCATCGCCAATCTGGCGCGCAATGCCATCGTGATCTCGCTGTTGGTCGGCGCCCTGTGGCGCCTCAGTGGGTTTGGCATGCCAGCCATTCCCGACAAAATGCTTTCCATGTTGGCCGATGCCTCGGTGCCCACGGCCTTGCTGGCGCTGGGGGCCTCTCTGGCGGGTTATTCGCTGCGTGGCTCGCTTCAAGGCATGTTCACGTTGATTGGCCTCAAGATGTTGGCCATGCCCTTGTTTGTGTTCATTCTGGCGCACACGTTTTTTCCGCTGCCGCCACTTTACGCCAAGCTGGCTGTGCTGTTTGCGGCCATGCCTACGGGCGCCAATGCATTCTTATTCGCCCAGAAGAATGATGAAGCTGTACCATCGGTTTCCGGAGCTGTGGCCCTAGGGACAGGGCTTGCGGCCATCACGGCATCCGTGCTGCTTTACCTGATTGATTCCGGGTGGATGTAATGAAGCATTTCGATGTGGTGATTGTGGGCGGGGCCATCGTCGGCTCATCCACAGCGTATTTTTTGCGCAAGAACGGGTTCAAGGGTTCGGTCGCGGTGATCGAAAAAGACCCAACCTATGCCAAGGCAAGCACGCCACTCTCTTGGGGTGGGGTGCGCAAGCAATTCTCTACGCCGGAAAATATCAAGCTCTCTACTTTCGGGTTCAACATCATCAGCGATGTGAAAAAGGAATTTGGGCCGGAAGCTGATATCAGCTTCCGTGAGACGGGCTATCTGGTGCTGGCCAGTGAAGCTTCTGTCTCAGTTCTGGAAGAAAACGCCAAGCTGCAACAATCCATGGGCTGTGCCACCCAGCTCTATTCTCCGGCCGAACTCGCACAGAAATTTCCGCATGGCAATTTTGACGGCATTGCCATGGCCAGCTTCGCGCCCACAGGCGAGGGCTGGTTTGACCCTTATGGCCTGATGAACCTGGTGCGCAAAGGCGCCATCGCGAAGGGTGCCACTTATATTGCGGATGAAGTCGTCGCCATTGAAGCGGGTGACAAGGTTACTTCTGTCACGCTCAAATCGGGTGAGAAAATAGGCGCGGGCGCGCTGGTCAATGCGGCAGGCACTTCGGGTGGTGCGGTGGCGGCCATGGTGGGCTTTGATCTCCCCGTATCTGCTGCCAAGCGCTACACCTATATCGTGGATTGCCCAGCCGCACCCGAGGCTCTTCGCAAGGGGCCGGCTTGGTTCAATACGGATGGCACCTACTGGCGGCCTGAGGGGCGCAACTTTCTGTTCGGCTTTACGCCTTCAGAGGATGAGGAGCCGAAAGTTGCTGATTGGGAGATGGAGCATCACTGGTTTGAGGACAAGATCTGGCCCTCCGCTTTCGAGCGCGTGCCGGTTTTTGAATCACTGAAAGTGACGAGTGGTTATGTCGGCCATTATGATTACAACTGGTTTGACCAGAACGGCGTCATTGGCCGCCATCCGAGCCTGCCCAATTTCTACTTTGCCAATGGTTTTTCGGGCCATGGCATCCAGCAGGGCCCGGCCACGGGCAATGCCATTGCTGAGCTGATCATGCATGGCGAATACCGCACCATGGACCTGAAAGCGCTGAGTGTGGAGCGGATCGCGGCGAACCAGCCGCTTTTTGAGAAGAATATTTTCTAACGAGGAAACTCTGTGAGCAAGACGGTTATTGGCGTAGATGGTTGTCCCGGCGGATGGATGGCGATCATCTGGAGGGAAGGCAAGGCCACTGGCAAACTCTTTCCGCTGAGCGCTTTCGTTGAAATCCTAAATGAGGGTGCTGCGATGATCGCAGTGGACATGCCGATTGGCTTTCCCGACATTTATGGACGCAACGCTGATATTGAGGCGCGCAGGGCCTTGGCACCCTTTGGTTCGCGGGTCTTTCCTGTACCGTGCCGGGCGGCTGTTCATGCTGCAAACTACACCGAGGCCATTCGTGTCAACAAGCTCCACTCCGAAAATGTAAGCATACCTCCGGTCACCAATGCAATTCGGCCGCGCATGCAGGAGGTTGACCGTGTCATGTCACCCGACATGGAAAAACGTGTTCGTGAAGTTCACCCGGAAGTTTCATTCTATGCGATGAATGGCAGAAAGGCTCTGCAATACAGGAAGAAGTCAGCGGAAGGTGAGATTGAGCGGCTCTCCTTGCTGCGCAAGGCTGGCTTTCCGGAATTTGATTTTGCGACGGTCAATTATCGCAAGAGCCAGGTGAAGCGCGACGATATCATTGATGCCTGTGCTGCCGCATGGTCGGCCCGACGCATCATGGAAAACAAGGCGCTGCATTTTCCGACCGCTGAAGAACGGGATGTGCGCGGTCTGCTCATGCGAATCCACGCTTAACTGTTTTTCAGCTCGTTGCGCCAGTTATGCTCTTCTTTGAAGCCAAGAACTTCGCGGATTTTGCGGTTGCTGAGCGGGGCCTCGAAGCCTTCCAGTATGCGAGTGTGCGTGGTGTTAGGGCACCACTTCTTGAGGAATTGTGCTGTGGGCTCTTGGGCCGTTATTGTGTCATTCACTGCATTGAAGACTTGAAATCCCAAACCATCCTTTTCGATGCAGCGATGCACGATCTGGCCAAGATCGCGTGCGTCGATGTAGCTCCAGGCGTTTCGCTTTCGCTCTAAGGGTTTGGCCATGAAACCGGGAAAACGCGCATACTCGTGTGGCTCAATGACATTGCCAATGCGAAGGGCATAAATGTCTGCCCCAAAACGCGCGGCGAAAGCGCGTGCGGTTTTCTCATTCACCACCTTGGAGAGGCCGTAGCTATCCATAGGGTCAACGTCGTAATCTTCTTCCAGTGGAAATTGATGAAAGTCCTTGTCACCCTCCGCAAAGCAAACGCCATAGGTGGTTTCGCTGGAAGCGATAATGACTTTCCGTACGCCCAGTTTCATGGCTGCTTCGATGACGTTATAGGTGCTTAGAACATTTGCAGTGAATGTCTTGTTATCTGGCTCCAGCAACACGCGTGGAATGGCGGCAAAATGAACCACTGCATCGGGCTTGTCCGGCACATGACCCAATTCAAAACCATCGAAATCAAAATGGGTGGAAAGGGCGTTGAAGGCTTGGCCACTTTCCGTCAAATCCGCTATGAGGTTTTTGACACCAGGAACTTGCAGAGGTTTGAGATCAACATTTAAAATGTCGTGACCCTTTGCCAATAGCCAAGGAATGACATGGCGCCCGGCTTTGCCGGAGCCACCAGTAAAAACGATACGTTTGGGCATGTTCAACTTATCTTTCCAGAGTTCAGCCAAAAGCCTTGGCCATCATGGTGTCGAGGCGTTTCGCAAAAGACGCAGGGTCAGCGACGACTTCGCCTTCCATCATGGTAGCCTGATCGAGCAGCAAGTGGGCGGCGTCCTCTACCGCGCCTGCGCCTTTCGCCTTCAACGCAAGGCCCAGGGCCTTGATGAGGCCGTGGGATGGATTGATTTCCAGCACGGGGGCGGAGACCGAAACGCCGGAATCTTTCTGGCGCGACAGCAACTTTTCCAAAGTGCGGTCCATCTGCCCGTCATTCACAATGCAGCACGCCGAATCGGTGAGGCGCTTGGAGGCCCGCACATCGGAAACGCGAGAGCCCAGCGCCTGTTTGAAGGCGGCGATGAGTGAGGCTGTTTCCGGCGCGTCTGGCGAATCTTCCTTTTTTTCATCGGCAGGCTTGATGCCATCCAGGTCGGCAGCACCTTGCGCCACGGATTTGAAGGGTTTGCCTTCAAATCCCATGGCGGTGCGCACCCAGAAGGCATCAACGGGATCGGTGAGGAGCAGCACTTCAAGCCCGCGCGATTTATAGCCTTCCAGCTGTGGGCTGGCCGTGGCTTTGGCAGCGTCTTCGGCCGTGAGATAATAGATCGCCGTCTGGTTTTCCTTCAGGCCTGCGATGTAGTCTTTCAGTGTCAAAGACTCACGCGTGGTGGACTTGAAGCGCGCCACATCAAACAGCGCATCGCGCCGCTCCCAATCTTCATAGAGCCCTTCCTTGATTACCGGGCCGAAAGTCTCCCAGATCTTTGTGAAAGTGGCGGCATCGCTCTCGCCCAGCTTTTTCAATTCCTGCAAGACGCGGTTGGTGACTGCCTTGCGGATGGCGGCCACGTCAGGGTTGTTTTGCAACATCTCGCGGCTGATGTTCAAAGGCATGTCGGATGAATCAATCACGCCGCGCACGAAGCGCAGATAGGGCGGAAGCAAGGCTGCATCATCGGCGATGAACACGCGCTTCACATAAAGCTTTTGGCGGCCCTTGCGCTCAGGATCGTAGAGATCAAAGGGCCGCTCGGCTGGCACATAGAGCAGCACATTGTATTCCTGCTTGCCTTCGGCACGGTAATGGATGGTCAGGGCTGGCGCCTCGCTGGTGTGTGATAGCGTGCCGAAGAACTCCTTGTGCTGCTCGACCGTCACTTTGGCTTTAGGCTGCATCCAGATTGCAGAGGCCGAGTTGATCTGCTTGGGCTCGCCCTCACCTGACAGCATGATTGGGTGGGTGATGTGGTCAGAATAGGTTTTCACCACCTCTTCGATTTTCCAAGACTCTAGATAATCAGCCGCATCGTCGCGCAGATGAAGAACGATCTTGGTGCCGCGCTTTAGCTTTTCGGTTTCATCGACCGTGAAGGTGCCCTCGCCCTTGGAGCGCCAGACATTGCAGGCCTTGGTGCCAGCCTTGCGCGAGAACACTTCAACTTCCTTGGCCACCATGAAGGCGGCATAGAAGCCCACACCAAACTGGCCGATCAATTCTGGGGCATCCTTGGTCTTGGCGGCAAAGGCTTGCGTGCCGGAGCGGGCGATGGTGCCGAGATTGTCGGTCAGTTCCTTGGCCGACATTCCAATGCCGGTGTCGGCGACGGTCAGAGTCTTGGCCGTCTTGTCTGGCGTAATAACAATTTCAAGCTTGGCGTCCTGTTCGAGTAATTCTGGTTTGGCAATCGCCTCGTAGCGCAGCTTGTCCAGCGCGTCCGAAGAATTGGAGACCAGCTCGCGCAGGAAAACGTCCCGGTCGGAGTAAACCGAATGCACCATCAAATGCAGCAGCTTGCCGACCTCGGCCTGGAATTCCTGCGGTTTGGATTTGCCGTCCTTGCTCATCTTTAGTTCCTCAATTCGCGCCGGATATTGGAAATGTAGTCTGATCCGTCAAGAGGAACTACAGGGTTGTGTTAGGGCAAAAAAAAGCGGTTGCAACTGGCAACCGCTTAGGGACCTTACAGACTCACAAACGCAAGTCTTGGGTTAAGGGGGCCCGGCCAGTTACAGGGGCTTTGGGGGCTGGGGGGCTTTGACAAAGCTAACCAGCCGGGCTGTCGAGGCAACGATGACTTTATCTTCCCCCATCATGACCAAGGCTTGATGGAATTGAGGCGAAACTTGGGTATTTGCGAAGGCAATTAGGGTCTTGCGAAAAAACCTTTATCCCCGCATGTTACGAGGTGATGACAGTTGGAGCGCCATGAGCAGCGACAGCCCGGAAATATTGCTTTTTCCGCAGAAATCACAAAAGCCGGTGGCCTTTGACCGGAAGGAACTGGGGCTGATCCTCACCCTTTATGGGCGCTTTGTGGCACAGGGTGAGTGGCGCGATTATGCCATGGATTTTGGCAAGGAAGCGGCCCGGTTTGACATTCATCGCCGGGCTTCGGAACAGCCGCTGTATTCGATTGTAAAAAGCCCCGCGCTTGCGGCCAAAGGCGGGCACTATTCGGTTGTTGCCCCCGGGGGGCTCATCATGCGGCGCGGCAACAATCTTGAGCAGGTTTTGCGGGTGCTCGAAAAGAAGCCGAAACTGGAAACCGTCTGAAATGAAAGACGCCGCCGGTTTGGCCGGCGGCGTCAATTTGCAATCAGCTTTTTTCTAGCGGCGGTCGCCCATCAGGCGCAGCAAGCTGAGGAAGAGGTTGATAAAGTCCAGATAGAGCCGCAGCGCGCCAAAGATGGCCTTGCGGCCCATGGCGAGCGCGTCATCGCCTTCATAATACATAGACTTGATGCTCTGGGTGTCATAGGCGGTGAGGCCCGTAAAGAGCAGAACGCCGATCACCGAGAGCGCCAATTGCAGCGGTGTGCTGCCGATGAACAGGTTCACCACCGATGCCAACACGAGGCCCATCAGGCCCATGAACAGGAACGACCCAAAGGCCGTCAAGTCGCGGCGTGTCACATAGCCGTAAAGACTGGTCGCAGCGAAGGTGGCAGCTGTAATCAGGAATACGCGGGTAATGCTGCCCCCGGTATATACGAGGCCCAAAGTTGAGAAGGTGAGGCCGTTCAGGGCGGCATAGGCCCAGAACACCATTTGGGCGGTGGCAAGGCTCATGCGGTTCACGGCAAAAGACATGGTGAAGACCAGGCCCAGCGTGACCAGCATCAGCACAATCATGATGGGGCCATGGAACAAGGTCTGGCCAAAGGCGGTGAGCGTGCGGCCGTCTGGCATGACAGCAGCACTATACGCGCCGTAAGCCACAGCACCGGTCAGGCCCAGGCCCACCGTCATGTAGTTGTAAACGCGCTGCATGTAGGACCTGAGGCCCAGATCCATCGCCACACCGCTGCGGGCGCCGCTTTGGGGGAAACCACGATAGTCAGACATGTCAAACTCCTATGACTGCTTTGCAATGGAATATGGGGAGAGGCCGGGGCAGCGTCAAGGCCGCGAAGCTGCAAAAGAATCCATTGTTCTTGCAAGCTTAATGTCCAGCTCCGTCACACCGCCAGCCGAATGGGTCGACAGGGTCACATCCACCCGGCCATAGACGTTGAACCACTCGGGATGGTGATCCATCTTTTCGGCCGCCAGGGCCACTTTGGCCATGAATCCAAAGGCTTCGGTGAAGTTCTTGAATTTGAAGGATTTGGTGATGGCATTGCGGCCGTCGACCTTGCTCCAGCCGGGCAGGGATTTCAGTTCATGGTCAAGGTCAATCATGCATAGGCGGGGCGCGAGGTGCCGTAGGATTCTTCAACGTTGTAAGGTCCGCCGCCGCGCGATGGCTTGGAGGAAAACAGAACAAACTGATCCACCAGGAACGGGCGCGAGCGATAAAGCGCATGGCTTTCGATAAAGCTGCGCAGGGCGCGTGGGTCCGGATCACGCAGCCGGGCAAGTGTGACATGGGGGATATATTTGCGGCCCTCCGGCTCCAGCCCATGGGATTGGCAAATGCGCTCATGGGCGGCCTGCAGGCGGATGAGCTCGGGGTTTTCCTCCACACGGGCGATGATGGCATGGGGCTTGTTGCCGCCGAAAACATCGATGCCTTTCAGGCAAATGCTGAACGGGCGGACATTGGCTCCGTCCAGCGCATGGGCCACTTCGCGTCCGTGGTGATCGTCAATATCGCCGATGAAACGCAAGGTTATGTGAAAACTTTCGCGGTCAATCCAGCGGGCCCCCATCACGCCGCCCTGCATGAAGTTGAGATCAAGCGCAATGTCGGAAGGTAGCTCCAAGCCAGTGAACAAGCGCATCATGGTGCCAGCCCTCCCGTTCGTAGTGGCGGGCCTGCCATCTTGCCCCGAAGCGGCAGCACCGTCGAATCACGAATTTATAGGAATGGCAGACTATGGCAACTTGCTTAAGAGTTCCTCGACTGGGGGTAACAGTTTCGTGACGATGACCGCCACGCCCCGGTCATTGGGGTGGATGCCATCCGGCTGATTAAGATCGGCCTGTGCCGCCACGCCATCGAGGTAGAAAGGATAGAGCGAAGCGCCATAATCGGCAGCAAGCTTTGGATAAATCGAATCGAATTTGGTGCGGTAATCCTCACCCAGGTTGGGTGGGGCCCTCATGCCGAGGATGAGCACGGGCAGGCCTTTTGCCTTGGCCTTATCCATAATTTGCCGCAAGGCCCGGTCCGTCTGCTCTGGCGGCAGGCCATGCAGCGCGTCATTTGCGCCAAGCTCAAGAATGATCGCCCTGACCTCGGGGCTCAGCGCCCAATCCAGCCGTGCGGCTCCTTGGGCAGCGGTGTCGCCAGAAATGCCCGCATTGATGATCTTGACGTCTTTACCGTCTTTCAAAAGGCCAGCCTGAAGCACATCCGGCATGGCGTGGCCCTGCTCAAGGCCATAGCCCGCAGTCAAGCTATCGCCCAGGGCCAGGATGGTGGTTGTAGCGAAAGCAGGCTTGGCCAACATCAATGCCAGCAAAAGAAACATGGAAAATGAGCGCATTGTTTCTATATCAGGGTTCGACGCAATGGATGCAAGAGTATGGCCCCGGCACTGAAACTTGAAAATGTCTTCCTCACACTCAATTCACAAGCCGGGCCGGTAGAAATCCTCAAAGGCGTTTCTTTTGAAGCTGCAGAGGGCGAGGCCATTGGCATCATTGGGCCATCGGGTTCGGGCAAGACATCGCTGCTGATGGTTGCTTCCGGATTGGAATCGGCCACCCGTGGGCGGGTCGAGGCAGCGGGACTTGAGCTTTCCGGAAAATCAGAATCGGCGCTGGCACAGTTCCGCCGCGACAAGATCGGCATCATCTTTCAATCTTTCCATTTGATCCCAACGATGACAGCCCTGGAGAATGTTGCTGTGCCGCTGGAATTCAAAGGCGCAAAAGACGCTTTTGTACGCGCAGAAGCTGGCTTGAAGCGTGTGGGGCTCGGGCATCGGCTTACCCATTATCCCAGCCAGCTTTCCGGCGGTGAGCAGCAACGGGTAGCCATTGCGCGGGCTGTGGCGACAGGGGCCAAGATTCTGCTGGCTGACGAACCCACGGGCAATCTCGATCAGGAGACCGGTGCAGCGATCATCGAACTGTTGTTCGAGTTGCAGCAGAAGGACGGCACGACCCTGTTTCTGGTGACGCATGACCGCAATCTTGCGAAGCGTTGCGGGCGCATCCTTGAAGTGCGTGACGGGCTAGTGAAAGAGGGTCGCGCCTGATGCTCTGGCTGATGTTGGCGCTTCGCAATCTGCGATCGGGCCTGCATGGGTTCTGGATTTTGCTGTCGTGTCTGACACTCGGCGTGGCGGCGATTGCCATGATCGGTTCGCTGGCTTCGTCAGTCACGCGAGGGCTGGCAGAGCAGGGGCAGGTTTTGCTTGGCGGGGACGTAGAATTTTCGCTGGTTCAGCGCGAGGCCACATCAGATGAACTGGCCTGGCTGAAATCCAAAGGCGATGTCAGCCATGTGGCCACCTTGCGCGCCATGGCCCAAGGCGGTGGCTCTTCAACATTGGTGGAACTGAAGGCCGTGGACGAAGCCTATCCGCTTTTTGGCATGATGGATGTGGAGCGCGACAAGAAGCTGCCCCTCCTTTCTTCTGACAATCGTGAAGGTGTTTCAGTTGAGCCACTGTTGTTGTCGCGCCTGCATTTGAAGCTTGGCGACGGAATCAAATTGGGCAGCACTGAATTTGTCGTCCGTGGTGTTATCAACACTGAGCCCGACCGCATCGCCGGCGGCATTGCCTTTGGGCCGCGTGTCCTGTTCTCGCATGCCAATTTAGAGACGACGGGCCTAGTGCAGCCTGGCAGTCTGGTGAACCATGCTTACCGTATCCGATTGCCGGGTGCTGCAGATCTCACGGCGGCCAAGGCGATCTTGGATGAGGCCAAGGTAAAATTCCCCCAGGCTGGCTGGCGCATGCGGGCTACTGACAAAGCCGCGCAAGGGGCCGATGAATTTGTGGGCCGGCTTGCGACGTTTATGACGCTCGTTTCAATTTCAGCGCTGGTGATCGGCGGGGCCGGTATTGCCAACGCGGTTGCCGCTTTCATCAACCGGCGACGGGAGACAATAGCGATCTTGAAATGCCTTGGTGCTGAAAACCGCGATGTTGTGGCCATTTCGCTGATCGAGATCTTGCTGGTCAGTCTTGTTGGACTGGTACTGGCTTTGGTTCTCGGAGCGGCAACACCTTATGTGGTGAAATATCTTTTCGGCACGCTCATCCCGTTACCGCTTTCCATGCGGTTTGATGGTTGGCCTCTCATTTTTGCAACGACACTTGGGCTCTTGATCACGGTGGCCTTTTCCTTGTGGCCGCTGGCCCGCATTGCTGCCATCAGGGGCGCGGCGCTGTTTCGTGCGCAGGGCTTCGAGGAGGTGAAGTGGCCGCCACTCTCTTATGTGCTCACAAGCCTTGGCCTGCTGACGATTGGCGCGCTTGTTACGGTGGCTTCGTTTGATGAACCACGCGTGACGGCGAGCTTCATTGGCGGCTTGGTGGCGGCTTTTGTCGCCTTGTCCTTGCTTGCAACAGGCATCGTGAAACTGGCTGCACTTGTCCCGCGGCCTTCGTCTCTGTTGCTTCGCCAAGCCGTGGCTAGCCTGCTTCGGCCCGGTTCAGCCAGTCGGTCGGTGATCATGGCGCTTGGGCTCGGCCTCTCGCTGTTTGTCACCCTGGCACTCACCGATCAGACCATCAGCCGTGAATTACGTTCCAATTTGCCTGAGAAAGCACCGGCCTTTTTCTTCATGGATGTGCAAGGCGATGAGTTTGACAAGTTCCAATCTGTGCTGGCAGCGCAAGCGGGCGTGAGTGATATTGCGCACACCCCCATGCTGCGCGGCCGCATCGCAAAGATTGGCGATGTGTCAGCGGAGAAATTCATTGCCAAGCCGGATGGATCCTGGGCCTTGCGTGGGGACCGTGGCCTGACCTTTGCTGATGACTTGCCCAAGGGTTCCACATTGGTTTCGGGCCAATGGTGGCCTGCGGATTATGCCGGGCCACCCCTGTTGTCGATGACGGATGACATCGCTGGGGCACTTGATCTCAAGGTGGGTGATAAGATCACGGTGAATGTTCTGGGCCGCGATGTGGAAGCCACGCTGGCTTCGACGCGCAAAGTGAATTGGAAAACACTCGGCATCAATTTTGTCCTGGTGTTCAACCGTGCGGCCTTGGAAGGCGCGCCGCATTCTGAGCTCGTGACCGCTGAAATGAAGGGTGGGGACGAGGGCCAGGTGCTCAATACCATGGCGGCGGAATTCCCATCCGTCACGTCGATCCGCGTGAAAGACGCGCTGCAAACCATTGGCGATCTGCTCAGTCAAATGCTGGCGGCGGTGCGCGGAGCCAATGTGATTGCGCTGCTGACAGGTGTTCTGGTCCTAGCTGGTGCTCTCGCGGCCGGGCTTTCGGCGCGCAGCTATGAAGCTGTTGTGCTGAAAACCTATGGTGCTACCCGTGGGCAATTGCTGGCGGCCTTCATGATTGAATATGGCTTGCTGGGGCTGGTTTCCGCCGTGTTCGGAATTGTGGTGGGCGGGCTTGCAAGCTGGTTCCTGGCGCGTTTTGCGCTGGGCATGCCGTTTGTGTTTTCGCCTGCCATTGCCGCCACGACCGCGCTTTTGGCGATGGTGATCACGGTCTGTGCCGGGTTGGTGGTGACGCTGCGGGCGCTTTCGGCCAAGCCTTCCTTCTATCTCAGGAATGAGTAAAAGGGGCGCATGGTCGTCCTCAATCGAATCTACACACGCACGGGTGATGCTGGCGAAACCGCGCTGGGCGATGGCGCGCGCGTCTCCAAAGCGAATTTGCGCATCGCCGCCTATGGCACAGTGGATGAGACCAATGCCACTGTTGGCCTCGCGCGGTTGCATACTGCGGCGCTGCCAGAGCTGGACGCCATGCTGGCGCGCATCCAGAATGAATTGTTTGATCTTGGGGCTGATCTCTGTGTGCCGGATCGCGGCCAGAAGCTGGAATATGAACCACTGCGCATTTTGCCCAAGCAATATGAGCGGCTGGAGACTGAAATTGACACGCTCAATGCGGTTCTATCGCCGTTGCGTTCCTTTGTTCTTCCAGGTGGCCATGCAGGGGCGGCGCAGCTTCACGTGTGCCGCACAGTGTGTCGGCGGGCCGAACGCTTGATTGTGGAGTTGGCCACCTTGCCCGATGAGCCTGTGAGCGAGGGAGCGATCGCCTATATCAACCGGCTCTCTGATTTCTTCTTTGTGGCCAGCCGTTTTATGAACGCCAAGTTGGGCCAAGGCGATGTGCTCTGGGTGCCGGGGAAGACGCGCTGAATGCTCAATGCCGCACTTGCCGGCTTCGCCCTGGGCGGAAGCCTGATTGTTGCCATTGGGGCGCAAAACGCTTTTGTGATCCGTCAGGGCGTTCTCAATCAATACGTGTTCTGGATCTGCCTGTTCTGTTCGCTCTCTGACGCCGTTCTCATCTGGGGCGGCACTTATGGGCTTGGGGCGGTGCTGCAAGCCGTTCCGGCCATTTTGCCTATCATGCGCTATGGCGGCGCTGCGTTCCTGATTTGGTATGGCATCAAAGCTTTCCTGCGAGCGCTGCACCCGGCCGCCATGGACGAGAGCCGGAATGAGACCAAGAGCCTGCAAGCGGCGCTCGCGTTGTGTGCAGCCTTCACCTGGCTTAATCCACATGTCTATCTCGATACGGTCATTTTAGTCGGCTCCATCGCCAATGCCCGGCCAGCAGGCGAGCAGGCCCCATTTGCGGGAGGCGCGTCGCTAGCATCTTTCGTGTGGTTCTTCGGCCTGGGTTATGGCGCCAAGGCGCTGCGTGATGTGTTGTCACGTCCAGCAGTTTGGCGCGGGATTGACTTTGTCATCGCAGCGATCATGCTTTGGCTGGCGCTCAGGCTGCTGTTCGGAGGCTGATTGTTCGTTCCCATCCATGATGACACCACTTTGAAAGTGATCCGCTTTCAGTGGGTGACGCTTGCATTTATGGTGGCCAATTGCGCTATTTTCCTGTGGGACCAATTCTTGGCTAGTGATTTGCAGCATAACGCCATGCTTCTGCATTTTGGCCTGATCCCGCAGGATTTCGTGGCGACACTGCGTGGTTCTGGAAGCCATGGTGTGGTGCCAGAATCTGCCACGCTCATTACATCGTTGTTTCTGCATGGCGGCTGGCTGCACATCATTGGCAATCTTGCATTCCTTTGGGTTTTTGCCGACAACATTGAGGATGCCTTTGGGCATTTGGGCTTTGTGTTCTTCTACGCGATTTGCGGCATGGCTGGCGGGTTGATGCATGTGGCGGTCATGCCCAATTCCGATTTGCCACTGATCGGGGCCTCCAGTGCCGTTGCGGGCATCATGGGGTCTTATATCGTGTTATTCCCCAAGGCGCGGGTTTGGATGATTGTTTTCGTGCCAATCCCCCTTTCGGCCTTTTGGGCTCTGCTGGGGTGGCTGGCATTCCAGTTGTACAGCATCCTGACGGCAGCGCCCGGGTCAAATGTGGCGTTGTGGTCGCATGTTGGCGGCTTTGCTGCGGGCTTTGCCATTACCTTGCTGCTCCGGGGGCAAATTTCGCTCAATACCAGAGGTCGCATTTAACTGGGCCACGCCGTTCCGCGAATTGACTCCAGGGCTACCTGCCGCCTAAACAGCGGCCATTCTCGAGAGGATATCCCATGAAAGTGCTCGTCGCTGTAAAGCGCGTTGTTGATTACAATGTGAAAATCCGGGTGAAGGCCGATGGATCGGGCGTTGAGCTCGCCAACGTCAAGATGTCGATGAACCCGTTTGATGAAATCGGTGTCGAAGAGGCTATCCGCCTCAAGGAAGCGGGCAAAGCCACAGAAATTGTGGTTGTGTCGATCGGCCCGGCCCAGGCACAGGAAACGCTGCGTACGGCACTCGCCATGGGCGCGGACCGCGCCATTCTGGTGAAGACCGATGAATTGGTTGAACCGCTGGGTGTGGCCAAGATTCTCAAGGGCGTGGTTGAGGCTGAAAAGCCCGAAATCGTGATTCTCGGCAAGCAGGCCATTGACGATGACTGCAACCAGACAGGCCAGATGCTTTCGGCTCTCCTCGGCTGGGCCCAGGCCACCGCTTGTTCAAAGCTGGAGCCCGGCGCAGGCGAGGCCACCATCACCCGTGAGATCGACGGCGGCCTGCAGACATTGAAAGTGAAGATGCCGCTGATCGTGACGACGGATTTGCGTCTGAACCAGCCGCGCTATGCCTCGTTGCCAAACATCATGAAGGCCAAGAAGAAGCCGCTGGATGAAAAGACCCCGGCTGATTTTGGCGCCGACATCAAGCCCCGCCTGAAAGTGATCAAGACGGAAGATCCGCCCAAGCGCGCCGCTGGCGTGAAGGTGGCTTCGGTTGCCGAACTGGTTTCCAAACTCAAAACTGCAGGAGCCATCTGATGGCCGTTCTCCTTATTGCTGAACATGACAATGCAGGCCTGAAAGACGCCACGCACAAGGCGCTGACTGCCGCCGCCAAGATGGGCTCGGATGTGCATGTCTTGGTGGCTGGCCACAAGGCTGATGGTGCGGCCAAGGCCGCTGCCAAGCTCGCAGGTGTCAAGAAAGTGCTGCATCTCGAAAGCGCTGATCTGGAGCGCCCGCTGGCCGAGGCCATGGCCGCCAATATTGTGGCGCTGGCTTCAGGCTACGAGCACATCGTCGCTCCCGCCACCACCAACGGCAAGAATTACATGCCGCGTGTGGCGGCCTTGCTTGACGTGATGCAGGTGTCTGACATTTCGGATGTGAAGTCGCCCGATACTTTCGTGCGTCTGATCTATGCTGGCAATGCCGTGCAGACGGTGCAGAGCACTGATGCCAAGAAGGTGATCACGGTGCGCACCGCATCTTTCGCCGCTGCGGACGAGGGCGGATCTGCCGCGATTGAGAGCGTGAAGGCTGCGGCTAGTCCCGGCCTGTCTTCCTACGTCTCAGAAAACCTCTCGAAGTCCGATCGTCCCGAGCTTACCTCCGCCAAGATCATCATCTCTGGCGGGCGTGGCATGCAGAATGGCGATAACTTCAAGCTGCTCGAGGCCGTGGCCAAGAAGCTCAATGCCGCCGTGGGTGCCTCGCGCGCTGCGGTGGATGCCGGCTATGTGCCCAATGACTATCAGGTGGGCCAGACCGGCAAGGTTGTGGCGCCCGATCTCTACATTGCCGTGGGCATCTCGGGTGCTATCCAGCATTTGGCCGGCATGAAGGATTCAAAAATCATCGTCGCCATCAACAAGGATGATGAAGCCCCGATCTTCCAGGTTGCAGATTACGGTCTGGTTGCAGACCTCTTCACCGCTGTGCCGGAGCTCGAAAAGGCGCTTTAACCCCTAAATTGTGCAACTGCGAAATAAACTTGCAGGCCAGGGCGGAGCGTAATAGCTTCGCTCTTCTTCTTTTGGGGTCTGGCGAATGGCGATTGCTAAAGTTGGTGTGATTGGCGCAGGTCAGATGGGGTCTGGCATTGCCCAGGTTTGCGCCTCGGCTGGCTATGGTGTGCTGCTGAATGATACTTCGGCAGAGCGAATTCAAGCCGGCCTCGAATCCATCGCCAAGAATTTCGACCGGCGCATCAAGTCCGGTAAATCAACCGAGGCAGACAAGGCGAGCGCGCTTTCGCACATCGCTGCCGCCGCCGATCTGGCTGCATTCAAAGACTGTGATCTGGTGATCGAGGCCGCTTCTGAAAAGGAAGCGGTGAAGAAGCAGATTTTCGAAAGCCTTGCTCCACATTTGAAACCCGATTGCATTATTGGAACCAACACATCCTCGCTTTCCATCACGCGCCTCGCCGCCACATCGGGCAGGCCAGATAAATTCATGGGCATCCATTTCATGAACCCGGTTCCGGTGATGGAGTTGGTTGAACTCATTCGCGGCATTGCCACTAATGAAGCTGTGTTCAAGTCAGTGTTGGATTTTGTCACCACCTTGGGGAAAACCACAGCCGTGTCTGAGGATTTCCCGGCCTTCATCGTCAATCGCATTCTGCTGCCCATGATCAACGAGTCGATTTATACGCTGTATGAAGGCGTGGGCGGGGTGGAGGCGATCGACAAGGCCATGAAGCTGGGCGCCCATCATCCGATGGGCCCGCTGGAGTTGGCCGACTTCATTGGCCTGGATACTTGTCTGGCCATTATGCAGGTTCTGCACGAAGGGCTTTCAGATTCGAAATACCGTCCTTGCCCGTTGCTGGTGAAATATGTCGAGGCTGGTTGGCTGGGACGCAAGGTGAAGCGTGGCTTCTATGATTATTCCGGCGAAAAGCCTGTGCCGACGCGCTGATGGGCCTGCTCTAGCTTTTACCCCCTGATTTCCCATATAGAGGCGCAATGAGCCTCCACTTTCGCAAGATGAACGGCCTGGGCAATGACTTTGTGGTGCTGGATGCGCGCAAGGGCGCCGTGGCCATAACTGAAGTCCAAGCCCGCGCCATCGCAGACCGCAAATCCGGCATTGGTTGTGACCAGTTGATTGTGATGGAGCCTTCCAGCACGGCCAATGTGCGCATGCGGATTTGGAACGCGGAGGGCGGCGAAGTTCCTTCCTGCGGCAACGCCTCGCGCTGCATTGCTGACTTGATGTTTGATGAACTTGGAGCCGATGTGGCAACCATCGAAACCAAGGGTGGCTTTCTTGCGGCGCGCAAGGCGGGTGAACATCTCGTCACCATTGATCAGGGCAAGCCGAAATTTGACTGGAAGGACATTCCCCTCGCGGAAGCCTTCCCCGACACGCGGCACATTGAACTGCAATATGGCCCGATTGATGCGCCGCTGTTGCATTCCCCTTCCGTTGTGAATGTGGGCAACCCACACTGCATTTTCTGGGTGAATGATCTGGAAGTGGTTGACCTGTCGAAGGCTGGCCCAATGCTCGAGAACCATCCGCTGTTTCCAGAGCGCGCCAATATTTCACTGGCCAAAGTGGTGGCGCGTGATCATGTGTTGCTCAAGGTGTGGGAGCGTGGGGCTGGTCTTACGCTAGCTTGCGGCACAGCGGCTTGCGCCACAATGGCGGCGGGGCACCGCATCAAGATCATTGACGCGAAATGCAGGATCACCCTGCCGGGTGGCGATTTGTTCATGGCTGTTTATGAAGAAAATGGTCATGTGCTGATGACAGGGCCAGCGGCACTGGATTTTGAAGGCACGCTGCCGGAAGGGCTGTTGTGAAGGAAGCGCTGATCGAAACCTTTGGCTGCCGCCTCAACACCTTTGAGAGCGAGATCATGCGTGGCCATGCGGCCAAAACCGGATTGACGGAAGCGGTGATTTTCAACACCTGTGCCGTGACAGCTGAGGCCACGAGGCAGGCCCGCCAGGCCATTCGCAAAGCCGCGAAGGAAAATCCGCAAGCGCAAATCATTGTGACGGGCTGTGCAGCGCAGACTGATCCTGACATGTTTGCCGCGATGCCTGAGGTTTCGCGCGTGCTGGGCAATGAGGAAAAACTGCAGGCTTCGGCTTGGCTGACGCAGAGCAACCGGCCGCGTGTTGATGTGTCTGACATCATGCAGGTGAAGGAAACGCGTCCGCCGATGATTGACCGCCTCACAGCACGCACGCGGGCCTTCGTGCAGGTGCAAAATGGCTGCGACCATCGCTGCACCTTCTGCATCATCCCTTTTGGGCGCGGCAATTCGCGCTCTGTGCCCGTTGCCGATGCGGTGGAGCAGGTGCGACGGCTGGTGGCTGAAGGGCACAATGAAATTGTGCTTTCCGGTGTTGACCTTACTTCCTGGGGTGCTGATCTTGAAGGCGCCCCCAAGCTGGGCAAGTTACTGTCTGCCATTCTGGCTGGCGTGCCTGATCTTAAGCGGTTGCGGCTTTCCTCGATTGATTCCATCGAGGCTGATGACGAATTGATTGAAGTGATCACAGGCGATCAGCGGATCATGCCGCATCTTCATCTTTCGCTGCAATCCGGCGACAACATGATTTTGAAACGCATGAAGCGCAGGCATAGCCGCGAGCATTCCATCGCATTTTGTGAAGGCATCCGCGCCAAGCGACCGGATGTGGTGTTTGGTGCTGACATCATCGCAGGCTTTCCCACCGAAACCGAGGAGATGTTTGAAAACTCGCTTCGCATTGTGGATGAATGCGGGTTGACGTTCCTGCATGTCTTCCCGTTTTCGCCGCGCCCGGGGACGCCAGCAGCGCGCATGCCTGAGTTGGAGCGCGAGTTGGTGAAGCGCCGCGCCGCGCTGTTGCGCGCCAAGGGCGAAGAGCGATTGCAAAAGTTTCTGGCGGCCGAAGTTGGCAAGCGCCATGAGGTATTGGTGGAAACGCCTTCAACAGGGCGCACGCCGCATTTTGCCATGGCGAGATTTGAAACTGCGATGACGCCGGGTGCGGTGATCAGTGCGCGCGTGCTTTCTGCCTCGCCCTCGCATCTGCATGTGGGGATGTAATGGCCGGGTTTTTCAAGAAACTGTTCAATCGCATCACCGGTAAGGGCACTGAAGAGGCAAAGCCAGAGCCGGTAGAACAAGTCGCACTGCCCACGCCAGAACCAGAAGCCGCACCTGCGCCGGAATCTGCGGTCCCAGAAGTAGTTGCGGCTGCACCGGTCAAGAATGCCAAACCGGTTGCGCCCAAGAAGCCGGAGCCCAAGAAGCAGGAGCCTAGGAAGGCGGAACCAAAAAAGGCCGCGCCGAAAAAGGCCGAGGCCAAGAAGCCCGAGCCAAAAAAGATTGAAGCCAAAAAGGCCGAACCAAAAAAGCTCGAACCAAAGAAGGTTGAGGCCAAGAAGCCTGAACCCAAGAAGCCGGAGCCGAAAAAGCCGGAACCCAAGGCCAAGCCGAAAGTTGCGCCGAAGCCAGTAGCAGTTGAGGTCCCTGCCCAGATTGCCGCTCCGGTTCCCAAGCCTTTGCCGCCGCCTGAACCTGAAATCATTGTTCAGCCGGTGGCAGTTCAGCCACCTGCGATCGTAGCGCCAGAGCCGGTATCGCCACCGCCCCTGCGCAAAATAGTGCCCCCGCCTGCGGCACCAGTTGAACCCCCGCAACGTACCGGCTGGTTCTCCCGGCTGAAAGACGGGCTCTCCAAATCATCCAAATCCATTTCCGGCTCCATCACATCGATCTTCACCAAGAAGAAGCTGGATAAGGAAACGCTGCAGGACCTGGAAGACACGCTCATTCAGGCCGATCTGGGACTGCCGGTAGCTGAGCGGATCATCGCGGCTGTCTCACATGGCCGCTATGACAAGGAGATTGACCCTGAAGAAGTGAAGCAGATCCTTGCCAGTGAAGTGGCAAAGGTTTTGAAGCCGGTTGAGGTGCCTTTCAATTTCGGTTCGGAAAAGCCTTTTGTGATTGCCGTTGTCGGCGTCAATGGTTCTGGCAAGACCACGACCATTGGCAAATTGGGCGCCATTGCCGCTGGCGAAGGCTTCAAGGTGATGTTTGCTGCGGGTGACACTTTCCGCGCTGCGGCCATTGAGCAACTCACAATTTGGGGCAAGCGCATCGGCGCTGAAACAATTTCGCGACCCACGGGGGCGGATGCCGCTGGCCTTGCCTTTGATGCGCTGAAAGAAGCACAGGCCAACGGTACCGACATTTTGTTCATTGATACTGCGGGCCGCCTTCAGAACAAGGCGCATCTGATGGATGAACTCGACAAGATGGTGCGTGTAATCAAGAAGTTGGATGCTTCCGCACCCCACGCGGTGTTGTTGGTGCTGGACGCAACCACGGGGCAGAATGCCTTGGCGCAAGCTGAGATTTTCACCAAGGTGGCAGGAGTCACGGGCCTGATCATGACCAAGCTGGATGGCACAGCGCGCGGCGGCATCCTTGTGGCCATCGCCGAAAAATTCAAATTGCCCATCCATGCCATTGGCGTGGGTGAGAGCATCGACGACTTGCAGCCATTTGACGCGGACGGCTTCGCGCGGGCCATTGCCGGATTGGACGAAAAATGAGTGACGTAAATGAGTGACGTAAAATTGTCTCAGGGGCAAAAGCTGGTGCTTGACCTTGGGCCATTGCTTGCCTTCTTTCTGGCGAATTGGAAATGGGGTCTGCTTTGGGCGACAGGCGCCTTGATGGTGGCCACCTTCGTTTCACTCGTTGTGAGTTACTCAATCACACGCAGCCTGAACAAATTTGCGTTGGTTGGCGCGCTGTTTGTCGGCTTGTTTGGTGCAATCACGCTCTATCTTCAAGACCCTTGGTATCTGAAATTGAAGGTGACCCTGATCGAACTGTTCTTTGCCGGCCTTCTTCTCGGAGGTCTTTATTTCAAGCGGCTTTTCATCAAGGACATGATGGGCGAAACGCTGGCCATGCCGGATGAAGCCTGGCGCACATTGACGATCCGTTGGGCGATGTTCTTTGTTGTGATGGCGGGTCTCAATGTCGTTATCTGGCAATTCATGCCTGAATCGGTCTGGGTGACGTTCAAGGCTTTTGGGCTTTTGGGCTGTACACTGCTTTTTGCGCTTGCGAACGCCCCCTTTATGGCGAAATACATCAAAGAGTGATGCCTGAATTTTCATCCGCAGGCTGATGATCTGTGTACGGTGGAATCAGATTTGCGTCATTGTCAAGACTTGCGCAGGTGTGAAATAAACACTTAGCTTTGTTTCAAAGTGGAGCAGAAAAATTGCGCTTGCGGGCGCCAAAGTGATTAGCTAGGACTCCCGCTGCGCTGGTCATGATCTTGCATCCGCGCAAAGGGGCTGGGAGGAAGCGAACTGTTTCCACTGCACGAGAAACAGGACTTCAACAGGACGAGTGATGTCGACAACAAAAGAGGCAAAGCCATTCGCGCGCTCCTTCTCTCACTTGCTGAAGAGGGCCGTGCAGTATTCGGTGCATCTCTACATGGAAGAGGTGGGCAAGAGCGGGCTGACACATCGTCAGTTCACCGTGCTCGCCGCTGTCGACAGCTTTGATGGCAAGAGCCAGACAGAACTCGTCAAGGTCACCGGCATTGACCGTTCGACATTGGCCGACCTGGTATCGCGCTTGATGGCGCAGGGATATCTGCAGCGCAAGCGCAGCAAGGATGACCAACGCACCAACACTGTGCGCCTCACGCCCGTTGGCAAGAAGATGCTCAAAGCCTCACAGGCCGGTGCCGAAGACATTGACCGCAAGCTACTGGCCGTTTTCCCGGCAACAGACCGTCGCACGGTTCTCGATTGCCTTGCGGGCCTTGCTTCGGAAATGGACAAGGTTGATGAGACTTCACCCGAGAATGGCAACAGCAAAGTGAAGCTGAAGCGCAAACCGATTGTTTAATCCTTCAAATTTTTGACTGCTTTGGCGTTGCGCTGGTCGATGATCAGTATCACAGCAACGAGGGCGCAGAGGCACAGCGCGGTGAGCGCATAGGCCGCGATTACAAAGCCTGCATTGTGGGCTGACCAATCCATCAATTGCTCCTGATCGCCTGCAAACGGTTTTGGCGCAGTTTACGCGCCGCGATTTCGCTGCGCAGGGATACCATCAAGAGGGTGAAGAACAGCAAAGTGCTGGCCAGCGCCATGACCAGCAAGACCCACAACATGGACTTGTCGATGGTGGGCCCGCCCATTTTAAATACACTGGCCGGCTGATGCAAAGTGTTCCACCACTCAACTGAAAACTTGATGATGGGGAGGATCACCGAACCCACCAGCGCCACAATGCGGGCGATGGTGGCCGCGAGGTGGGGTTCTTCAATGGCCTGCCAGATGGCGATGTAACCGAGGTAGAGCAACATGAGGATGAACATGGACGTGAGCCTGGCATCCCACACCCACCACGTGCCCCACATTGGCTTGCCCCAGATTGAGCCCGTGGCCAAGGCCAAGAAGCAGAAAACGGCGCCGACAGGGGCAGCAGATTTAGCCGCTGCATCGGCTAGCGGATGGCGGAAAATCAAGGCTATGGCGCTGGCAAAGGCCATGAAGCCATAGGCCATCATGGCCACCCAGGCAGCAGGCACGTGGAGATACATGATCCGCACTGTCTCGCCTTGCTGGTAATCGGCCGGGCTGGTGATCAGCGCGCCGTAAAGGCCGCAGGCGAAAAGCACAAACACCGCCAGCCACATGAAGGGCAGCAGCGCATTGGCGAGTTTCAGGAAAACAGTGGGATTGGCGAATTTTTGCATGGCGAGGGATTATTTGAGTCTTTCTGACGTTTTACATACAATTGTGGCGGCCTCATCGCAAATAGGCGCGCAAGGCGGCAGCGCAAGCCAGAGGTGAGATCACCAGACACACCAACGTGATGGCCAGCAGGATCAGCAATGATGGCACGGCTGATTGTGGGCCCATCATCATGCTTGTGGCCGAGACGCCGAAGATGAGCACTGGAATGTAAAGTGGCAGGATGAGGATCGAAATCAGCAATCCGCCGCGGCGCAAGCCTGCTGTGATGGCGCCGCCCAGAGCGGCCAGTAGGGAAAGGGCAAAGGAGCCTGTCACCATGGCCAGCCACAACACTGGCAGTGCTGCAACATCAAGATTGAGCATCAAGCCCAGAGGTGGCGCTATCAAAGCAAGCGGCAGAGACACGGTAAGCCAATGCGCAATGGTCTTGACCAGCGCCACGAGTTCGAAGGGAACCGCACTCATGGTCATCACATCCAGCGTGCCATCCTCAAGGTCTTGCTGGAAGATGCGATCAGCAGTGAGCAATACCGCGAGCAACAGCGACAGCCACATGAGTCCCGCTGCCAAGCGCGCAAGGAGATTGAGATCAGGGCCGATGGACAGTGGCACCAGAACTACGACAGCCAGGATGAAGCTGAGCGCTGCGCCCAGTCCACCGCCGCCCTTGCGGGCGAGTGCAATGTCGCGCCAAAGCAGAGCCTTGAGGGCAACACCCATCAGGCCGCCCTCTTGATTTCAAGAGTCCGGATGGATTTCAGGCCGAGATCGGCATGGGTGGCCGCAATAACGATGCCGCCCTGTGCAAGATGCGCTTCCGTCTCGCGGCGCAAATCGGCAAGTGCTGCTTGATCGAGGCCAACTGTCGGCTCATCCAGCAACCAGATGGGGCGCGGCACCGAGACGAGACGAGAGAGGGCCAAGCGGCGGCGCTGGCCTTCGGAGAGATAGCGGGCTTCATCCTCTGTCAATTTTTCCAGGCGAAAGGCGGTAAAATTCGCACTGCTTTCGCCGCCAAGGAAGCTTGTCCAGAATTCAAGATTCTCACGCACGCTGAGCGCGGGCTTCACCGCTTCATGATGGCCTATGTAATGAGCTTCGGAGGCGCGGTCTTCGTGGCTTGCGCCGGTAAGTGTCAGTGTTCCGGCCGCTGGTTTGTTCAACCCCGCTAACAAACGCAGCAATGACGATTTGCCCGCGCCATTAGGGCCGCGCAGTTCCACGCCCTCACCGCCTTTGATGGCAAAGTCGAGGTCTTTGAAAATCAACCTTCCGCCGCGTTCACAAGCCAAGGACCTGGCTTCCAGCACCAAGCCCTTGAACATTGTTACACCATATACTGCCCGCCATTGGCGGAGAGCGTGGCACCGGTGATGAAGCCGGCATTGTCGGCCACGAGGAAGGCCACGCAGCGCGCAATCTCTTCGGGCTCACCAACGCGGCCCACGGGGATGAAGGGCAGGATGCGCTCGTTCATCACTTTTTCGGGCACGGCCTTGACCATTTCGGTTCCGATATAGCCGGGGCAAATGGCATTGACCGTGATGCCCTTGGCGGCACCTTCCTGGGCCAGCGATTTCACGAAACCGATTTCACCGGCCTTGGCCGCAGCATAATTGGCTTGGCCCATCTGGCCCTTTTGGCCGTTGATGGATGAGATGCAGACGATGCGGCCGAAACCACGCTCACGCATGCCATTCCAAACGGGTTGCGTCATGTTGAACAGCGAATTCAAGTTGGTGTTCAGCACTTCCTGCCATTGTTGCAATGTCATCTTGTGGAACATAGCATCGCGGGTGATGCCTGCATTGTTGATGAGAATATCAACCGGGCCCAAATCGGCCTCCACGGCCTTGAGGGTGGCGGCGCAAACCTCAGCTGCGCTGACGTCACACTTGTAGGACTTGATGCCGGTCTCTGCCGTGAAGGCTTTGGCGGCTTCTTCATTGCCTGCGAAAATGGCGGCAACCTTGCAGCCTTGCGCCTGCAATGCTTTTGAGATGGCAGCACCAATACCTCTGGTGCCTCCAGTGACGACTGCGACGCGGCTCATGTTTTACCTCCCGGGTTTTTTTATTGATCATGCCGCAGGGTTATCAATCCGGCAACAGGATTGATTGCCGCAAGGGCGAATGGCGCCCTTGCCCTTCTCCCACAGGGGGCGGAGATAATTGGCGTTGTCTTGTTTCTTTGGAACTACCGCTCCACGCACATGGCGACGCCCATGCCGCCGCCAATGCAGAGGGTGGCGAGGCCCTTCTTGGCGTTAGTGCGCTTCATTTCAAAGAGCAGCGTATTAAGGATACGCGCCCCTGAGGCGCCGATGGGGTGGCCGATGGCGATGGCGCCGCCGTTGACGTTCACCTTGGCCGGATCCCAACCCATGTCCTTGTTCACCGCACAGGCCTGCGCGGCGAAGGCTTCGTTGGCTTCGACGAGGTCAAGATCAGCAGCATTCCAGCCCGCCTTCTTCAGCGCGGCGCGTGACGCAGGGATGGGCCCGGTGCCCATGATGGCCGGATCAACGCCTGCGGTTGCAAAAGAGGCAATGCGGGCCAGCGGTGTCAAACCGCGCTTGGCGGCTTCGGCAGCACTCATCAACATCACTACAGCGGCACCATCATTGATGCCAGAGGCATTGGCGGCGGTGACCGAACCGTCTTTCGAGAAGGCGGGGCGCAGCTTGGCGACAGAATCCATCGTCACGCCCTTCTTGATATATTCATCGTCGCCCACGATCACATCGCCCTTGCGGCCTGAAATGGTGACGGCGGTGATTTCATCCTTGAACTTGCCGGCGGCTTGCGCGGCCTCGGCCTTGTTCTGCGACTTCACGGCAAGCTCATCCTGCATCTCACGCGTGATCTGCCATTGCTTGGCGACATTCTCGGCAGTCGTTCCCATGTGATAACCGTTAAAGGCATCCCAGAGCCCATCGCGGATCATGGTGTCAATGAAACTCCAATCGCCCATCTTCACGCCATCACGCAAATGCGCGGCATGGGCGGACTTGGACATGGACTCCTGGCCACCTGCAATGACGACGCTGGCATCACCGGTGATGATTTGCTGCGCGCCAAGGGCTACAGCACGAAGGCCGGAACCACACACTTGATTGAGGCCCCAGGCCGAAGATTCCTTGGGAATGCCGGCATTGATCGCGGCCTGGCGCGCGGGGTTCTGGCCTTGTGCGGCGGTGAGCACTTGGCCAAGAATGACTTCATTCACTTCAGCGGCCTCAACCTTGGCACGCTCCAGCAGGGCCTTGATGGCGATCGTGCCCAACTGCGCGCCGGTCAGGCTCGCCAGCGCACCGTTGAAGGACCCCACAGGTGTTCTGGTGGCTGAAACGATGACGATGTCCTTGAGGCTGCTCATGCTGAATCTCCCTTTGTGCGATAATTTTGGCCTGATACAGAAACTCTAAGCCCAGTTTGCGTGCGATTGCGAGAATTTTTTGCACTTGCAAATATGCACTGCACGGCGCAGATTTTCCTCATACTAAGGGAGTGAGACAGTGAGTGAAGATCAGGCCCCAAACCAAGGCAGCAAGGCGCAAGCCACCGTCATCAAGAAATATGCCAACAGGCGCCTCTACAACACCGCAACCAGCACCTATGTGACGCTTGAAGACCTCGCGGCCATGGTAAAAAACGCCCAGGATTTCCTGGTTTATGACGCCAAGACGGGCGAAGACATCACACGATCAGTTTTGACGCAGATCATTTTTGAAGAAGAGAACAAGGGCGGTGCCCAGACGTTGCTTCCGGTGAACTTCCTGCGCAATCTCATCCGCTTTTATGGCGACCAGATGCAGGGCGTGGTTCCTGGTTATCTCGATTTCTCACTCGACAACCTGATGAAGGACCAAGGCAAGATCCGCCAGCAGATGCTGGATGCCATGGGGGTAGGGGCCGAGCCATTCAAAGGCATGGAAGAACAGGCCAAGCGCAACATGGCCATGTTCAACGACGCCGTGAAGATGTTCAACCCATTTGCCAATGTAATGGGCGGAATGCCAGGGATGCCCGGCATGGCGGGTGCGGCTTCAAAGCCGCAAGAAAAGCCCGCTGCCAGTGGCGATGACCTGCAGGCGCTCAAGGATCAGCTTGCCGCCATGCAGCAGAAACTGGATACGATCTCGCGCTGAGTTATTAAGCCGCGTCTTGTTCCGAAGGCGGGGCTTGCTCTGTCAGGCTTAGCGCTGACAGGGCCTCGCGCAGGTTAGCGATGCTCTGATCAATCTCCGAGAAATCGAGATCGAAGGCGGATTGCGCTGGCGTGTCGACCGGGTCGACAATGCCGGTCGTCTCTTCGCGCTGTGAGACTGGCTCTTCCTGTTGAAGGGGAGAAAGTTCGATCGCTTCGGCAACCAGCTCAGGCACCGGCTCAGCAATTTCCATCTGCTCATCAGCTTCAAATGCGGGCTGTTGGTCTTGCGCCGTCTGCAACTCAGTGGGCGTGTCGCCGACTTGCAGCGACGCTATTTCGGTCCATTCCGCTTCTTGCATTTCGACGGACTGGGTTTCCGCGATGATGCGTTCTGGCGTCATCGCTGCGGCCGACTTAGGTGCTGACATGATTTCGAGTTCAAAAACATTGCCGCGCTGTTCGCCCCAGGGTGGTGTGATCGAAGCTTCGCCCAGAATGTTGCCTTGCAGATAGTCAATGCCCCAATCGGTGAGGAGCCCGGCATCTTCTTCGGTCTCAACCCATTCAGCGATGGTTTTGAGATTGTATTTCCGTGAGAGGTCAATGAGGCTTTTCACCATATATTCGTTGTCACGGTCGCTCGCCAGATTGCGGCAGAAGGTGCCATCGAATTTCAGGATATTGACGGGGAGTTCGCGCAGATTGCGGAACGAGGTGTAGCCTGCGCCAAAATCATCGATGGCCACATTGCACCCAGCCTTGCGCAGACTCTCGACGAAGTTGCGCGTGGATTCCAAATCGTTCAGGGCCACGGTTTCGGTGATTTCGACAGTGAGGCGACTGGCGGCTTCCTCATTGGCGGAAATCACATCGAGAAGCTGATCAAACCAATGTGGATCGGTGGCCGTGGTGCCAGAAACATTCATCGACAGGTGGGCCTGTGGATAGGCATGAAGCGTTTGGATGATGAGCTGCATCACAGCTCTGTCCACCAGGCGCACGAGGCCCAGATGTTCGGCCACCGGGATGAGATGGGAGGCCGCAATCAATTCGCCGTTTTCTTCCTGCATGCGCAGCAGGGCTTCATGCAAGGCCACTTCGCCGGTTTTGGCGGCCACGATAGGCTGGAAGGCGAGCTTGAATCTGTCTTCCTTCAGGCATTTCACAATTTCGGTGGCGCAGCGCGCATTCAGTGAGCGTTCGGCGGTGCGGCGCTCAGATGGCTGGAAAACCGCAAAGCCATCGGAGGGCAGCTTGCGGGCTTCGTTCAGGGCCTCTTCGGCGCGCGAGGTGGCCGAGATGGCATTGGCTGCATGTTCCGGCAGACGAATGGCCCCAATCGACAAGGTGGCCCACACGGGCCCCTTGCCGGTTTCAATCACATTGTCGCGGATGGCGGAAAGAAAGCGGTTCAACGCGGCATCCAGTTCAGGTTCACTGCAGTCATTGAGGATGACGCCGAATTTTCCGCCGGAATAGCGGGCAATGCCATCGCCAACGCGCATCACCTGGCGCAGGCGGCGGCCAGCGGCCACGATCACTTCGTCGGCCACGTCAAAGCCGTAAGCCTCGTTGACCATGGCCAGGTTGTTTACGGCGGCAATGGCGAACGCACATTGGCCATTGCCCTTCTTGGCCACAGAAATCGCCTCTCCCAAAGCCTCTGTCATGCGGCCGCGGTTCATCATGCCGGTGAGCGGGTCGCAATTGCCCAAGAAATTCAGGTGCTGATCGCGCTGGTGGCGCTCATCGACGCGGCGCACCGTGCCGAAAACCGATTTGGGCATGCCGTCGAGGCCGGCCTGCCAGCGGCCAATATCCTCCAGCCAGACATATCTGGCATTCTGGCGGCCTTCGCAGCGGAACATGTATTCAATTTGGAAGGGAACGCCGCGGCCGTCGTCACGGGATTTGGAGTTCATCACCGTTTCATAGCGATTCGTGAAGTTTTCAGTGTCCAATAGGCTGGCGAACTGCTTGCCCGAGCTCACGGCCGCCAGCGGACAGCCCAGAATTTCGGGCGCATTGGCACTCCAGGCGATTTCGTCGGTCTCGACATTCCAGTGATAAGCGGCTTCGCCTGACGATTTTAACGCCAGTTTGAGGTCCTCAGCCGAGGCTTCAAGGATCTTGCCGGGGTTCTCGATGCCATTTTGTGTGGCAAGTTCGGCGAAGGTTTCGTTGAAGTCGAAGATTTGATTTGCGGAATTATCGAGCAAAGCCAGCCCCTTGGATTTGCCGCACTGTAGCGGGCCAAGGGTAAAAAATCGGGCAAGGATCATGCTTAACGGGCATTAACCTGATGGCGGGATTTTGGGCAGAATTGAGCAAAATTGTGGCACCGCAATATAGGCTTTTGAGATTGTTACTGAATTATAAACGATTGAATTATCATGTGTATTACTAGGTATGCAAATTTTGCAGTTCTCATTTTGCTGCACCGCACCTATGTTCTGCCCTGTAAGAGAAAAGACGAAGATCCTGAAGATTGGAAATCAGGAAAAGGAGTATTGAAATGTTTGAAGTTCTGAAATCCCGCATCACCACCTGGAAGCGCTATAACCGTACGGTCAGCGAGCTCCAGGGGCTCACCAACCGCGAACTGGCCGACCTGGGCATTGCCCGCGCCGATATCGCCCGCATTGCCCGCGAAGCGGCCCGTTAAATTCAATCACAACGTTATTTCTTCAAAGGAGAAATTCAATGTTTGACGTCCTCAAGACCCGCATTACCACCTGGAAGCGCTATAGCCGCACGGTGAACGAGCTCCAGGCCCTCACCAACCGCGAATTGTCTGACTTGGGCATTGCCCGTGGCGACATCACTCGCATTGCCCGTCAAGCGGCCCGCTGATCATGTTTGGCCGTTTGCTTCTGAACAAGAGGGCCAAAACGGCAAAAAGACAGGCTGAGCCACTTTATCTTCGCCTGTCTGATGCCGATCTAGCCGACATGGGCATTAAACGCTACCAGCTCGAAAACCCCATTTCCTCCCGGGGTTAGGGCGATTTTGACTTTTCCATGAAAAGTCAAAACCCTTAGATCGAGCAAAGTGGCCCGGCGCACCTCCTCCCGCGCCGGGCTTTTTTTATTTCCTTTTTGCCTTTGGCCGCCGCGCGGCCCCATCCCCCAAAATTCCCATTACCCAGGCCAGCCTGCAGGTCGGACAATGATTGCGGTTCGCACCTCAAATCAGGGCCGGATGGCTTCCATTCTGGCGGAATTCTGGCCAATAAGTGGCAAATTAGTGCGCTGCACAAAAAGCGCTTTGAGGAATATGACGAATTAATAACATCTTGAAAATATTATTGAATAGCAGTCATGTAAATTTTGCTCTTGAGATTATGTTGCAGCGCACCTAAATTGAGTTGCGTAAATCAAAATGAATGATTTTACGGACTGACTGAAGTGGAAACTCGAAAGGAGTTTTATATGTTTGAAGTTCTCAAGTCGCGCATCACCAAGCGCAATGCCTACAAGAAGACCGTTGCCGAACTGTCCTCGCTGAGCAACCGCCAGCTGAACGACATAGGTATCCAGCGCGCCAATATCGCAGCCCACGCCCGCCAAGCCACCCACTAAGCGGGTGCTTTAAGCGGGTGCTTTCCTGGCATCTCATGCGAAGCGGCAGAAACCTTCTGCCCCCAGATGTGCCAGCCGAATTCTGAATTGAAACTCGAAAGGAGTTTTTGACATGTTTGAAGTTCTCAAATCGCGCATCACCAAGCGCAATGCCTATAAGAAAACCGTTGCCGAGCTTTCTGCGCTCTCTGATCGTCGGCTCAATGATCTTGGCATCCAGCGTGCCAATATTGCCGCTGTGGCGCGCAATGCGGCCCAGTAACGGGGCTAGAAATGCAAAATAGCCTGCGGTTTGGCAGGCTCTGAAGATGGAACCCGGCCAGCTTGCTCGCCGGGTTCTTTCGCTCTTTGCCCGCAATTCTCCGCATGAGCCGCTTTCGCTTCGAATCCACGTTGCCAGCCTGAATTTCATGTGATAGCAGGCCAACGCATAAATCTAACAATGCGGAAAGTTTGCTCGTGGCGGCACAACTGATGACAAGCGGGGTGGCGGGGCGTTATGCCAGTGCGCTGTTTGACCTCGCAACCGAGGAAAAGGCGATTCCCGCCACATCCAAGGCCCTTGATGGTCTTTCCAAATCAATTGCAGATTCAAGCGATTTCAAGCGTCTGCTCACCTCACCGGTTTTCAAGACGGAAGACCAGATGGCCGCGATTGACGCGCTGGCCTCCAAAGGTGGCCTTTCGGGCATTGCCCTGAATTTTGTGAAGCTGCTGTGCAACAAACGCCGCCTGGCGGTTTTGCCGGATGCCATTGCCGCTTTTCAGGCGCTGGTTGCCGATGACAAGGGCGAAGCCGTGGCCGAGGTTGTCTCGGCCGAAAAATTGACTGCGACCCAGCTCAAAGATTTGTCTGCTGCCCTCAAGGCCCGCGTGGGCAAGGATGTGCAGCTTCTCACGAAAGTGGATTCTTCGATTCTCGGTGGCTTGACCGTAAAGATCGGTTCGACGCTCATCGACAATTCGCTCAAAACCAAACTCTCAAACCTCAAAGTAGCCATGAAGGGAAGCGCCTAATATGGATATTCGCGCCGCCGAAATTTCTTCCATCCTCAAAAAGCAGATCAAGGACTTCGGCAAGGATGCTGACGTTGCCGAAATCGGAACGGTTCTTTCCGTTGGTGACGGCATTGCCCGCGTTCACGGCCTTGATAATGTGCAGGCCGGTGAAATGGTTGAATTCCCCGGCGGCATCAAGGGTATGGCGCTGAACCTCGAAACCGACAATGTCGGCGTGGTTATTTTCGGCGCTGACCGTGACATCAAAGAAGGCGACACGGTGAAGCGCACTGGCGCCATCGTTGAAGTTCCCGTAGGCAAGGAATTGCTGGGCCGCGTTGTAGACGCGCTGGGCAACCCGATTGACGGCAAGGGACCTATCAAGTCCAAGAAGATGGCCCGTGTGGACGTGAAGGCCCCCGGCATCATTCCGCGCAAGTCCGTGCATGAGCCGATGGCCACCGGCCTCAAGGCCATTGACGCGTTGATCCCCGTTGGCCGCGGCCAGCGCGAACTTGTGATCGGTGACCGTCAGACCGGCAAGACCGCAATCATCCTGGACGCGATGCTGAACCAGAAGCCCATTCACATTGCTGGCCCCGAGAAGGACAAGCTCTATTGCGTTTACGTGGCTTGCGGCCAGAAGCGTTCAACCGTGGCCCAGTTCGTGAAGGTTCTCGAAGACAATGGCGCGCTGGAATATTCCATCATCGTTGCCGCTACCGCTTCTGATCCAGCGCCGATGCAATACCTCGCACCGTTCACTGGCTGCACCATGGGCGAATATTTCCGCGACAATGGCATGCACGCGCTGATCGCCTATGACGATCTTTCGAAGCAGGCCGTGGCTTATCGCCAGATGTCGCTGCTGCTGCGCCGCCCGCCGGGCCGCGAAGCCTATCCCGGCGACGTGTTCTATCTGCACTCTCGTTTGCTGGAACGTTCGGCCAAGCTGAATGATGCCAATGGTGCTGGTTCGCTCACCGCTCTGCCTGTGATCGAAACGCAGGGCAACGACGTGTCGGCTTTCATTCCCACCAACGTGATCTCGATCACTGACGGCCAGATCTTCCTTGAAACCGATTTGTTCTATCAGGGCATTCGCCCGGCTGTGAACGTTGGCCTTTCCGTTTCGCGCGTGGGTTCTTCCGCCCAGACCAAGGCGATGAAACAGGTTGCCGGCAAGATCAAGGGTGAGCTTGCGCAATACCGCGAAATGGCGGCCTTTGCCCAGTTCGGCTCTGACCTCGATGCCGCAACACAGAAGCTGCTCAACCGTGGTGCGCGTTTGACGGAGCTCCTGAAGCAAGCCCAGTTCTCGCCACTCAAAATGGAAGAGCAGGTTGTCTCGATCTATTCTGGCGTGAACGGCTATCTCGACACGCTGCCAGTGAACAAGGTCAAAGCTTTTGAAGATGGTTTGCTGCGTACCTTCCGCGACAAGCACAAGGATATTTTGGAAGCGATCCGCTCTGAAAAGGCGATCTCTGACGCCACCATGCCGAAGTTGAAGGCGGGCGTTGATGCTTATGCCAAGAGCTTTGCGTAAGGGATAGCAGATGCCATCCCTTAAAGACCTTCGCAACCGCATCGCCTCGGTCAAGGCGACACGCAAGATCACCAAGGCCATGCAAATGGTGGCGGCGGCGAAATTGCGCCGCGCGCAGGAAGCCGCTGTTTCAGCGCGCCCCTATTCCGAACGCATGTCCGTGGTGCTGGGCAACCTCGCCTCGGCCGTTGCTGGCAAAGACGGCGCGCCAAAACTTCTGGCAGGCACGGGCAAAGATCAAGTGCATCTGCTGATCGTTGCCACCGCTGAGCGCGGCCTTTGCGGCGGCTTCAATTCCTCGATCGCGCGCCTGGCACGCGATCATGCCGACAGGATGATTGCCCAAGGCAAGACCGTGAAGATTTTCACCGTTGGCAAGAAGGGCAATGACGCGCTGAAGCGTCTGCATGGCAAGTACATTACCGACGCCGTGGATTTTCGTGGTTTGAAATCCATTGCCTTTGAGAACGCCGATAGCGTGGGCAAGAAAATCATCAGCATGTTTGAGGCTGGTGAATTTGACGTAGCCACCTTGTTCTTCTCGGAATTCAAGTCCGTCATCCAGCAGGTGCCCACCGCCTTGCAGCTGATCCCGGCAAGAGTGGATACATCCAAGGCCTCCGATCTTGGTGGCGCTGTCTATGACGTTGAGCCGGAAGAAGAAGTGATCCTCGCGGAACTTCTGCCGCGCAACATCTCGGTTCAAATGTTCCGCGCGCTCCTGGAAAATGCCGCCTCCGAACAGGGCGCACGCATGAGCGCCATGGACAATGCGACGCGCAATGCCGGCGACATGATCAACAAGCTGTCGATCAAATACAATCGCCAGCGCCAAGCCCAGATCACCAAAGAACTCATCGAAATCATTTCGGGCGCGGAAGCGCTTTAAGGAAGGACGAATAACATGGCAAAGAAAGCTGCTTCCAAATCAGGCGCAACGGGCCGCGTGGCACAGGTCACCGGCGCTGTTGTTGACGTGGCCTTTGACGGAGAGTTGCCGCAAATTTTGAACGCGCTCGAAACGATGAACGGCGAAAACCGCCTGGTTCTCGAAGTGGCGCAGCATTTGGGCGAAAGCACTGTGCGCTGCATCGCCATGGACGCGTCTGAAGGCTTGGTGCGCGGCCAGGAAGTGCGTGACACGGGTGCCCCCATCATGGTGCCTGTCGGCGATGAAACGCTGGGCCGCATCATCAATGTGATTGGCGAGCCTGTGGATATGGCGGGCCCGGTGAAATCCAAGGCGATGCGCGCCATTCACCAGCCCGCACCTGACTATGTGGATCAATCCACCGAAGCTGAAATTCTCGTCACCGGCATCAAGGTTGTTGACCTTCTCGCTCCTTACGCCAAGGGCGGCAAGATCGGCCTGTTCGGCGGCGCGGGCGTGGGCAAAACGGTTCTCATCATGGAACTGATCAACAACATCGCCAAGACGCACGGCGGCTTTTCGGTATTTGCTGGCGTGGGTGAACGCACCCGTGAAGGCAACGACCTTTATCATGAAATGATCGAATCCGGCGTGAACAAGAACCCCAAGGATGGTTCGGTTGCTGGTTCAAAGTGCGCGCTGGTTTATGGCCAGATGAATGAGCCGCCGGGCGCTCGTGCCCGCGTGGCCCTCACCGGCCTCACCATTGCTGAAGATTTCCGCGACAAGGGGCAAGACGTGTTGTTCTTCGTGGACAACATCTTCCGCTTCACGCAAGCGGGTTCAGAAGTGTCGGCCCTCTTGGGCCGCATTCCTTCAGCTGTGGGTTATCAGCCCACACTGGCCACCGACATGGGCGCCTTGCAAGAGCGCATCACCACCACCCACAAGGGTTCGATCACCTCGGTGCAGGCCATCTACGTGCCGGCCGACGACTTGACCGACCCGGCACCTGCAACCTCGTTTGCCCACCTGGACGCAACCACCGTGCTGTCGCGCTCCATCGCTGAAAAGGGCATCTATCCTGCCGTTGACCCGCTGGATTCCACCAGCCGCATGATGCAGCCCTCCATCGTGGGCGAAGAGCACTATGCGGTTGCCCGCCAGGTGCAGTCGATCCTGCAACGCTATAAGGCGCTGCAAGACATCATCGCCATTCTGGGCATGGACGAACTTTCCGAAGAAGACAAACTGGCCGTGGCCCGCGCTCGCAAGATTGAGCGCTTCATGAGCCAGCCCTTCGACGTGGCCCAGGTGTTCACCGGCTCGCCCGGCGTTCAGGTGAAGTTGGAAGACACGATCAAGGGCTTCAAGGGCATCGCCAATGGTGACTATGACCATCTGCCAGAGCCTGCCTTCTACATGGTGGGTTCGATCGACGAAGCCATCGAAAAGGCCAAGAAGCTGGCACAGGCGGCTTAATTCCGCCTCCCTCCATGGGCGGGCTTGACCCGCCCACCCAGACGGAGGGCTCAAGACTGGTTCGGCGGGTCAAGCCCGCCGATGGAGAGTTAGAAATTTAGAGTGAACCACATGGCCGGATTGCATTTTGAACTCGTTTCCCCCGCAAAGCTCCTGTTTTCAGGGGATGTGGAAAGCGTTGTGCTACCCGGCACCGAAGGCGAGATGACCATTCTGCCGCAACATGCGCCTCTCCTCACCAGCCTGAAGCCCGGCGTGGTGGTGGTCACTTCATCAAAGGGTGCCGAAAAGATTTTCGTGCGCGGCGGCTTTGCTGAAGTGAATCCGAAAGGCCTTACGGTTCTGGCCGAGCGCGCCATCCCGACGTCGGAGCTTGATGCGGCCGCACTGAACGCCCAGATCAAAGACGCCGAAGAAGACGTGGCCGATGCCAGCGATGACGAAGCCAAACGCCGCGCCCAGGAAAATCTGGAACATTTGAAGGCGCTGCAGGGCGCGATTTGAACTTTCGTGAAATTGGAGAATTGAAAAAAAGCCCGTGAGATGATCGCGGGCTTTTGCGTATTTGTCCTCGCCCGCCCATTTGGCGGGAGAGGAAGGGACCCGTCACTATGTGACGGGGAGGTGAGGGACAGGCAGTACGCCCGGTCCCTCATCTTTCCCACCCGGCTCCGCCGGATGGGCCCCTGTCTTCTCCCGCGCGCGGGAGAAGACGTCGATCAGTTCGTCAAGCCCACTACCGGCAGCGCCTTCGTGCCTTCGGCCTTCACGGCCTGCAGCGCGTTGGGATCAAGGCCTAGGGCCGCAAGGATCGTGGGGGCCACTTGCATGTTGATGACGGGGTCTTTCACTTCTGCAGCAGCCATGGCGGGGTTGGAGAGCAGCAGGGCCACATGCGTGTCATCCTCACCCATGCCGCCATGTTCGGCGATCTTGGTGGCTGTGGGCTTGGTGTAGATCACGCCATTCATCGGCTGGACGATGATATCAGGCACGCGGCTATCCTTGGTCGCATCGCCGAAAGTGGCCGTGATTTTTGCAGCGTCATAGATTTCACTGATATTGGCTTTGTCCTTGATGGCAGCCAGCGCCTTCACGGCATCAGCGGTTTTGGACTGGTCTGCCAGCCAAATGAGGGCGACGGAGTCCATGGTGACTTGCGCGCCGAGATCCTTGGCCACGCCGTCCAGCGCTGCGGGGATCAACTTCTTGTCGGTGATCTTCTTGGCTGTGGGGTCAATGGCGGATTGGCCATGTTTGGCCGAGAGGATCACCAGCGTATCCTTGTCCAGGCCCTTGGCCTGAAGTTCAGCCAGCATTTTGCCGATCGACGCATCGGTGTGCTTCAGCGCCTCGGCAAGATCGGCCGAAGGCGTGCCCTTGGCATCGGTATAGCCCGCGGTCTTCTGGCCCACAGAAACAGCCTGAAAGTTCATGCCGAAAATGGCGGGAACCCCAGCGCCGTCTTTGCCGTCATGAGACTTGCCATCAATTTCATTGATGATCGCGGCCACTTTGGTGTCGTCATAGGCAGCGGTATTGACAGCCTTGGCGGTGATGTCGTCGCTGGAATTGATTTCCGGCAAGAAGAGATCATCCACACCCTTGCCTGACGGGCCGTTGACGAGTTCATAGGCGGGGTGCTTGTCACTCCAAGCGGTTCGCATGCCAGCCGCCTTGGCCACTTCAAACACCGTGTTCACACGCAGGAAGGAATGGGGATAAACGGGCTTGCAGCCATTGGCGCCATCGCGCGGCAGTTTGGCTTCATCTAGTCCGCCGCCGCCATCCATGGCATCGGGCTTCAGGTCGATGGATTCATCATAGACCACTTCGGTGCCCTTCTTGGAGCAATCACTGCCAGGTTCCGACAGGGCGCGGTCGTAAGAGTCATCATAATAGACGCCCGTGGATTTGGGCGAGCCACCCGTGACGAGTGCGAGCAGGCCGGGGAAGGAGTCTGAGGGTTTGGCTGATGAAGCGCTAGAGAAGTGCGTGCCATGGGCGGCAAGCGTTGCCATGGCGGAAGTGGGGTTGGCCTTGATGAAGTTGGAAAGGTCTGTTTCATGCAAGCCGTCCACGCTGAGCAAAAGAACGTGTTTCATCTTCATGGTTTGTGCTGATGCGGGCTGGGTGGTGCCTAAGGCAAGGGCGGCAGCACAAACGGCGCCCAAAATGATGTTGAATTTCATGGCCAATCTCCGGATGCCGCTTAAGCGCGGGCAAGCGAAAATTGCGAGCTCTCTGTAACAGGTTTGCGACGGTGAGATTAAAAACTGGAAAGCCCGCGATTGTGTCGCGGGCTTTGTGTTCAGTATCGGGTGAGGCGATTAGCCTTCTGAGCGCTCTTTGCGCTTGAAGTTGCCGCCTGAGGGCTTGGCGAAGCCACCGGGTTTGCCGGCGCCCGGAAATTTGCTGCGGGGCTTGCCGCCTGCAAAATTACTACGGGGTTTATCGCCGAAGTTGCCGCGCGGCTTGTCCCCAAAGGGGCGGTCGCTGCGGGGCTTGTCACCGAAATTGCCACGTGGGCGATCAGCGTTGAAGGCGGGCTTGTCGCCGAAATCGCCACGCGGCTTGTCGCCAAAGGTGCTGCCGCGAGGCTTGTCGTTGAAGTCACGGCGCGGACGGTCGGCATTGAAAGCTGGCTTGTCGCCAAAATCACCGCGCGGTTTATCGTTGTGCCAGGGCTTGCGGTCGCCGCGTGGCTTGTCGCCGAAATTACCGCGGGGCTTGTCTGCGAAATCGCGACGTGGGGCCTCGCCGCGCACTTCTGAGCGGTTTTCAGCAAAGTCACGCTTGGGTGCGTCACCGTGGTTGGTCCAGGGCTTGCTGTCGCTGCTAGGGGCGCTGTCGCGATCACTGCGTGGCTTGGCTGCGAAATTGCCGCGAGGCTTGTCGCCGAAGTTGCGGCCACGGGTGTTGCCACCGCGGTTTTCGCCGTTACCAGAGCGTTGCTTGAACCAGGGCTTGTTATCCCGGTTCTCAACCTTCTCTTCGCGGGCCTTGGGCTTTTGATACATGATGGTGGGTTCGCCAGCGAGCGGTGTCCACTTCGAGCCTTCAGGCATTTCACGCTTTTGCGCGATCTGCTTTTCGTCGAAGGACTTTTCGCGCACTGGCATTTCGCCTGCCGGCTTTTCAAAGCGCGGCTTGGCGGCGAAATCCGGCTGGCCGCGATGGAACTTGCCACCAGCGGATTTTTCGCGAATCGGCCTGTCTCCGGCGCTGCGCTCAGCGCGTGGGGCACGATCCTTCGTTGGCATGGCGCGGCCATTGGGGCGGCGATCCTTGCCACCTTGCGGCACTTCGGCCTTGCCCAGCGGATGCACCGTCACAGGAATAGGCATGCGGATGGTGCGCTCGATATCGCGCAGCAATGAACGCTCATCACCAGCGCAGAGCGCAATGGCATGGCCTTCAGCGCCAGCGCGGGCCGTGCGGCCGATGCGGTGAACGTAAGACTCCGGCACATGCGGCAGATCGAAGTTGATGACGTGAGAAACGCCATCCACGTCAATGCCGCGCGCGGCGATGTCAGTGGCCACGAGAACGAGAATTTTGCCAGCCTTGAATCCGGCTAGGGCCTTTTCGCGGTTGGCCTGGCTCTTGTTGCCGTGAATGGCCGAGGCAGAGTATTCCGCGGCGTGAAGGCCGCGCACAACCTTGTCGGCGCCATGCTTGGTTCTTGTGAACACCAGGGTGCGCGTCATGTTGTTGTCTTTGAGAAGGTCATTCAGCACGGCCTGTTTGGCAGGCTGGTCAACATGGATGACGCTCTGGTTGACACGCTCTGACGTGGTGGCCACAGGCGTGATTTCCACACGCACAGGGTTGTGCAGCAGGCCCGCTGCGAGGCCTGCGATTTCCTTCGGCATGGTGGCCGAGAAGAACAGGTTCTGGCGCTTGTGCGGCAGGAGGGCAACGATGCGGCGGATGGCGTGGATGAAGCCGAGGTCGAGCATCTGATCCACTTCATCGAGCACGAAGATTTCAACCTTGCTCAGGCTGATGGCGCGGCGCTCGATCAAATCAACGAGGCGGCCTGGCGTGGCCACGAGAATGTCGAGGCCCTGGCGGCAGGCTTCCACCTGCTTGCCAATCGAGGTGCCGCCGAAGACGACAGCACGCGAGGCCTTGGTGTATTTGCCATAGGTCTTGAAGCTTTCGCCGATCTGGGCGGCAAGCTCACGGGTAGGTGTGAGGATGAGAGCGCGCACATGGCCCTTGGCCACACGCTCGGTGTGGCGCGAGATAAGTTCCAGCATGGGCAGCGCGAAAGCAGCGGTCTTGCCGGTGCCCGTCTGGGCGATGCCAAGCAGGTCCTTGCCTTCCAGCAGTGCGGGAATGGCCTGGGCCTGAATGGGGGTTGGGATGGTGTAGCCCTCTTGCGTTACGGCATCGAGGAGCTTCTTGGACAAGCCAAGATCAGTAAATTGAGTCACAAAGTGACCTTTCAAAAGGAACAAAGGGATTTGGCTCCGCCCCTGTTCCAAAAAGGATGCGAAGTTGACGATCCCACGTGAAAGGAAAGTTGGAAGCTGTAACCCTGACTGGTTGCCCGTTTTAATATGTGGGCACCTCACGTCGTCGTTTGGGGTCGGACAGCGATGGCGCTCACTTAGTCATGTTGCGGCGCAATGTCAAACTCTATCGTCGTTTCACGATCTTGTTCCTACTACAGGCTTTAAAAGCTATTAGAAGCCCGCTGGAGCGGTTTCGGGGGTGGGGTGCCATCCCCCTAGCTCAAAAGGCGAAAAGCGCTGTAAGGGGCCTCCGGGGGCCTTAGAATTGATTTCTATCTTAGGTTTTAATCCGTAGTCTTTGACCGGTCTGAACATGCTATATTGTGGAACATTCGTTCCGAGGTGCTTGGCACATTCCAAAACCTGTGCGAGGTTACCGGCCATGAGCACCGTTGATGTCCCCCGCGATTTTCAGGCCCTGCGGCAGTTGATTGCTGCCCGCGCGCAAGAATTGCCCAAGCGCCTTGCGCAAGTGGCAACCTATGCGCTGGATAACCCAGACGAGATTGCCTTTGGCACGGCGGCCTCCATCGCCGAGGCCGCGGATGTGCAGCCTTCCACATTGGTGCGCTTTGCCCAGGCTTTGGGTTTCGATGGTTTTTCGGATTTGCAAGAAGTGTTCCGCTCGCGCCTGCGTGAGCGCGTGCTTTCATACGAAGAACGCATTTCGCATTTGCGCGCCGGATCAACGGCGCATAAGGCCGCCGTGTTATTTTCCGGCTTTGCCGAAGCGGCGGAGAAATCCATCAAGGATCTGCGCCTTAGGCTGGATGGCGACAAGCTGGAACAGGCCATCAAGATGCTGGCCAAGGCAGAGACGATCTATCTCGTGGGATTGCGGCGCTCGTTCCCCATCACCTCTTACATGTCTTACGCTTTCGGGAAACTGGGCATCAAAAACCAGCTGATCGGCGCCACCGGCGGCATGGCGGCGGAGGATGTGAGCTTTGCCACACCGCAGGATGTGATGTTGGCCATTTCATTCACGCCCTATGCTTCCGAGACGGTGAAACTGGCGCAGAGCGCATCGGCACGCGGCGTGCCGGTGGTTTCGATCACCGATTCGGCCTTTTCACCGCTGGCCCCCGTTTCAAAGCTGTGGTTTGAAGTGACAGAGGCGCATTTCGAAGGCTTCCGCTCCATGTCGGCCACGCTGATATTGGCCATGACGCTGACTGTGGCGGTGGCCGAGCGGCGCGAAAAGAAATGAGTGGAACATATATTCCATATTGACTTGATTTTGGAATTGATGTTTCATTGTGGACTGAATGCGGTGTGTGGTCTGTTTGTCTTTGACCTCCTCACATCGTCATTCCCGCGAAAGCGGGAATCCAGCTTCATCACAAGCGCCGGAGCCCGGCCTTAAGCTGGACCCCGGCCTTCGCCGGGGTGACGGGATAAGGGGTGACTTGAAAATACGTCCTGCCGCCCAAAAATCGGAGTTCCCCATGCCAGCCGCCAAACCCACCCTTGATGTCATCACCATGGGGCGTTGTTCTGTTGATCTCTATGGCCAGCAAATTGGCGCTCGGCTCGAAGACGTGGCTTCATTTGCCAAATCGGCCGGCGGCTCGCCCACCAATATCGCCATCGGCACCGCAAGGCTGGGGCTGAAATCAGGCCTCATCACCCGCGTGGGTGATGAACAGATGGGCCGCTTCATTCTTGAGCAGTTGGCGCGCGAAGGCGTTTCGACCAAGGGCGTGGTGACTGATAAAGAGCGGCTCACCTCGCTGGTGTTGCTCTCGGTTGAAAATGACAAAACCTTCCCGCTGATTTTCTACCGTGACAACTGCGCTGACTCGGCGCTGAACGAAAAAGACGTGACAGAGAAATACATTCTCTCGGCGCGTTCGCTCTTGGTGACGGGCACACATTTTGCCCGCAAGAACACTTCGGCCGCACAGAAGAAGGCGATGAAGATTGCCAAGAAGGCCAAGCGCAAGATCATCATCGACATTGATTACCGCCCCAACCTCTGGGGCCTTGCTGGCCATGGTGCCGGCGAAAGCCGCTATATCAAATCAAGCAAGGTGACGGCTTTGTTGCAGCCCATCTTGAAGGACTGCGATCTGATCATCGGCACCGAAGAAGAAGTTCATATCGCTGGCGGCACCACCGACACGCTGAAGGCTTTGAAAAAGATCCGCAAGATTTCCAAGGGTGTGATCGTTCTGAAACGCGGGCCGATGGGGTGTGTCGTATATCCTGAAGCCATTCCGGATTCGCTGGACAAGGGCATTGTGGGCAAAGGCTTTCCGATCGAAGTTTATAATGTTCTCGGTGCCGGCGATGCCTTCATGTCGGGCTTCCTGCGCGGCTGGCTGAAGGATGAGCCCTATGAAACTTGTGCCACCTGGGCCAATGCCTGTGGCGCTTTCGCCGTTTCGCGGCTGTTGTGTTCGCCTGAATATGTGAAGTGGGATGAGCTGCAATATTTCCTCAAGAATGGCTCGAAGTTCCGCGCCCTTCGCAGGGACGAAGGGATCAACCACCTGCATTGGGCGCTGACCAGGCGCGCGCTGCCCGACCAGATTCTTTCTTTCGCCATTGATCACCGCAAACAGCTGGAAGACATGGCTGACAGGCTTGGCGCGCCGCGCGAAAAGATTGCGCCGTTCAAGCGCCTCGCCATGAAGGCGATTGGTAAGGTGTCGCGCGGCAAGCCAGGCTTTGGCACGCTGCTCGACGATACGTATGGCCGTGAGGCGATGTTTGATGCGGCCAAGCTTGGGCTGTGGATCGGCCGCCCATTGGAACAGCCGGGCTCTCGCCCTTTGCGCTTTGAGTTCACCCAGGATGTAGGCGCCAGGCTGGTGGATTGGCCTGTTACGCATTGCATCAAGTGCCTCGCTTTCTATCACCCGGATGATCCGAAAGAGTTGAAGGATGAACAGGCGCAGAAGCTGCGCACGCTTTATGAAGCCGCGACCAAGGTGGGGCGTGAATTGCTGGTTGAAATCATCGCCTCCAAGAACGGGCCCATGGACAAGATGACGATCGCGCGCGCGATGACGGAACTTTATGCACTGGGCATCAAGCCTGATTGGTGGAAGCTGGAACCGCAAGCCGATCCTGCCGCCTGGGATGAGATCGGCAAGGTGATCGACGCGCAAGATCCTCTCTGCCGGGGCATTGTGCTGCTCGGCCTTGAAGCGCCGTCTGAAGAATTGGCCAAGGGCTTTGCGGCGGTTGCCGGAAAGAAACACGTCAAGGGTTTTGCCGTTGGCCGCACCATTTTCAATGAGGCCGCAGAGGGCTGGCTTGCGGGCAAAATGTCCGATGACGCAGCCGTGACGATGATGGCGGAAAAGTTTGCAGGGCTCGTCAAGATTTGGGATGATGCAAGGAAGTGATTGAATACTCCCTCCCCTACCTTCAGGGGAGGGTAGGGTGGGGTTGGTTCAGCAACTCCATTGTAAAATGCGACGCGCGGACACACCCCCACCCGTCTCGCTTCGCGATCCACCCTCCCCCCCCATTGGGGGGGGGAGGGGGTAGAGGAATTGTAATTCCAAAAAAGCTAGTCAAAGACAAAAAAAAAGTAGGCAAGGGGATTGAAGTGACCCCCAAAACGGGCCAAGTGGA
>JANPHF010000015.1:0-2671 GCA_031424315.1 Aestuariivirga sp.
CCTGTCGCAGGTCTTCTTATTACGGATTTGGTTCGGCGTGAGAACTCTTGCCCTTGCTCTCACAGGAACGATGACAGAAGGCAGCGGCAGCAATCGCTAAGACTCTCGAACTGGTCGCCATATTGCCAGAGGTCAAACATAGGGCGGCCAGTTCGAGAGTCTTAGCGATTGCTGCCGCTGCCTTCTGTCATCGTTCCTGTGAGAGCAAGGGCAAGAGTTCTCACGCCGAACCAAATCCGTAATAAGAAGACCTGCGACAGGAGGATTTATTGAGCCAACTCATAAAGGGCGAAAAAAACTTCCGCGCCCCTTACACTTTTTATTATCCCTTCCCGCATGTGATGACGAGGGCGAGAAAAATGCAGCGACATGGTCTGGCACGATCTGCCAGAAGTCAGTGAAAAGACAAAAAGAAATACTCGCCGCTCAACTTTGCAAACAACCGTAGCTCTCACTGCTCAGGCGGAAAGAGTTCGATCAATCAATTGCATCTCAAGAAGGAGAACACAATGAAGACATTCAACCATTTCACTCTGTTATTACTCTGCGCACTGCTGTCTATTGCGGCGACGTTCGCGCAAACTTCCAACCCAATTTCACAAGACGTCACCATCATCATCCAACAAGAACAGGTGCGCTTCACTTCGCAAAAAGCCGTGCAGATGATGCAACTGCAAATCTTCAATCAGGCGGGTGAGAAGGTCTATGACAGCAGCCCAATGACCGTGGCCGAGATCACGTGGCCGTTGCAAAACGTCAATGGCGAAGCACTCAAGAGCGGGCTTTATGCCTACACACTTTCGCTCCAGGAAAGCGGCGCGGCAGACGTGCGCGTGCGGCGCGGTCATTTCATCGTGGATCGTGTCCTGGATCGTGATACCAAGACGGATAAGCTGTGGGTCACCAGCCAGAATGAAAGCAGCATCGGCACCGAACTGACGGTAGCGCGCAGTGAAGGCAGTACGGTCGCGGGGACCAGCAGCGAGCGAACAACAACCACCCCGCGCGACACAACCCAGCGCGAAGCGGCCAGCCGCGGGGAAACACCAAGCACCACCAAAACGGCCAAAGCCACGGCAGAAGCGGCCAGCGGGACCGTCGGACAGATCGCCAAATTCATTACCGGCACCGACTTGGGCAATTCCTTAATGACGGAGAAAAACGGCAGCATTGGCATTGGGACAGCCAACCCGGAAGGTCTCTTTCATGTGCATGGCACGTCGGGCGGGATTTCGACCGGGATCACGACGAGTGGTGCGGGAGCCGGATTCTTTTTCCGTAATCGCGAGACGGCCACGGCTGGCGATTATTGGGCGTGGTATTCGCAAGGCAACATCGCACGGTTTTGGCGGCAAGGCGTGGGCGACCTGCTCGCGATCAAGACCGATGGTAGCGTCGGTATTGGAATGGCACCCTCAGGCTACAAGCTGGACGTGAACGGCCAACTGCGCACAGTCCGAGGGAATTCGAATGACCTGGTCGTCGAGACCACGGCTGGAACAAATGCGTGGGCCAAGATGTGGATGATCACTCCCAGCCAGAAGTGGAACATTGGCACGGCTCATAATTACAAGGGCAATCAATACTATCTCCATGATGCCACCTTTGACCAGGTTCGCATGACCGTGCAACCGAACGGCGGAGCGATTGCCTTTCCATTAGGCGATGTCGGCATCGGCACAACAACTCCACAGGCCAAACTGCATGTCCTGAGCAGCACTCAGAACACTGCCACCATTTACGGCGAGAGCACAAGTTCGGGCGGCGTCGGCGTTTATGCCCGCAACCTCTCAGGAGGCCGAGCACTATATGCCGAGGGAGATACCGGGCAGTCGCGCGACAAGGGCGGCCTTGTTAAGGCCATGATCTTCGTCAATCAGGATGGCACAATTGCGCGTTGTTTTAATGGAATCACAGGTGCAACAACGGGGAACTGCGGGATTGACGTAACTCGCCAGTACGACGGAGTTTATCTCGTTGATTTTCACTCTCAAGTTAATGATCGCTTCTTCTCTCTGACAGCCCAAGGTTCATATGGTACCACCTATAACGAATCAATAAAGACTGGTGCTAACTTCTACTTTGCTGCTAGGGGTATCACCAGTAATACGCAGGTTGTAATCAAAACATTCATCACAGACGCAGAATATACAGCAGCCGCAAGTTTTATGCTCATCGTTTACTGAGGTACTTCTTGAAGGACGTGCGCGAGCCATTACTCGCCGTGTTCAAGCGCAATGGCAAGGTAGCACTGAGTAAGCTGCCTAGTTCGCTCAACTGCCGACCAGGTAAGCACATTTCTAACTGAGAAATAAGATGAAAGCCAATTTGCAACAAACAAAATTGACAATGATGCATGTAGCCTTCTCGGGCTTGACCACTCACACCTACCGAGCGAGCGAACCGTGGCACAGCCAGTCCGCGGTGTTGCCAAACGCTGAAGACACTGAATCCAAAGCCGCCCAGGAACCGGCAGGCGGCAGTTACAACCTTACGCAAGCAGTGATTTCCGGCAACGCCGGGACGAGCGGCGAAGGCAGGTCGTGTGTAGCAGTCTTAGGTAATTTTTGCCTTGTTTGATCATCGAGCCTAACAAGGCTTCTGAGGAGAAAAGCCATGAGAACAAGATTGATCCCAATAGTCATCGCAGTTTTATTGCTGGTGTGTTTAC
>JANPHF010000016.1:0-3929 GCA_031424315.1 Aestuariivirga sp.
GCGGCGCCAACCGTGACCGCGCAGGAAATTCGCGGTTGAGGCCAGTGCGTTTTCCTTCACGGTGAGCGAGCCGCCCACGCCGTAGGCGAAGATGTTCTTGGGCATGAATTGTGTCTGGCCCACTTCACCATGCATGGCACCGATGGAACTGGCCGAGAGCACGCCTTTGTCCACAAGCTTGAGCGCGGCAACAAGCTGTTCGGTGAAATAGTCATGGCGGCGGCAATCATAGGCCAGCGAAGCCACGGCAGAAATGGTGTTCTGATTACCAGTCACTGCGCCGAAGCCTGTTTCCATGCCCCAGATAGCGATGATCGGGCCGGGTGGAACGCCGAAGCGCTGTTCTATCGAAGCGAATAATCCGGCATTCGCTGCCTTGAGTGAGCGGCCGCGCGCGACAATGGCGGAGGAGCCGCGCAGGCGCATGAATTCGCCCAACGAAAGGTGAAAACTCTTCTGGTGCCTGTCGGCATAAATTGTCTTGGTGGCATAATGTGTGCTTGCGAGAGCGGAGATGCCACGCGGGCCAACGCCCTGGGCCTTGGCTTCTGGCGCGAAGGCGGATTTCCATGCCTCAAAGCCGCCCGCATCATTGCCGCATTGCGCCGCCTGGGCCGCAGTACCGCCCGCAATGAGCGCGCCCAACACAGCTACAACCTTAAAAATCTGTCGCATTCTATCGTCCCCAGTTTGCCCGAAGGCGCATAAGTGCCTGTGTTCTTGAGCAAGATCAACCGGCACTTTGACGAAATCGTCAAAGTGCAGTCTAGTTGATTGGCGAGTGAAGGCAGGGCGAGAATGGCTATCGTTGAAAGCCCTTCGACCGGGGTCAACGATCTGGTCCAGAAGTTCCCTAAAACAGCCGCTTGATAAGTGGTTCGGATTTCTATATCAGGCGTTCTGTATAACGAACGAGTTTATTATGACATTGAATTCGCAAGGCCTTTTTGAAGAGAAGGTCATTGAAGTACAGCACTATACCGACCGATTGTTCCGCTTTCGCATAACGCGGCCGCAGAGCTTCCGCTTCCGTTCGGGCGAATTTGTCATGGTGGGCCTGATGGTGGATGGCAAGCCCCTGGTGCGCGCCTATTCGGTGGCCAGCCCAAGCTGGGATGAGAGCCTGGAATTCTACTCGATCAAGGTGCCTGATGGGCCGCTCACCTCGCGCCTGCAGAACATCAAGGTGGGCGATACTGTTGTCATGCGCCCCAAGACCACGGGCACGCTGGTGCTTGATGCATTGCTGCCCGGCAAGCGCCTGTTCATGATTTCGACGGGCACGGGCTTTGCGCCCTTTGCTTCAGTGGTGCGTGATCCTGAGACCTATGAGAAGTTTGAGCAGGCCATCGTGATCCACACCTGTCGCGAAAAGGCTGAGCTGCAATATGGCTATGACACTGTAGCCACCGCCAAGGACGACCCACTGGTGGGCGAGCAGGCACAGAAGCAGCTTTTGCATTTTGCTTCCACGACACGTGAGCCGACCGAACACATGGGCCGCATCACCACACTGGTGGAGAACGGTGAATTCTTCAAGATCATGGGCATTGCGCCTTTCGACCCGGAGCACGACAGGGCCATGCTCTGCGGCTCCATGGCGATGATCAAAGATGTGAAGGTGATGCTGGAACACCACGGCTTCGTGGAAGGCTCCAACGCTGATCCGGCCACCTTTGTAGTGGAACGCGCCTTCGTGGGTTAAGTTCCAGAGGTATTTCCATATCAATGACAAGGATTTTGCACTAACTTTGTCATAACCGCGTTGCAGTCTTGTCGCAGTTCTCCGGTTAACAACGGAGGTGAAGATGCAGTTTGCAATCAATCTAGGTTCGCATGGGCGCGCATATTATATGTGGGCCAGAGAAGTGCTGCTCAGCCTGGTGTCTACGCGCATGTCTGCGGTCGCGTTTCATTTGGACTATTTCATTTATCCGCCCGTGATCCTGGCGTTGCTGGCAATCGCTGCACACAGTGCCAAACCTGTTGAGCTTCTGGTGCTGTCCGCAATGGGAATGGCAACTTGGACTTTGGCCGAATATTTCTTGCACCGCTATGCCCTGCATCACTGGCCGTATTTTTCCAAATACCATCTTGCGCACCATGAGGCACCGCGCTCCATGATCGGTGCGCCCACGCTGCCGACATTCAGTTTCTTCTTTCTCATCGCCTTCTTGCCAATCTGGCTGGTTTCGAGCATGGCATTGGCTTGCGACTTTTTTGCAGGCTTTTTGAGCGGCTATCTCATCTTCGCTGCCGTGCATGAGGCGGTGCATCATTCTGAAAACCAAAGCCGGCCCATGCGCTATTTCAAACGCCTGCACGCCATTCATCACCATGGCAATTCGACAAAGAATTTCGGCGTGATCACCGATTTCTGGGACAGGGTGTTTGGCACCTATTCCAATGAGATGGGGAAGCGCTAGCTACTGCCCGGTGACTGAACCAGCGGAAAACCATTTGTTGTAAAGCGTGTCATAGGTGCCATTTTCACGCAACTTGAGCAGGGCTTCGTTCACCGGTTTACGCAAGTCCGAACCCTGCGGAAACATGATACCGTAATTTTCTTTCTTGAGCATAGAACCCGCAATACGCACTTTGCCGGCACCCTTGTTGGCCGCGTAATAGAGCAAGACAGGCGCATCAAATACCACGGCATCAATGTTCTTGGCCTCAAGGGCGGAAAACGCATCCTCAATCCTGCTGAACTCAACTGGCACCGCGTTGATGCCCGAGAGGAAGGTCGCTGCAGTGCTGCCTTTGGTGGTGCCCACTTTCCGGCCCGGCAGATCCTCCGGCCCATTGATGTCGCCCTTCAACTGCTGAACCGTCAGCGCCGTGGTGATGGCGGCGGTGAAATAACTGGTGAAGAACAGGCTGCCGATGATCAACCCGGTTGACAGAACACGGCCGAAACCGGAATAGAGCGGGTCTGGCTGCTGGCCGGCGGCAGCACCCGTGGCCCAATACATGGCGTGAAAAATGCCTGGGAAATATTGCGGCGGGAACAGGTGATTTTCCTTCCGGCGCTCGACAAACCAGCCAACATGCGCCGGAATGACAATCAGCGCGGCAAATATCCCAAGAACAGTGAGCGTGCCTGTGGAGGTCAGCAATGGCCAAGCCTGCCCCCAGAACGAGCCTCCGCCCGTTTGCTCATTGCGGATCATGATCTGCAGGCCCGACTCAAACATCGGATGCGAGAATTCGAATTGATCTTCGCGTTCTGCAGTGATCGAAATCGCGGCAATGGCTACATCACCTTCACCACCCTTCACGGCGGCCAAGATTTCTTTCACATTGCCTTTCTCGACAAAATGAAATGGTCTGCCCAACTCCTTGGCAATGGCGGCCCAGAGATCGACTGAGAATCCCCTGTAAGTGTCGCCGTCCTTGATCACGAAAGGGGCGATCTGGCGGGTGACCACACGCAATTCGCCCGTGCCGGCAGCGGCAGGCAATGTGGCATCCTGCGCGTGAATTGCTCCCGCCAATCCCAGCATGAGGCCTAGCGTAGCCAAAATAATTGCCAGTTGGCGGATCATTTTCCTCTTTCCGGTTTGCAAGCCGCAGTTCTAGCAACGCAACCAGAGAGTGGAAACAGAATTGTTCTACAACAATCCACGCGCCGCCAGATTGCGCATGAAATCAGCAAGACCAAAGGCCCAGGGTGCGGCCTCATCGCAATGAACAACGCGGTTTGAAAGCGTGCCAAGGTGTGGCGTTGAAATTTCCACGACATCGCCAACATGGTGGGTGAAGCCTTTGCCCTTTTCGCCACGGTCATCCACCGGCGCAAACATTGTGCCGAGAAATACCACCAGCCCGTCGGGATAGTTGTGATTGTCATTGATGGCATTGGATACGATCTCTGTCGGATCGCGGCTGATCAGCGCCATGTTGGAATGGCCCTGCATCACGAATCCATC
>JANPHF010000017.1:0-3677 GCA_031424315.1 Aestuariivirga sp.
GTGTTTCAATGTTTTTTGTAATAGATCTTGGGGGGTTTTGGGGGCTTGGGACATCTTTTATCGCTTGTTAAGTTTAACCATGTGGGGGTTGGGGGCGGGGCGGGCGGCGCGCGCGCAGCCGCAACCCGAATGGATTCGTATGGACCGGCATCCGGATCAAAAGTGTTCCAGCCTGCATTCCGGTAGGCAGCGCCCTGGGTCACTGGATCAAGAGGGATGTAATTGCCAAGGATCGATTGCACCATTGCCACGTTGTGGTCTTCGGCTTCAACTGATACCAATGTCCCACCACGGCGCACCGCTTCAGAATAGACGTTGGCATCTTCAACCGGAACGCCTGCACTGATTAGCGAACCGACAATACCACCTGTTGCGCCGCCAGCGATGGCACCAAGTGCCGCGGAAGCAAGCCAACCTGCGGCCATAACCGGTCCCAGGCCGGGAACAGCCACAGCCCCAAGCCCAGCCAGCAGACCTGCTGTGCCGCCGATTGCTGCGCCTGCTCCGACTCCCACCTCAGTTGTCTTTTTAATTTCGCCAAACGTTTCGCTCTCGTCACGGTTCGCTAGGACGCTGATTTCAGACATCGGAATGCCAGCAGTCTCCAACTCATCTACCGCACTTCGCGCCTTGCTGTAGGTGTCATAAACCTTTGTGATCGTTTGCATGTGAAGGCCTTTCTCTTAATGAAACTGTTTTCGTCTGTCATCGCTGTCGAGTGAGTTAAGATCTATTGTAGCGCTGACATGGACACCAACATGAACCGCCACGAGCAGGGCGGGCCATTACTTCTCAATTAATCATGGCGCCGTGGTTGTGACTGGCGGTGCCGCTGGCACGGGAGACGCATGCGTTACATCCTGATTGGTCATGAGAGCGCTGTAATTGCCTGGCACAAAATAGGAATATCCGAGATAGCCAACAATAAGTACAGCTAGGAGAATGAAAGCGTAGCCGCCAGAACCGTTCGTTTTGGCCTGCGCTGCTGCTTTTGGCGACACGTAAAATTTAGTTGATACCTGCGCTACTTCAGATTCCGGCTCATCTTCTATCGATGCGCGCGGTTCGAGCTTTTGATTGATGGACATTTGCAAATTTCCTTTTTGATTGGGTGATCTAACTTAATACGTGGCGTCACGAATGGTTCCGCTATTGGCGTTGAGAACCGATAGATCGCCTCAAGTCGTCAATATTCCCAGAAAACTGAGGGTGGCCTCGATCTCACGCAGGAGTCCAAAAATGTTTGTCGCCGGAAGCAATGTGCCTTTGCAACATCAGCCCTGCGACAATGATGTGGGAGCAACTGGAGATGGCGCTCAGTACTCAGGTGACAAGTCGCACCCCAGAGCGTCCCATTCTGATGGGTTTTTGCTTTCTGTAGAACAACATGAAATTACAAAGATAGATCTGACGCACCATCGGTCGAAATGCCTAGCAGCCTATGCAGTTCCGCTGCGATTGCGCTGTCACTGTAAGGCTTGGACAAAAATCTTGACCCTACAGGCAACTGACTTTCCGCAAGGACTGATTTGCCGGACACAATCACTAAGTGGACGGGCGGCCAACGGTTCCTAATGTAATGGGCAAGCTTCACGCCATCCATCGTGCCAGGCATCTCGACGTCGGTAAAGACAAGGCGAATATCAGCCCGCGCTTCGAGGATACGGATGGCGTCGTCGGCATTTTCGGCCCCGATGCCAGCAAAGCCGGCAGTGTTCACGATATCCAAGGCGCTCAGCCGGATGAGTGGGTGGTCTTCCACGACCAGGATGACAGGTTTCTTCAGCATAACTGTAACCGCGCAACGGAATTGGCGTCCAAGAAATTCATCGCCAAAGAGGCGAGATTTATACCGCGAAAAAACATCACACGGCCCTCGCGGTGGGAGCAATGGCACGTTTGATATGCGCAACATGGATTGAGGTGCCAGGATTTGCATTGGCAACCTCCACTTCGGCCTCCAAACGCTTTGACAGTGCCTCCACGATGTTTGTGCCGAGGCCAGGTTTCGCACTATCAGCACCACTTTGCATACCAATGCCATTGTCCGTGACCGATAGTGTCCAGTCCTCGGCATCGGATTTATAGGTTACAACAATTTTTCCACCGTGATGTCCGGGGAAGGCGAGTTTAAGTGCATTAATGACCAACTCAGTAACGATCAGCCCCAAACTCATTGAGATATCAGCCGCCACGCAGCTTTCATCTACAAGGACTTCAATAGAGAGCAATTTTTGGTCGTGAATCATCGATGCGCCCAGGCTCTTGCAGAGTTGGGTAAAATAGGATCGAAGCTCGACTTCTGTCAGACTGGACGCTGCAAGTTGACGCTGGACTGCAGCAATTGACATAAGGCGCCCATGTGCATCCTTGAGATGGCCGCGCGTTTCATCGGATTGAACGTTTCGTGCACTTTGCATGAGAATGCTCGCAATAATCTGGAGACTGTTCGCAACGCGGTGCTGTACTTCCTGCAAGAGGACAGACCTCTCCAATAGTAGACGATCCTTGAGCTTGTCGTTGGCGCGCGCCGCAGTTACATCTGCCACTCCGAGAAGCAGGCGGGTTTGCTCCTTGTTGTCATAGACAAGCCTTCGCGCGTTGAGGACCAGCAGTCTGGTATCTTGCCCAGAACGAAAGAGACTAAACTCGTACGCATGGACCTCTGCTGCCCCTGAAGCTGTTGCTTCCAACAATGAAATCAGTTGGGGGACATTCCATTCGCCTTGTCCAAGCTCTGCAATGTGTTTTCCGGACACGGTTGCCGGATCGATCTGAAAAGCGCTGCAGAACGAGTTGCTAGCGCCTATGACTTTCAGATTTCCATCAAGAAGGACGAGAGGCTCATTCGACGAAACAATGACCGCCAGAACCAAGCTCAGGGCCGCCGGCTCAATGTGAAAACTTTGTAAGACTTTCAAAGACGTGAACTCCTTCGAGCAAGGCTCGAAATGTGGAAGCAATCGTGTTGGCCGGAATCTAAGGTCGATTTCTTCACAAACATTATTTGCACTAACGCACTAAGAGCCAAACGGTTCCCTCAACCGGTGGTGGAGATCTGGCGCGGGGCCGGGATCACCGAGGCGACATAGTTCAATTGGAAGAAGAAGTACGACGCGTCGCTGCCTGATGAGAAGCGGCGGCTGAAGTTGCTGGAAGATTAGAGCGCGAAGCCGAAGAAGCTGGTGGCCGATCCCCCGGCTCTATGGATGATAGGGTTAGGTGCTATTGCGCGTGTAATGGGAAGATGTGGGATCTTGCCAATTGCGGCGCTTTCTACATTTTTACAAACTGGAAACCCTCAAAATAGAGGTAATATAATTTTCAGAAGGAGTCACCCTATGACCGCCCAAACGGATCTCCGCGTCTATCACTATAAACCCGAGGGCATCGGAGACAATGTCGCTTTGGGTGCCGTAAAATTGATGCGCTTTTTTGCCGATGTTTTCTTTCGTCACCGTTACGGCCACCGGGCAGTCGTTCTTGAAACAGTTGCCGCGGTACCTGGCATGGTGGGAGGATTGCTCAATCATTTAAAATCTCTCCGGCGGATGCAAGATGATCGCGGATGGATCAAGATTCTGCTCGACGAAGCAGAAAACGAGCGCGCTCATTTGATGACCTTTATCAACGTGGCCAAACCTAACGCGTTGGAGCGCATTTTAATTTTGATCGCC
>JANPHF010000018.1:0-1819 GCA_031424315.1 Aestuariivirga sp.
AGCACGAACTCGACTGCCATCGGCATCGCGCTTTCGCCATCACCCGCCTTTGCCGCGGCATAGGCTCCTACAAAGCCCTGGCCGAAAGCCGCAAGCAACGCTTTGTTCTTTGGCGTGTCGGGAAGGATAGAACTCAGCGACGGCTCATAGATCGTCATCGTGCGAACGAGGTCGGACACCTCCAAGGCTGCACGCAGCACCATGCCTCCACTGTAGGACCAGCCGACCAGATGGGCGGGTTCATTCAGCGTCCGAAGGATCGCTACTAGATCTGCCGTGTGCACGTCCCGAGAGAACGGCTTGTCCTGGGGCCATCGGGTGGATCCAAAATGCCGGTGCGTATAAGCCATGAAGCGATGTTCGGCCGCCACATCCTGCCAAAGGTCGCACCAGCCTCGAAGATCGGCCCAAGAGCCGTTGACGAACAGTACAGGTTCGCCTGTTCCTGCTGAGACGAAGGGAAACGCAACGTCGCCGACCTCGATCATCTCAAGAGCCGGCATCGTCGGATCGACTTGCATCCTGACCCTAGTTCAATTGCAAACGGTTTAGCCGCCAGAGTAAATATAGCACTGCCGCAACGGCCACTGCGGAAGGGTTCAGCATGGCCAGAAAATCCTTCACATTGGTGAAGGTGCCTGTAACCAAGCCGCCAGCTTCGCCGCCCATCAACAGAGCAATCAACACAATGACAAGCACGAGTTGGAAGAGCAACTCAATCACCTGCCAAAGATTTGCGATAAATTTATTCAGCATGGAATGGCGGGGCAGAGGCAGCGGTGCTGTGGTCTCTGCCCCAATCCTATTATTTGCGGGTAGCTACTGCGGTGCTCCGACCTTGGAACAGCCACAGGATGATGCCAAGAACGATCAGGCCCACAAGTCCGTTACTGCCGAGGTTCTTAACTAGATTGGTGAGATTTCCCACCACATCGCCGAGGAACGGCAGCGTGCCGCCAACGAGAATAGACAATACAATTGCCAGCGCAATGAGCACCAGGCCAATTTCAATTAACTCACGAACAACTGATTTAATGCTTCCGAATATATCCATAGTCCCCTCCGATGGCTTGTTTGCGAATCGCCCCCTGCGCCATAGTGACACATTTTTGCCGCATTTGCACATATTTAAGGCAGGGGTGGGGATGGGTCAGAAACCGGGCGGGGAGGGACTGCGTCTGGTGGCTTTGGTGCGGGGCCTTTGACAGAGGGAGATAACTAATTCAAAGATTCACAATGGATCAAGAAGACTTTGCAAAAGGTAATTGGAGTAATGCTGAAAACAATCTGATAGTTGCTGAGTATTTGGATATGCTGAGGCTCGAACTTTCTGGTCAGCCGTTTGTGAAATCGCACAGAAATGAGGCGCTTCGAACCCTTTATGAAGAGATCAAGGGGATCAATTGAATTTAAACACCAGAACATAAGTGCAATACTGCAAAGATTGGGCCTGCCATGGATTGCGGGATATAAGCCAATGTCTAACTCACAAGAGTCGCTAACGCTCGCAGTTGAGCTACATTACTCGGCATTCTTGGGAGTGGCCGATATTGGCGATGAAATAGAGCCAGCCGGCTTAGAGGAATCTCGAGTTTTGATTTTTGAAGATCCACCTTCATTACAATACGATCCTAATGAAGTTGATGAGGGCAATGTTGCTAGGCTCATCAGAAAATTTGACCCGGCTGCACGCGATATGCGCAATAGGTCATTGGGTCGGAGAGGTGAAGAATTAGTTTTTTATTGGGAGCGGGATAGACTGATGAGAAACAATTCCAGCCTCGCTAACAAGGTGCGTTGGATATCTAATGATGAAGAT
>JANPHF010000019.1:0-27906 GCA_031424315.1 Aestuariivirga sp.
TTCATGCACGCCCAGAGAAAAGGCCAGCAGGCCCAGCGCGGCAATGGATTCCAGCCCCATGCAAATTCCCAGGATAATCTTGCGGTCAAACCGGTCCGCCGCCATGCCCGCCGGGATCACCAGCAGCAGAACCGGGATGAAAACCGCAAGCCCGATATAGGCCAGATTTTTGGCGTCACGCGTGATGTCCCACACCTGCCAGGTGATGGCCGTGGTCATGATTTGCATGGCAAAGTGATGGCCAATGCGGCTGAGAAAATAGCGGGTGAAGGCCGGATTCTTGAAGGCATTGGCAGAGGGCGAAGCAGAGGTCATGCCTCATGCCCTGCCACGGGTGAGGCCCGCTGTCAAAGTGTCAGAGCACAAAGGTGCCAATCGCTGCACCCAGCATGATGATGATGGTGAAGCCAACCACGATCTGGCTCAGCGTTGAACTCGGCTGGCCGTGCATGATGTGCCTGTCCCGCGCCACCAGCAAAATGCCGATCAAAAGAAAGGGTGCCAGGCAGCCATTGATCACCGCCGTCCAGAACAGGGCCGCAACCGGATTGATACCAATGAAATCCATAGCAATGCCCACCACAGTGGAAAAGGCGATCACCCCATAGAAGGCCCGCGCCTGCCACCATTTCTCATCCAGGCCGTGCCGCCAACGAAACGTTTCTGAAAAGGCGTAAGCTGCAGAGCCTGTCAATGTCGGGATCGCCAGCAAGCCCACGCCAATGATGCCCACGGTATAGAGCAGCATCGCGGCATTGCCCGCCAGAGGCCGCAGGGCCTCGGCCACCTCGCGCGAGGTGGAAAGCTGCGTCATGCCATTGGCATTCAGCGTCAGCGCGGTGCAGACGATCACGAAAAACATCACAAGGTTTGAGAAGAATGTGCCCAGGCCCACATCAATTTTCCGGTCTTTCAACTCGCGGTGCGTCGCACCTTGCCGGGCTTTCAGCATGCGGCGGCCCATGGACTTCTCTTCTTCCACCTCCTGTGCCGCCTGCCAGAAAAACAGATACGGGCTGATCGTTGTGCCCAGAATGGCTACCACTGTTGCCAGCCCGCCATTGGCCGGGATGGACACGTGCACGAATGCATAGAACACCGCGCGCCAATCCGGCTTCAGCAGAAACGCTGTAATCACATAGGCGCCCAGAACCAGCGCCAGCCATTTCAACACACTGGCAATCTGGTGATAGCGATATTCAATCACGGCCCAAGCAATAGCTACACCAAGCAGAACCACATAAATGTGGGAACTGACACCGGTGAGCAGCTCCGCCGCGTCCGCCATGCCGGCGAGATCAGCGCCAACATTGATACTGTTGGCCGCGAGAAGTGCCACACAGGCCGCCACCAGAACTGGCTTGGGAAATTTTTGCCGCAGCGCCCCGGCAAGGCCCATACCTGTGACCATGCCAATGCGTGCACACATCATCTGCACGAACGCCATCAGAGGCCAACTGAACCAGGCTGTCCACAACAGCTGTGTGCCGAATTGCGCGCCGGCGATGGAATAGGTGGCGATGCCAGATGGATCATCATCAGCCGCACCCGCAATCAGCCCCGGCCCCAGCGAAGAGATAAGGCGGCGCAGGCCCTTGGGCTCGGGCTGGGGAGCTTGGTCTGCGGTGGTGTCAGTCATGGCATGGGACCCAAATCACTTGTTCCTGCCTATCCGAGGCTTTCATGGCCGCAAAGTGACAAATTGAAAAGGCAAAAAATCCCGCGCATGCCTGCGGCTCTCCGGCCCATTTGCAGGCCATGCCCCGCCCTGCTATAGCCCGCGCAAATCCAATTCAAACAAAGGCTTTTCCATGGACAAGATCAAGGTTGCCAACCCCGTTGTGGAACTCGACGGCGATGAGATGACGCGCATCATCTGGGACCTGATCAAGACCAAGCTGATCAAGCCTTATCTCGACATTGACCTTCACTATTACGACCTCTCCGTTGAAAACCGCGACGCCACAGAAGACAAGGTGACAGTGGATTCCGCCAACGCCATCAAGAAATATGGCGTGGGCGTCAAATGCGCCACCATCACGCCGGATGAAGGCCGGGTGAAGGAATTCAACCTGAAGCAAATGTGGAAATCGCCCAACGGCACCATCCGCAATATCTTGGGCGGCGTGATTTTCCGCGAGCCTATTATTTGCCGCAACGTGCCACGCCTTGTGCCAAGCTGGTCGCGCCCCATCATCATCGGCCGCCATGCTTACGGAGACCAATACCGCGCCACCGATTTCACTTTCCCCGGCAAGGGCACGCTGACCATGAAATTCGTGGGCGAAGACGGCAAGGTGATCGAGAAAGAAGTATTCAAGAGCCCCGGCGCCGGCGTGGCCATGGGCATGTATAACCTCGATGAATCGATTTACGAATTTGCCCGTGCCTCGATGAACTATGCCCTCGGGCGCGGTTACCCACTCTACCTCTCCACCAAGAATACCATCCTCAAGGCCTATGACGGCCGCTTCAAGGATATCTTCGAAGAAGTGTATCAGAAGGAATTCAAAGACCAATTCGTCAAGGCTGGCATCACTTATGAACATCGCCTGATCGACGACATGGTGGCCAGCGCCATGAAGTGGACGGGCGGCTATGTCTGGGCCTGCAAGAATTACGATGGCGACGTGCAATCAGACCTCGTGGCCCAAGGCTATGGCTCTCTCGGTTTGATGACATCCGTTTTGATGACGCCCGACGGCAAGATCGTGGAATCGGAAGCGGCCCACGGCACGGTCACGCGTCACTACCGCCTGCATCAGGAAGGCAAGGCCACCTCGACGAATTCAACTGCCTCGATCTATGCTTGGACGGGCGGCCTCAAGCACCGCGCCAAGCTCGACAACAATGCCAAATTGATGAAGTTTGCCGAAACGCTGGAAAAGGTGACGGTACAAACCATTGAAGAAGGCAAGATGACGAAGGATCTTGCCGTTCTCGTTGGCCCCGATCAGAAATGGCTCACCACCGAGGGCTTCATCGACGCAGTCGACAAGAACTTGCAGAAGGCCATGGGCTAACGCACCAACGAGATCTAAGCTCGAGGCGGGCAGCGCAAGTTGTCCGCCTTTTTTCTAAGCCGCTTCCTGGTCCACGGCATCCAGTATCTTGGCTGGGTCTGCCGGCTTGCCGAACACTCCCATGGCGCCATTGCGGAATGCCGCTTCAATCAGCTTGCCCTCCGAAAAGCCAGTCAGGAAATAGACTTTGGCGCCAGGCCGTGTGCGCCGTATTTCAAGGAAGCTCTCAACACCATTCTTCACCGGCATCATCACATCAAAAAAGCCGAGGTCAAAATCCTGCGCCGCATAGGCATCAATGGCCTGCTGTCCATTATAGGCGATGATGACCTTGTGATTGTCGGATTCAAATAGCTCCGCGAGAGCAGCAGCGTTCTCTTGGTCATCATCCACCACGAGAATATGCAAAGGGCGTGTCATGTAAGTGTCTTTCCCTTTTCTCAGGCCGCCAGGCTGTCCAGATGGTGCAGCACGGCCACCGGATCAAAAGGCTTGTTCAAAATGCCAGTCACCCGCATGTCGCGCATTGCTTGTTGGGCGGCACCCGGAATGACGGGAGCAATGATGGCCGTGGGCGGCATGTCATGCACGCTGCGCATCGACGAATAGAGCCCCATGGAGTCAATCAGCGGCTGGTTAAGGTCCAGAACCAGCAAGTCGCTGGCCGACGTCCCGCGCTCCAGCGCTGCCGCCGAGGTGACAATCTGGCATTGCTTGCCGCTGGCCTGCGCGGCGCCCTGCAAAGCTTCGTGAAAAGCCTGCCCGGGGCCCGGTGCAACAACCAAGCCGTTGGGTCCCTGTTGCTCGATGGCAGCAAGAAGCGTCTGCGGCGCCACGGGCTTGCTCAGCATCCCGAGCGCGCCATGGTTGATCGCCTGCCGCAGCAATTCCTCAACGCTGTAGCCTGACATCATGAAAACCTTGGCGCGCGGGCGCAGCTTGCGGATTTCCATGAAGCTCTGCACGCCATTGAGGCCGGGCATCATCACGTCCACAAAGGCGAGGTCAAAATCCATTTGCAAATAGGCAAAGATCGCTTCCTTGCCACTGTAGACCACCTGAGTGGAGTGCCCCTCATATTCAAACAATTCGCCAAGGGAATTGGCGTTGTCCCGATCATCATCAACAACAAGTATGTTCAGCTTGCGCATGTCAGGCCGCTTCCTCATCACGTTCCACATGGACAAGCGGCAATCGCAAAATAAAGCGCGCTCCCATGCCGGGTTCAGATTCAATGTTCAAGGCGCCACCATGTTGGATGGCGATCTGCTCCACTGCAGGCACACCGAGCCCCGTGCCAAAACTCTTCGTGGTGAACAGGGGCTCCCGCACTTTTTCTATGACCTCCGAAGACATGCCAGGCCCATTGTCGGCCACTTCAATTTCCGCATACTCACCAGCGCGGCGGGTGGTGATCGTGATGGTTGGCTCTTCCTTCATGTCAGGCAAAGGTTGATCGCTGTTGCCCACCATGGCCTCGGAGGCGTTGGAAATCAGGTTGACAACGGCCCGCTCTAGGCGGGCCGGGTCAAATGGAATCTCCGCATTCTCCAGTCCCAGATAGCAAGCCACGTTGATGCAGCTGGAGAGGCGACGAACTTCTTCCTCCACCAAACTCACCAGCCATTGATCAAGATCGGCGGAGCGGCATTCAAGTTTCTTCGTGCGCGAAAAATCCAGAAGCTGAGTGATGATGCCATCACAGCGCGTCACGCCGTTGTTGATGCGCTGAAGTTGCGCCTCAATGCCAAGCCCCTTGCCCTTCAATTTGCGCTCAACCAGAAACACTGAGGTGCGCACCGCGCCCAGGGGATTGCGCAACTCGTGGGCAATGGTGGCGGTGAGTTGGCCCATTTGTTCCAGCCTGCCCTTCTTCACCAGGGCGTCCTGGGCGTCTTTCAGCTTTTGCATGCTGGTGGCCAATTCGCGGTTCAGCCGCAAGATTTCTTCATTGATGCGCTTCAGCTCTGCATTTTCTGAAACGTCGATGACGGAAACGATGGCAGAACGCGTCTTGTTCTTGAACAAAGTCAACCAGCCAGAGCTAATCACCAGCACCCTACGCTCTTCCCCGGCCTTGTCTTTCAGGGCGCATTCAATGCGCGCCGCATCACCCGGAAAGTTCGCAGGACTTCCGAGTGCATCGGAAAGGCTTTCCAACGCCAGCGCATCGCCGCCAAAATATTCATGCATCAGTGGATTGATGAAACTGATGGCGCCACCTTCTTCGATTTGCACAACGCCAACCGGAACTGTCTCAGCCAGTGCTTGATACTGCTCCTCGCGCTTCTTCACTTCGATCAGGCTGAAATTGATGCCAAGCAGGAAGGCATCCTTCTTCGGCGTCACCATGCGAACTTTGCGTGACAAGACAGGCAGCTCTCGCCCATCCGGCAGGCCAATTTTTTCTTCAACAGAACAGATTGTGCCCGTTTCAATGACCATGCGGTCATTCGCCATGGCTTGCGCCACTTGTGCGGATGGGTAGAGGGCATCCTCTGTCTTGCCCAGCAGGTCCCTTTCCCTGCACCCAAAAATCTCGTTGTTCTTGCGATTGGAGTAGACAAAGCGACCCTGCGCATCCTTGGCCCAAATGGGAGTGGGCAGGGAATCAAGGATCTGCATCAGAAACTCCGCGCTTAAGTCCTTGGCGCGCGCGCTGCGATCATTCATCTACCAATCTCCACATCCGGGTTCCGGCGTCGCCCCGCCAAAATCCAGAAACTCGCTCACTCGTCACGGGCGTCATGCGGCCGACTCCACCGGCAGTTCCAATGGCAGTTGCAGAACAAACCGCGCGCCATGTCCGAATTCTGATGAAACATGCAGCGTTCCACCATGCTGCACGACAATCTGCTCAACGGCGGGCAGGCCGAGGCCCGTGCCGAAGCTCTTGGTGGTGAACAACGGGTCACGGATGCGCAACATGTTTTCGGGTGAAATGCCAGGGCCGTTGTCCTGCACTTCAACAATCACAAATTCGCCATCACGCCGCGTGCTCACAGAAATGACGGGCGGTTTGGCGGTGGACTGATCTTGCCCCATCAACGCCTCAGAAGCATTGGACAGAAGATTGCCAATCGCCCGCTGCATGCGCGTCGGGTCGAAGGGCACTTTCAATCCATCGAGGCCCAATTCACAATTGATTGTGACCTGCGGTGGCAGGCGCTGCGCCTCTTCTGCAACTGTCCGTTCCAGCCAGCTATCAAAATCCTCCGCCGAAGCCACGATCTGCTTGGTGCGCGAAAAATCGAGAAGCTGCGTAATGATGTCGTCGCAGCGTGTGATGCCATTGTTGATGCGCTGTATCTGCCCTTCAATGCCCAAGTCGCGCCCACGTGTCTTGCGCTCCAGCAGGAATGTTGAAGTCCGCACCGCGCCGAGCGGATTTCTCAATTCATGGGCAATGGTCGCCGTGAGTTGCCCCATCTGCTCCATGCGGGTTTTCTTCACCAGCATGTCTTGCGCCGAATTGAGCGCCTTGAGATTCTCAGCCAGTTCCGCGTTGACGCGCACCATACCCTCGTTCAGGTCAACAAGGTCGCTGCTCGTGCGCTCGGCTTCAGCCCGCGCCAGATTGGCCTGCTTATGAGCGTCTTCCAACTCGTCAAGCTTGCGCAAATTGGATTGAAACATAGAAATGGCGGTAACGATGCCAAGTACAGTTGCCGCCAACGAAATCGCGGCCGTACGCCAGAACCAGCGGGCCAGCCGTGCGCTGCGTTGATCCAGATTTGTGGCAAGCCGGTCGTTGATATCGCTCCACACAGCACGCAGTGAGCTCTGCCACTTGCTCTGGCCCGCCTTCAACGCGTCATCCAGCTTGGCAATGGTCGAAGTGTCAGCGGCGTCGGGCTGCAACAAGCTTATGCGCAGGCTTGCGGTGTCGAAATTCAGCCAATGCGTGGTGTTGAGAAGCCGGTTATACGCGCCAATATCGTCGCTCACGGCGCGCGCCCCGATGGCGCCAGCCGCCAGCTCCCGGGCCTTGAATTCCAGTCCAGCCGTGGCCAGCACCAAATCTTCCATGCGTGCACAACTCTTGGTTCCTTCAGCGAGGCAGTCCACTTCTTGCATGCGCAGTGTGTTGTAGGATTCAAGGAGGCGCGGAAGCGTGGCACTAGCCAAGTTGATCAAGGCGTTGGCTTCGCGGTCGGCGCCATTCTGGCGCACAGCACCCCCACCCACCGCACCAGACAGCTGCGAAGCCTTCAGCAAAATAGCTCTCGCATCCGGTGGCGTTGCAGAAAGATCGTGTTGCAGGGATTCAAACTCCGCTGCCACACCAACTGAATTTGCGAGTTTGGGTCCGAGCTCGATCAAGGCCGCTTTGCGTGCCGGCTCCTCTTCGCCCTCAACCACATCAATCATCACAGGAACGGTCAGCGACAGCAGCATCAAGCCATCGCCGCTGGCCTTCAGATTGGCGCGCTCATCCCAAACTTGGGAAAACAACTGCCAGCCCAAAAGTACAGTCGGAATCGCCAGAAGCAGTACGATCCGTAGTAGTCTGAAACCGGCGATGTGAGATGCCAGCAAATGCGTCATCATTTTCCCCATGACCTCGCCACATCAAACCGGTAGCTCGGTGCCTTGCCGGGAACTATCGGAAATATCAGTAAACTTCACACTAACAAGCGCAGTTGAATAATTTACCACAAAACAATCTAAGATTGCTTTAACTTTCCCGTGTTAAAGTAAAAATTGCGCGCTGCCGGACGCTCGGTCCCCGATTTGAATTCGGCGACTCTCCACAACCCTTGCATGTAGACTGTGCTACAGGGGAACGGGAAGCGAGCGGCAGGCTCGCATGACGAGATGAAGAGCGACTAACCGTTAAAAGGGTGCTAAGCCGATCACCCGTTGCCCTAGATCAGTGCTTTGATCGCTTCCAGTGCGGCAGCCGCCTGCGCGCCGTCTGGTCCGCCAGCTTGGGCCATGTCGGGCCGCCCGCCGCCGCCCTTGCCGCCCATGGCAGCTGCGCCAGCCTTCACGAGATCAACGGCATTGAATTTGGCGGTGAGATCAGCAGTCACCGCTGCCACCACCGCGCCCTTGCCGTCTTCGCCCTCGGAGATCAACACAACAATGCCAGAACCCAGTTGCTTCTTGCCCTCGTCGGCCAGCGGCTTCAAGTCATTCGCAGCCACACCTTTCAGCAGCCGCGCCATGAACTTTACGCCCTTGATCTCAAGGACATCATCGGCTCCGCCTGCTTTGCCGCCGCCCATCGCGAGTTGGCGCTTGGTATCGGCCAGTTCTTTCTCAAGCTTGCGGCGTTCTTCAACCAGCGCCTCAACCCGCGAAACCATGTCGACGGGTGAAACCTTGAGTGCCGCAGAAGCCGCATGCACGCGGCGATCCTGTTCGGCCAGATAGCTGCGCGCAGCATCGCCGGCCAAAGCTTCCATGCGGCGCACACCGGCGGAAGATGCGCTTTCAGCCACGATCTTGATCAAACCAATGTCGCCCGTTCGCGAAACATGCGTGCCGCCGCAGAGTTCAAGGGAATAGATCGGCTTGTTGCTGCCAGGCTCATTGCGACCCATGGAAACAACGCGCACCTCATCACCATATTTCTCGCCAAACAGCGCCATGGCGCCTTCTGCGATGGCGGCATCAACCGACATCAAGCGCGTAGACACTTGATCATTCTGCGAGACGACATCATTGGCAATGGCCTCCACGCGAGAAAGCTCATCAGCGCTCATGCCCTTGGAATGCGAAAAGTCAAAGCGCAAGCGGCCCGGCTCAACCAGTGAGCCCTTTTGAGCCACATGCTCGCCCAACACCCGGCGCAACGCCTCGTGCAACAGATGTGTGGCTGAGTGATGCTGGCGGTTGCCACTGCGGCGAGCGTGATCCACTTCCATTTCCACTGGCTGGCCAGTGCGGAAAGAGCCTTTCTCAACCTTGCCGTGGTGGATGAACACATCGCCCAGGCGCTTCTGCGTCTCGCTCACGCGAAACACCGAACCATCGGCGCGGCGGATCACGCCTTGATCACCCGTTTGGCCACCGCTTTCACCATAGAATGGCGTCTGATTGACAAGAATGGCGCCGCTCTGGCCTTCATTGAGCGCCGTCACGTCCTTGCCATCGTGGGCCAGCGCCATCACCTCGCCCTCCGCGCGCTCGGTATCATAGCCGAGGAATTCCGTGCCACCCACACGCTCGCGAATATCGAACCACAAAGTGTCGGTTTTTTCTTCGCCTGAACCTTTCCACGCCGCGCGCGCATCGGCCTTCTGCTTGGCCATGCTTTTGGCAAAGGCGTCGCCATCCACCTTGATGCCGCGCGCCTTCAGCGCGTCCTGCGTCAGATCGAGTGGGAAACCGTAAGTGTCATAAAGCTTGAATGCCGTTTCGCCAGAGAAGGTGTCGCCAGTGTTGAGTGCACCCGATTCATCCGCCAGCAATTTCATGCCGCGCACCAGCGTCGTGCGGAAACGGGTCTCTTCCAGCTTCAGCGTTTCAGTGATCATCGGCTGCGCGCGGTTGAGTTCGGGATAGGCCGCTCCCATCTCGCGCACCAGCGCGGGCACCAGTTTCCACATCAGCGGATCTTTCACGCCCAGCAGTTCGGCATGGCGCATGGCGCGGCGCATGATGCGGCGCAGCACATAGCCGCGCCCTTCGTTGGACGGCATCACGCCATCGGCAATCAGGAATGATGAGGCGCGCAGGTGATCCGCGATCACCCTGTTGGAAGCCTTGGCCTCACCTTCGGCCGCAACATTGGTTTCTTCCACGATGGCGGCAATCAACGAGCGGAACAGATCAGTCTCGTAATTGTCATGCGTGCCTTGCAGCACAGCAGCAATGCGCTCCAGCCCCATGCCCGTGTCAATCGATGGCTTGGGCAGGCTTACACGTTCGTCCTTGCTGAGCTGCTCGAACTGCATGAACACCAGGTTCCAGATTTCGATGAACCGGTCACCATCCGCGTCGGGCGAACCCGGCGGGCCGCCCCAGATCTTGTCGCCATGGTCAAAGAAGATTTCCGAGCACGGGCCACAAGGGCCGGTGTCACCCATCGCCCAGAAATTGTCGGAGGTTGGAATGCGGATGATGCGCTCGTCCGGCAGGCCCGCAATCTTCTTCCACAGGTTAAAGGCGTCATCGTCGTTGTGATAGACAGTGACAGAAAGCCGGTCCTTCGGCAGGCCGTATTCCTTGGTGATCAAGGTCCATGCCCATTCAATGGCATTGGGCTTGAAGTAATCACCAAAGGAGAAGTTGCCGAGCATCTCGAAAAAAGTGTGATGACGCGCGGTGTAGCCGACATTGTCGAGATCATTGTGCTTGCCGCCGGCGCGCACGCATTTCTGCGCGGTGGTGGCGCGGGTGTAAGGACGCTTTTCAGCACCGGTGAACACGTTCTTGAACTGCACCATGCCCGAGTTGGCAAACATCAGGGTCGGATCATTGCGCGGCACCAACGGGCTCGAGGCCACAACCTCATGGCCCTGCTTCTTGAAAAAATCGAGGAAGGTGGAACGGATCTGCGCCAAACCAGTCATGGAATATCCCAAAGAGACAAATTGAAATGTGGCGCGTTCATAAGGTCTGGAACCCGAAACGTCCAGAATTTATCGCAGGATAGACAGCTGCAGCAGACAGCCCTGACCATCCGATCAAATCCGCACAAGCATGCCAGACAACAAAAAAAATCGCCGCACCAACTGGGTGCGGCGGGTTACAAACAAGGCCTTGGGGGTAGGAGCCGGGGTCGGGGTCCGGCCAGCCCTCAGAGCCACTCAGGCAGGAGTTGGTTGTGGGGCAAACCTGCCGGTTCTTGGGTCCGGAAACCGAACCCAAAATCCATAATGGAATTAAGATTAAATCACGTCAGGTGCTGCCCTCAGGCCTCAGCTTCCGCGTCGTCCTTGATCGAACCATCGGTAATGCGCGCTGAAATCAGGCCCGCATTGGCGCGGATGGCAGCTTCAATCTTGTTGGCCACATCCGGGTTCTGCTTCAGGAAAGTTTTGGCATTGTCGCGGCCCTGGCCGATACGCTCACCATCATAGGAATACCAGGAGCCGGACTTTTCAACCACGCCGGCCGTCACACCAAGGTCGACCAATTCGCCCACCTTGGAAATGCCTTCGCCATACATGATGTCGAATTCCACCATCTTGAAGGGTGGGGCTACCTTGTTCTTGACCACTTTCACGCGGGTCTGATTGCCCACCACTTCCTCGCGGTCCTTGATCGCACCAATACGGCGAATGTCGAGGCGCACAGAGGCATAGAACTTCAGCGCATTGCCACCCGTGGTGGTTTCAGGAGAACCGAACATCACACCGATCTTCATGCGGATCTGATTGATGAAGATCACCATACAGTTGGATTTGGAGATGGAGGCTGTGAGCTTGCGCAGCGCCTGGCTCATCAGGCGGGCCTGCAGGCCCGGCAGTGAATCGCCCATTTCGCCTTCAAGTTCGGCCTTTGGCGTCAACGCCGCCACCGAGTCGATGACGAGGATTTCAATAGCCCCAGAACGCACCAGCGTATCTGCAATTTCCAGCGCCTGCTCGCCCGTGTCGGGCTGGGAAATCAGAAGCTCATCAATATTCACGCCCAGTTTCTTGGCATAAACCGGATCCAGCGCATGTTCCGCATCCACAAAGGCGCAAATGCCCCCGCGCTTCTGGCTTTCAGCGATGGTCTGCAAGGCGAGAGTGGTTTTGCCCGACGATTCCGGACCATAAATTTCGATCACGCGGCCACGCGGCAAACCGCCGATGCCCAGTGCAATGTCGAGGCTGAGAGAGCCTGTGGAAATCGCTTCCACATCCATCGCCTGGTTGGCACCCAGCTTCATGATGGAGCCTTTGCCGAAGGCGCGTTCAATCTGGCTCAGCGCCGCTTCCAGCGCCTTGTTCTTGTCAGTCCCCATATTCTCAACAACCTTTAGATTGGCTTGTGCCATTGAAGTCTCCTCTTATCCTATGCGGACCGAACTGTGAACCGAACTCGGACGGAAAGGTTTGTTCCGTCTTGTTTTTGTTATGTTCTATTTTAGTTCCAATGACAAGAACTTTTTGCACGCAAAAATTTCAATATTGAAATCATCCATTTAGACTAAAATTTTAAGAACTGGCACAGCCAGAGGGAGCAACAGGTTGCATTCGCGGAACCTTTGCCGAACATCAAGTTGAACTATTAAAAGCCAGAATCGGCTTGAACGTGAAGACCCGGGTGTGCGCGGTAGGGGTTGTAGAGCTCACACTACTGCCGCCTCATTCTGGGGAAAGAAGGCGCACACCCAGGTCTCGTCTGCTGCCGGCGGCGTGTTGCCACTCCACAAGGCCACAGAAGACAAATTAATTGTGAAGCTCAAACGCACGGTCCAAGACGATTTGCGAAACGCCAGATGATCCCTCGCCTCAACACGACCTTCTCGCCGTATGCAAACGTCGGTTGCCGCCCTGCCCGCTGCCCTTCACTTGTTGCTCTCAACGTAAGATGATTCATCTCTAACTGCAAATTATAAATTGCATATTAATAGAAATACTCTCAATGATTGCATTTTTAGACGGAAAATGACCAACCGAGATCGCGCTATGCGATCTGCTGCGATCGCCCGCTGTGGGCCGCCTGCTCGATAGCCAGCATCACCTTGAGGTCTTTCAAACCTTCATGGCCATCCGGGCCAATGGCGCCGCCATCCAGAATGCACCGCGCAAAATAGTCGGCCTGCGCCGTGAAATTATCCGTGTAGGGAAACTCTTTGACCCATGTGCCATGGGTACCGCGCAGGCTGATCTTGCGGCCAACCTCAAACCGGTAAGCTCCATCAATATCAATTTGGCCACGCGTGCCCAAAACGCCGATGCGGTCTTGCACGTCAGCGCCGAAACTGGCCGAAAACACCGCCAGGCTACCGTGCGGAAAGCGCAGGATGGCAGACACCGCCTCATCCACCTCAGCAAAACGGGCATCGTCATCGGGCTTGCCGGTCATCGCCACCACCTCGATAGGTTCCGCCTTGAACACATGGCGCGCCGCATTCACGCCATAAACGCCGAGATCCTGCAGTGGTCCGCCCCAGGCTTTGGCTGACAGCCGATGATTGTCCGACCAATTGAAAAACAGAAAGTGCTGGTGAAAATGCGCGGGGTTCCAATTTCATTGCTGTGCCCAACTTCGTCTGAAATTGCACCTTGCAACAAATTTGGGCAGCGGAAGGGCAAAGCTAGCCCAATTCAGCCTTCACCTTTTCAACCAATTGCTTCAGCGAAAACGGCTTTTGCAGGAAGCTGAAATCAGTTGGGCTGTCCGGCGATTTTTCAAAAGCGTCCTCGGCATAGCCCGACATGAAAATGAACTTGCTCTTCACGCCACGCTTGCGCAATTCCTTCAGCATGGTGGGGCCATCCATTTCCGGCATCACAACGTCAGAGAGAATAAGCTCAAACCCATCCTTGTCACTTTCGATCACTTCAAGCCCCACTTCGCCGCTGTTGGCTTCGACCACGGTATAGCCGCGCGAAGTCAGCGCACGCGCAGCAAAGGCGCGCACGGAGTCTTCATCCTCCACGATCAGCACCCGGCCACGGCCAGAGAAATCTTCACGCACTGGCGCGGCTTCAACAGGCTTGGCCTCCACCACAGCCCCTGCTTCAGCCACATGCCGCGGCAGGAAGATGCGGAAGGTCGTGCCCTTGCCAACTTCACTATCGCAATAGATGAAGCCGCCCGATTGCTTGACGAAGCCATAGACCATCGAAAGCCCCAGGCCAGTGCCCTTGCCCACTTCCTTCGTGGTGAAGAACGGATCCCAGATCTTGTTGAGGATTTCCTTCGGAATGCCCTGCCCCGTATCGACAGATCGCAACACCACATAGTCAGCCGCTGGCAGAACATGGCCAAGCCCCTGGGATTCGGCAGCGGTAATGTTGTAGGTCGAGAGCGCCAGTTTGCCACCTTGTGGCATGGCATCGCGCGCATTGGATGCAAGGTTCACAATCACCTGCTCAAGTTGGTGAATGTCAACCATCACGGGCCAAAGGTCGCGCCCATGGGTGAGCGTCAACTGCACTTTGTCGCCCACCACGCGCTTGAGCAGCATGCCAAGGTCAGCCATGGATTCTGAAAGGTCATAGACCTTGGGCTGCATGGTCTGCTTGCGCGAAAAGGCCAACAGATGGCGCACAAGGCCTGCGGCACGGTTGGCGTTTTGCTTGATCGACATCACATCCTGGAAGGACGGGTCCGTCGGTCGCATCTTGGATAACAGGATATCTGCAAAGCCGATAATCGGCGTCAGCATGTTGTTGAAGTCATGCGCCAGGCCGGAGGACAGCTGGCCAATGGCCTGCATCTTCTGGCTCTGCGCCAGTTGCGCTTCCAACAGGCGGCTTTCGGTCTTGTCGATAGCGAACAGTGAAACATGCCCCGCTGCCTCACCTTGCGACAAGCTGAGATGCGCGCTGCGGGTTTCTGAGCCTGCGAAGGTGCAATCCATGTCATGCGGCTGATCTGGCCGGCGCGATAGCTCGCCAAGCAGTTCAGCAAAGCGGTGCCCGCTGGCACCATCAAGGGCCGCAGAAAAATTGCCGCCAATGCCGAGGCCGGACGACAAATTGAGAAATTGCGCATTGGCTGTAGCGAGGTTTCCATGGGCGTCAATTTCCGCATAGCCGATCGGAATGGAAGCCATGAACCGCGCCTTGTCCAGCGCGCTATTATTGGTTGGTGGGGAAAACGCCTCGGCACCTTGCGCCTTCATCACCATGCAGCGTGCCGGCAGCGGCTTGCCATCGCTGTCGAAATCGGCGCGGTTGATCAAGCGAAAATAATGCGTGCCGCCTGCCTTGTCGCGCAAGGGCAGCAGGAAGGCATCAATACGGTTGCCGCCAACCACTGGAGCAACGGCGCGCAGCACTTTGGCGCCCTCGGCCCCAACCAGCTCAGACAGGTTAAGTTTGCCTGATTGCACTGTGGCTAAGTCAAACCCCAGCCATGTGGCCAGCGTTGCATTCACGTAGTCAACGCGTCCGTTCGGCAGCACTGAAAAGAAGCCAACGGGAGCTTGGTCAAGATATGAGATGATGAACTGCAGCCGTGAAAAGGCGTTTTCTTGATGCAGCCTGTCGGCAGTGATGTCCGACAGCCGCCACAGTGTTTTGGCGCCTCGCGTGTTGCGCACCATGGGCGAAACCGAAAGGCGCAGCCACTTGGCCTCGTCAGCGCTCGCAAAGGGCGCGGAAGACCCGGCCGCCAGGCGCAGGTCGCGCGCCATCGCCTTGCCGTCTCTGGCCGCTTGCCCCAGTTGATAGATCGGCTCCACGAAATCGGTGTAGCCGGAATACAGCACGTCAAACCCCACCAGCCGCGAGACACTGGCCTTGGATGCCAGTTTGAGAAATGGCGCGTTGGCATAAACCGCACGGCCTTTGCTGTCGACGATCACGGCGGGGTCTCCCAGCGCGTCGGCCAGGGCGTCATAGAACTGTCGCTCGCCATCAGCGCCCGCACCCTGGAACAGGCGCACAACAGCAGAAATCAACCAAGCCAGCCCGAGGAAGGTGAACAGATAGGCCCCTGCTCGCACCACCGGTTCCGGCAGATTGAGATTGTGCTCATAGAGATAGTAATAGACGCCAAGAACCAGGGCAGCAGCCAGGGCGGGCACGACGATCTTCGAGGCAATCTGCCCCACGCCCGAATTGTCTGTTTTGGTTTGTTCCGTCATCAACCACCCCGAATCGAAGGGAATATAAGGCAAAGTGACACAGCCTTCCGCAAACTTTCGACGGTGGCCCGAAGGTACCCTCCCCAGCTAAGGCCAATGTCATCGCGGGATTGCTGTGCAAGGCTTGGTTGTCATCAGATTTCGTGATACGATTTTGCTTCAACACCGCGTTTGTCGTGAGGAGTGCAGCACATGATGGAATTCTTGCAGCCCTATATGAACTACATTTTGGCAGCACTTGGCGTGCTAGCAGTCCTCATTGTCCTTTTGCTGGTCTTCCGCATGTTCAATGGCCGCGCCCGCGGCCGCAAGGGCATGCGCCTCGGCATCGTCGAATATTGCGAGATCGATCAATCGCGCCGCCTCGTGCTCTTGCGCCGCGACGGCGTAGAGCATCTGGTGATGATTGGCGGCTCACAGGATATTCTGATCGAATCTGGCATCGGTGATGATTTCGCCGAAGAGGCCCCATCCACCTCGCAGGCCGCACAGGTCGAAGAGGTCATCCCCTTCCGCGCGCCGCGCGCGCCCGTCTTCGGCGCCAAGCGCCCGGCGCTGCGGCCAGTGAGCCAGGACGACGGGCAAGACCCGGCGTGATTGCTCATCCAACTATTGCCTAACTCAGACCAAGCGACGCAAGTTGAATGCACTGGCAGCGTCAACCCGCTGCAACCCCAACTCACCTAAATGGAGCGTTCTGCGCGTGCCGCTCCATTGCTATGGCGTTGGCTTGGGCAAAGGTAAAGGCGCCGCCGAAAAGGGCACGGCTGGTGATGACTCCCGTAATGTTTGGCAAGTAGGAGAGCGTCGAAATATCATCGAGGCTTTTCACAACGCCGCTGACGATGACGGGTGTGCGGATTTTTGCGGCAAGGGCCGCTGCGTGGGACATCGTGCTGTCGGGGTAATTCTCATCGCGGTCAATGTCGGTAAACACGATGGCTGCCAAAGCCACATCTTTGAACTGCTGGGCAAACTCAATGGGCGTAAAGGTGGTCGTCGTTGTCCAGCCATCCACCACTACAAAACCGCCACGCGCATCAATGCTCACAACAACGGCATCGGGATAGGCTGTGGCCGCCACTTTCACCAGGTGCGGATACTTGACCGCAGCCGTGGCAATCACCACGCGGCCAGCCCCCGCATCCATCCAGCTGTGCACTTTTTCGATTGACCTGATCGCACCACCCACTTGCACCGAGCAACCAACAGTGCGAATGATTTCCTTGATGAGTTCAGTGTTGTCTCCCTCGTTGAACACCGCGTCAAGGTCAACAACATGCAGCCACTCGGCCCCCTGAGCAGCGAGGTCATGGGCGGCCTGCACCGGATCAACATCGTAGATCAGCGGGCTATCAATTCGATTGCGGATCAGATTGACAAGGCGGCCTTTGCGCAATTCCAGATCAGGATAAATAATCATGGCTAAACTCCCTGCCCGTACCGATCAAAGCAGCTTGCTCTCATGCTTCAATGTTGAAAAGGGGGAATTAGATCGCACATCCAAATTCTCATATGCGAGGCACAGCGGTGCGGTAGCGAACGGTATCGCGAATGATGGAATAGCCCGCTGAACTGACTTCGCCCCCACCCTCACTTCTTCAGCTTCACCGCCACAAAGCGCGTGTCGCCTGCGTCCCCGCCATGCGCCATGAAGATGAGCAGCGTGTTGCGCTTGTCTTTGTCCGCAGCAGTTGCCGCATCGGCCACATCCTGCGCGGTCTGAACCGCCTTGCCGCCCGCCTCCATGATCACGTCACCTGCCGCAAGGCCCTTGGCCTCGGCATCACTGCCTTTTTCAATGTCGGTGATGACAACGCCCTTCACCTTGTCGGCGATCTTGAATTTTGAGCGCAGCGCGTCAGTCATGTCAGAAAGGCCCATGCCCAACACTGTGGCTGTGGGCGACTCTGCGGGCTTATCCGGTGTTGCCTGCTTGTCTTGCGCTGCCACCAACTTTTCACCTTCCTCAAGGCGGCCCAGCGTCACTTTGATCTCTTGCTCTTTGCCGTCGCGCAGAACGGTGACGGGCACTTCCTTGCCAACTTCCGTCTCAGCCACCACCCGGCGCAGCACGCGCGTGTCATCAATGGCGCGGCCATCGAAAGATACGATCACATCCCCTGCCTTGATGCCAGCCTTCTCCGAAGGACCGCCTGCGGTGACATCGGCGATCAGCGCGCCACGCGGTTTCGCGAGGCCCAGGCCCTCCGCCACATCCGGGGTCATGTTCTGCAGCTTGACGCCCAGCCAGCCACGCCGTGTCTCACCAAACTTGATGAGCTGATCGGCCACGGCCTTCACCTCATTCGAGGGCACGGAAAAGCCAATGCCCACCGAGCCGCCCGTGGGCGAAAAGATAGCAGTGTTCACACCCACAACCTGGCCATCAAGATTGAACAGCGGCCCGCCCGAATTGCCCTTGTTGATGGCCGCGTCGGTCTGAAAGTAATTATCGTAAGGTCCGGCATTGATGTCGCGGTTGCGCGCCGAGATGATGCCCAGCGAGACAGACCCGCCAAGCCCGAATGGATTGCCGATCGCCATCACCCACTGGCCAATGCGCGCCTTGTCACTGTCTGCGAAAGGCACGGCAGGCAAATCCTTGTCGGGCTTCACCTTGATCACAGCCACATCCGTCTTTGGGTCATGACCCACAAGTTCGGCTTTCAGCAGCGTGCCGTCCTGCAAGTGAACTTGGATGTTTACTGCATCGGCAATCACATGGTTGTTGGTGACGATATAACCTTTGGAGTCAATGATGAAGCCAGAGCCCATGGAATTGACCAGACTGTTGTCATCAGGCTGCGCATCATTGTTGCCCTGTCCATTGTCACCGCCCTTGTTGTCCTTCGGCGCATCCTGCCCCTGATCCTTGGGTGCGTCAGGCGGTTTCTTGTCGTCCGGCGCGTTCTGCCCTTCGCGCTGCTTGCGCTTTAGGAATTCATCAAAGAAATCTTTGAACGGATTGGCATCCAGCGGCGAAGCGCTTTTGGGCGCATCCGGATTCTTGGATTGGACTGAAATTTCCACAACTGAAGGCAGCAGCTTGTCGGCAAGGTCAGCCACATCCGGCAGGCTTTGGGCAATATTCGCCCCAATGGCCTGCTGTTGAGGCGCTGCCACAACCGCACTCAGCGCCAACGCCGCCACGGTCACCAATACTTTCGCCTTCATGCCCATCTGCAATCTCCTAAACCAAGAACTTCGCCACCGCCACGATGGCCACACCCAGCGCCAACCCGCCAACGCCTGCAATGCGCAATTGCTCATCGCTGGCTTTTGGCAGTGCAGCGACAAGCCGGCGGGTGAACCCCGGTGCGGCTGCATAAAGCAACCCTTCAATGACAAAAACAAGGCCGATGGCTTGAATGAGGTTGTAAAGCATCAGCGCCGCTCCAAAGTCATGGTTTCAAAGGTACTCGAATCTTTTTCGCCGCGTGGATGCATCTGTTGTTCCACCACAAGCCATTCGGTATCAGCCAGTTCAGGCATGAATGTGTCGCCCTCTACATCATCCAATACGCGGGTGAGATAGACCCGATTAGTCACAGGCAAGGCCGCCTTGAAAATCTCGGCCCCTCCGATCACGCACACTTCGGCGTCAGTCGCCGTGGCAGCTAAAGCTGCGGCGAGGCTCGCGAACACTTCTGCGCCCGCGGCCTCGTAGTTGGCGTTGCGGCTGATCACGATGTTGCGCCGGCCGGGCAAGGGCCTTTTCGGCAGGCTTTCCCAAGTCTTGCGCCCCATGATGACAGGCTTGCCCAAAGTCACCGCCTTAAAGTGCTTGAGATCAGACGGAATGTGCCACGGCAGCCCGCCATCCTTGCCGATCACCCCATTGCGCGAAATGGCGTAGACGAGGGAGATCATCACTGGCTGCCGAGGTTGAACAAGCCCCAAGTCTGAAGCCCGTTCCAGATGGCATGGAGCACGATTGTCAACCACAGCGAGCCAAAGCGCAGCAGCAAAACGCCGAGCACAATTCCCATCAGGAAAATCCCGCCCACAATCACCCAGGGCGCAGGCCCGGCATGGGCCAGGGCCCAAAGAGCTGAAGTAATCAAAACCGTGCCCGCCTTCCCAACCCGAGAGGGCGCCAGGGCGGCAAAGAGAAATCCGCGAAACAGCAGTTCTTCGGCCACCGGCGCACCCAGCGCCACACCCGGCACGATGAGCAGGAAGCGCCATTTGTTGTTGGCCACCTCGGCCATGGATTTTTCAATCAGGCCCTTGGTTGACTCAGGATCTGCGCCCGCAAATGAGAAAACCGTTGTGATCAGAATGCCCACCAGGAGCAGAAATCCGACAATGATGATCAGCCAGCCCGCAGCACCAAGGCGCGGCCAGGCAAATGGCAAACGCCCCTGCAAGTTGGGCAGCCCACGTTGCACCAGCCCCCAGCTGAGGAGGCACAGCAGCAGCATGGAAGGAAACATGCTGATCATGAACCCCTGAATGAACTGGGGTGAAGCACGGCCTGCCCCCACAAATTCCGCGATCGGCAACCCGAAGCCGAAATGGGTAATCACTGCACCAATCAAGGGCACCATCACCACTTCGAAAATAACAAAGAGCAGCACAAACAGCCCCAGCCCTCGCCACAGGCCTTGCATCGGTTCCTGTGGATAAAGCCAGCCTTTGAGGCCCTTGCGGAAATCCTCACCAAAAAAAGTCATACAGCCACCGGCGCTGAAATGGCCGCGTCCGGCGCGTAGTTCAAAATTTCAAAATCCTCGAAAACAAAATCTTCCAATCGATCAACCTTGCGCTTGATTTTCAGCGTGGGCAGAGCATGCGGCTTTCGCGCCAGTTGCAACTCCGCCTGCTCCAGATGATTGGAGTATAGATGCGCATCTCCCAGCGAATGCACAAAGTCTCCCGCTTCGAGCCCCGTCACATGCGCCACCATATGGGTGAGCAACGCATAGGATGCGATGTTGAAAGGCACGCCGAGGAAAATGTCCGCTGAGCGTTGATAGAGCTGGCAGGACAGCCGCCCCTCCGCGACATAGAATTGAAACAGGCAGTGGCATGGCGGCAGCGCCATCTTGTCCACATCAGCCGGGTTCCAAGCCGTCACCATCAGACGGCGTGAATCTGGCTTGGTCTTGATCATTTGAACGACGTTGGCCAATTGATCGATCACACCGCCATCGCGCGCGGGCCAACTGCGCCATTGCGCGCCGTAAACGGGCCCAAGGTTGCCATCCTTGTCAGCCCACTCATCCCAAATGGTCACCTTGTTGTCGCGCAGATATTTGACATTGGTCTCGCCGCGGACAAACCACAGCAGCTCATAGATAATCGAGCGCAAATGCAGCTTCTTTGTCGTAACTAAAGGAAACCCCTGCCCCAGGTCGAAGCGCATTTGGTAGCCGAAAACCGAGAGTGTGCCCGTCCCCGTGCGGTCAGTCTTCTTCACACCATGGTCGCGCACATGGCGCATCAAATCGAGATATTGCTTCATGGCTCACATCATAGGGTCTGGGCACGATTCCTCAAAATAAAAGCGGCAAGGCTTTTGGCCCCGCCGCTGGAAATTCGGTGCATCGCCGATCAGGCCGTGAGCTTGCCCATGGTCTTGGTGGATTCAGCAAGCAGATAGTAAACTGTGACACGGTGCTTGGTCTTGTCGGCCTTCATCTTTTCGCCAACGGCCAGAACGGCAGCTTCAGCCGTCTTGGCATCAAGGCCGAGCTTCTTGGCAGCAAAGCCATCAACTACACGCTTCACTTCCGCTGGGTCAGTCATCGACACAAAGCGCGAATCCGCGCCCTTCAGCGCAATGCCACAATATTTCACAATGGCATCCACCGCTGATTGGTTAACGTTGGACGTGTATTTCTTGATATCGGCACTATAGTCAGACATTAAATCCCCCATCGGGCTATAAGCAAACAACCTCTCTGGCTGCCTAATCACCTTAGCATTGCAATCCAGCCGTGAATAGCCCACACAATTCGACCAGGGCTTTATTTTGCCGCCATGTGCCCCTATATTGGCCCTGCTCGCCTCCGCAAGGGGGCAGACTATGGTGATAAACGGCTCGCGCAATAAACCATTCGGACCCGGGGGCAGTACCCGGCGCCTCCACCAAAGCCGATTGCGGAGCAATCGGCGCCAAGGCCGCAAGCGGATTGCGAAGCAATCCGCGTCAGGCCCGGGCTCCAAGCTCCGGACAATCGTCTTTGATGGGGGCGAAATAGGATCGACGAGGGTGTAAAGGTGGGTTTTTTGCCCGTGATGATACCGACGTTATCGGGTCATTTTACAGATGCAAACGATAACTTTGCTCCGGTTGCTCTCGCTGCTTAATGCAGTGCGAAATACCGAAATTAAGTCCTTGCGCTTAGCGGTGTAAGGCGGGGTTCGCCGGTACCTGGCAACAGAAACCGGCACTTTCATTTTGCGCAAGCCGCTCTAAGCTGACCCCCCAAAAGGCGAGGGCAATGACACTTCAGGAGATTGTGCAGATCCTCGGCGGCCTCGGCGTCATCGCCTCGATGATCTATGTCGGCATACAAATCCGCAACAACGCCCGGGCGGTGCGCGCCGCCACCTATCAGCAGCTTTCAGCATCTGTCTCGGCGCCCTGGGACAACTTTTTCAACAACGCAGAGAGTTGCAGCCTTGTCTTGAGGGGAGGCGACAACTTTGAGAGCCTCGATAGAGTGGAAAAGTCGCGCTACAGGTTCATGCTTATGGCGACGATGCGCCGATACGAGAATGCGTGGTTTCAGCATCGCATTGGAACGTTGAAAACGGATGACTGGCACGGGATTAATGCAAACCTCGAAGCCATCTTCACAGCCCCGGGCAATCAGTCTGCATGGCTGCTGGTCAGAGAGCGCTCCAATGCGGAGTTCCGCGCCTATGTCGATGAACTCGCCAAGCGAAAAGCCCCGATTGCCGCTGCCTATGTGCCGCCACAAGCTGCCCCCGTGAAGGCCAAACCACGCAAATCTAAATCCACCAAGGCGTGACAAGCGCTTGTCAGAGCGGCTATGTTGCGCGACGAGTCGGAACTGTAGATTGAGATCATTGAAATGCCTGAAGACCTGATGCGCTATGACCAGCTTGCGCAAAATGCCCTGCGTGGCGTTGTGCGCGAGGCGCTGCTCAAGGTTGTCAAAACGGGCTTGCCGGGCGATCACCACTTCTACATCCAGTTCAACACACGCTATCCCGGTGTCTCAATCGGTGAGAGGCTGTTGCAGCGTTATCCGCGTGAGATGACTGTTGTGCTGCAGCACCAGTTTTTCAATCTTGAGGTGTCGGAGGAACGCTTCAGCGTTGAGCTTTCCTTTGATAACATCCCGGAAAAACTGGTTATTCCCTTCGCTTCGGTGAAAGGTTTCCTTGACCCAGCGGTGCAATTCGGCCTTCAATTTGACGTGGTTCAAGTGGAAGACGAAACCTCCCCGCCCAAGGTGCCGGAAACCAGGTCGAAAGGTGATGATGAAGAAAAGCCAGATGAGGCTGCCGCTGATGATGGGCCAAAGGTTGTGTCGCTTGATTCCTTCCGCAAAAAGTAGGGCGTTAGGCCTGCTGTTGGCGCTGCCGGTGTTGGCGGCGCAACTGGCATTTGCCCAAACTGCGCAAGATCAATCCGCGCTTACGACCGAGACCAGTGCGGCTGGCGACACCGCTGACATGGCCGCAGCGAGGGCCCCAGCCAACATCTTTTCAATGCCCGCCAAGAAACTCTTTGGCATGCAAACTTTGCCGGCCCACTTGAAAGCAGCCGCTGTCGGCACCTATGCGCTCGGTTGCCTTGCAGGCGGAGTGCAGCTACCGCAAACTGGCCCAACTTGGCAGGTGATGCGCCCTTCCCGAAACCGCGCCTGGGGCACGCCACAGATCATCGCATTCCTTGAGCGCATCTCGGCTGAAGCCAAAGCCAAAGCTGGCTGGAACGGCTTCCTGGTAGGCGATATGGCACAGCCACGCGGTGGCCCGATGAAAACTGGCCATGCCAGCCACCAGATTGGCCTGGATGCTGACGTATGGTTCACTCCCATGCCAGACCATGTGCTTTCGGCCGATGAGCGCGAAACCAAAGTGCCGCTGGAAATGGTGGTCAATCATTCCACCATCAATTCTGACAATTGGAGTGAAAGCCGCGCCAAGCTGATTGAAACTGTGGCGCGTGACCCGCAGGTAGCGCGCATCTTTGTTCACCCGCCAATCAAGAAGGCGCTGTGCGATTCTGCAACTGGCTCAGATCGATCATGGCTTGCAAAGGTGCGCCCGCTTTACGGCCACACCTTCCATTTCCACATCCGTTTGAAATGCCCAGAAGGCATGAGCTCATGCAAGGATCAATGGACGCCTAAGCCGGATGATGGCACTGGCTGTGGCAAAGAGCTGGCTTACTGGTATTCGGACGCGCCGTGGAAGCCTCATAAGCCGGCACCTGGCCCGCATCGCCCACCGCCGCCCCCCTTGACTCTGGCGGGCCTTCCGGCGCAATGCCGCGCGGTGATAGCGGCCCCCTGATGGGGCCAGGGGCAAAATGAGCCACGCTGAATCGTCGAGTACTGTTTTTTCGAAACCCAATGCCAAATTGGCTTTCGCCTCCATCGGGGTTGTATTCGGCGACATTGGCACCAGCCCGCTTTATGCCATGCGTGAAGCCTTGCATCATGTCACCGCTGCGGGCGGTGACTTGCGCCTGTCGGTGCTGGGCGTTGTATCACTGCTCATCTGGGCGCTGTTGATTGTCGTTACACTCAAATATGTCGTGATGCTGATGCGCGCCGATAACCGTGGCGAAGGCGGCATCCTTTCACTTGTTGTGTTGGTGGAGACATTGCTTGGACGCAAAGGTAGCTTCATCGTGGGCCTCGGCATCATTGGCGCGGCCTTCTTCTTTGGCGATGCCATGATCACGCCGGCCATGTCTGTGCTCTCGGCCATTGAAGGTTTGAAAGTCATCAACCCGGTGTTTGAACCTTATGTGGTGCCACTCACGCTTGCCGTTTTGCTCACGCTCTTCCTGTTTCAGTTCAAGGGCACGGGCGGCGTAGCCAAGGTGTTTGCACCCGTCACATTCGTGTGGTTCATCATCATCGCCGGCGTGGGCCTGCGCCACATCGCTGATGATTTTGAGATCTTTCAGGCGCTGAATCCCTACTACGGAATTCGGATGTTGCTGGAACATCCGGGCCTTGCTCTGCTCGTGTTCGGCGGCGTGTTTCTGGCGGTAACGGGTGGCGAGGCGCTCTATGCCGACATGGGGCACTTCGGCAAAACCCCCATCCGCATGGCCTGGAGTTTTGTGGTTCTTCCTGCCCTCATGCTGAACTATCTTGGCCAGGGCGCATTTGTGATTGCTCATCCTGAAGCGGCTGAAAATCCCTTCTTCCTGATGTTGCCGATCTGGTCGTTGGTGCCGCTTGTCGTGATGGCCACCGCCGTAACGGTGATCGCCAGCCAGGCTGTGATCACGGGGGCCTTCTCCATCGCGCAACAAGCCATAGCACTTGGCCTGTTCCCGCGCATGAACATCACTCACACATCCGAAACCGAAAGCGGCCAAATCTATATCGGCCAGATCAACTGGCTCATCATGATCGGCGTGATCTTACTGGTGCTCGTATTCCAATCTTCCGATCGCCTCGCCGCAGCCTACGGTGTGGCCGTCAACACTTCGATGCTGGTGGACACCATGTTGGGCCTGATCTTCTTTTGGCAATCACGCAGCTGGCCGCGCTCCATCGCCATTCCCGCGCTGCTCTTCATTTTCGTGGTTGAAGCCACCTTCTTCTCAGCCAACATCCTGAAAATCCCGCATGGCGGCTATATGCCAGCGCTCATTGGCTTCTCGATCATCATCATCATGATGACCTGGCGTGAAGGCATCCGCCTTCTCACTCTGAAACTGCAACGTGAATCCATTGAACTGAATAGCCTGCTCGAAAGCCTGGAGCGCCGCCAGCCAGCCCGCGTGGCCGGGGCCGCCGTCTTCATGCAGACCGACAACAAATACGCTCCCTCGGCCCTCATGCATAACCTGAAGCACAACCGCGTGCTCCATGACAAGTTGGTGTTCCTCGCGATGAAAACCGTCGAGCAACCGCGCTGGTATGAGGACCGTGTCAGCGTGAAACAAGGCCCGCTCGGGGCGTGGATCGTGGAAGCCAGGTTTGGCTATATGGAACAGCCGGATGTGCCAGCGGCACTTCGCGCCTGCGCTGAACATGGGCTAGAGATTGATCCGCGCCAGGCTTCCTACTTCCTCGGTCGCCGCGTCATCAAGATTGGCGCGCGCTCCAAAATGCCCTTCTGGCAGCAGCGGCTCTTCATCATGCTGGTCAACCAATCCGCCCGCGCGCTCGACTTTTTCCGCATTCCGGCAGACAGGGTCGTCGAATTGGGCATGCAGATGAGCTTGTGATGCAACGCTGACAATTAATAGAGATTCTTAGAAATGTGATGTTACTAATTGTAAAATATACCTATTTTTTGGTTTGCAATTTTTCTGCCACTCACCTTTGAGGCCCGTCCAGCTAAATTTCTTGTTACTTTCGCTGCATTGCAAAAGGGATTATAGCCGCGCCACCGAAATTATCGGCATGAGGAAATCAACTGGGGCCATTGGCTCAACAAACGTATTTCCAACAACGTGACATCAAGTCACCAGAGGCTTTTCGCCATGTCTTCCAACAATCAGAACCAACGCCTGTTCACCGGGCCGCAACTCAAACTCGCTTTTGGGTCCATCGGCGTGGTTTTCGGGGATATCGGCACCAGCCCCATCTACACCATGCGCGAGGCGCTCAAGCCTGTCATGGGCGGGCAAGTCGATTTGAATGCGGCCATCTATGGTGTGGTGTCTTTGCTCATCTGGGCACTGCTGTTGATCGTCACCATCAAATATGTGCTGATCATCATGCGCGCCGACAACCAAGGCGAAGGTGGAATTCTTTCTGAAGTGGTGTTGGTGGAAACGCTGTTGGGCAAAAAGGGCGGCTGGGTATTGGGCCTGGGAATGGTGGGCGCTGCCTTCTTCTTCGGTGATGCCATGATTACACCAGCGATCTCGGTGCTCTCAGCAATTGAAGGCCTCGAAGTCATCAATGAAGGGTTTGCACCTTTCGTTGTCCCGCTCACACTCGCGGTGCTCATCACGCTCTTTGTATTTCAGTACAAGGGCACAAGCGGCGTTGCCAAACTCTTCGCACCCATCACCTTCATTTGGTTTCTGGTCTTGGCGGCCCTGGGCCTCGTCCATATCGGCGATAATCTCGCCATCTTCAGCGCCCTCAACCCCATCTATGGCATTGAGATGCTGGTGCGCCAGCCGGGCCTTGCGCTTCTGGTGGTGGGCGGCGTGTTCCTCGCCGTAACCGGTGGTGAGGCGCTCTATGCCGACATGGGCCACTTCGGCAAAAACCCCATTCGCCTCGCATGGCTTGCCGTGGTGTTCCCCGGCCTTGTGCTCAACTACCTTGGCCAGGGCGCCTTTGTGATCGCGCACCCTGATTCCATCTCCAACCCCTTCTTCTTGATGATGCCGCCTTGGGCTTTGATCCCGCTGGTGCTCCTGGCCACGGGTGTTACCGTGATTGCCAGCCAAGCTGTCATTACCGGAGCCTTTTCCATTGCCCAACAGGCCATTGCCCTCGGTCTGTGCCCGCGCATGAACATCACCCACACCTCAGAAACCGAAAGCGGCCAGATCTACGTCGGCCAGATCAATTGGATGGTGATGCTGGGTGTCATCCTGCTGGTGCTGGTCTTCCGTTCATCTGACAACCTAGCCTCGGCTTATGGTATCGCCGTCAATGCCGCCATGCTGGTCAACACGCTGCTCGCCGTCATCTATTTCTGGAAGGCTGGACCACGTTGGCTTTTCGTGCCGGCATTGGTGGCAATCTCCATTGTTGAGTTGCTGTTCTTTGCTGCCAACGCCTTGAAGATCGCCAATGGAGGCTATCTGCCTGTGCTGATTGGCCTGACTGTGATCATGCTGATGGTGACGTGGCGCCGCGGCCTGAAACTTCTCTCTGACAGGTTGCAGCGGGATTCAATCGAGCTTACAGGCCTCCTCGAAAGCCTGGAGCGCCACCCGCCTGCCCGGGTGGCTGGTGCTGCCATCTTCATGCAGACGGACAACAAATATGCGCCATCTGCCTTGATGCACAACTTGAAGCATAACCGCGTGCTGCA
>JANPHF010000020.1:0-3451 GCA_031424315.1 Aestuariivirga sp.
TTGTCCCAGCAAAGCTTGGAGTCGCCAAAACGACCGCAAGCAGGGGCAGGCAGAACAATTTGTACATCTTCATCGCATTCTCCTAAATTGATTCAATCGGGGCTTGCCAATGCTACCCTTTCAACCATTAAACGCACGCTCTGCCCCGATTTTCCTTGATCTCAATCAATTGCCTGATTTGAATAGCAGCATCGAAGCGAGACGGTCATGCAGCGGACAGAGGTGTCTAAGGCAGGACGCGAACGACAATCTACCGGACCGGAGGACACGTCATGAGCACATTCAAAGTTGGATATTTGGTCGGAAGCCTTGCCGCCGGATCTCGCAACCGCAAACTGGCTAAGGCTCTGGTGCGTTTGGCGCCACCTGCCCTCCAAATGGTGGAAATCCCATTCCGCGACCTGCCGATTTATTCGTACGACTATGATGCCGATTTTCCTCAGCCTGCGAAGAACTTTAAGGCAGCGATCGCTGCAGTGGATGCCGTCATTTTTGTCACACCTGAATACAACCGATCAATCCCCGGTGGCTTGAAGAATGCTATCGATTGGGCCAGTCGCCCCTTTGGTTCAAATTCCTTTGCCCGCAAAGCGTCTGCGGTCATCGGCACATCACCCGGAGCAATCGGAACCGCTGTGGCGCAACAACATCTCCGCAGCATTCTGAGTTTCTGTAATTCTCCACAAATGAATGCCCCGGAAGCCTACATCCACTTCACCCCAGGCCTGATCACCGATGAGGGAGAAGTGACCGTCGAGTCCACCGCCAAATTTCTTGGAGCCTATATGGTGGCATTTCACGCCTTTGTTGTCAGGGTCACCACAGTGCTGCCCCGCGAGAGCCTAAATCCATGAAGCACTGAAAAATGTCGAGGAGCTGTCTACTGGCGGTAGACCGCTTCCTTGCCGAAATGTTTGGTAAGCGTGTGGTAGATAACCTGCGACCGTAGATTTCCTCCAAAGTGATTTAGAGTCAGCCATTGGCCCAAAGCCGAAGTAACGACGAATGCAGCCAACGTCTGCTTTCGGAATAATTGCGTACATTTTCATCCCAGATTGGCCGAAGTTGACGAACAACCCTCCGTCACAATGGGCATCAACTATTTCACTCGACTTCGCCCGCAATGGAAGCATTGCTGGGCCCTGCAAGGTTGCTATCGTTCGCGTATGCCTTGATGATTAGATGCCCGGATTGCGGGCTCGTGGTGGTGACAGGGCCAGAATGGCTGGTCCTGCAAGACAGGAGCACCGCAATGACCAGAAAAACAGCAAAGGCCAACAACCAGGCAAAGACCACCAAAGCGGACCAAATCATCAAGTTGTTGTCGCGACCCAATGGAATCAACATTGCAGAAACTGCAAGAGCAGCAGAATGGCAGCCTCACAGTGTGCGAGGCTTCATCGCAGGTGCGCTGAAGCAAAGGGGGATCACAGTCACAAGCAGCCGGGAAGAAGGCAAAGACCGTCGCTACAAGATTGCTGAAGGAGGCATTCAATGAGCAGCATCGTGCTTCCACCCTTGGACCTTGAGGGCTTGCCGTTGTCGGAACTGCGTGCGCGATGGCAAGGCTACTTTGGAATGCAGGCTCCTGCCAACATGAGTCAGCAACTGCTGAGATTGGCCATCGCATACAAAATGCAGGAGGAGGCCCAAGGCGGATTGAGCAAGAGCGCCAGGCTGCGACTCAAGAGCCTGAGTTCGAGGAGTCGCTCGTCGGCGGTTGAACTTAGGCTCGTGGGGGTTACGAAGTCTGGAACACGTTTTATTCGCGAGTGGCAGGGCCAGGCGCATGAAGTCCTGGCGCTGGATAATGGGATGTTTGCGTATGACGGCAAGACCTACCGAAGCCTGACAACAATAGCAAAGCAGATCACGGGAACGCACCAGTCCGGCCCCCGGTTCTTTGGGATGCCGCCAACCAAAGAGGCCGATCATGGCCGAGCGCCCTAAGGTTAAGCGATGTGCCATCTATACTCGCAAGTCTTCCGAGGAAGGTTTGGATCAGGCTTACAACTCGCTTGCAGCCCAGCGCGACGCCTGTACCGCCTATATTGCCAGCCAGAAGCATGAGGGCTGGCTAGGATTAGCCAAGGAGTATGACGACGGCGGCTTCTCTGGTGGTTCCCTGGAGCGCCCTGCGCTGCAACTGCTTTTCGAAGACCTGAAGCGCGGCGAGATCGACATCATCGTAGTCTACAAGGTTGATCGCCTGACCAGGTCGCTAGCTGACTTCGCCAAGCTGACCGAGTTGTTCGATGAGCATCAGGTGTCCTTCGTGGCCGTTACGCAACAATTTAACACTTCAACTTCCATGGGAAGATTGACACTTAACGTATTGTTATCATTCGCTCAGTTCGAGCGCGAGTTGGCAGGCGAGCGCATCCGTGACAAGATCGCTGCTTCCAAGCGCCGGGGCATGTGGATGGGAGGGCACCCGCCTCTGGGCTATGATGCCAAAGACCGGAAGTTGGTCATCAATGACACCGAGGCGGAGACTGTACGACAGATTTTCACACGCTATTTGGTCCTTGGTTCAGCCAAGAAGCTCTGTGATGAACTGCAAGCCAATGGGATCAAATCAAAACAACGAAAGCGCGAAGACGGGGCCACCTACGCCGGCATGCCATTCGCCCGAGGAGCGATCAGCTATCTGCTTCAGAACCAAGTCTACCTCGGCAAGATCCTGCACAAGGGAGAGCTCTTTGATGGCCAGCACGATCCGATCGTTCCCATTGAACTGTTCCAAGCAGTCCAGGATCACCTCAGGGTCCAGGGACCAGGAGAAACGGCCAAGAAGAAACTCGCCTCCCCGGCGATCCTCAAGGGCTTAGTCTTTGATGGAGCTGGCAACCGGTTGCAGCCCACCCATTCCAAAAAGCACGGCCGCAAGTATCGGTACTATGTTTCAGCTTCAATTATTCGCGATGCCAAGTCCGGGAAAGATGGACTCAGAGTCCCAGCCGCAGACCTTGAGCAACTTATCATAGGCACCTTGTTCAACCGAATGAAGGACAGGCACTGGCTCGCCAAACTCGCGCAAGCCCACAAGAACGCTGGTGAGTTTGAAGAAGTTGCCTCAAGAGCCGCCGCGCTGGCCAACGAGCTTGAACAGCTTCACATCAACAACACAGGACTTCTCAATGAGATCATCGAATGCATTGAGGTCAACAAGAAATGGGTGCTGATCACACTCCTTCTTACCAAGCTACAACAGCAATTGCGTATCAATGTCTTCGACAGAGACAGCGCAGACGGAGTGACCGAGGTGATTCAGGTGCCCGGACACATCCTCCGTTGTGGCAAGGAAGTGCGCCTCATCATCGGAAAGGACCAAGCGCTTGCCCATCGCGTTGATCAACGCCTCATTCGGGAAATCACTCAAGCGCGGAAATGGTTTGCGGATCTCGCACGAGGCCAAGCAACAGGGATTGCTGATCTCGCCAGGCAGTCC
>JANPHF010000021.1:0-24333 GCA_031424315.1 Aestuariivirga sp.
GTTGCCGCCCGAGCAGCCGCCGTCCTCGTGGACCTTTGCAAGCTTGGTCCAACCTTCGTGCCTTTGATTGGCAATGTATGACGTACAAGCGTCGGTCTGAGCTTCGAGTGAGTTATAGCTCATATCTAGGCCCTCTTCAGACGACTTACGGACATAGACCGCGCAGCGCTTGGTCGCCGTCTTATCGGGCATTTGCAGCCTCCCCAGAGCTTGTCAGTGACGGCTTTGCATTCAAGCCAAAGAAACCGTGGACCCGACTGATGCGTGCCGGTGATCCGCCGAGCGATCACCGACAAGCTTTTATAAGCCTTGCCGCGGTCGGCGAAGTCGCCTTCGCCCGATGCCAGGACCTCGTGGGTTTCGCCATTCCACTCGCGTACGAAACGAGTTCCCGACTTGATGATTGACCCGCGCGCGGCGATCTTGTTTCCCCGCTTGTCCGCATAGGTCACAGCGGCTTTTAGATGTAGCTCCGCCGTCCCAGAGAGCCCGCCATGGGCGAGTTCCTGCAGCCGATAGGCGATTGCTCGCTTCATGAGCTCCGGCCCCAGCCGTGCCGTGGCATTGCGGCCAAAAAGCTCCCGCCATCGGATTTGGAGGTTCGCAGCGTGCAGTACATCGAGATGCGCCAGGGCGTCCATAGTGCCTCCTTCGAGGGCAGCCATGGCATTGGATTGCCCGGCGGGTGCGGCTGCACCAGCCGAGCGGGCCATCAATTCAGACACGTTCACGAGGCCACCTTGGCCTTAATGTGATAATGCCGCTCACCAGCGCCATCGACCTCACTGGATACGTCGTGCCCCTTCTTCTTGAGGGTGCATGACATTAAGCCGCGCACGCTGTGCGCCTGCCATAGGGTCGCTTTGATAATTTCGGCGATAGTGGCGCCCGAGTGCCGGCTTAGAAGGCCGATCAGTTGGTCAGCTTTAAATTTGCCCTAAGCATGCCTTTTAACCCTGGCTTTTGCTGTTTTGGACATTGTGGTGCTCCTGTTAGAGAGCCGGCCAATCCGACCCTCGCACCACCTAGAACCCCGCAGAACTACGAGGCATGGTCAAGTTCACTATTGGTAAGCTGCATTAGCCGTATGAATACCAATGCTTCCTTCGGCAACGAAGTCCAGCACTTTATGGGTATGCGGAGAAGCATAAATGGCGCGCCCGAATTCCTATACAACCTGGCCTTTCCGCATGGTGGCGGAGTGGAAGAGGGCGGAGAATGAGAACCCAGGTAAAGAATGTGATCCGATGGATTCAATGGGTGGCGCATGCATAAAGAGTAGTGGAGGGCTGAGCCTATTCAACAGGAGGTTCTAACTCCTTAACCTTCTTAAGTAGTGCATTTGTGCAGCGGATTAAATCCGCCAAAAGCCGCTCATCAATATCCGTGCGGCCCTGATAATCTCCTGCAATTCGGTCAAAGAGCAAGTCTGAAATTCTGCTGTCAGCGGACTTGGGAAAACAGCCCGCGAATGTCTGTATTTGACCCTAAGCAGACATGCCACTGACCAACTTGATTTTCAATTCATCTGAGTATCACCGTTGAACCGGTAGCCAATTCCTGCTTCCGTCAAGATCAGCGCGGGGTCCGCTGGATCAACTTCGATCTTCTGGCGCAGCTGGCCAATGAAGACTCGAAGGTATTGCACGTCGTGGGTATGTGCGGGCCCCCAAATAGCGTTCAGGATTTGACGGTGTGTCATCACACGGTCAGAATTTCCGACCAAAAGAAACAGGAGATCAAATTCTTTCGGTGTAAGGTGAAGCGCTTTGCCGCCTTTCTCCACCGCATGCTTGAGCTTGTCTATGCTGATGCCGCCGGCACTAAAGCTGGTTGTGTGTTTGGCTGCTTTCTGGTGGTTGCGCAGGTTGGCGCGGATGCGGGCCATCAACTCGCCGATACCAAAGGGTTTGTTGATATAATCATCGGCACCCAGATCGAGCGATTCAATCTTTTCAACTTCACGGTCGCGGGCCGAAAGAACAATGATGGGCAACTCGGACCAGGCGCGGACTTCGCGGATGACGTCCTTGCCATCCTTGTCCGGCAGGCCGAGATCGAGCACGATGACATCTGGTGCCAGCGTTGCGGCAGATTTGACGGCTTCCGCCGCAGTCCCAGCCGTGATCACATCAAACCCGCCTGCGGCAAGACCGGGTTTCAGGAAGCGCAGGATTTGCGGTTCATCATCCACGACCAATATGCGGGGCTTATCCATTGGCTTTGATCCCCGGGAAATTCACCACAATGCGCGTGCCATGGCCGTTATGGGCGGGGCTTTGCGCGGCGATGGTTCCACCCATGATTTTGACAATACCACGGCAAATGGCCAGGCCCAAGCCGGTGCCAGGGGCCCGGCCGTCACCGCCTTTGACGCGGTAGAATTTTTCAAATACACGCTCCAAATCCTGGGGTGGAATGCCTTGGCCCTGGTCTTCGACAGCCAACACAATTCCGCGATCGGCCCTCGCGACTTTCACTGCTGTTGCCGTTGCTGGCCCTGAATATTTATTGGCATTGTCGAGCAGATTGAAGACAAGCTGTTCGAGCAGGGCTGCATCGCCAATTGCATTTGGCAGGTTGGCTGCAAACTCCGCGTTGATCTTGCGGTGCGGCCAAGTTTGCCTCGCGCGTCGGATGGCCGCAGCAACCACGTCTCCCACATCAATTTTGTCGTTTCCGGCTTGAATGGTTCCGCCTTCAATTTTGGTCATGTCCAAAAGATTGGAAACAAACCGCGAGAGACGACTTGCCTCTTCCTCAATATTGGCAAGAAGATCTGCGCGCACGGCTTTAGCCATCTTGCCTTCGAGGCTGCGCAAGGTTGTGACGGAGCCGACGATTGACGATAAAGGCGTGCGCAGATCATGTGATATTGAAGATAGCAGGGCAGAGCGCAGTTTCTCGGTTTCTGCGCTGGCGCGGACATCGGCCACTTCACCTGCAAGATTCACCCGCTCGATGGCGATTGAAAACTGGTCAAACAATGCCTCCAACATACGTTGCATGTCAGCTGGTATCACCGCCTCCTTCGGCCTGATGCCAACAACCCCGACAATGCCATGGGGTGTTTTCAACGGATGATATTGAAAACGCGCATTGGGCAAGGTTTGCGAGTTCCATCCCGCGATTTCGCCGTGCCCGAATGCCCATCGCGCCGCCGCCCAATCAGCGGTTTCGATGTGATCCTCAGGTGGCATGCCCGCCTTGATGGTGAGTTGATCCTTCTCGTTCAGGAGCACAATTGTTTCACCCCTCACCGTTGCAGCAGCTTGGGTTGCGATGATCCACAACAGATCATCCATGTTGATGCTGCTTGAGAGTTTGCGCGAAAGGTCAAACAGCGTTTCAACCAGTTTGACGCGTGACAGTGCGGCAACAGATTGCTCGCGTACACGCCCGGCCAGGCCGCCCGTCAACACCGCAACCAAAAGGAAAAAGAACAGCGCCAGCAATTCGTGCGGGCTGGCAACAGTGAACGTATAGAGGGGTTCGATGAAGAAAAAATTATAGGCGAGAAACGACAGGCCGGCGGCAGCCACCGCACTGGTGGTTCCAGACGTCACCGCGCAAAACAGCACCGCCGCCAAGAATATCATGGAGAGGTTCGGCAGTCTCAAAAAGTGGCTGGCGGCAATTCCAATCAGAACAGCACCCGCCACTGCAACAGGTGCCAAAGCGAGGCCGCTCAGCGTCCACCACGGGCGGCGAAAGCGGAAAGGGCGCGCAGCATCGGTTTTGTCGGTCAAAATATGAACCGAAACGCCACTCGCCTGACGCATGATTTCGTCGGACAGTGAACGTCGCATGAGGCGTTTGAAAAAACCTGGCGCCGATCTGCCCATGAGGATTTGCGTGATGTTTTCCTGCGCGGCAAAACGCAGAACTTCAGTTGGCAAATCCCTGGCGGAAAGGCGCGAAATTTCGGCGCCAAGACGCTGGGCGAGATCGAGATTGCCATCGATCTTGCTTTGCTTTTCCGGGTCTAGCGTCGCATCGGCGGAAGTTGAAGCATGAACCGCAACCCACGTGGCATTCAGCGAACCCGCAATTCTGGCCGCTTGCCGCACCACACGTTCGGAATTGTTGTCACTGCCGACACAAACAAGGATTCTGTCATTTGTCGGCCACGGCCCTTCGATGGCATTTTGGCGGAGATAATCCACCATCTGATCGTCAACCCGCTGGGCCGTGCGTCTTAAAGCCAGTTCGCGCAACGCCGTGATATTGCCGAGTTGCAGGAAATTATCAGCAGCTCGGCGGGCATTTTCAGGAAGGTAAACCTTGCCTTCCTTGAGGCGCTGGATCAATTCGTCGGGGGTGATATCCACCAGCATGACATCGGCGGCGTTTTCTACAACGGTATCCGGCACCAGTTCGCGCACTTTGACGCCGATGATCGCCGCCACCACGTCTGACAGGCTTTCGATGTGTTGGATGTTGAGCGCCGTCCAGACATTGATGCCGGCATCCAGCAATTCTTCCACATCCTGATAGCGCTTGGGGTGGCGCGAGCCGGTCACATTGCTGTGCGCAAGTTCATCCACAATAATCAACTTTGGCTTTCGGGCCAGAGCCGCATCCAGATCAAACTCCATCATGGCATGGCCGCGATAAGTGATAGCTTTGCGGGGCAGAACCTCAAGGCCGTTCAGCAATGCCGCAGTCTCTACCCGGCCATGGGTTTCGACAATGCCGATGATTACATCTTTGCCTTCACTGCGCAGCCGCTGAGCGCCTGCCAGCATGGCAAAGGTTTTGCCGACGCCGGGCGAGGCACCGATGAATATCTTTAGTTTGCCACGCCGCTCATTGGTAGCGAGATTGAGGAGAACGTCCGGTGAGGGGCGCTTATCGCCATATTCATCCATGAGGCTCAGAGCTTAAATCATCCAACGCCACGTTGAGCAACAAAACATTGACGCGAGGTTCTCCGAAAATGCCCGCCACGGGTTTTGAAATTTGCGATTCAACCTGCGCCGTGACCTGCGCTTCCGGCAGGCTGCGGGCCTTGGCCACGCGGGCGACTTGAAGCTTGGCATAAGCTGGTGAGATTTCGGGGTCAAGGCCGCTGGCTGATGCCGTCACGGCATCGGCAGGCAAGAGTTTTCCGGGGGTCGATTGGTGAAGCACATCTATGCTGGCTTTAACGCGGTCCATCAAGGCTTTCGAAGTTGCCCCAAAATTTGAGCCGCCTGAGGCTAGGGCATCATAGCCCTTTTCACCCGCAGAAGACGGCCTGCCCCAGAAATATTTGTCGGAACTCCAAGCTTCGCCGATCAATTTTGATCCGATGATCTTGTCATCTTTAACGATCATGCTGCCATTGCCCAAGCGCGGCAGAACCACTTGGGCAACACCTGTAATGGCCAGCGGGTAGAGGATTCCGGTCAGCAGCGTCATCAGGGCCAAGAGAAGAAAGGCGGGACGAAGATGTGCAAACATGATTTTCTCCTCAAGCTAGATGCGAAGCAGCAACAAGAAGATCGATGATCTTGATGCCGATAAAGGGAACGACGAGACCGCCAAGGCCATAAACCAGCAGATTTCGGCGCAGCAAAGCGGAAGCGCCAACGGGGCGATAGGTAACGCCTTTCAGCGCCAAGGGAATGAGCGCAACGATGATCAAAGCATTGAAGATGATCGCTGATAGGATGGCGCTGTGCGGCGATGCAAGACGCATCACGTTGAGTGCGCCAAGCTCGGGATAGGTCACCACAAAGAGTGCGGGGATGATGGCGAAGTATTTTGCCACATCATTGGCGATTGAAAATGTGGTGAGTGAACCCCGCGTCATCAACAGCTGCTTGCCGATTTCAACAATCTCAATAAGCTTAGTGGGATTTGAATCAAGGTCCACCATGTTGCCTGCTTCTTTGGCTGCTTGTGTGCCCGATTGCATGGCAACGCCAACATCGGCTTGGGCAAGGGCTGGCGCGTCATTGGTGCCATCACCGCACATGGCGATCATCCGGCCATTGCGCTGTTCGGCGCGGATGTAAGCCAGCTTATCTTCCGGTGTTGCCTCGGCGATGAAATCATCAACACCAGCTTCGGATGCGATGGTGGCCGCCGTCACTGGATTATCACCTGTTACCATCACGGTGCGAACGCCCATGGCGCGCAAGGCGCTGAAGCGCTGCTTGATGTCGGGCTTTACCACGTCTTTCAAATGAATAACGCCGAGTAACTTGCCGTCTTCAGCCACGCCAAGCGGTGTGCCGCCAGTGCGTGCAATCATTTCTACAGCGTCATTAAAGGCCGAAGGTGCTTGCGCCTTGGTTAAGCCCGCATATATGAGAATGGCATCAACGGCCCCTTTGCGCAGCGCGCGGCCATCGACATCAATGCCGGAAATGCGCGTTGTGGCGGAGAAGGGGATGATGTCAACCTTCTTGCCAGGCGTCGCAGGTTCGGCAAGGCCAAAATTGCTCTTGCACAAGGCTACAATTGAGCGACCCTCGGGTGTCTGGTCAGACAATGAAGCCAGCAGTGAAACCTCGGCAAGATGTTTTTGATCGACGCCAGGAATGGCAACCAAGGCGCTGGCCAACCGGTTTCCGTAGGTAATCGTCCCAGTTTTGTCGAGCAGCAGGATATCGACATCGCCCGCTGCCTCCACGGCACGGCCTGATGTGGCGATGACGTTAAAACGGATCAGGCGGTCCATGCCAGCGATGCCGATGGCCGACAACAGCCCACCGATTGTTGTTGGAATAAGGGTGACCAGGAGGGCAACCAGGACCGTGACCGAAAGCGTGGTGCCCGAATACCCGGCAAGGCCCCAAAGTGTGACCACGGCGATGAGAAAGATCAGCGTCATGCCAGCAAGCAGAATGGACAGTGCCAATTCATTGGGCGTTTTCTTGCGTTCAGCACCTTCGACAAGAGCGATCATGCGGTCAATGAAGGTGTTGCCGGAGGCCGCCGTAATTTTGACTTTGATCCAATCGGACAGAACCGTGGTACCGCCGGTGACCGCTGAACGGTCCCCACCGGATTCGCGAATGACGGGGGCTGACTCGCCCGTAATTGCCGATTCATTGACGGACGCAATACCTTCAATAATCTCGCCATCACTGGGAATGAGATCACCAGCCTCAACCAGCACAATGTCGCCCGCCACGAGGTCGAGTGCGGAAACCTTTGAATAGATGCGGTCATTGGTTTCGGGAATCACCAAGCGCTTGGCAATCGTGTCAGTACGGGTGCGCCGCAACGCGTCAGCCTGGGCTTTGCCGCGCCCCTCGGCCACGGCTTCGGCGAAATTGGCAAACAGCACCGTGAACCACAACCATGCCGCAATCTGGCCCGAAAACCATGCCGTACCGTTGACCACGAGAAAATCGCGGACCCACAAAGCTGTGACCAATGCGGCGACAACTTCTGTAACAAAGATCACCGGGTTGCGGGCCAGCGCGCGTGGGTTAAGTTTGCGGAAAGAGTCGAGTGTGGCTTGTCGAAAAATAGCACCGTCGATAAGCGCGGGGGCTGTCATGTCTTTTGTCATATAAATCTCCGATCAAAAAGTCTTGCCGGACAGCATCAAGAAATGTTCGACAATGGGGCTGAGCGCCAGCGATGGGAAATACTGTAACCCTCCGAGGATCAGGATGACGCCAGTGAGCAGCATCACAAACAAGGTTCCGTGGGTGGGGAAGCTTCCGGCAGAGGTTGCTATTTTTTGCTTGGCGGCCAGAGAGCCTGCAACGGCCATCATCGGCACAATATACGCAAAGCGCCCGAGAAACATGGCAATGCCCAAAGAGGTGTTGAACCAAGGCGTGTTGGCATTGAGGCCAGCAAAGGCTGAACCATTGTTGCCAGCGGCTGATGAATAGGCATAGAGAATTTCGCTCAAACCATGCGGGCCCGCGTTGGCCAGACTAGCGAGAGCAACCGGCAACATGGCTGACACTGCGCTGAAGCCAAGGATGACCAGCGGCAAGATGAGCAGCGCCAGCATAGCCAGTTTCATTTCACGCGCTTCGATCTTTTTGCCGAGATAATCGGGTGTGCGGCCCACCATGAGGCCCGCAATGAAGACGGCCAGAACGGCGATCACCAGAATGCCGTAGAGGCCTGAACCGACACCGCCGGGCAGAATTTCGCCAAGCTGGATCATGAACAGAGGCACAAGGCCACCGAGAGGCGTGAGCGAAGCGTGCATGGCATTGACAGCGCCACAGGAAAGCCCCGTGGTGGCCACCGCAAACAACGCCGTCATGGCAAGGCCAAAGCGCATTTCCTTGCCCTCCATGTTGCCTTGCGACGGATCAATACCCAAAGCCTGCATGATCGGATTGCCCGAAGCTTCCGCCCAATAGACAATGCCGGTTCCAACCACGATGAAAAGCAACATGGTAATGAGCAGGGCCCGGCCCTGGCGACCATCGCCCACCATGCGGCCAAACATGATCGGCATGGAGGCAGAGACAACGAGCATCGAGAAGATCGCGAGATAGTCTGACCAAGCTGAAGGGTTTTCAAACGGGTGGGCAGAATTGGCATTGAGGAAGCCGCCGCCGTTGGTGCCAAGCTGCTTGATGGCTTCCTGGCTGGCGATCGGCCCGAGCGCGATTACCTGTTTGACGCCTTCGAGTGTGGTTGCCTCAACTGAACTCAGCAAAGTTTGCGGAATGCCAAGCAACAGGAAGCAAATGGCCACAATGACCGAGAGTGGCAACAAAATGTAAAGTGTGGACTTGGTCAGATCGTCCCAAAAATTGCCGACGGTGGTGGCACCGGTGCGGGCAAAGGCCCGTGTGAACGCGACAGCAAGCGCAATGCCCGTGGCTGCCGACAGAAAATTGTGAACGGTGAAACCGGCCATTTGCACTAGATGGCTCATCGTCGATTCGCCACTATAGGCCTGCCAGTTGGTGTTGGTCACGAAGCTTATCGCGGTGTTGAACGACAGGTCTGGAGGTACCGCCGCAAAGCCTTGCGGGTTGAGGGGTAGAAACGCTTGCAGGCGCATCAAGGCATATAGCGTAACGAAACCCAGAGCGTTGAAGGCCAGCATGGCCAGTGTGTAAGCTTTCCAATCCTGTTCAGTTGGGGCAATGCCACAAACCCTGTTGATTGCGCCTTCGATGGGTGCGAGCACAGGTGTCAACGGCGTGCGGCGGTCCGTGAAAACGGCGGCCATATAGGTCCCTAAAGCCCATGCAGTTGCGGTCACAAGTGCAAGCAGCAAAATGATTTGAAACCAGCCTGCAAAGGTCATGGTGTCACCTTTTCAATAAGTGATTAGTATTTTTCGGGATGGAGCATGGCGTGGAGCAGGTAAGCTCCAAGCCCGAGGGCGATGATAAGTCCAATGAATGCTTCGGCCATAGGAGCCTCACAAATTCGCGCAAAAGCGCACATAGGCAGCGCCGAGAAAAAACAGTCCGACGCCGAGGGCGAGGAAAACGAAGTCAAGCATAGCCATTTCCTTTGAGCAGATATGGCCATGACAATGCGCAAGGCGACATAAGTTTGCCATTCGGATGTTCGAGGCCCGGCGTAAGGATTTCATAGTGAGATAAAATCGAACTAGGCTTGGGGCGCTTCGCAACTAACTAAGGCGATTCTCGCTAAGTGGATCAATGGACTCTGGAACAAGTGAAAGTACCAGTCAGTGGGGAATGTTGCGATCCAATCAAGCTCAGTATCGGAAACCACTTCTCTAATGTCCGGAAGTGGCCCTTCCCAGAAGTCGACTGCAATTCGTGATACGTCTGGTTTCCGAACAGTAGCACACATTAGCCTCTACGAGCGTGTGTTCTGCGCCGGGTCAAAAAGCCGCCGCAAGGTCGAGTACGCTCTACTGCATACTTACTTCAAGACTTTGACCCATGTCTCAACATCGTCGCCGCTGTTCAAATTCGGGTTTATAAGTCCGTCTACCATGAATGTCGGTGTCGAATGGATTCCGTTCTGACGCGCATATTTTGTATGCCATTTTACCTCTCGATCGAGGTCCGTAATTTGGAATTGTTCCACTAGAGTCACCCCGCTGGCCTTTTCAATCCGAGACAATATTTGATTAGGTGTCGTATCCATATTGGGACCCATGCAGTGCATCTCGAATTCGAATTCTTCACGCCGGTCAAACACCGCGCCCATGACGCTCTTTGCGGCTTCTTTGCCATACCTAGTGGTAGATGCAGCAAGAATTGCTCGGACGACCACACCCGAGAACATATGCCATGGCTGAGACTGCAGACGGATCTTGACTGAAATCCGATCGGCTCCGATTTTTTCAACCAGCTCAAATAATTTGGGGAAAGCACGCGCTGAATAAGGACAGGTCGGTTCGAGAAAGGCCTCGAGAATGCGCGGCCCTCTTCCCCAAGTGAGAGGCTCTGCAATCCAGGCCGACATTGAAAAAGACATCAGAATTCGCTCCCTAATTCGAACGCGAGACGTAATGCATTCACGGATTCTTTATAGGCTTTTTCTGCACTCCTCAAACGAGCTATGAGGAAACATTGGTTCACCTGAGCCAGAATTTGGGCGCCTGGCCAGCCTTCAAGGTCCACGGCAGAAGGGAGTGGCAGGCCATGAGCAAGAGCCACTCCAATCGTTCTTGTTCCGATAGTAGAAATTGCTCCCGTGAGTTTGGCTAACTCCTTCTTTCGTGAATAGTGCCTGCGGTGACTACTAATGCGTTGACCGCCAAATCCAATAACTGCTCGGCACTGGCCGGATCGAACTCGCGCGGGTCAGCACCTATTACACCCCAAATGGAATGCCGAGGGTCATGCCGCGATGGCTCCCAATCGTCAGTTGTTAATGGCACTTCCGAAGTCGAAGGTAATAGCTCGATGTGCACCAAATCGGGATGCAAAGCATAAAGCAGAGTAGTTTCAAATTTGCCGGCATGATCGGGTGGCAGAGGCAAGCCTTGGATTCGGTTCACAGCGGTTGCGACAACCTCGAAATCCGCAGTACGCGCTTGGCCGGCAAGGCGATCTATCATCTCAAGTTGCGCATCCGGAAAATGACCGGAAAGGAGGACTACCTTTTTGAGGCCAAAGTCCTTTAGGCGTTTCAACGTGAAGGCCAGCAAACTTTCAATTGGCTCGTGCACAGGCATCATGATCGTGAACGGATATTCACCGTGGCCGCCGCCCGTGCCGTAGTAAAGCGGAGGTAAAACGACACCACCCGTCTCCGCTGCCGCGCGCAGGCACAAGCCGTGGGCCGTGAGTGCATCCAGACCCACCGGCAGATGCTCGCTATGCCATTCCAGTGTACCTAGCGGCACATAGGCAATAGAGCTTTTTGCGATCGCGGCACGCAATTCGAACGGCAGCATGAGTTCAAAACGATGGGCCGAGAAGGTGCTCAATGGTAGTAGTCTCTGATCCAGATGTGGGGCGGCAATTGCTGCTTCAACTCATCAGGAAACAGCTCGCCATCGGAGTAGGCAATGTTCATGTCCACATGCTGTCGGTTCAGCATGCCTGGGATGAGTGTTGAAAGTTGCGGCGCTGAAAGTACGTAGCGCATCGCGGCTTCGGCCAGGCTTGTGTAGTAGGGTGTACACAAGGTCTTGAGACTATCCACGCGCGCCAAAGTTTCGGTAAAGCGCTCGCCGCGGAACATATTGAAAGGCTGGGAGCCAGGCTCAAAGTCTGCGTAGCTGTCCACAGTCCAATTGCCGACAAGAGAACCGGAATCCAGCGGCACGCGGGCGATGAACGCGGTGTTCGTCCGGCCCCCTTCCGAAAACAGTTCACCCGCCGGACGTTGCTCGAACATGTTGAAGATACATTGAACAGAATCAACAAGGCCCGCCGAAACCAGATCAACACCTTCTTGTGGACGGTTATCGCGCAGCGAAACGCCGATCCGGTCAATCTTGCCCTCGCGTCGAAGCCTCATGAGAGTTTCCAGCCAATCAAGCTCAACCATTGCAGATGGCATGAAAGAATGGAGCTGATATAAATCAATGCGATCCACCTGCAGGCGCTTCAGAGACTTCTCGACATTGTCCCGTAGATACCATTCGGGGAAACGTCCGCGCATTTGCGGAGTATCATCCGAAGGGTTAGTCCAGCTGATTGGTCGCACTTTAGTGGCGACATAAATCTTACCGCCATTCCATTGCTTAATTGCCCTGCCGATCACCTCTTCCGAATGGCCATTGCCATAAAGCTCGGCCGTGTCCACGAAGTTGATGCCTTTGTCGAAGGCATATAGCAAGGTGTCAATCGAGGCAGCGTCGTCTACTTTGCCCCAGTCGCCCCCAATCTGCCAGGCGCCGAATCCGATTTCACTGACTTGCCAACCCGTGCGGCCAAAAGAACGGTAACGCATCGCTCAGATCTCTTGCGGTTCGTAGTCGCTGGGCTCGGTGGGTATGACATTGCGCAGAAGTTCCACAGACTTGCGCATGCCTTCTTCACGGCTCAACATCACATCTTCGTGCTCAATTGAGAGCCAGCCATCGTATCCTACCATGCGAAGGCGGTAGCAGAAACTTCGCCACCAGGATTCGGGGTTTCCGTACCCCAAGGTGATGTAGCTCCAAGAACGCGCAGTAATATCTGTGAGGCCGCCGTTCTCTAGACGGCTAGTCAGCGCAGCGACAGGCGCGTTGATCATAGTGTCTTTGGCGTGGGTGTGAAAGATGGCATCGCCAAGCGCATCAATGGCAGAAAGCGGATCTGCACCCATCCAAATCAGGTGTGAAGGGTCGAGATTGGCCCCCACGACTTTGCCAATTTCCCTGCGTAATCGAAGCAGCCCAGTCACATTATAAACGGCTTGATTGCCATGCATTTCAACCGCCAGCCGCACTCCATTGGCTTTGGCATGTTTCGCGAGCTTTTCCCAATAGGGCAGGATCACATCGCCCCACTGATATTTCAGGATCATTTGCGTTTCCGGTGGCCAAGAGGAGATCACCCAATTCGGAACCTTCTCGCCTTTAGCACCCCCTGGCAGGCCAGACATGCAAACCACAGTTTTGACACCCATTTCGCTCGCGAGACGTATCGTATTGTAAAGATCTTTCGACTGCTTCTCACCTTCAACGGGATGGAGCTGGTTGCCATTGGCATTGAGGGCAATGAGTTTGAGTTGTCGTGCCTTGAGATCAGATTGAACCTGCTTGCGCTGGCCTGAAGCCTTGAGCAGAGCCGCGAGATTGAAATGCGGCGCAGATGTCCAATTGCAGGCGTTGAACTCAACACCTGAAATTCCCATCGCTGCCGCCGCATCAAGCATTTTGGCATAAGGCAAATGGCCAAGTGAATCTGTCACTACTCCAATTTTCATGGGGAACCCCGGTATAAAGCTGGTTTGTCAATGGAAGTAACGTTGACCGCCTGGCCGCTCACGAGCGACTTGACACCGGCCTCGGCCACGAGTGTTGCAGCATAGCCATCCCACGCGCTGGCCCCCACAGGTACACCTGTCTGAATGGATTTCAGCCAAGCTGAATTTTGCAGTCGGTAGGCCTCAGTAAATCGAGGGCGCCAATCGGCGGGATAGGCAGTAATGGTTTGCAGATCGACATGCAGTTCACTGACGATGGGAGAACGCAGGAATACCGAACCCTTTTCACCGACCAGTTCGCCACGCACATCATAGCCATAGGCAGCGTTGTTGTTGATTTCAACATTTACCAGTTGCCCGCGATCTGTCCTCAACACCATGAAGACTGGCGCGCCAGTCTTGTTGGGATCCGCGAACCTGGGCCGGAAAGCCGTAATGGAGTCGTAGTCGGCATCTAGCACAAAACGCGCGACATCAAATTCGTGTGGGGCCGAATTGGTAATCGCCATCTGTCCGGTGAAATTAGCTGGTGCCGAAACGTTGCGATGGAAATTGTGCATTATGAGCGGTGCACCCAACTTGCCATCACTGAGTGCTGTTTTCATCTGCACATAGGATGGGTCAAACCGGCGCATGAAGCCAATCTGCACCAGGCGCTTACCGATCTTCGACTCTTCCGCGAGCACATTGAGGCATTCACGCGAACTCTGCGACAGCGGCTTTTCGCAAAGCACGGGCTTTCGCGCATCAACACAAGCCAAGCTCAAAGGCGCGTGGGTCTCATCTGGGCTTGCGATGAGGATCGCATCAATCTGCTTGTCGGCAATGACAGAAAGCGGGTCATTACTTGTGTTTTTCGCGCCGGTGGCGTCAGCGATTCTTCGCGAGCGTAGGGAATCGGCATCACAAATTGTATGCAGTGTGACGCCAGTGACTTCCTGCGAGAAAATGCGCGCATGATCTGCGCCCATAATTCCTGCGCCAATGATGCCTAGTCTGATTGCCATAGGGGCTCCTAAAATTTGGCCCGTCGGTCTCGACTTTCGGGTATTTTCAAAATGGCGGACCCTCGCTTGGAGGAACAAGGGCCCGCCTAGTTTGCAATTCCGGACAAGAAAGGGGTGGGTCCGGCATCGCCAATTGTGAATTTCAATGGGCGGCTGGTGGATGTCCGCCATGTGTTGACATGTAGTCCTCAATCTCTTTTTCCAGACCGGCCATAGTTTCCCCACCGGCCATAAGATCCGTAATCTGTTCGCGCGATTTTTCACCCTTACGGAAATCGGCCGCGACGGCGCCACGAATGAGCACTGCGAAATGATCCCCCACTGCCATGGCATGCATCACTTGATGAGTGATGAAGATTACGGCCAGCCCGCGCCTCTTAGCTTGATTCACGATGCGCAAGACGTGTGAGGCTTGCTTTACACCTAGTGCTGCAGTCGGTTCATCGAGTATCAGTACGCGCGCACCAAAATGGACCGCACGAGCGATGGCCAATGACTGGCGTTCACCGCCCGATAGCCCGCCAACGAGTCGATCACCGTCATCAATCCGGGTGATGCCAAAGTCTTGAACTGCCTTGACGGCGATCGCATTGGCTTTCTTAAGATCAAAAACTTTGAAGGGACCCCATCCCTTTGTGGGCTCGACGCCAACAAAGAATGACCGCCCAATGCTCATCAACGCAAAAGTTCCGCCAAACTGGTGCACGGTCGCAATACCTTGGTCAGCAGCGGCGCGCGGGTTCTCAAAGTTAGAAGGCTTGCCATCCATCTCAATTGTACCGGTGGTGGGCTGATGAACACCAGAGAGGATTTTAATCAGTGTCGATTTTCCGGCACCATTGTCGCCGAGTAGACATAGTACCTCGCCAGAGCGAACCTCAATATTGATGTCATGGAGCACGTCGATTGGGCCGAAGCTCTTATTGATATTCTTGAGCGCGAGAACTGGAATTGACATGGCTTAGGCCGCCTTCTTCTTGGGTGAATAGCGCAAGGCCATGTGCCGGAATGTATTGTTCATCAACACGGCCGCAAGCAGCATGAGACCAATGATCACGCTCGACCAATTGCGGTCAAAGTTCGTTACGTAGATGCCCTGGTTCACAACGGCAAAGGTGATGGTGCCAAAGATAATGCCGATGACCGATCCAAATCCGCCCGTGAGAAGGACCCCACCTACCACCACCGCAATGATCGCATTGAAGATATACGATTGGCCTGCAGATACTTGCGCCGAGTTGAATAGAATGGCCTGGCACATACCAACAAAGGCAGCACTCGTGCCTGTCAAAACAAACAAAACGATCGTGAGGCGCTCTGTTGGAATGCCCGCATTGCGCGCACTTACTTTGTCACCGCCGAGCGCGAATAGCCAATTGCCCCAGGGCGAATAGTGTACGAAGTAGATATAGATGATGCTCACAATCACCCACCAGACAATGATGACTTGAAAGGTTTGGGCGATAAAATGGCCGAAGATGAATTTGGCCCACGGTTCAGCTGTTAAAGCAACACTGGTTGTGCCCGTGACCAGCACAGAAATTGCCAACACGAGACCAGCGACCACAAAGAGGGTGCCAAGCGTAACAATTAGTGACGGCACGGCAGTGCGTACAACCAAGACACCGTTGATTGTACCAACAACAAGCCCCACCGCCAGAACTGCAACGACGGCCATCCAATTTGGAAGCCCATAGTGCCCGGACATGATGGCAAAGATCATTGAACCGGCTGGGATCATGGAGCCAATGGAGATGTCGAGTTCTCCAGCGATGACTAAGAGTCCCATTGGAATGGCGACAATGCCAAGATTTGCCGCCACGTTCAGCCAGGTTGCCATGCCCGCAGGTTGAACAAAAGCCGTTCCACCAAACATGACGAAGAAGAGAAATACTCCCATCATCCCGAGAAAGGCGCCAGATTCCGGTCGGCGGAGGAGATTACCTATGTAGGAGAAAATCATGTGTCTTCTTCCTGGGCGAAAATATCATCCGCCAAATGAGATGAAGTTGAATCTAGACTGCGTCATCCGGCCCGCGCTTTTTAGCGGGCCGGAAGTACACTTTAGCGCTAGCTCAGCGGTAACCTTGCTCGCCACCCTTGAGGGTTGCAACCACGTTGTCCTTGTCAACAATGCCTGGGCCAGTCAAAATTGGTGCGGATGCAACTTTCAAAGCATAGTTGACGTTCCCGTCTGCCAGAGTAACGGCAAGAAAGCCTTGAAGCCACGGCTGTTGGTCGATCGCAAAAAGTTGCTTTCCGTCCTTGATGCGGTTTAGGCCAGCAACATTCATGTCAAACGTGCCAAGCTGCACCTTGCCAGTTTTACCCGCCTGCTCAATTGCTGTGGCGGCGGAATCACCATCGCCAGCGGAGATCGTAAAAATTCCATCGACCGTTCCGTCCTTGAGCAGAGTGGCCTTAATAGCTTCGGCAACAGCAGTTGGGTCGCCAAATGAAGAAGCCGGTAGCGGCAACTGTTCCGCTTTACCGCCGGCTTTCTTCATATTATCCGCGATGCCCTTGCAACGATCTTCGAGGTTTTGCGCGCCAGGAACTGTATTCACGCAAATCACGTGCTTTGCACCGTGAGTGGAATAGTATTCACCGCCAGCTAGACCGGCGGGGTATTCTTCATTGCCGATATAGTTGATTGCGCCAAGTTCCTTGGCTTTATCTCCACCTCCCGCATTGTAGAGCATTACAGGGATGTGGGCGGCCAAGGCGGCCTTGATTGCTTCGTCTTCAGAGCCAGGAACCCAATCTGGCACAGCGATGATATCGGCCTTCTGGCTGATCGCATTGCGCACGAGATTGGCAGCGTCTCCACCGATGTTGTCATAGGTCTGCAGCTGCAGATAGTTTACGGTTCCACCGTGAGCCTTGACCACAAGTGTGGCATCATCGATTCCCTTCTTGATTTTGGCAAAGAAAGGATCGTCTGCTTTGCCACCGATAATAGCAATATTGGCTGCCATGGCGCAGGGGATTAGAGCGGCGAAGGCCGCCGAGGCGATGAGAACAGTTGCGAGTTTTTTCATTTGTTTTCCTCCGGATTGCCGTCGTTGGACGGATTCATGGTGTCATGAATTCTTTTGTTGATTGAGTTGCGCTACTTTCTTGGCGTAGCGAGATTCCATGCGTTCCTGCGCTTCTTTGGTTCCATCGTGCCAGGTGCCAAAGAACTTATCGAGCGCCGTAGTGCCGTCGGCGTAATTCACTTCGAAATATTTGTGATGCAGGTAATGAGCATAGGCATGAGTATCCATGGCCTGCTCGTTGTCGAGTTCAATTTTGTCGAAACCGATGTGGCCGACAACAGCGCCTGTGCCTGTGATTTGCAGGCCGTAGAGAAACAGCAGCGGATGAGACGGCAGGATGAGATGAATGAGGGAGTCGGACCAATAGAGCAGATGCTCAATAGGATGCATCGAAAGGCTAGACCATGGGCTTGGGTTCACTGAGTTGTGATGAACTGAGTGTATCCATTTGTAGAGGATTGGAACGTGAATAAGGCGATGGATGCAATAGAAGTGCACCTCATGCCAAATCGGCAGAATGAAGGCGAAAGCCACAAACCAAATCGGATGTGAGCCGAATGTTGACCAGGGCCCAATGCCATTGGCGTAAGACCACAGGCCAAACACCTCATAGGCCGTCCAGATCGGTACTCCTGTGACAAATGTTCTGAGGGCATTGTCAATGTTCTGGCTCTTGAACATGAACACGTCGCTCCGCTGCTCGGAGGGCCACTTGCCATTGAACTTGAAATGCGTGCCTTGCCTGCGCTTGACATAGAGGCGTAGTTCGAGTGCTCCGAAGAAAACCAGCACGAGCAGGGCATTCCGCGCCAAGAGGTATGAAATCCAGCCGGGCGCAATTGTTCTTAAGGTTTCGGTAGAGGGCGTAAGCCAGAACCAGAAGGCAGCGCCGAGGACCAGAAACAGTGCATTCCATGGGAAAATGTATCCGGGGAGCCACTTGAGAAACTTACTTGGCTGCGGCGGGAAAACAAAAACGGGTGCGGTTTCGATTGGCATCGAAGGATGCCAATCGCCCCGCTTGTCACGCTTGCCGAATTTCAGATCGTCCATTGTTTCCGCCACTGTAGAATTTTTGTTCTATTTTGATGTTGTTTAAATCGTTTCTTCTATCTCTCCACAAGATCAAATCGAACATCAATTCATCGATTTCACATCAGAACGTGCTGCAGCGCGGGAAAATGCGAGAATCTTGAAGGAAAATCGGAATTCTTTGCATCAAAATGATTGACATGATTTATTTCAAATCAGATGATGCATCATGCCCACAGGAAATGCTTCTCTCGCAGCCCCAAGAATTGCCCGGCGTCCCACAGTGGCTGAGATTGCCGCCGAAGCCGGCGTCGGCACCGCGACTGTTGACCGAATTCTCAACGGTCGGCCTGGCGTGCGCGAGCAAACCCGCAAGCGCGTCATGAAAGCACTTTCAAGCTTGAACATGACTGAAACCACTACAGTTGAACCTGCAACTGAGCGCTACAAGATTGCCTTCCTCTCCGAGAGTGGCAAAAGCTTTCAGGAATCGCTGGAGTCCGCTGTTTGGGAAACGGTTAGGCAGCGGCCAAATATTGAAGCGACATTCGATGGCAGCACGACTTCTCGGGTTGATCCCATCAAATACGCCAACCTCATTGAGCGCACCGCCGAAACCGCACATGCCATTGTCATCGTTGCGCGCGAAGACCTGATAGTGAACCGCGCCGTGCGCAACATTGTTGGCCGTGGCGTGCCAGTAATCTGTATTACAACGGATCTGCCGACGTCAGGGCGTACCGCTTATATCGGCAACGATCAAGTGAGTTCTGGGGCAACGGCGGCTTACTTGATGGGGCAGGCCGTGGGCAATCGTGATGGCAATATTCTCTTCGTCTATTCGGCGCCTTACCGCGTGCAGGAAGAGCGTGAACTTGGATTTCGCAGAGTCCTGCGCAGTGAATTCCCACTTCTCAAGGTGGATGAACGCGTGAACTCAAATGACGAAACTGAATTGGTCTACCCAAATGTCGTGCGCTATATCGAGGAACATGGGCCACCCGCTGGCATTTACAATGTGGCAGCAGGCAATGTTGGTATCGGTAAGGCACTCAGTGAGTTTGGCCTTGCCGGTAAGACGGTCTTTATTGGCCATGAACTCAATGCAAATTCGCGCATGCTTCTTGAAACCGGCGTGATGAACTTTGCAATCGGTCATGATGTGACGCACGAAGTTGAGCTGGCCCTGAATTGCGCCATCCAAGCTGCAGGACGAAAAGCGGTTACGCCACCCGCTTTCACTCGGATTCGTATCTACACAAAATATAATTGCAACTAAGGAAATTCAATTGACCTGCCACTGAATATTTCCTCCGGGGGGATTGGAAGTCTGCTTTTGGCCCATAGTTGGCTCGACCAAAAATACAAAAAACTTCCGCTAAGGGCCAAGACCCGCTGTTCACGGTCCTTGTGGCGAGCGGTTATTTCATGTCCAATGCGGACTCCATTTTGTCCCTCTTGTGCCCATGACAGGGCGACCAGCGCGACCCCATTGCTAAATTGCCATCAACCCGGATTGCGCGCGGATATCACCCACGAAGAGGTGGGTGCCCAGATCCCATTCTCGTCCCGTTCTTGGCTCTCGAAAAAGATCCGCATCTCACGCTCGATCTCGGGACGCTTGGCCTCAGCCAGTTCTTCACCGGCCTCACGGAACACCTCGCCACCCGGACCGATGGCCAAAGCGAAAGCGATGCATTCTTCCGGAGTTGTGCCGACCATGATCTTCTCGTCCACACGGGTAAAAGTGACATCCTCGTAACCGGCGCTCTTCATCATCAGGCGTGTGGTCTCCTGATTACCCATTGAGAATGGGCCGGGTCCACAGGTGTCGGCATCTGCTCCCGGAGGCGGAAGATGCCGAAGGGCAATTTCTTTGGCTTCCTGCCATGCCGGATTATCTTGGCGCCGACGCCAGACGATGTGAGTCATCTGTCCTCCCGGCTTGAGCGCCTTACGCATGCGTCGCAAAGCAGCAACGGGGTTTGTGAAGAACATCGTGCCAAATCGCGCAACCACATAGTCGAACTCATTCTCAGGCAGAGCGACTTCGGCATCACCGCGGGAGAACTGGACGTTTGAGAGGCCTCTTGCGGCAGCATCTTTCCTGGCCTCAACCAAGAATGCATCGACGCAATCAATGCCGACGACGCGCCCCTGAGGTCCGACAATCTCGGCGACCTGAAGCGACATGTCTCCCCAACCACAGCCGACATCCAGCACCGACATCCCCTTTTTGATCGGCAAGTTCGGCAACACTGCAGCGGAATGTCGAGACAGTCCGCCTTGAAGGATATGTCGGTACTTAGTGAACTTTGGCCCAAGGACAGAGTTCCAGAATTTCACGAAGTCTGTATCTGCGGATTGGTCGAGTGCCATGGCGGCCTCCAGGTCATTTCCGATACAAGATCAGCATGGAGCGACCCTTTCACAAAGAAAGAGATCCAAGTGGATCGCCCAAGTCGATCTCTCTATAGCAGCCCAAGTCATCTGCCGCCATTCCTACGCTCAACACTTGCAAATGCTTGAAGGCACGGTGCAGCTCCGACCTAAACGGACACCATGGAGAAATCGAGTTTGATCCTGAGCGGAAACTCTGGACATCTTTGCTTTCTTCCGGGTAGGGCCAAAACCGGATGCGAGCGACAAGACTTTTCAATTCTGGTATTTCCCCCTTTATCGGATGCCTTACGTCCGCAAGGTGCCTAAAAAATTGATTTCCGCTCCATTATCAATTGGGCAGAATATTAGGAACGTATGGTCTTCGGAAGTTTGTCACTTGCCGGTGTGCATTGGACCAATAGGGCCTCCGGTGCCCCATGCCTTCCACCATGTAATGATCAAAAACCAAATGCTCCAAGCGAGGATTGCGCCAATGGCGACAAGCGTCGGCATATGATTTCTCATCGAAAAACCCTCGGAGCCAATGATCCAGCCCTGGTACAAGTATGCGACGCCTGAGATCGCCATAAGATAACCGATGGGTTTAGAAATCTGTGACGAGCAAACAATCGCAGTGCCAAACAATACAAGGGTCAATCCGAACATGAAGCTCTGATAGCTTCTGGCACCCCACTCAAGCCAGCGTATAGTTTCAGCACTTGAAAAACGCACCAGCTTGTCGGCATCAGTTGCCGCTGCCCATGCATCGACCGCCTGTTTTAGGGAAACTCCATCGACCGCTTGGAGGACACCGTAAAGAGACAGTGCGATAAGTGCCGCACCTCGCGCCAAACGGTTCAACCAGCCGGTTCCGCCCACTTCCTCTTCAAGGACAAAAGACATTAAAACGAGACCGGCAATCACACCCGCCATGCCGACAAACTGTCCGAAATGAACTAATGTCCAAGTGCCGCTAGCCGCATACTCGGCGAAGACTGCAGGGTGAGTGTTTGCTGGCGCACGGTCGGGGTGAAATAATCCTGCTAGAATCGAAATCAATACCCCAGCAAATACCACCGAAGCCGACAACCGAAGCATTCTGAGACTAGCCATGATTATCTCCGCCACAATTTTTTGCAAATGTCGTGATTTACAACCCGCCGCAACCGAGCGCAAGCTTCCCATCCGTAGTTACAAACCGGACATGGTCACGCGGCACCGGCATCAGCGGGAAACGACTTGCTTTGAGCTATGACCAGTAATGCGTCGGCTAAGATTCAATCTATGAGGATCTCCGAAGTCTACCTCTGCTACTCTTCTTGATCGCGCCATACGAACACTTAACCCATGGATGTCTTAAAGATAACGCACCAGGGACCTGCTAGACCTGTTTTGAAGTGTGGGTTGGGTATTTCGAGAGAGCACAATCTAAGTCATGGCCCAGCTTCCGCCTCGGCTGAAGAGATGGGATCCAGCGCACGAAGGAACATCTCGATGTCTTTGAGTTGTTGGTCATTGAGACCAAGCGGCTTCAGTTCGCTTCGTCCAAGAGTTGCAGAAGGTGCATCGTTATAATGCTTCAGCACTGCCTGAAGTGTCGAGAATTGGCCAGCGTGGGTAAAAGGTGCACGTTGAGCGACACCGCGCAAGGTAGGAGAGCGGAAGGCACCGATCAGATTGGGGCCGGAGGTTTCCATGAATTTGAGTTCTGCGCAGTCCGAAGCTGATGCATCACTGAAAGGCCCAAGGCAGTTGAATTCATCTCCCTGCAACTTTGCCACTGCCGTGCTCCGGCCATTGTCCGTGGCGAAAGACGCACCCGGAAAGCCAAGATTATGGAAGGCATTATCGGTGAGTAGTGGGCCGCCGTGGCAGGTTACGCAGTTGCCTTGTCCAATGAACAGCTTAAGGCCAGAGCGCTCCCGCTCATTGAGGATTGTGTTGGCCCGCGTCTGATCACCTGCAGCCAATGCGGCCGCATACTGATCAAAGCGTGTCTGTTGAGGCTCGATCGTACGTTCGAAAGCTGCGATTGCCTTTCCGATATTTGCATAAGCGAGGTTGACGTCTTTCTGCTGGTCTGCCGCCATCCCATTCCAGGCGGCAACTAGTTCGGGAGAACCACCCGGCATCGCATGATCAGGCAGTCCCTCAACATTCGGCACGGCTCCAAACAGTTTCTCATATTGCGATTTGTATGAGCCCACGACAGTCTGGACGACCATGGTCCGATCCGCGCCGTGCTCTAGGGGGTTCTCGAGCGGTCCAAGTGCTTGCGACCACTGACTGTCCTTGCGCCCATCCCAAAAGAGGAACGGGAAATAGGCCGAGCCAGCGATGGGCATTGTGCGCCGGGCGCCTACGCCCATGCCTTGGCTAACGGGCAAGCCATCTTGAAACTGCTGACTGGGAATATGACATGAGGCGCAGGAGATCTTTCCATTGGCGCTCAACTTCGTTTCAAAAAATAGCGCCTTTCCCAAAGCTGCGGCTGCGAGATCATCCGAAACTCGATTCGACGGATCCGATTTCAACGCAGGCAAACTTGCCAAAGACAATGACTGGATGCGCTTTAATTCTGCGTCTGACCATTGAGGCTGGAAGATGTTTGTTCCAACACCAAGCATGAAAGCTGCACTGAAAAGACCAACTAGAACGACAAAGGATCGCTGCTTTGACATTACAGCACCAGATTGAAGGTAGCCTTGTCGGCACCCTGGGGACCATCGATTGAAACAGTCAGAGTCCACCATCCTGTCATGTTGAATTTCATACCCTCGATAAGGTGGGTGCCCGAGCCAAGATCCCGGGTGACAATGGGCTTAGTCGGCAGGCCGTGCCCGTGCTGGGGCATTCCACCATCAATCGTGATTGCTAGAAGACCGACTGGCTTTCCGTCAGGAGCAGTTACATTTACCGTCCATGTGTGAATGGTTCCCACTGGAATAGGTGATTGGCTGGGTGCCAGTGATGCGATATAACGACCATGGTCCGAAGTTTTCGACAATGCGAGGTCAAGATCAGATGGTGGTGGCTCCATCATCCGGGCCGTGAGGCCAACGCCAGCGACGGCGACCACAGCGAGCGGCGTCAGCCACAGGAGATGGCGGCGAGAAAATTTAGTAGGCATGATTTTGTCCCTCAAGTTGTGATTTGCGAGGCCTGTATGGACCTCTCGCAAAAAACGAACTTGAATAAAGGGGCTAAGCCGTCATCGGTTGGCTGGCTGCGGGCAGATCATGGCGCAGCGAGCTGGGAGCAAGACCGTACATCCTGCGGGTGGTGCGGCTCAGATGCGCGGAATCAGCGAAATTCGTTGCATGGGCAGCGTCGGTCCATGACGTACCGCCAAAGCCAAGTTCCAGCGCCTTGTTGAGCCTGGTCCAAAGTAAATAGGCTCGAAAAGAGATTCCAGTTTCAACCACAAACAAATGCCTGAATCGACCAGGCGAGAGCTCCACCCGCTTTGAAACGTCCTCAAGGTTGAGAGGCTCCGCCAGATTGGAAGCAATGAACGCAGTTGCTTGCATTACTCGCGGATCAACTGAAGTTCTGACAACTTGCTTGGAAAGAGCAAAAAGTGCCTCGAGAGCTGC
>JANPHF010000022.1:0-55220 GCA_031424315.1 Aestuariivirga sp.
CGCAAGTGGCGGCGAAGGACTTGATCCTCGCAGCCTATGCCAAGGGTGAGACTGCCAAATGGCAGGCAAATGCGAAAGAGTTTGCCGCCGCATTTGGCAAGGCGCTCTCTGCGCCCGAACTGGACGCGGCCTTCAAGGCCAAAATGCTGGAGCTTCCGGTCTTTGAAGTTCTGCTGCCCGCCATCAAGAAGGATGTGAATGCTGAGAATCTGTTTGCGGCGCGTGAGGCGCTGCGGCATGTGGTAGCCAAGTTCAACTTGGCCGAACTGAAACGTACCTATGAACACACCGCGCAATCTGGCACCTATTCGCCGGATGCCGCCTCCACGGGGCAGCGGGCCTTGCATTTTGACTGCCTTTCGCTCGCGTCGCTGGCTGATCCAGAATGGGCGGCAGCGCAGGCGCGGCGTGAATTTGACAGCGCCAATAACATGACGGCGGAATTCAGCGCGCTGCAAACCGGCGCACGCCTTGGTGGCGCTGTCGGGGCGAAGATGCTGGCAGAATTTCATGCGCGTCATGCAGGCGATCACCTGCTGATCGACAAGTGGTTTGCAGTGCAGGCGCTTCTGCCAGGTGCAGATGCGGCGGCGCGGGTGCGCCAACTGACCGCGCATCCCGATTTCACTTACAAGACGCCGAACCGGGTTTACGCCCTGCTGCGTAATTTCATCGGCGGCAATTTCACAGGTTTCCATGCGGCCTCGGGCGCTGGCTATGCACTGGGGGCCGATGCCATTCTGAAACTGGACGAGACCAACCCACAGGTGGCCTCACGCCTGGCCACGGGCTTCCGCAGTTGGCGCAAGTTTGAACCCAAACGGCGCGCGAAAGCGCAGGCGGCCATGAAGCGCATTCTGGCCAAGCGCAACCTCTCACGCGATGTTTATGAGATCATATCAAGAACAATGAAAGGCTGAGAGCCACGCTGATGGTGCTTGGCAAATCAGATTCCGCCTTGGTATTTCTGAGGACAGGCAACGGTCATGGCCTTCGCTGGAAGCCATCGCCAGCCAGTTTGGCCGCGCGTGCGCGTAAATCTTCTCAAGGTTCAGGAATTGGCCAAGGCCCAAATCAAAGATCTGTTCTTCCGTGATGCAGCGCTTCATCTGCCGCTGCTGGGCGGGCGCGGGCTGAATGTGAGCGAGCGCGCCATGCGCGTGCTCATCACCGGATTGACGGCGATGTTCCTTGTGGTGTTGGCCACGGCTTTCATTTCGCAACTGCTGCTGAGCCGCACCCAGAACCTGAATGAGGAAAGCCGCCTCACCATTCTCAATGCCGAGCGCGCGGCGCAAAACATCAAGGTGGCTTTTCTCGAGGCCCGGGCCACAGGAAAACCCACGCCGGCACTGGGCCAGGAATTGCTGGACCGCGCCGTTCCCGTTGATGCCACAGCACATCAGCGCTTTTTCATTCTGCTGGATGGCACCGGCCACATTCTTGCGGCGGAGCCCGCCAAGCCTGACTGGGTTGGCCAATCCATTGCCACGCTCATGGCGCCAAGCTTTGTGATTGAGGCCGTGGTGAATGGCAATGACATGGCGCCCACGCGATTGGCCAGCGGCGAAGATGCCTTCATGGCCACGCGTGATTTGGGCAATGTTCCCGGCAGCCTTGTGGCACTGCAGAAGAAAGATGATGTGCTGGCTCTGTGGCGCACGGGCGTTGCCAAGTTGGCTTCGCTCTTTGGCGTGACCTTTCTGGTGCTGATGCTGCTGGCGGGCGCCTTCCACTGGCAAGCGGGAAAGGCCTTTGACGCCGACGAAATGCTGTCTCACGCCACCGGCCGCCTGGACAAGGCGCTTGAAGGCGGTGAATGCGGGTTATGGGACTGGAACCTGATGGGTGACAAGATCTTCTGGTCCAAATCCATGTATGACATTCTCGGCATGACGCCCAAGAGTGAAGCGATGACTTTTCGCGAATTCGCAGTGCGCCTGCATCCTGATGATGCGCCGCTGGACGTGTTGATTGATGAATTGCTGCGTGGACTTCGCATGGATTTCGACCAGGAATTCCGCATGCGCCATGAGGATGGGCATTACATCTGGTTGCGCGCGCGGGCAGCGCTGGCCAAGGGCCGCTCTTCAGAGGATCCGCATCTGGTGGGCATTGTTTTTGATATCTCCAAGCAAAAACGCCTGGATGTGCTGAACAAGGAAGCTGAGCTGCGCCTCAAGGACGCAGTGGAAAACATATCCGAAGCCTTTGTGCTGTGGGACACGGAAAGCAAGCTGGTGTTGTGCAACAGCAAGTATCAACAGTTTCATTCGCTTTCAGCCAATATCTGTGAGCCGGGAACGCCTTACAATGTGGTGACCTCGGCCGCGAAGGAACCCGTGGTTCAGCAATTTGTGGCGGCAGAGCGTGATGCCGCCTCAGGTGCACGCTCCATGGAAGTGCAGTTTGCTGATGGCCGCTGGTTGCAGATCAACGAGCGCCGCACCAAGGACGGCGGCTTTGTTTCGGTGGGCACAGACATCACCGCGCTGAAGATGCAAGAAGAGACGCTGCTCGAATCCGAACGCAACCTGATGATGACGGTGCGCGACTTGCAGAAAGAGCGGCAGTTGGCTGAGGAACAGTCGCAGCGTTTGGCCGAGCTGGCCGACAAGTATGCCGAAGAGAAGACCCGCGCGGAATCCGCCAATCGCTCCAAGTCTGAGTTCCTGGCCAATATGAGCCATGAATTGCGAACACCGCTCAACGCCATCATCGGGTTTTCGGAGATCATGGGGCAGCGCCTGTTCGGGCCGCTGGGTTCAGCGAAATATGACGAGTATGCCAGCGACATCCGCAAAAGCGGGCAATTCCTGCTCGATGTGATCAATGACATTTTGGATATGTCCAAGATCGAAGCGGGCCGCACGGAGCTTGAATTTGAGCGCGTGGACATCAGTGGCCTATTCGATGAAGTCCTGCGCCTGATTGGGCCGCGCGCAGCCGAGGGCCGCATCACCATCGTGCGCGATGATGACGCCATGGCACCATTCCGGGCCGACAAGCGCGCGCTGAAGCAGGTATTGATCAACATCATGTCCAACGCTGTTAAGTTTACGCCCGAGGGCGGAACAGTGAAGATCAGTGCGCGGGCCGAGCATGACCGCGTGCGGCTGCAAGTTTCCGATACAGGCATCGGCATTCCTCAGGCTGATATCGAAAAACTGGGACGGCCGTTTGAGCAGGTTGAAAACCAGTTCACCAAGAGCCGGGGTGGCTCTGGCCTTGGGCTGGCGATTTCAAAATCGCTGATCGATCTTCATGGCGGGCGGCTGGTGATCACCTCGCGCGAAGGCAGAGGAACCACCGTGACGATTGAACTGCCCAGCAGCAGCGCGCTGATGCCGGCAACCGAGCAGGCGGCTTAGATTAGCTGGAGCGTGATTTACTTTAACTGGGGCATCTCAAGAAAACGTCATTCCCGCAAAAGCGGGTATCTGTGTTTGTCGGCACCCTGAGGCCCTTGAACCCGTCTTGAAACGGAGATGCCCGCTTTCGCGGGCATGACGGCATTGTTGATTGCTCGCAGAGAGTAGCTCAGTGTGGGGAAAAGCAGCCGCTCACTGGCCCTTGCGCGCCTGCCGTTCACGGATGGCCTTGGCCAGTGCGGTACGCTCTTGTGGCGTGAGCTTGGCGTAAAAATCTTTCAGCACAGACGCGCCCTTGGCGGCCATGCTATCTGGCCCAGTGGTGAAGGTATCGATGAGCGCCGACACTTTGGCTGGATCATAATCCGGCTTTTCCAATTCTGTTGCCACTTGTGTGGCAAGCTCGCCGTTCTTCTGGCGCAGGGCGTCAAATTCTGGCCTCATGCCGCGCAACATGTCGCCAAGCTCATGGCGGCGTGCGCTGTCCAGGCTCGCAAAAAAGCGGGCCGGTGCAAATTGCTGGAAGCCAGCCTGCCCGCCCGGCCCACCGCGATGATGCCACACACCGCCAATGACGACGCCGGCGACGATGAGATTGAGCAAGAGCGAAGCCAACAGGCAGAAGCGCCAGAAGCCATGGCTGGTATCCGGCAGCCAGTTTGACGGCGGCTTGTTTTCTACAGGCATGCTCATGACAGATTATCCACATCGGCATTGCCAAGATCTTCAAGACCGGCGGGAGCAAAACCCGTGCTTGAATCCAGCATTGCCGTATCCGACGCCGGATCAATCAGATTGGAAAGCTGGCCTGATCCGCCGAGCCACAGTCCGATTGCCAAAGACGCCGCCAAGGCTGCCGCAAAGGGCCAGCGCGCCGCGCGGCTCGGCGCTGGCGCAGCCTTGCGCGGGCGGAAGGCGATGACATTGCTGCCCTCGCCTTGTGCACCCTGTGCTGCCATGCGCTGTGCCAGGCGTTGTTCAAAACCAGGCAATGGCGCTGGGCGGCTTGCGGCCGCCAGCAACTTGTCGAGTTCAAGGTCAGTCATCTGCGTCCTGTCGCCGTTATTCATTTTCCGTCTCCATCGCTGCCAGAAGCAGCTTTCCCCTCTCGCCCAATTTTTCCTTCAGTCCGCGCCGCGCCCGGGCGAGCAAACTTTCCAGCGCATCGACACTGATTTCCATCGCCGCCGCCGCGGCAATATTGGTCATCTGCTCAAAATGCACCAGCGTCAAAGCCAGTTTCTGCCGCTCCGGCAGGCTTGCAATGGCCGTATCAATCTCCCTGGCCACCTGGGCCCGGTCTACTTGCGCCTCTGCCCCCAGCGCGGAATCTGCAACTTCGTCGGCCGCCTCAAGCTCTTCCATCGGCTTGCGGCGGAAGCGGTCCATCACCAGATTGGCCGCCACACGCATCAGCCAGCCCTTGAGGGCCTTGGCCTCGCGGATCTGGCCGGGATTGGCCCAGAGCCGCATGAAGGCCTCTTGCGTCACATCGTCAACTTCCGCATGGCCATTGCTTAAACGCCAGACCACACGAAACACGTCACGATGATAACGCGACACAAGCTCAGCGAAGGCGCGTTGCTCATGGCGCGCGGAAGCCTCCAGCAAGATGCCGTCCGTCGCGTTCCGCCAGTCCGAAACTTGATCCGCCTCGGGCGTTCTGATCGCCACTTGTGCTCCCATTTGCTGGTTAAGACGGATTGGCTGCAAACATTCCGTCGCGATCCGCAACAGTGCCAAATCCATACTTAAATTTCAATAACTTAACGCAAGTTCAGTTCAATGGCCGAACCAGCGGCAAGCGCAGTTCGGCCTTCAGGCCAGGGCGATTGTCAGCCAGCACTAGCTTGCCGCCGAGAAAATTCACAACGCTGAACACCAGGCTGAGGCCCAGCCCATTGCCGGGCTTGGAGCGGCTTTCATCTAGGCGCACGAAGCGCTGCAACACGCGCTCGCGGTCCTTCTCGGCAATGCCCTGACCTTTGTCGCCCACAGTGATCACCACCTCATCGCCCTGTTTTTCGCCACGCACATTGATATGTGCTGCGCCGCCTGTTCCAGCGCCATATTTCAGCGCGTTGTCGATCAGATTGATAAGCGCCTGGGCGAGCAACTCGCGCTTGGCCAGAACTTGCAGGCCGGGGCGGGAATCCATGTCCAGTATGCCATGTCCCTCCTCGGCCACGGGGGCGTAGAGATCCACCACATCGGCGATGATGTCATTGGCATCCAACACCTGCAGGCTGGCGCGCTGTTGGCCGGATTCCAGCTTGGTGATCGATAGCAGCGCATTGAAGGTGGAGAGGAGTTGGTCGCAGTCATCCAGAGTCTGTTGCAAGGCCGCGTGAATTTCGGTCTTGCCCTTTTGGCGCAAGGCGGCTTCGGCACGGGCGCGCAAACGGGTGAGCGGGGTTTTCAAGTCATGCGCCACGTTGCTGGAAACTTCGCGCATGCCATTCATCAGCTTTTCGATCTGATCTAACATCTCGTTGAGGGCCTGGGCCAGCCTGTCCAATTCATCGCCTGACCCGATCACCGGCATGCGACCGGAAAGATTGCCGCGCATGATGCTCTGGCTGGTCTCGGTGATGGCATCCACGCGGCGCAGGAAATTGCGGCTCATCCAGAAGCCGCCGCCCAAGCCCATCAGCACGGCCAGGCCCAAAGCCCAGAACAGGGATTCACGGATGATCTCCCTAAATTGGTTCATGTCTTCCACATCAAGTCCCACGATCATTTGCGGGCCTTGCGGGAACTGCACATTGAAGCCATGGGCATTGTGGCCGATGGGGGCCGAATTGTCGCCCGCACCAATGGCGAAATTGATCCAGCTATTATCTGGCAAGCTGCTGATCACCGGCGAGCGCAGGTTGCCACCCAGCGGTTCACCCCGGGCATCCGCCAGCATGATGAGGATATTGGGATTTTCGGCGATGCGACGATTGACAGCATCCAGAAGGCCAGAAACGCCTTGTGCGCGATATTGATCTGTGAGGCCGGTCACGTCGGCCAGGATAGTTTCCTCGTTCTGGCGTTCGAGGAGGCTCACGGTATTGTAATAGATGTAGCCCAGCACCGCCCAGATGGAGAGCGTGAAGAACAACAGATAGAGCGCTGCCAGGCGGAATGTTGAGGTGCGGAAAGTCTTGGTATTAACGCGCACGGATCATGTAGCCGGCACCCCGCACGGTTTGCAGCAGCGGCTGGGCAAAACCCTTGTCCAGCTTGCTGCGCAGGCGCGAGACGTGAACGTCAATCACGTTGGTTTGCGGGTCGAAGTGATAGTCCCAAACATTTTCAAGCAGCATGGTGCGCGTGACAATGTGGCCCGCATTGCGGACTAGGAATTCAAGCAACTTGAATTCGCGCGGTTGCAGTATGATGGGCTTGCCGCCACGCGTTACCGTGCGGGTGAGCAAGTCCATTTCCAGATCCATGGCGTGCAGTTTGGCGTCTTTCGGGTCAAGCAATTTGCGCGCTCCCAAGCCTTCCACACGCGCCAGGAGTTCGGCGAAAGAATAGGGTTTGGCAAGATAGTCATCACCACCGGCGCGCAGGCCCTTCACCCGTTCATCCACGTCGCTGAGGGCTGAGAGCACGAGAATTGGCACCTTGCTGCCCGCACCCCGCAGGCCCTTGATGATGGCAAGGCCATCCATCTTGGGCAACATGCGGTCCACAATCAAAACATCATGGCCGCCTTCGGCTGCCATGGCGAAGCCCTGTTCGCCTTCAACGGCGAGATCCACCACATGGCCGCTTTCCTTGAGACCCTTGACCAGCCAGGAAGCCGCGTCCTTGTCGTCTTCGATCACCAGAATTCGCATGGCTTTAGCTGTGCCTTCCCATGGGCGTTTTGTCAATTCAGCGGTGTTGTTGGCAGCTTGCATCTTCAATCCCCATTTGTGTGGCGCTGTGGCACCCGATTCAAGCAAGAACGCCGGGCTTTTGGCCCGGCGCTGCAGTGGATAAAATCAGCCGTCGTTACGCTTCAGGGTGATGAAGCTTTGGCCTTGCGCGGTTTTCACCAGGAACAGCGCCTTCTTGCCGGATACCTTTTTCAGCGCCGCATCCACGCTGGACTGGTCGGTCACATCGATGCCTGCGATCTGCAGAATGGTGTCACCTTCCTTCAGGCCGGAATCAGCAGCGTCAGACTTCGGGTCGATCTTCAGCACTTTCACGCCCTTGCCGCCCGGGGCTGGGCCAACATCGAGGCCGTAGGCCGTGAGCGAAGAAGTGTCGGCCTTGGCGCTGCTGTCTCCGCCCTGATCGGCATTGGCCATCTGCGGTTTTTCATTTGGCAAGGTGCCGAGTGTCACCGTCACAGTTTCAGGCTTGCCGCCACGGATGATGGCGAGCTTGACATCCTTGCCGGGTGCTATGTTGCCGATCACCTTGGCCAGATCGCGGTCTGAGCCAATCTCGGTGTCATCTACTTTAAGAATAACGTCACCGGGCTTGATGCCCGCCTTGAGGGCGGGGGATTTGGCGGTGAGATCAGCGACCAGAGCACCCTTTGTGCCGCTGACGCCGAGGCTGTCAGCGATGTCAGCCGTAACTGGCTGGATTTGCACGCCGAGCCAGCCGCGCGTGACCTTATGGTCGCCGGACTTCAGGCTTTCAATCACGTTGGACGCGGTGGAGGCCGGGATGGCAAAGCCAATGCCGACCGAGCCACCTGAAGGCGAGAAGATGGCGGTATTGATACCCACCACTTCGCCATCGAGGTTGAAGGTTGGGCCGCCGGAATTGCCCTTGTTGATGGCTGCATCCACCTGCAGGAAATCATCATAGGGGCCGTTGCCAATGTCGCGGCCGCGGGCCGAGATAATGCCGCGCGTGACGGTTCCGCCCAGGCCAAAGGGATTGCCCACGGCCATAACTGTATCGCCCACCTTGGCTTCATTCTTGGTGAAATCCACATGCGGGAAGGACTTGTCGGATTTGATCTTGAGAAGGGCCAAATCGGTCTTGGCGTCCGTGCCGATCACCTTGGCGTCGTAGTCATCGCCATTCTGGAACGACACTTTCACTTCCGTGGCATCGGCCACCACGTGGTTATTGGTGACAACATAGCCATCAGAAGTCAGGACAAAGCCAGAGCCCAGCGCGCTGCCCCCGCCCTGCGGCTTGTTCTTGGGCATGTTGAAGTGGAACTGCGGGAACTGGTCGAAGAAATTCTTGAGGTCCGGCGGAATTTGGTCGTTGCCGCCGCCATCACCAGCATCGGCTACGGCCTTGTCGCCCAGTTTCACTTCAACGCTGACAACAGCGGGCATGACCTTTTCGACCAGCGGGTTGAGCGAACGGGTGGGATCAAGACCGGCAATTTCAGCGTGGGCCATCTGGGCCGGGGGCAACGCAATCAGCGCTGTGGAAAACACGCTGGCCGATAGCAGGCCAGCCGTGACCAGGCCGAAAACGGTTTTGCGGGAAATAGTGCGAGACATGTGGAATAGCTCCTTCACATTGTGTGCCGTGAATCTGAAGGCCGGTGACTTACCGGCCCATTACGATGCTGTGAAAGATTGGTTATGGATGTGGCATTTCAAGGGCAAGCCCTATGAATTTGCGGCAAGATCACGGAAAAGTGCGGGAATTTTAGAGAAAGGCATCAGCCCTTGCCCTCGCGCCACACGCCTTGGGCCTTCATCTTGTCGACGATTTCCTTGGGCATATATTTCTCGTCATGCTTGGCCAACACCGAGTCGGCCCTGAAAGTGCCGTCCGCAACCGCCGAACCTTCGGCCACGATACCCTGGCCCTCCCGGAACAGATCCGGCAACAGGCCTTTGAAATTAACCTTCAGGGATTTTTGCGTGTCAGTGACATTGAATGTCACTTCACCATCGGCACCCTTGACCAGGCTGCCCTGCTCCACCAGGCCGCCCAGTCGCACGCGCGTTCCCGGCGCGATATGCTTATCGGCCATCTCGCTGGGGGTGTAGAAGAACACAATTGAATCCCGCATGGCGAAAAGCACAAGGCCGACTGCAAGTCCCAACAGGGAGAGGCCAGCGAGAATGAGGGTGAGGCGTGTCTGTTTTCTGGTCATCAATCAAAATCCCGCCGGGCTTCTAGCACCTCTTGTGGCCCAGAGGCAAAACGCTTTGTCGCATGGCGGGCCTGCCGTGTCGGAAAGCGTTGTGGATGACAGGCTTGCTCTGATAAAAGCCTGATCATGCTGAAACCGCGCTATTCCATATTCTCGCTCGCCCGCAATGCGATGAACTATCACAAGGATTGGGAGCGCGCCTGGCGCTCTCCCCAACCCAAGGCTGAATATGATGCCGTGATCGTGGGCGCAGGCGGGCATGGGTTAGCAACAGCCTACTATCTCGCCAAGAATCATAAGATGACGAATATCGCCGTGGTTGAAAAAGGCTGGCTGGGCGGTGGCAACACCGGGCGCAACACAACCATCATCCGCTCCAATTATCTGCAAGACCCTTCGATTGCGATCTATGAATTGGCACGCTCGCTTTATGAGGGGCTGTCGCAGGAACTGAACTACAATGTGATGTTCAGCCCGCGTGGCGTGTTGATGCTGTGCCAGACGCAACACGAGCTGCGCGCCTTCCAGCGCACCGCCCATGCCAATCGTCTCGCCGGGCTTGATTGCCGCATGGTGACACCTGCTGAGGTGAAGGAAATTGTGCCGATCATCAACAATGATCCGAACTGTCGTTATCCGATTCTGGGTGCTTATTACCAACCGCGCGGTGGCACGGGGCGCCATGATGCAGTGGCCTGGGGTTATGCGCGCGGCGCTGATGACATGGGCGTGGACATTATCCAGAACTGTGAAGTCACTGGCATCCAGCGTGAGGGCGACAAAGTTGTTGGGCTTGAGACCACGCGCGGCGTGATCAAAACCAAGAAGGTCGGAGTCGTAACAGCCGGCAATGTTTCCACGGTGATGGATATGGCTGGGGTTCGCATGCCGATTGAATCGCTGTGTCTACAAGCGCTGGTGTCTGAACCGATCAAGCCGGTGATTGATTGCGTGGTGATGGCCAATACTGTGCATGGCTACATGAGCCAATCTGACAAGGGCGAACTTGTCATTGGTGGCGGCACTGATCCCTACAACAATTATTCGCAGCGCGGCTCATTCCCGGCACTGGAGCACACGATCAATGCGCTGGTTGAAACCTTCCCCATCATTTCGCGGCTGCGCATGTTGCGGCAATGGGGTGGCATTGTGGATATGACGGGCGATCGCTCGCCGATCATCGGCAAGACGCCAGTGGAAGGGCTCTATGTGAATTGCGGCTGGGGCACTGGTGGCTTCAAGGCCATTCCCGGCTCCGGCTGGGTGTTTGCTGACACGCTGGCCAACGACCGCCCGCACAAGATCGCCGAGGCTTTCTCGATGGACCGCTTTACCGAAGGCCGGTTCATTGATGAAAGCGTTGCCGCCGCCGTGGCGCATTGAGGAGGAACAGATGCTTCTCGTAACCTGCCCTGTGTGCAACGCCATCGGCGATGAGACCGATTTCCACTTCGGAGGCCAGGCGCATGTTGCCCGGCCTGCCACCACAAATCCTGAAGGCATCGCGGATGATCAACAGCGCGAATATCTGTTCACGCGCATCAATCCCAAGGGATTGCATTTTGAGCGCGTGCGTTGTGACCGCGGGTGCGGCAAGTGGTTTCACGCCGCACGCGACACGATGACCATGGAGTTCAAGGCCTTTTACGGCATCACTGAACTGCCGCCGCCTGATGTGATCAAGCAGGCCAAAGGTGCCTGGGCCGAATACTTTGCAATGCGGATGAAAAATCAGAAATGACCGGAAAACCTTATCGCCTCGCTGAAGGCGGCAGCCGCATTGACCGCAATGCTCGCGTGACATTTTCATTCGACGGCCGCGATTTGCAGGGCTTTGCGGGAGACACGGTGGCCTCAGCTGTGCTCGCCTCCGGCCAAAAAATGTTTGGCCGCTCATTCAAATATCACCGCCCGCGCGGGCTGGTGGGCTTGGGTTCGGAAGAAATGAATGCGCTCATCGGCGTTGGGGCTGATGCAAAGGCAGAGCCCAATCTGCGCGCCACGCAGGTGGAAGTGTTTAGTGGCATGGTGGCTGAGAGCCAGAACCGCTGGCCGTCCCTCACCTTCGACATTGGTGCCATCAATTCCAAGCTCTCGCGCTTTTTTCCCGGCGGCTTTTATTACAAGACATTCAAATGGCCGCGCAGCTTCTGGAAGCATGTTTATGAGCCCGTGATCCGCCGTGCAGCGGGCCTTGGCAAGGCAGCCACGGGCCGTGACCCCGATACCTACGAACACATGCATATTCATTGCGATGTGCTGGTGGCAGGTGGTGGGCTTGCAGGCATTCTCGCCGCAGAGGCTGCGGCCAAAGCCGGGGCCAAGGTGGTTCTCATGGATGAGAACCCTGTGCTCGGCGGAATTGCTGACATCACTGCTGGCATGGTTGATGGCGAATGCGTTGTTGATTGGCTTGCCCCGAAAATTGACGCGCTGAAAGCCATGCCCAATGTGCATGTGCTGACGCGCACCACTGTTGTGGGCCATTATCATCACAATTTCCTCATGGCCTGCGAACGCGTGGCGGATCATGATCCTGCCCTGATTGCTTCGGGCGCGCCACGCCAGCGCTTGTGGAAGATCCGCGCGGGCCAAGTCATCATGGCCACGGGCGCGTTGGAACGCCCCATTGCTTTTGCCAATAATGACCGCCCGAATATCATGCTGGCTTCCGCCGTGCGCGGGCTCATTGGCCGCTATGGCGTTTCACCCGGCACGCAGGGCATTGTGTTCACTAACAATGATGACGCGTATCTCACCGCATTCGCTTTGAAAAAGGCGGGCGTGAATGTGCAGGTTGTTGATTCACGAGCAAGGCCTGATGGCGATCTCGTGAAGCGCGCGCAGGACGATGGCATTGCGGTTTCGCTGTCATCGGTGATCTCTGCCGTTGAAGGTACGCAGGCGGTGAAGGCCGTAAAAATTGCGGCTTACCGCAAAGGCCAGGGCCGCGTGATTACCGAGCGCAAGGTGGACTGTGATTTCATCGCCATGTCTGGCGGGTGGAACCCAGCGCTGCATCTCTGGGCGCATAATGGCGGCAAGATCAAGTTTGATGATGCTTTGCAAAGCTTCCGGCCAGATACGTATACTGGCGCCATCACGGCAGTCGGTGGGGCCAATGGCACGATGAGCGTTGCCGACACGATCGCCGAAGCGCAGGCCGCTGGCGAGGCGGCGGCAAAGGCCGTGTTGAAGAAGGCCAAAGCCGTGAAGGCTTCGAAGGTTGAGGTGACCGAGCCCAAGCGCGCCGCATTGGAGTCGCTCTGGTTTGCGCCTGCCACTGGCCTCTACAACGAGGGCAACAAGCATTTCATCGACTTCCAAAATGACGTGACCGCTGCCGACCTCGAACTGGCGCAGCGCGAAGGTTATGAAAGCGTGGAGCACACCAAGCGATACACCACTTTCGGCATGGCCACCGATCAGGGCAAGACTTCAAATTTAAACGGCCTTGGCGTTTTGGCTGAAGCCACGGGCAAGTCGATCCCTGAAATTGGCATCACCACTTATCGCCCACCATACACGCCATACTCCTTTGGTGCGATCGCTGGCCCGCTGACGAAAGAGTTGTTTCTGCCTGTGCGCCGCACAGCGGTTTATGATTGGCACATCGGCAAGGGCGCAACATGGGAGCCCGTTGGCCAATGGCGCCGCGCCTACACCTATACCGGCGCAGGTGAAGACAAGCATCAGTCGATCACGCGCGAAATCCTCAGTGTACGGAATAAAGTGGGCCTGCTCGATGCGTCCACCCTCGGCAAGATTGAGATCAAAGGGCCGGATGCGGCTGAATTCCTTGACCGCATGTACACAAACATGTTCTCCACGCTCAAAGTGGGCAAGTGCCGCTACGGCCTGATGATGAATGAGTTGGGCTTCCTCACCGATGATGGCGTGACTGTTCGCTTGGCTGATGATCACTTCCTCATGCATACGACATCTGGCGGTGCTGACCGGATTGCTGCCTGGCTGGAAGAATGGCTGCAAACGGAGTGGACGCATTACAAGGTGTTCGTCACCCCCGTCACTGAGCAGTGGTCGCAATTCGCGCTGGCAGGCCCTCGCGCGCGCGATGTGTTGAAGAAAATGGAACCTGACTTTGACGTGAGCAACGAAGCCTTCCCGCATATGTCGTTCAAGATTGGCAAGTTGGGCGGTTTCCCCGTGCGGGTTTATCGCATCAGCTTCTCTGGCGAGATGTCATACGAACTGGCAACACCTGCGGGTTACGGAATGTCGCTGTGGAAGGCCTTGCTCGATGCGGGCGAAGAGTTCGGAATCGAGCCTTATGGCACCGAAGCGTTGCACGTGCTGCGCGCAGAGAAGGGCTACATCGTAATCGGCGATGAAACAGATGGCACGACAACGCCGGATGATGTTGGCATGTCGGGCATGGTGTCGAAGAAGAAGCTGGATTTCCTCGGCAAGCGATCGCTGGAGCAATCCTATCTCAAGGGGCCGAACCGCAAGCAGCTTGTGGGCCTGCTCACAGAGGAACCGAACGAGGTTCTGCCTGATGGCGCTTATGCCGTGGCCGAAGTGAAAGACAAGCCGCCGATGAAGATGATCGGCCAGGTGACATCCACTTACATGTCGCCCACGCTAGGCCGCTCGATAGCCATGGCGCTCATTGAGAATGGCCGCGCGCGCATAGGCGAGACCATTTCGTTCCCGCTGGAAGGCGGAAAGGTGGTGAAGGCCAAAATCACCGACACGGTTTTCTATGACAAGGACGGAGGGCGCATCAATGGCTAGTGATTTTTGCGCAGCCCATCTTCCTTCTCCCCTTGCGGGAGAAGGTGGATTGCGCCGCAGGCGCAAGACGGATGAGGGGTCGTGCAGAACCTTCACTTCCGGAGCGACCCCTCATCCGGCGCTGCGCGCCACCTTCTCCCGCAAGGGGAGAAGGATGAACTGTGCTGGAGCACAACATGCTTGAACCTATTTTTGAATCAGCGCTCGCCAACCGTGCCGAACCCGCCGATACCTACATCAACATCCGTGAAATCGCCACGCGCGGGATGATCGACCTGCGCGGATTGACGAGCGACCGCAAGTTCATGGCGGCGGCGAAAGAGGTGCTGGGCGTTGATCTGCCCAAGGCCCCGCGCACTTCGCATTCCTTCGGCGATGTGAAAGTGTTGTGGCTGTCTCCAGATCAATGGCTCATCCTCTGCGCGCGCGACAAGGCAGCAGAGATAACTGCCGAACTCTCGAAGGCGTTGGGCAGCATTCATTCGCTGGCGGTGGATGTATCAGACATGCGCGCGATTATTCGCCTCGAAGGTGAAGGCTGCCGCGAGGTGATGATGAAAAGCACATCGCTCGATTTCACCGACGCGGACTTCACGCCCGGCTATGTGCGGCGTGTGCGCTTTGCCGAGATCGCGGCTTTGTTCAACATCGTGGAAGAGAACGCGATCGACGTTTACGTTTTCCGCTCTTATGCACACTACGCGATGGATTTCCTCACCAAGGCTGCCCGCAAGGGCAGCGAAGTGGGGCTGTTCGGGAAGAAGGCATAGCCTCTTACTACTTCGTCATTCGGGCGGAAGTCGGAATGACAATTTATATTGGCGACAATCGCCGCATCACTTCATCTGATCCCACCAGGCGAACAGCTTGTCATAGCCGCCGAAAGGATACATGTGCGGGCCTGCCACTTTGAGTTCAGGCTTTTCGAAATGCAGCTTGGCCAGCTGCTGGATGAATTCGGTGGGCTCTGAAACGGCGAGCAGCTTTGTGATGTTCAGCGCCTGCTTGCGGATGAAGCGAGCGGAATGGCCAACACCGCACATGGCCGCATAGCGCACCAGTGTCTTGATGGTGGCGGGGCCGGGAATGCCCACATAAAGCGGCAGGTCAATGCCCGCGGCGCGCAAATCCCTGGCCCAAACGGCCAATGGCTCGGCATCAAACAAAAACTGCGTGGCGATGAAGCCCTCGATGTTTTTTTCCTTGAGCCAGGCCTGCTTTTCCCTCAGCGCCTTCAAGAGCGCGGCCTCGCCGTGAATTTTGGAAATGTCGGGGTTGCCTTCCGGATGGCCAGCAATGCCCATGCGCGTGATGCCATATTTCTCAAACAGGCCCGTGCGCATCAACTGGATGGCCGCATCAAACTTGCCGATGGGTTGCGGTGCGCCCCCACCCAGGGCCAGCACGGTGGTGATGCCAGATTTCTGGAAGGCCGACAGTCGACGCTCCAAATCCGCCTCATCCTTCACAAAACGCGCAGGCACATGCGGAATGGGGTTGAATCCGGCCTTCTTGATGGCATCGGCGATTGCAATCTGGCCCTCAATATCGCCAGCATCGAGCAGCGCGATGAACACATTGGTGCCCGGCGGCAGATGTTGCTGCACAGCGGGCAGCTTGTCGATCTGCTTGGCTGTCATTTCAATCGAAGCAAGTTTGAGGAAGTCGGCGCTTTGGCGCCTGGTGTCAGAGGGCATGTGCAACATGGCGCAAGCATGCCAAGGCGGGGCGCAAACGGGCCGCCACTTTGCGACAGCACCTGTTTTTTCCCGACATCTGCTGCGACAAACTGTCGTTTTTGCACTGCGGGATGACGGGCTTGCACTTTGTGTCGGTTTCGGCGCATGGTGTCGCAAACGGAGAAGTCCATGTTCGGTGACAAACCTAAATCCCTGCCCCAGTCGGTGGCCCTCGTGTTGGTGCCGGAGTTCACGATGATGCCGGTCACATCAGCAATTGAACCGCTGCGCATTGCCAATCGCCTCTCAGAGCAAAATCTCTATAAGTGGACCCTGCATTCGTTGGATGGAAAGCCAGTGTCGGCCTCCAGCCATATTCTGACGATGGTGAATGGTGATCTTGAGTCGATTGCCCCGGATGCTGCGATCATCATTTGTGGTGGCCTCAACATTCAACGCCACACCGACAAGCGCCTGGTATCCTGGTTGCGCAAGATCGCGCGGCGTGGGGCGCAAATAGGTGCTGTTTGCACTGGCGCGCATGTGCTGGCTGAAGCAGGATTGCTGGATGGTTATCGCTGCACCATTCACTGGGAAAACCTGCCGGGCTTTTCCGAGGCCTTCCCTGAACTGAAAGCCACGGGCGGGTTGTTTGAAATTGATGGTGACCGCTTCACCAGTGCTGGCGGCACAACAGCTATCGACATGATGTTGACAATGATTGCCAGCCAGCATGGGCCTGATCTTGCCGCTGCGGTTGCCGAAGCGATCCTGCACTCGCCCATTCGCCACCACAGCGAGAACCAGCGCATGTCGCTGCCAGCGCGAATCGGTGCGCGGCACCCGAAGCTGGTTTCGATCATCGAAAGGATGGAAGAAAATCTGGAAGACCCGCTGTCGCCAAGCCTGCTGGCCAAACAGGCGGCACTTTCAACACGGCAATTGGAGCGCCTCTTCCGCCGCTATCTCGACCGTTCGCCCAAACGCTATTACCTCGAGCTTCGCCTGAAGAAGTCGCGGTCCCTGCTGTTGCAGACAGATATGTCGGTGATCAATGTGGCGCTGGCCTGCGGGTTTTCATCGCCATCGCATTTTTCCAAATGCTACCGGGCCTATTATGGGCGCACGCCTTACCGTGAGCGCGGCGTTCCGATCCAAGAGGCGGCTGAGTAATCATTTCAAAAAAAATCGGGGAGCGAATCTTGCAATTCGCTCCCCCGGCGCGCCGTTCCGCGACTGGGGGCAGTAAACGGAATTGCGGCCGAACCTGTGGGTTGCAACCAATAATTGCAACCGATCTGATTGCAGAAAACCATGTAAGGGGCTCGCAGGTCAAGAAAATTCATCGGTTGGGCGTGAAGAATTGGAATTGAGCTGTGCAATTCTCACGACTGCTGCCTAATTGCCGGGCAACGAGAAATCAGGACGACAGCCGGCAGGTTTAAGGCCAAAAAAACAAATACAACTATAAATTACAATTATCCAACGCTCGGCAATTTTAGATTGGCTCGCAAGCCTCCCAACTCCGCTGCGTCCAAGCTTAGCGCTCCAAAATACATGCCTGCCGTTTCTGAGATGATCGACATGCCAAGGCCAGAACCCGGTTTGCTTTCATCCAGCCGCTTGCCGCGTTCCAGGGCTGTTGCCCGCTTTTCGGCAGGGATTCCAGGTCCGTCATCGTCAACCGTAATCAGCAGCCAATAGCGGCCATCGCCCCCCTGGGCAGCAAGGTGTTGGGCACGCACAAGAATGCGCGACTTGGCCCATTTGCAGGCATTGTCCATCAGGTTGCCCACCATTTCCTCGAGATCCTGGCGCTCGCCACGGAAACGCAGACCCTGCGGCGCATCGACATCGATCACCAGCTTGCGGTCAATGTTGATGCGTTGAAGTGTGCGGGCAAGGGATTGCAGAACCGGCTCCACATCCGTGGATGCGCCAATGGATTGCGCTCGTGCTGCGCGGCGCGCGCGGTCGAGATAAAGGTTCACCTGATCGCGCATCACGCCAAGCTGCTCACGTACTTTTTGCGCCAGTGGGTTTTTCGGATCGCGCGCTTCATTCGAGATGACGCTGATCGGCGTTTTCAATGCATGCGCAAGATTGCCCACCTGCATGCGCGCCCGGTCCACGATTTCAAAATTGGATTGCACCAGCAGATTCAATTCATCGGCAACGGGCTGAATCTCGCGCGGAAAATCATCGGCCAGCAATTCAGCACGGCCAGAGCGGATGTCATTCAGCTGCGCCTGCATGTCTCGCAGTGGCTTCAAAGTGAAGCGCACCTGGAAGGCCAATGCCGCCAAGAGCGCCAGGCCCAATGCGCCCAGCATGCCCAGCAAGGTGTGTTGGAAACTGGTGATGCCCGATTTCAACTCATCGAAATTGCCAGCGACCAGAAACGAATAGGCAGTGTTTCCATTGAATAGCTTCACGTCTTGCTCAATGGCGCGCAGGTTGGTGCCTTGCTGGTCCTTCATTGAAAAGGCCGCAATGCCATCCTTGTCGCGCGTGGCAAGATTTTCTGGTGATGGCGCAAGCTGCTGTTCAAGCAAGGATGAAGACGAAACAATTTTTGCCGCCTCGCCCGGTTTGGAAATCTGCCAATACCAGCCGGAGAGCGGCAGGCTGAAGCGCGTGTCTGAAAGCTGGTCTGTCAGCTTGGGATTGCCGTCAGGCCCCAGTTCAACATTGGCGAGAATGCCATCCAGCGCCGCCTTCAAACGCTGATCAAAATTATGCTCAAGGGCTTGGACGAAAATCGCGTTCAGCAAAACCGCAGCGCTGGCCAGCAGCACAATGGCGATGGCCGCAGAAGACGCAATCAGCCGAAACCAGAGTGAATTAGCCCGCATCGCCTGGAACGCCGGCATCGCTTACCGAATAGCCCATGCCACGAATGGTGTGCAGCACATCTACGCCCAACTTCTTGCGCAAGCGGCCGACGAACACTTCCACCGTGTTGGAGTCGCGATCAAAGTCCTGATCGTAAAGATGCTCAACCAGTTCCGTGCGCGAAACCACCTTACCCATATGCAGCATGAGGTAAGACAATAGGCGAAATTCCAGCGAGGTGAGCTTGATGGATTTGCCATTCACAGTCACTTTGGCATTGGCCGTGTCCAGCGCAACGGGGCCGCAGATCAGTTCGCTGGAGGCATGGCCAGCAGCCCGGCGCACCAAAGCACGCAGGCGGGCAAGAATCTCTTCCATGTGGAAAGGCTTGGTGACGTAGTCATCAGCGCCAGCGTCAAAGCCCGCCACCTTGTCGCTCCAGCGATCACGCGCCGTCAAAATCAAAACCGGTGTCTTCTTGCCCGCGCGCCGCCATTTGGAAAGCACACTCACACCGTCGATCACAGGCAGGCCGAGATCAAGGATGATGGCATCATAGGGTTCGGTATCGCCGAGGAAGTGGCCTTCCTCACCATCAAAGGCGGTGTCAGTGACATAGCCGCCCTCTTTCAAGGCTTCAACGAGTTGGCGGTTCAAGTCGCGGTCATCCTCGACCACCAAAATGCGCATGTTGTCCTCTCCCATCAGAAAAGGCAGCCTGCGCGAAGGTTGTCAGCTGGTGGCGCCTGTTGTGGCGTTCACTGTGACCTTCTGCACGCTGCCCCCGGCTTTCAAGGTTACAACATATTCCCCTGAGGGCAAGAGCTTGACATTCAACACTTTTGAGTCGGGCACAGTCCTCTGGGCAATGGCTGCCGCTTCGGAAGGCTTGATGGGATAATTATTGGCGGCGTCGGCCAGCATGGTGGGCTCTTGTGCTGACAAAGCCAGGGCGGGCGTGACTGTGCGGGCCTTGTCCATGGCCGAGGCCGGATCAAAACCACCCGCCAGAATCATCGCTATAACAAGAAACGCCTTCACTTCACTGCTCCCCGGAATTTCACACCTTGCCTGATAACCGTTGCTAGCTGAACGCAGGATGAACGGTGCAGCTCAGGACCCGGCGCAATAGGCCTTGCGAGCGGCATTGGCCCGGCGAATTTCCGCAATGGTTAAGGAAGTGTCGTGTTTACCAGCATAGGATATGGGAAGCCATTGGCTGCAAACCAAGGGCTCAGCGGGCGCTGTCGCGATCTTCAGGGTCTGGCCCGTTTGGCAACCTGCCAGAATCAAGGCCAGCACGGGCAGCAGCGGCAATGCGTTCTTCCTCATGTCTCATATCCTCTTCGCGCTGCAGGGCGGCACCTGTGGCGCGTTCGTTTGCGGCATTGCCATTGCTGGCGCTGAAGCCAAGGATCTTGACCAGCGCCAGCAGCAATTGCACCGCGAGTGTGAGCAAGCTCACTTGATGGTTTTTCCAGTTTCATTGGTGCGGATTGACCAGACGGCCGTGGCCAGCGAAACAAACGCCGTCACGACCGCGCCATAATCACCCGCAGGCAGCGTGCCCTTGCCCACAAGGAAGGCAATGAGCGGCGGGAAAAGGGCGCGGATTATCCCGCCCAGCATATCGGTATTCATGTTTTCACCTGTGGTGTTGAAATGCCGGAAGCCGTCCGGCGCGGATCACTCAAAGCCTCGCGGCCTGAAAATGCATGCGGTCGCGCGGCAGGTTCACCCAGCCTTCATCGGCGAAGGCTTTGAGCACTTCGGCGCAGAAGGTGGGCGCGCTGCGCCCCATGGGGAAACGTGTCGGCGAGAGATCAATGGCGCAGCCATAGGCGTGCATGGAAAGGTGGTCAGAGCCGCGCATCAACCGGAAATTGAAAGAGCCGCCAAATTCGGAAGCGCCCCAGGCGTCGATTTTTTTCTGGCTCTTGTCAGAGGCAATCCAGATTTCGCACAGCACACGCGCCAGGCTATCGGCGCATTTGTTGTGAATGGCGATGCCACTCACCGGCGTTCCGGCGAAGTGCATGGCAAAGGGTGGCGGAATTTGCGTGAGGTTTTTCGCCTTCCACAACAGCGAAGCCTTGCCATTGCTGCCGCGCGGGTCGCCATAGAAATTCGTGGCATCGGATTGAAGCGGCCATTTGTTCATGTTTGAATTCTTTCAGTGAGTGCCGGTGATCAGCGGCAGGATATGTTCAAGGCCGGCACCCATGGATGTCGCTAGGCTCACAATCACGATCAGCGTGCGCCAACTGTTCTTGAGGGCCAGCAGCGCGTCTCGCAGTTCGCGCATGTCACCTCGTAGCGCGTGAATTTCGGATTCAACGGTTTCAATGCGGGCCTGCAGATTGCCTAATTCGCGTTCGATCGATGTCATGGCATCACCAGCAGGCAATGAGCACGAGCCCGCCGCCGCCTGTGCCACCAGCGCCACCTGTAGTGCCACCGCCACCGCCGCCACCGCCTGAGCCGATTGAACCGTTGCCACCGGCGCCCCCAAGGCTTGCATTGGAAGCGCCGCCGCCGCAGCCGCCGCTGGTTCCAAATGGCGTCCAGGAGAGAAAGCCATCCGCGCCGCGGATAGATCCGGCCAAGGCGCCCGCCAATGTCGGGAACCAGCCTGCGCCTGTCTGTGCGCCGCCCGCGAAGTCAGCAGAGGTTGTGCCGCCGCCGCCCGCGCCGCCGGAGATGGGAACGCCCGTACTGCCCCAAGATACTGCAGTGCCAGCAGCACCGGTTTGTGCGCCACCTGCTGCACCAGCCAGACCCGCAAGGGCTGTCCACTGGCCAAGGCTATGAAACGGCCCGCAGATCGATGCTGTCGCGATTGTGCCAGCAGCGCCCGCAGCACCTGCGGCCGCGCCAGTGCCACCCCCGCCCCCTCCGGCCACAGCCGCTTGCGAAATCAGAATGCGGTTCTGTGTCGTGGTATTGGGCTGGATGCTGACATAGGTGAATGCACCAGCACTGCCTGCCGCACCCGCAGCACCGCCCGCACCGCCCACGCCGACATTGCAGAACAGCGCGTCAGGCAAGAAAATCAGCGGGATCATCAGGCGCGCAATGCCGCCTGAACCTCCACCGCCTGCACCACCACGCGCTGCTGCAGCAGCTGCCGTGAAACCACCGCCGCCACCTGCGCCAGAACCGATGGCAACAATCATCGCCATGCTTTTGCCGCGCGGCTTCACCCAGGTTTGCCAATCATTGGCGCCAGCGGCGAGAAAACTCTGCACGTCCGCGCCATTCTGGGAATTTGCCAGATGAGAAAAATCAAGCATCAGTATTGTCCGCCAATGACGCTCGCCTGATAGCCAGCGGCCACAGCGGTGCCCAAGGTGCAATTGATTTTGTAGCCGGGGGGAAGCGCCAGGTTCAGCGGCAATACAAGGTCAGGTTGGGCGGCCACTTCAGAGAGCGTAGTGGCGGGCAGCGTCATTTCCGCAATCAGCGCATTGTTGGCGGCCGTGGTGTTGGCGCCGCCATTGTTGATGAACACGCGTAATACTGTGGCCACATTGGTGCCGAGCGGCCGCGCGATCAGGCGCTGGACGAAATTGCCTGCATTGTTACCGGTATTGTTGCCAGTGGCGATGGTTGTTACCGTGCCGGTGCCATCCTTTGCGGTGTTTGCGGCGGTGAGTATTGATGCTGCCCATTGGATCGAACCTTGGGCAGAAAAAATCGGTGCGGTGTTTGCAGCCATGTGGAATCTCCTAATTCATGATCAGCATGCGGGCGTGAAGCTGGGCATGCGCGTTGAGGGCAAAAAGGGTTTGGTCAATGGAAAGGTCTTGCGGGTTGGCCGGGGCGCTGGTGCCATTGGCCTTGAAAGTGAAGGGTGCCATCTGCGCCTGCTTGGCGTTGGAAACAGCGCTGGCCGCAATTGCCGTGGTGAATGATCCAGCGGTGCTGGATACGTCGCCATTCAATGCCGGAGCCTGCGCGGCTTGCAAGGTGCCGCTCGCCTGCGTTGTGAGGTTCACTGAAGATGCGGTGGCCAAAGCTCCAAGGCCGGATACATCGCCGGCAGCAATTGCCAGAAGCGCCTTCACTTGCACTCCGCTGAGTGCGATCGGTGTGGTGGCCGTGCCAGTGTTATTGCCGAGAATGGAATTGGCTGAAAGGTTGGCCAGCTTGGCCAGTCCGATGGCCGCGTTCGAGACAGTCAGCACGCCCGTGGTGGTGTTGAGCGTGGCATCTCCAGAGATTGTGATGCCTGAGAATCCCGATGCGCCCTTGATCTGAATCTGCCCGGTCGTGCCGCCTGGCGCTCCACCCGCGTTGGCATCCACATATTGTTTGGTAGCGATGCCCAGCGGATCGGTCGGGTTGGCGAAAACTTTCGCCAGGCCAGAGGTGGCGTCGGCCACCACGGCCTCTTTCCATGTGACGCCATCAGCACTCACCTTCAAATGGAAACTGTCGTCTCCGGCCGTGCCCATTTCGGCACGGCCGGAGAATGATGTTTGATAGAGCAGGCTTGCGGAATCCGAGGCAGCATTCTTGTTGAGTTTGATCTGAACACCATTGCCAATGTTGTTGAACAGCGCTGCTGCGGAATTCACCGAGAGCTTGTTGGTGGCATCTGCCGTGGCATTGATGCCAACCATGGTCATGTTCTGCATCACTTGCGGAACCGGCGGTGCCACCCAATTTGCGCCGTCATAGATCAGCAGTATATTCTCCGCCTCAATCCATGCGGCCCAACCCTTGCGGGGGGTGAGGAACTGCCAAAGGCCAGCATTACGGAAAGCAATGAGGCCCGCCTGGCCAGCCCACTCTCCAGTTGGTGCCGGTCCGATCAACCAGCGCTGGCCATCAATGGGTGTTGCCGGTGGTGTGTTGAGATTGCGTGCCGCAAGAGAAAGCTGAAGAATGCCATCGATCATCGCCACGGCATCATTATGCGGCACATGTTTCTGCGCCTGGTTGGCGACAATATAGGGCAGGCCCAAATTGGGTGAGTTAGGCATGGAGGGTCCTTTCAAGAACAGCGCCAGCGCCAGTCACCGCGCTGATCTGGCTGATGCGGGCAGTGAGGCTGGCAGGCAGCGCGCCGAAATCGGCAACGGCGTCTGCGGTGGCGTAAAGATATGAGGGCGATGAAATGGTGACGCTGCGAACCACGCTGGTGCCATTCACAATGTCGAGGCGGTAGGATTCTGCTTCCTCGCCCAGCGGAACTTCCGCCAATTCCCAACTGTCGCCATCCACGCGTGTGCAGCGAATCCAGCTGATGAGCAGGCCAGCGGGATCACGCTTCATGGCGAGATAAGTTGGGGCCAGGGTCCGCAGCGCTTTCAAACCATTGGGCGAAGGGATGTCGATAAAAGCCGCGTTGCCGGGATCCAGTTGTGCTGGACCAAGGTGCCAAGTGAGGCCTTGCGCCGATTCTGCCAGCGTCATCTTCGGCTGGTCAACTGCTCCGTTGAGCAAGACCACATCCGCGCCTGCCGCGCGCGTCGCCAGCATCTCCGGCCCAGAGCCTGCCTGTGCGCGCAACAGTCCCGACAGCCTGAAGGTATTAGGCGCAATGAGCGCCGCATTCTGGAATTGCAGAAGCTCAAAGCCGCTCGCCGCCGTGCCCAGTGCAATGAGATTGCCACCATTCAAGAGTTCTTCGCGGCTGATCGAAGCACAGCTGCCATTTCGCATCTGGACATCAAGCGTCTGATTGAAATCAACACGCGCCAGAAGTCCGGCATTGAGGGGTGTCAATGTTGTGCCAATGGTGGCCTCCTGCGCCAGCAGCTCGGAAAAGTTCAAGCTCGCGTTGCCAACCCGCTTGTAAAGCGCCAGTGCGCCGGGCCATGGCGTTGCCTCGGCGGCAATGCGCGGTGCTGCCGAGCCGTCGCTCGCCGCCAACGCCAAGTCCATCACCACGATATCCGGCGGGCCATAAACAGTGGCCGCCGAAATCGTCACGCCGCGATCAGGTGCTGGAGGCGGATCATAGACAAATGGATCATGCGCCTCAGCCTCGATCTTGCGCGCAATTCCATCCTTAATGTTCTTCACTCGCCAAGTGTTGGCTCCCAAGGCCAAGATATCGCCGGGTTCGAAGGCCTCAAGATGTGGCGGCAGCGCGAAGCTCGCAGTTTCTCTCGCCGCCCAACTTTCAGCCAGCAACACATCTGCGCGGGCCTGCGCCTGATGTTGTGGCATAGCTGCGGGCAATGAGAGCGAAACCTCATTCTTGCTGGATGTTCCGACGTGATATTGCGTAACGGCGGATTGCCGATAATCCAATCCGCTCTCGGCATAGGCCAAGTGCACAGCGAGCGGAAGGTCGGTCTCCTGCGCGCGGTGTTGTTCGATCAAGGCCGATGCCTTGTCGTCGTCAATCAGGTCACCGGCAGAAAGGACAATAGGTGAATTGCTCCGTCTACTGATGAATTTCAAGGTGCCGCCGGATTCCACTGCGTCAACTGCGAATGCCGCAAGAAGCGATTCCAAAGCGCCGCGCGCCGACATGGGCCTGTCGATTGCAAATCCGTCACACACCCCTTCCACGCCCGAGACGTCGATTTCCGTGAAGCCAAAGCGCGCAGCGATCATGGTGATCAAGCTGCGCAATTCGACTGTTCCCACCCGGCCATTCAGCCAATGGCCACGCGCATAGTTGGCGGCATCGCTCCACACGTCGCTGCGCGCGGGAAAGGCAGGGTAAGGCCTGGAATCCCAACACCAGTAGAACAACCGCGTGGCATCAACCATCGCGCCGCCATAGATAGTTGAAGTTGGATTTTGCGTCCCGCCGGCTGCCCAAAAGTCCTGCACAGCGCGCACGAAGGCGAGCTGCATCTGCGTATCCTGCTGGCCGCCCGAATAGAGAGGCAAGGCACTTTCGGCAGATTTCACATCAACGAAAACATTGGGCTGGTTCGTCCCCTTGTCTACCGCCGGGCAGCCGAGTTCGGTGAACCAAATGGGTTTTGATTGCGGCACCCAGGCCGTAGGCGTTGCGGCTTCAACGCCAGCCGGGCGATTGTAGTGCGGGTTCAGCCACCAGCTTTTCAAATCCTTGGGGCGGAATGCCCAAGGCTTGTGGTAGGCGCCGTCGGTGATGGGCGTGCGCGTTTGGGAATCGCGATCAGCCTGCGAGGCATAGAACCAGTCAAAAGCTTCGCCGCCTGCGATGCGCGAGGCCAGATAGGCTTCATCGTAGATTGAGCGCGCACCACCCGCGCGGTCGAGATGAGTGAAGCCATCGCGCCAATCCGAGAGCGGAAAATAATTGTCAACGCCGATGAAATCCACATTGAGTGAAGACCACAGTGGATCGAGATGAAAATACACATCGCCTGATCCATCCTGCGGTTGATGGCCGAAATATTCGCTCCAATCGGCTGCGTAGGAAATCTTTGCGCTCGGCAAGATGGCCTTCACATCAGCCGCCAGCGTGGCCAGCGCGGAAACAAATGGATAGGTGCCTGCCGCCGATCGCAAGGTGGTGAGGCCGCGCAATTCGCTGCGGATCAAGAAGGCGTCTACACCGCCCGCCAGCGCGCAGAGTTTTGCATAATGCAGAATCATCCGGCGATAGCTCCATTCGGAGCCAGAGAAAGTGATAGTGCTGCCCGCCCCGCTGAACTGCGATGCGCTGGCTGAACCGACGAAAGCACTCACCTGCGTGGCTGCTGCCACTGTTTTGTCGGGAGAACCTGGCTGCCCCGAAGCCAGGCTCGCAGTGATGCGCCCGCGCCAGGGATAAGCTGCCTGAGCTGCGCCACCATAGGGATCAGGCAACGCATTGCCTTGCGGCACATCCATGAGGATGAAAGGATTGAGCATCACTTTCAGCCCGCGCGCCTTCAAATCTTGAATGGCGTGGATGACGGAGGCATCGGAAGGTGTTCCGCCGTAAGCTGGCGCATTGTTCACGTGGCTCACCACGCGCGCCGCGCCGCGCGCAATACCGCTCACTTGCCAAGTGACACTCGCATTCTTGCTCGCGTCTTCAACGCCGGGCATGAGCTGGCACTGACCGCAGCGCAAATCATTTCCAAACCATGCGACAACAAGCGAGGCCATGCCAACATTGCTGCAAGTCTGCTGCAGCTGGTCGAGCGAGGTGCTCCAATCGCTGCGGCTCGCCGAGACATGGGCGTTCTCGCTTGCCGTCTGCCCCACACCGCCGCTTCGCGTGACAAGGGCCGTGTCATAACCATATTCGGTTGCGCCAGGAATGATGGTGACAGCCTGCACGAGATCCGCCACCTCATTGCCCTTGGCGATCACCTCGAAGGCAAGTTGCGGCAAGCGGTTGCCGAACTTTTCAAGCGGCATGCGCTCGAACACGACATAGGCAAGGCCGCGATAGGCAGGCGCGCTGGCAACACCTTCGATTGAGGAGATCAAACTGTCAGGTGCTTGCGTTTCGCTGCCCAGATAGATGCGGGGCGAAAAGCTATTGAGATCAATCTCCTTACCATCTGCCCAGGCACGGCCGAGGCCGAGGATTTCACCTTCGCAAAGCCCCACGGCGAAATTGGCGAAATAAGAATAGTTCGTCACCGTGCTTTGTGATGCCAGCCCCTTGCCGCCGCCAGCGGAAGAAGTGCTGGCCACCTCCAGCAAATTGGTGGCCCAGATCACCTGTCCCGCGATCCGCATGCGGCCAAAAACAACGGGAATGGCGCTGCCCTCTTGCGATGACATCACCTGCAGTGAGTTGAGGCGCGGGCCTTCGCGGTGCGTAGGTGATGCGAAGATTTCCTGGTCAATCACCGCGCCCGCAAGGCCGCCAACGGCGCGGCCGAGGATGCCGCCGATCGGGCCGCCCAACATAGTGCCGAGGGCAGCGCCGGCATATTGCAAGACAACTGTGGCCATCAGATTTCATCCGGGAAACGGAAGGCAAAGGCGAGGCGTGCAAGCCACCAGGCATTCAGCGCCACTTCACTCACCACCGCGCCTTCCTGTGCGTGAATCATGGTGGTGCGGCTGGTGGCTATGCCTGCATGCTTGGCAGGCAAATGCGCGCGCCAGCGGAACAGCAGCACATCGCCCTCTTCAAAAAGCAGTGGCTGCACTTCGATCAAATGACGGCGGCCCGCGTGAGCCAGCGTCTCCTCCAACCCGGCTTCAGCCCAGCTGGGCGAATAGGCTGGCGGCACTTCAGGTTCCACGCCGAAGCGCTCGCGCCAGAGGCCGCGGATGAGGCCAAGGCAGTCCGTACCCACACCCTTCAGGCTGGCCTGATGTTGATAAGGCGTGCCGAGCCATCCCCTGGCGAGGACGGTGTTTGGATGATGTGCCATGGATTATCTCTTCAAGCCGTTGTTGTTGGGATCGCTCGCTGCGGCCACCCTGGCCACGAAGTCGTTGCCCGGCATGTGCGGGAAGCCGCGAAAGTTTACCGCATTGGCGAATTTCGCCGCGCAGGTGGAAAGTTGCTTGTCGCAACCCGCGATGAGACTGACACTTTCGCCAATCGCAATGGTGAAACGCGGCCTGTCCCACAGCTCAATGCGCAATGATGAGGCCAGAAGGCGTTGCCGCTTGATCTCCAGCCTGCGGCCAGCATTGGCGCCACTCAGAAAAGCCACTTGCCCGCGCGTGAACCAATCGTCCAGAGCGCCGGTAGGCAGCGAGGTGTCGAAGCCGCCATCATGTAAGGCGGTGATGACGGCATCAATGGTGAAAGGAACGAGATACACACCGCAACGCGCATCGCCCAAGCTTACATCACAGCCGAAATGATAAAGCCTGCCCCTTTTCTGATTGAGAAGATGAGCGAGCCCGCGCACTTCCGCCTTGAATGCGCCCTGCCCGTAAGACACTTCACCTAGGTGACCCTTGCGTTGCAGAACACGTTGCGTTGTATCCTGCCAATTCACCTTCCACACTTCGATCTGAGCGTGATCAAAATCGCCCGCCGCCAACCGGGAGTCAGAAAGCTGCGCCGAAGACAGCGCGCCGGATGCTTCGAGATTGTCAACGCTGAGGCCCAGTGAAGATTCAATTTCGCTGGCGGAAAAGCCCGCTTGCGCCTCGAATGTGGTGCCATCAAAGCTCAGCGCCACATCATGGTCGGTGAAGCCAAACATTTCTCCTGATTGCAGGGTCAGACGCCAGCAATAACAAAGAGTTGTGAGGCCTGTTTGAAGATGTGCTTGAAGTGCGGGATCGAGCGTTTTCATGCGCGCACCTCGATCAGCGGAATGTCGGGAATGTCGCCGCCTGCAAAATGCGCGAGGTTGATCTTGATCTGGTCGGTGTCGAAGCGCACGGGAACGTCGAACTCAAAGCCCGCCGCGATCACCGCTCCACTCGCAGGGATCGAACCTGCATTGAATGTCACGATCCCTGTTGTCACGTCGGCCGTGAATTGCGTTGTGGCAATGCCATTCACGCTGATCAAGATCGTACCTGCCACGGGCGCTGTGACGGGCCGCGCCCAGGGCCGCGCGACGCCGTAGTTCTTCACAAGCTGGAAAGTTGCCAACACGCCATTGCCTGTGCCTATCACCTGATCCGAAGCGCCCACTGCCTGCGATGGCTTGCAGGATTTAAAATCGGAATAATCCTTGAAGCGGAAGGCATAGAGCCGCCCGCGCCGTTCTTCGAAAAAAGCGATCACGGCGTTGATGTCGTCGAGCGATTTCACGCCGTAGCCGGCATTGTATTTACGCCGCGAATTGACCCAGCGGGCGTTGCGTTCTTCGCGGCCAGATGCGGTCATCACAACATCGGTCCGGCGTTCCGGCCCGCCCGCAAGCCCGCGCGAAATGGAGACAGGAAAGCGCACATTGTCAAAAGCCATGAGGTTGCCTCACATGTTTCGTTGCGCGCGGGTCAGTGCGCGGCTCACCTGCGCCGCAATCTGATTTTGCGATTGGGCAAAGCCCTGCACATCCGGTGTTGAAATGTTCACGGTCACATTCATGCTTCCACCGCCGCGAACGCCCAGCGCGCCATCAGCCCCACGCGCCAAAGGCATAATCGCCTCCGGCCCCGCCTCGCCCATCAGGCCAGTGCCACCATTCATGGCAAAGAGCGTGGGTGAATTCACAATGCCGCCATCGGCAAACGGAACGACACTGCCACCCGAAAACACATTTCCCTTGGCGTTGGCGAAGAGATTGCCGATCAAACTGCCAAGCGGTTTGAGTGCCGCCGAAAGTGCCATCTGGCTCAGGCTCAGCACCATCGAACGCAATGTGTCAGAAAGACTCTTGCCGTGAACAACGGCGCTGGCAAAGCTGGTCACCAGCTTGTTGCCGAAGGCATCGGCAAGCCCGTTCAGCTCTTCCATTTGAGTGCGCAGCTCAGCTGCACTCTGGCTGAGCTGGTCAGTCTGATTGTTTGTCATCGGGGAAAAGCTCCATCAGTGAAATGAGGTTCTGGCGCAGCAAGGGCTGGGGAGGGGCGGGCCCAATTGCCGCTGCTATTTCGCGCGGCGTGCTGCGCCAGAATTCTTTTGGCGAGAGACCGAGCTCCCCCATCCCCGTGCGCATGAACCGCGCCCAGGGAAATTTCTTGTTGTTGCTCATGCTGCAAAGGTGGCCTTCAGCAAATCAGCCACGATGCGGAGATAGCCCGCGGCACCACCCGCAACCGAGAGCCTCGCCACATCTTCATTGCTGAACTTCTCGCCAGCACCTCGCAAGCCTGCACCAATCACCTTGATCGCATCGCTGGCCTTGATGCGTCCGCCTTCGAAACGCTCTGCAATGGCAATCATGTCTTCGCCGCCATAAGCATCTTCGATCTCGGCAAGTGCGCCAAGCGTCAGCACCAATGTGCAGGTCTTGCCACCAAGCTCAGCTTCAATTTCACCACGGTGTCTGTTGGGCATGATGCACCTCATGCAAACGTCAGCTGCCCGGCGGAAACCAGGCTCAAATCAAAAGTCACTTCGCCGTCATGGCGCCCGCTGAAATCAAGTGCTGCAATCTGGAACGGGCCCGTAACGGTTCCGAAGGCCGGGATCGCGACCTGCCAATTCACAATCGTTCCGTTGAAGAAATAGCTGCGAATGGTTGCGTCCGAGGCGGCATTCTTGAAGATACCCTGCCCCTTGATTTGCGCCGATTTCAGGCCCGCGCCCGCCAGCAATTCCTTCCAGGCGCCTGCGGAATCCTGGGCCGAGGCATCGACAACTTCCGAGTTGAAAGTCAGTGTGTTGGCGCGCAGGCCAGCCACGGTGATGTAAGTTCCAGTGCCAGTTGAATCGAGTTTCAGCAGCAAGTCTCGGCCGCGTTGGGCTGTCATGTTTCGTCTCCGTTATAGTTGGGCAAGTCCTCGCCACAAAAGTCGTTCAACTTTTGCGGGACTTGCCTCATGATGGTTCGGTGGCCGCGCGAAAGCGCATGGTGGCCACATAGAAGTCCTTGTTGCGCGGGCGCGTGGCCGAAATGAAAACGCAGCGCAGGTTCACCAGCGCGTGGCCACTTAATGTGAGTGCAACACCATCCAGCGCCGTCTCAATTTCCTGAATGATGGATTGTGTCTGATCCTTGCCTCGGCTCCTGGATGAAATTTCCAACGTCACAAAACTCTCGTGGGCCTTTTGGTCGGCCACACTCCAATCGCGTGTTTCAATCGCGGTGAACACCACATTGGGAACAGTCGCACCGCGCGGCAGCTCGTCATAGATATGTGCGCCGCCCAGAAGGTTGATGAGTGACGGCCGCGCTACAAGTGCTGCCTTCATCGCCTGCTGCACGGCAAGGCCTGGCTGGATCATGCGAGCCTCGCATTGCGGTAACTGCTCAATGCTTCCAGCGCGGTGGCGGGCAAGGTGCCGCCGGCATCGTCGCCTCTATTTTGATACCAATCAGCGATGGTGGCCAGCAAAGCCTGCTTCACTTCCTGAGGAACAAAGCTTGCGTCATTGCCAAAGCCTGCAGTGAAGGCGAGTTTCAAGCCGTTGATCTTACGGCCCGGCGGTGCGAACACACGGCCCTGTCGCAAGGCGAGGCGCGCGGGCCGCGAAGCGGCGTCGAGATAGTAGTGTGCAGGGTCGATCGTGGAGGGTGTGTCGTCATCGGCAAAGCTGGTGAGGCTCTCCACGGAGATCAGCGGCCAGAGCGGAATGCTGAACACGCCGTCATCCGGCCAGGCATCAGCAAACAGTGCCCAACTCTGGCGCATGGTCGCAAGGCCGTAGCGGCTTTCCAATGTGCGCCGCGCGGCAGTGATGAGCGCAGCGATGTAGGCGTCATCATCGGTGATGGAGAGGCGCAAATGCGCTTTTGCATCGGCCAGCGTGACAGGTTCCGCGCTGGGCGGTGAGGTGAGAATGAGGGGCATGGGAAATCCTTTGAGTCCCCTCATCCGCCCTTCGGGCACCTTCTCCCCCAGGGGGAGAAGGGCGAACTCATTCGCCCCTCGCCCCGCTTGCGGGGAGAGGGTGCCGCGATAGCGGCGGGAGAGGGGCCGCGCTTACGACACGTCGAACTTCAGGAACTTGATTGCATCAAAGTCCTGTATGCCGCCGCCAACGCGCTTCGTGACATAGAACAGCACGTAAGGCTTGGCGGTGTAGGGATCGCGCAACACGCGCAGGCCCACACGGTCAACGATCAGATAGCCGCGGTGGAAATCACCAAAGGCGATGCCAAAGATCGCGGTGGCAATATCCGGCATGTATTCGTTTTCCGTCACCGGGAAACCCATCAGCGTTGGCTTACCCTCGGCCGATTGCGCGGGCTGCCAGAGATATTCGTTCTGGGCGTCCTTGAACTTGCGGATCTGGGCTTGCGTGTTGCGGCTCATCATGAAGCGGCCATTGGCGCGGTATCCGGCCTTCACCGCATAGACAAGATCAAGCAGCTTGTCGGAAGGTGTGGTGGCCGGGAATGCGCCTGCAACGCCGGTGGCGATATAGCCGGAGTTGCCCCAGGTCCAGGAGGCTTGCGCCACCTTGGGATAAGTCAGCAGGCCCTTGGGCGCGGTGATGCCATCACCATTGGTGAAGGCGTTGGTTTCCTGTTCGCCGAACACGGTCTGGCATTCGCGCGCCATCCATTCATCAATGTTGACAACCGAGTCATCAAGCAAGGCCTGCGTCGCTGCAGGCATCGCATAGAGCTCCATCGTCTGGTAGGAAAGCTGTGCCAGCGTGGCGGAAGTGGTCTGGGGGCGGGCCGCTGTTTCACCAATCCAGCCAGCAGCATGGCCGTTGGTGTTGAACGGCTTGTTATGCACCATGGCTGAAATTTGGCGCACATCGCAGAATTCGCGGAAGGGCGAGGCCTTGGAAATCAAACGGCCGATTTCCGCTTCGGTTTCCGGCGGCACGAGATAACCGCCATCCTGACCCGAGCCTACGCTCATCGCCTTGGCTTCCATCGCATTCAGCGCGAAGGCATCACCTTTGCGAACATAAGAGTCGAAAGCCTTCTTGTGTTCGCTCGGCTCTTGCATCGACGTGGCGGCAAGCTGCGGGCGGCGTGATTTGAGGATGAGATCATCGAGCGCCTTGTTGATGCGGTCCACCTTTTCAACGGTGATGACATCCGCACTCTGGCGCTTTTCAATCTGCGCGAGGCGTTCATCATTCGCCTCCTTGAAGTTTTCGAAGGCGACAAAAACATCGCCATAGTCAGCGGCGGGTTGCGCCACCTTGGTTTCAAGTGTGTCCATAAAGTTCATACTCCTTGTTGAATTTTCAAATTGCGTTTGCCGAAGGCGGAATTCGCCATGGCCCGCGCCTTCACGGCGCTCACTCGCGCGCTGTCCAGCATCGGAAACGTGACGAGCGAGATTTCCCAGAGATCGATCTTGTTGATCAGGCGGCCGATGCCCGTTTTGCTCTTGCGCGCCGCCACGGTTTTGAAACCGATGGAAAGGCCGTCGATGCCGCCGCCTTCGAGCAGCGCCAGCAATTCGCGCCCACGCTGCACGGCCTTGTTGAGGCGGCCCAACACGTAAAGCCCGCGCTCGGTTTCGCGCACTTCCAGCCAGGTGCCGATGGGCTCGGCCGGATCATGCTGAAACAACATGCGGATATCTTCTGCAGGCCGACGGATCAGTGAGGTGTGGAACGCGCCAGGCAGAACAATGTCGCCTGATTGATCGGCCACATTGAACATCGAGGCATAGCCTGAGAACACGCCGGTGCCGGGCCCTGCCGACAAAGGCAGTTCCAGCCCGCGCCGTTTGAGACGAAGGGTCATTCTATTCATCCATTCCAAAATTCGTCCCTCTCCCCTTGCGGGAGAGGGGGGACCATCTCGCAGTGATGGTGGGTGAGGGGTCGCTCCACACATTGAAGTTCGGCGCAACCCCTCATCCGCCCCTCCAGGGCACCTTCTCCCGCAAGGGGAGAAGGGAGAAATTGTATTCGTTACCTATACCCCACCGCTTGCCGCTTCTCGGCGTCGGTGAGGAATGTCGCTGCATTCACGCGTGTCCACAGCGCGTCTCGGTCGTGGGAGAGCGCCTCTACCTGATCGAGATCAAGATCGAGCCGCAAGCCCTCTTCAAATTGCACGCCCACAGTTTGCGCCAGCGCATCAACTATGCGGCGCAAGGTGGGGATCACGCTTTGCCGCCAGAACACACGATTTGCTTCGGCGTAGTTGGCATAGGTGTTGTCGCCCGGTATGCCGAGCAGCATGGGCGGAACGCCGAAGGCCAGCGCAATTTCGCGCGCCGCATTGTTCTTGGAATTGATGAAGTCCATATCCTTGGGCGAGAAGCCCATCTCTTTCCAATCAAGCCCGCCTTCAAGCACCATCGGCCTTCCGGCATTGGCCGCGCTCTGGAAATTTTCTTCGAGCTCCTTTTTCAAGCGATCGAACTGATCGGTGGAAAGCTGACCATCGCCGCCGGAAAACACCAGCGCACCCGATGGCCGTGCGGCATTGTCGAGCATCGCCTTGTTCCAGGCGGAAGCGGCGTTGTGCGTGTCAAGCGCGCGGGCAGCGGCCTCCAGCGGCGAGAGGCCATAGTAATCATCCATCGGGTTGAAAAGTTTGAGGTGCAACACACTTTCGGCGGGCAGCGTGACAAATGCTCCGTTCACGGAATATCTGTAGCCTTCCACCCAGCCTCGCGCGCCGGGGATCACCTGCATGCGGTCTGGCCGCAGTGGCACCAGTTCGCGGGGCGTTCCGTCAAGACTTGAGATTTCAATGAAGGTATTGCCTGCAACCAGCAGGAAAGACATGATATTCTCAATGAGTTCACGCTGCCCCTGCGCGGGGTTTGGTTGGCGCATGAGATCGAGAAAGGGATGCGCGGTCAACTCCGCCGGCCCCTTGTAGAGCAATAGCGGAACTGAAGCCGCTGCCTCCGCAATCATGCGCACGCAGCGATAGGCCACCGCGTTGCCGGAAAATCCGGCGCGCGCAAATTGCCCATAGTTGCGCGGCGCCCAATAGGGCTGGCCGACATTGTAGAGGCTCACCAAGGGAAGATTGGGGAGTGATTTCTGCTCGGGAGAGAACAGGGATTTGAGTTTGTTGAACATGATTTCTCCATCTTGGCGTGACCGCCGCGAATTTATCCCTCTCCCCTTGCGGGAGAGGGGGGACCATCACGCAGTGATGGTGGGTGAGGGGTCGCTCCGATTCTTGCAACGAATTCAGCGCAACCCCTCATCCGCCCCTTCGGGGCACCTTCTCCCGCAGGGGGAGAAGGGGAAATAGAGGCGTGTCACATCGCCCTCACCCGTGGTTCGGCGCGCTTCTTGGTCAGCAGCAATTCCGTCACGGCCCAGACCAGTGCATCCAGCCTGTCGGGGCTGCGTCCTTCTTCGATCAGTGAACACATCTCGTCCTCCAGTGCGGGAAAGCTGCCTAGGTGATGCACCAGATTGCGCTCATAAAGTGCGGCCACGGGTTCCGCCCTTGTGCGCTTGCCCGCACTGGCATGAACGGCGCGGTAAGGCAGCGTGTCATCCACCTGGCGCAAGATCTGTTCCACCATGGCCCCGCCCTGGTTCACTTCAGCAATCACGCGCGAGGCCTTGTGATCGTGAAACACCGAAGCCACCTTCTCTGCCCATTGCTTGGGCCTGGCGCGTTCCAGCGATGCATCGGCCAGCACGTAGCAGTGCCCATCCGCACCCAAGCCCACCACCACAATGCCGCAGGCATTGCTCTTGGCGTTGAAACTTGCAGGCGGGTCAACCGCCACAACCACGCGCATGAAATCGGGCGCTTGCTTCACACGCAGCCGGTCAATATCTGCGCGCTTGAACAAGGCATCGGGATCATCCTCAATCAGCTCGCCATCCAGTTCCTGCCGGCCCAAGCGAGAGCCCCCATAACGTGCCTTCACATCCTTCAAGAAGGGCGGTGCGAGATTGGCGCTGTTGTCATCGGTGCGGGAGCGTGAGACCGCCGTGGCCTCATCGCCCAGCAATTTCCGCAACAGTGGAATGGGGCGCGGGGTTGTGGTGGCCACCACCGCGGGGTTTTCACCCAGTCGCAAGGAGAACTGCAACATCTGCCACACTTCGTCGGCCTGTTTCCATTTCGCAATCTCATCGCACCAGGCCGCCTCGAACTGGGGCCCACGCAAGCCATCGGGCGCTTCGGCCGAGAACACTTGCGCCTGCGCGCCATTGGCCCAGGTGACAAGCCGTTTGGACGGCTCATACTTGGGCCGTTCCCGCGGCGGATGAACCGCCAGCAAACCCGAAACGCCTTCAATCATCACCAACCGCGCCTCATCAAACGTGGGCGCAACCAGCGCAATGCGCACCGGGGCTTCCGCCGCACGCGCGCGCACCCATTCGGCGCCGCTTCTCGTCTTGCCGCTGCCGCGCCCGCCGAGCAGAAGCCAGCAACGCCAGTTACCCGTCGGCGGAAGCTGGTCCGCCCGTGCCCACAGGGACCAATCCCACAGCAGTTTCCGCACTTCTTCGATCTTCAACGCCCTGCTCAGCGCCTTCGCCTTCTTGGCCTTGGCACAGGCCGTCAATGCGGCGCGCAAGTTCCTCGCGCTCAGCGTCATTGAGGCGGACGGACTCACGGGCGCGCTTGGCGCGGTTCTTTCGTTCACGGTGTTCAAGTTCAAGAACCTTTTCCAAAGTGCGCACCAAGGTGTTGGCGGCGCGAATGTCGCGTTCATTGCTCAGCGCTTTGACATCTTCACCGATCTGTTCGAGATCGCTTTCAAGATGCGAAATGCGCTTGTTCAAAATGTCTTTCAGCCGCTGCAGGGTTTGCGTCGTTGTTTCGGCTTTGCGTTTCGCCCCCTCATCCGCCCTTCGGGCACCTTCTCCCCGAGGAGGAGAAGGGCGAAGGAGGAGCGCATCTTCCGCCCCTCTCCCCTCGGGGGAGAGGGATGCTCGCGCCAGCGAGCCGGGTGAAGGGCCGCTTGCGCTGCGCTTTGCGGCTGCCTTGCCACGCAGCGCCCAACCATTGGCTTTCGCATGCAGCGAGAGCGTGATGCGGGCCATCCCTATGGAAGCCGCAATATCTGGAACCTTTTCGGCTCCCGCCTCATAGCGCAAGCGAATGGCCGCCCAATCCGGCACCGCCGGGGCGTTCAAATCTTCTGTCATGTCTTTGGTTTCCTACCGGTTGAACCGGGAATATTAGGGCCGTTTTTCTTGACCCATTTCTGGAGTGTGACGAGAACTAGCCGATCCACCGTACGGTGTCAAGGACTATTTTCCATTTCTGGAATTTATTTTTTGACCGCGCCCTAAAGCCGCGCTTAAGCTATTGTTCGCAAATGGACATCCGCCAATTGCAATATCTCGCCGCCCTTGCCCGCGAAAAGCATTTTACCCGCGCGGCGGCGGCCTGCAACGTCACCCAGCCCACCCTTTCGGGCAGGATTCGACAGCTGGAACAAGAACTTGGCGTGCCAATTGTGGAGCGCGGCCAGCGCTATATCGGCCTCACGCCGGAGGGGACGCGGGTGCTGAAATGGGCCCATGCTATTCTGGATAACTGGAATTCCCTGCAGGGCGAACTCGCCACCATCAAGGGCAAGAAGGGTGAACTTGTGGGCCGCATGGTGCTGGGGGTGATCCCTTCGGCGCTGCCAATGGCGAGTTTTCTCACCAAGGGCATGAACGCCAAGCACCCTTCCGTGGATTTCACCATTCTCTCGCATTCCTCCGAAGATATCATCCGTGCACTGAATGATTTCTCGATCGAGGCCGGTATCACTTATCTCGACAACGAGCCGGTGGAAGGGTTGATGCGGCAGGAACTTTACCGCGAGAACTATTGCCTCTTCGTCTCCGAGAGCAATGAGCTTGCGAAGCGCGAAAGCGTCACCTGGTTTGAAGCGGCGCAGCAGCCGCTCTGCCTCCTCACCCCCAATATGCAGAACCGCCGGATCATCGACCGCGCCTTTGCCGCCGCCAAGGCCCAGCCCTCGCCGCGCTTGGAAACCAACTCGATTCTCAACCTGATGTCATCGGTGCGATCGATGGGCCTGTGCTCGATCATGCCGGACTATTTCAAAAATGCGGTCGGCGCGCTGGAAGGTGTGGTCGCCGTTCCGCTGGTGGAACCCAAGGTTTCCCACGCGGTTGGATTGGTGGCGGTGGACCGGGAGCCGCTTTCGCCTGCGATTGCGGCGCTTTTCACTGCCGCCAAGACTTTCAAGCCCCATTGATAGGGGCTATGATCCCATAGGCGCAGCCGATTGGCCTTCCGGGGCCTGCGTCCCTATGAGGTTGCATGGCCAAGATATCTTTCACTGAATTTGACTCGCCGCACGCTGCTCCGGCAGCTGAGATTTGCCTCGCCCATGACAACAAGCCGGATCATCTGCTGGAAATCCTCCATGATCTTCAGGCCAAAATCGGCCATGTGCCGCAGGATACCCTGCCCGTCATCGCGAAAGCGCTGAACCTGTCGCGTGCCGAAGTGCACGGCGTCGTCACTTTCTACCACGACTATCATCAGCACCCCACGGGCAAGCATGTCATCAAGATCTGCCGCGCCGAGGCCTGCCAGAGTGCCGGCGGCTTTGCGGTAATTACGGCATTGGAAAAAGCCACGGGCGCAAAGCTGGGTGAGACAAGTGCCGATGGCCGCTTCACTTTGGAAGCCGTCTATTGTCTCGGCCTTTGCCCCATGGGCCCGGCCGCATTGATTGACGGAAAGCCCGTTGCAGCGATTAAGCCCAAAAAAGTTGATGCCCTGGTGAAGGAACTCGCGTGATGCAGAAAATCTATATCCCGCGCGACATGTTGGCCAAGGCGCTGGGCGCGGATGAGGTGGCTGCGGCCATCACGCAGGAGGCCAAGGCGCGAAACGTCAGTGTACAGATCATTCGCAATTCTTCGCGCGGCCTCGCTTGGCTCGAGCCGTTCGTGGAAGTGGATTCTCCCAAGGGTCGCATTGGCTATGGCGGCGTGAAGGTTGCCGATGTGAAGGCGCTGTTCGACGCAAACTTCCTCGCGGGCGGCGAACACAAGCTGGGCACTGGCCTTGTCGAAGAAATCCCCTTCCTGAAAAAACAGGAGCGTCTCACCTTCGCCCGCGCCGGAATCACCGATCCGGTTTCGCTGCAGGATTATCTCTCTCACGGCGGTTTCGCTGGATTGAAAAAAGCGCTGACAATGAACGGCGCGGATATCGTGAAGGAAGTCACCGAGTCCGGCCTGCGCGGCCGCGGCGGTGCTGGCTTCCCCACTGGCATCAAGTGGAAAACGGTTCACGATGCCAAGGCGGCGCAGAAGTATGTTTGCTGCAATGCCGATGAGGGTGACTCAGGAACCTTCGCTGATCGCATGGTGATGGAGGGCGATCCCTTCATGCTCATCGAAGGCATGACGATTGCAGGCCTCGCGGCGGGGGCCACCAAAGGCTATATTTATTGCCGCTCGGAATATCCGTTGGCCATCGACACGCTGAAGGAAGCAATCGACATTGCTACTGCCGCGAACTGGCTGGGCGATAATATTCAGCATACGGACAAATCCTTCAGTCTCGAAGTCCGCCGTGGTGCAGGCGCCTATATCTGCGGTGAAGAAACCGCGATGCTCGACTCGCTCGAGGGCAAGCGCGGCATGGTGCGCGCCAAGCCGCCTATTCCGGCGCTCGAAGGCCTGTTTGGCCAACCCACCATCATCAACAATGTGCTCTCCTTCTGCGCCGTGCCTTTCATCTTGGCCAAGGGGGCAAAGGCCTATGCGGATTACGGCATGGGCCGTTCACGCGGCACGATGCCGTTCCAATTGGGTGGCAATCTGAACCAAGGCGGTATTGTCGAAAAGGCCTTCGGCGTCACGCTGCGCGAATTGGTCGAAGATTTCGGCGGCGGGCCCTATATGGGCAAGCCTTTGCGCGCCGTGCAGGTGGGTGGGCCCTTGGGTGCTTACCTCTCAGCCGATGAACTCGACATCAAGATGGACTACGAAACCATGGCTGCCGCAGGAGCCATGCTGGGCCATGGTGGCATTGTGGTGTTTGACGCCAGCGTCGACATGTCCCAGCAAGCACGCTTTGCGATGGAATTCTGCGCCATTGAATCCTGCGGCAAGTGCACCCCCTGCCGCATCGGCTCCACGCGCGGCGTTGAAGTGATCGACAGGATCGTGGCCGGTGAAAACCGCGACGCCAACGCCATAGTTTTGGAAGATTTGTGTGTAACGATGACAGATGGCTCGCTCTGCGCGATGGGCGGATTGACGCCCATGCCCGTGATGAGCGCATTCAAGAAATTCCCGGAAGACTTTGGCTTTCCGAGGCAGAAGAATTTGGCGGCGGAATGAAGCTGGGTATGCACCATATTTCAGCCGTCATCCCGGCGAAGGCCGGGATCCCGCTTTTCTTGACCAATTCCGCACCCAGTCAAAAGCGGGGCCCCGGCCTTCGCCGGGGTGACGACAACAATCTGAGGAGTCGCTCATGACCCTGATCAAAGAAACAGATTTCGGGACGCAAAAATCTGATGCCACCAAGATGGTGACTTTGGAGATTGACGGCCACGAAGTGACGGTGCCTGAAGGCACCAGCATCATGCGTGCAGCGATGGAGCTGGGCACCAAGATTCCCAAACTCTGTGCGACTGACTCAGTGAAAAGCTTCGGCTCTTGCCGGTTGTGCCTTGTGGAAATCGAAGGCCGCAAGGGCACGCCCGCTTCCTGCACAACGCCCGTAGCCCCTGGCATCAAGGTTCAAACCGAAAACGCGCGGCTCAATAGATTGCGCAAAGGCGTGATGGAGCTTTACATCTCCGACCATCCGCTGGATTGTCTCACCTGTGCCGCCAATGGCGACTGCGAATTGCAAGACATGGCCGGCGCTGTCGGCCTGCGCGATGTGCGCTACGGCTATGAGGGCGACAACCACGTTTTCAAGAAACGCGAAAATGGTGAAGAGAATTTCCGCTTCAAGGCCAAGGATGAGAGCAATCCCTATTTCACTTTCGATCCGGCCAAGTGCATCGTGTGTTCGCGCTGCGTGCGCGCCTGCGAAGAAGTGCAAGGCACATTCGCACTCACTATTGATGGCCGCGGCTTTGCCAGCCACGTTTCCGCCGGCATGGACGAAGGCTTCATGGATTCGGAATGCGTGTCTTGCGGCGCTTGCGTGCAGGCATGCCCCACCGCCACACTCACCGAGAAGACCGTGATCGCCAAGGGCCAGCCGGAACATTCCGTCATCACAACGTGCGCCTATTGCGGCGTCGGTTGCTCCTTCAAGGCCGAGATGAAGGGTGATGATGTTGTGCGCATGGTGCCTTATAAGGACGGCGGCGCCAATGAGGGCCACTCTTGTGTGAAGGGGCGTTTCGCCTGGGGCTATGCCACACATAAGGACCGCATGCTGAAGCCGATGATCCGTACACAGATCACTGACCCCTGGAAGGAAGTTTCGTGGGAAGAGGCGATTGCTCATGCGGCAAATGGCTTCAAGGCCATTCAGGCGAAATATGGTGTACAATCGATCGGCGGCATCACCTCATCACGCTGCACCAATGAAGAAGTCTATGTGGTGCAGAAGATGATCCGCGCGGCCTTCAAGAACAACAACACCGACACTTGCGCGCGCGTTTGCCACTCGCCCACCGGCTATGGCCTTTCAAAAACCTTCGGCACCTCGGCAGGCACTCAGGATTTCAAATCAGTGGCCAAGTCTGACGTGGTGATGGTGATCGGCGCCAACCCAGTTGCGGCGCATCCGGTGTTTGCCTCGCGGCTTCTGCGCCGCATCCGCGCTGGCGCAAAGCTCATTGTGGTTGATCCGCGCAGCTCTGACATGACGGAAATGCCGCATGCCAAGGCTACGCATCATTTGCAATTGCGCCCCGGCACCAATGTGGCGGTGATCAATGCGATGGCTCATGTGATCCTCACCGAAGGCCTGCAGAACCAGAAGTTCATTGAGGAGCGCTGCGATCTCACCGAGTTCAACCGCTGGATGGATTTCATCCGCGACCCGAAGCACTCACCTGAAGCGCTCGAGGCCGTGACCACGGTTCCAGCCGCAGAATTGCGGAATGCGGCGCGGCTGTTTGCCAAGGGCGGAAATGGCGCGATCTATTATGGCTTGGGCGTGACGGAACACTCGCAGGGTTCGACGATGGTCATGGGCATGGCGAACCTTGCCATGCTTACCGGCAACATCGGCCGCGATGGCGTGGGCGTGAATCCGCTGCGTGGGCAGAATAACGTGCAAGGCTCTTGCGACATGGGTTCGTTCCCACATGAGCTGCCGGGCTACCGCCACATCAGCGACAATACGGTGCGCCAACAGTTTGAAGAGCTGTGGCACACGCATCTCGACAATGAGCCGGGCTTGCGCATTCCCAACATGTTCAATGCCGCGCTGGATGGCAGCTTCAAGGGCCTGTTCGTGCAAGGCGAAGACATTGCGCAGAGCGACCCGGACACCAAGCATGTGACCGCGGCGCTCACCAGCATGGAGATGGTGGTGGTGCAGGACTTGTTCCTGAATGAGACCGCCGCTTTCGCGCATGTGTTCCTGCCGGGCACCAGCTTCCTTGAGAAGGATGGCACCTTCACCAATGCAGAGCGGCGCATCAACCGCGTGCGGCCGGTGAAAGCGCCGCTGCAGGGCAAGCAGGAATGGGAAGTGATCTGCGATCTCGCCAAGGCCATGGGCTATGACATGCACTATGACGATGCGAGCGCGATCATGGATGAGATTGCGCGGCTCACCCCGACTTTCGCGGGCGTGTCTTTCGCCAAGCTGGAAGAAAAGGGTTCGATCCAATGGCCATGCAACGCCAATGCGCCAGATGGCACACCCATCATGCATATCGGCAAATTTGTGCGCGGCTCTGGCCGTTTCATGCTGACCGAATATGTGCCCACCACCGAGCGCAGCAACCGCGACTTCCCGCTGCTGCTCACCACCGGGCGCATTCTCTCGCAGTATAATGTTGGCGCGCAAACGCGGCGCACCGAAAATTCGCAGTGGCACCCGGAAGACGTGCTGGAGATTCATCCGAGCGACGCCGAAATGCGCGGCATCAAGGATGGCACAATGGTGTCACTCACCTCGCGCATCGGCGGAACCGCCTTGCGCGCCGAGGTGACAGAGCGCGTGCCGCCGGGCGTAGTTTACACCACGTTCCATCACCCAGTGACGGGTGCCAACGTGATCACCACGGAGAATTCCGATTGGGCCACGAACTGCCCGGAATATAAAGTGACGGCGGTGCAGGTGACACCTTCCAACCATCTTTCCGCCTGGCAGAAGGAGTGGGAAGACCGCGAAGAAAACAACAAGCGCGTGGCGGCGGAGTGAGATTGGCGAAGAGCCCTCATCCGCCTCTCGGCACCTTCTCCCATGCCAAATCGGGCACGGGAGAAGGCGATTATCTTTTGGCCTTCTCCCGTTTGCCCTTGCAAATGGGAGAAGGTGCCCGAAGGGCGGATGAGGGCTCTTGCTCCATCCCCGCGCACGGCACACTCAACGGCGCGCCTACGATCTGGGCCCTGCCGGAAGAAGTTCCCGTCGCGTTGTTACTGAACTCAATCTCTTACGCCGTGATGATGGCGACGCCTGCAGATCTCGAAGATTTCGGTCTGGGCTTTGCGCTTTCGGAAGGGCTGGTGGCGCATCATTCGCATGTGAAAAATGTGATTGCGCTGAAGCAGGACGAAGGCTTCAGTGTCGACATCGCCGTTCCCGGAGATAAATTGCTCCGTGAACGGATGGTATCGCGCTTGCTGGAGGGCCGCGTCGGCTGTGGTCTGTGCGGCATCTCCGAGATCGAAGATGCCATTCGCATGCCGCCTGCGAAGGTGAAGCAGGTGCCATTCAAAATCGAGGCTATTGCGCGGGCCTTTGCCGCCCTGCCCTTGCATCAACCGATGAATGCCGTAAACCGCACTGTTCACGCCGCCGCCTTCTGCTCGGTGGATGGAGAAATTCTCTTGGCGCGCGAAGATGTGGGCCGCCATAATGCCTTGGACAAATTGATTGGCGCGATGGCGCGCGGCGGCTTCACGCCTGAACAGGGCTTTGTTCTGATGTCCTCGCGCTGTTCATTTGAGCTGGTGCAAAAATGCGCCCATGTTGGGCTTGGCGCATTGGCCACGATTTCTGCGCCAACGGCGCTGGCGCTGAAACTGGCGCATGGGGCGGGCCTGCAGCTCGCCGCACTGGCGCATGATGGCGTGATGATTTTTGACGGAGACGAAATTGGAACAGGCTGACATCATCCGCATGGCCAACCAGATTGGCGGATTTTTCAAATCCTATGGCCCCGAAGAGGGCAAGAAGGAAGTGGCTGCCCATATCAACAATTTCTGGGAGCCGCGCATGCGCGCCAAGTTTTTCGAATATCTGGAAGCTGGCGGCAAGGAACTTGATCCCCTGGTGGTGGAAGCTGCCAAGCTGGTCCGCAAGCCTGAAAACCATAAGGTGGTGCAGAGCCGCCTGCCGAAGCATGGCGCGGGCGGTTAGGCGCCAGGCTTCTTTCGTTTCGCTTTCGGCAATTTCCACAAGTGTTCGACCAGCTCATCCACGCTGATGCCCTTTTCGCTATAGGCTTCGCCCGCCACTGATATGCCGGCTTCGCGCACGGTGTCGGGATCGCCTGACACCAACGGGTGCCACCAAGGTAAACCAAGCCCTTCATTCAAGCGGCGATAGGCGCAGGATTCCGGCAACCAGCCCAACTCTCCCACATTCTGGGGCGTGAGGGCCACGCAATCGTGCACCTTTTTCTGGCGGTTCGGGTAATCCGTACACTGACAGGTTTTGAGATCGAGCAGCTTGCAGGCGGCACGGGTGTAGTGAAATTCGCCGGTGTCTTCGTCTTCCAGCTTGTTGAGGCAGCAGCGGCCACAACCGTCGCAAAGCGATTCCCACTCCGCGCGCGTCATTTCTGCCAGCGATTTAGTCTTCCAGAAAGCTTCGGCCATAAGGCTTTAAGGCACAGCTATGCCCAGCAAAGCAAGCCCCAGAGCATTGAGCGAACAAGTGGAATCACTTGTGAGCGAAAAGATGCGACCAATCAAATGTCTAGAGCGAGCGGATGCGAGCATCCGCCGCTCCAGCCATGCCTTGGCCACAATTGCCCAATTCAAGGGAAAGGCGAGGAACTTGCTTCCTTTTACTGCAAGGTTTATTCGCTTCCAGAACGGATACGCATGTGAGCAAACTTCCCACCCGCAACCGGTTTTACCGCGCCATCTGGACGGCAGATTCCGTTGTCAGCACGGCCCTGTTTGAAATCTGGGATGGCTTGAAGCGTGCGGGCTCGGCCTATTCCTCTTGGCTTTATCGCTGGTTCCGTCTTTCCGGGCTGAAGCGCGTTGTCATTGATCTGGTTGATGACTTTTTCACCTTTGGCGTGGTGGCAGCATTTGGATTGCTCGCCTTCGCGCTGCCGCCGTTTTCCGGCCAAGGCGACATTTGGAACCGGGGCCGCGAATATGCGATCACCTTTACGGATACTGATGGAAAGCTGATCGGGCGTCGCGGCGTGCGGCAGGACGATGCGATTCCGCTGGATGAGATTCCTCCCGTGATGATCAAGGCGGTGTTGGCCACCGAAGATGCACGTTTCTATGATCACTTTGGCGTCGATGTCATCGGCACCTTGCGTGCCATGATCCACAATTCGCGCGGCGGCGGCTCCAAGCAAGGCGGCTCCTCCATCACACAGCAAGTGGTGAAGAACCTGCTGCTCACGCCAGAACGCACCATCCGCCGCAAGGTGAATGAAGCCTTCCTTTCGCTGTGGGTGGAAGAGCGTCTCACCAAGAATGAAATTCTGAAATTGTATTTGGACCGCTCCTATCTCGGCGGCGGCACCACGGGCGTGGAAGCGGCCTCTCAGTTTTACTTCGGCAAATCGGTGCGCGATATAGATCTGCCGGAAGCCGCCGTTCTCGCTGGCCTGTTCAAGGCGCCTACGCAATATGCGCCGCATGCCAACCCTGAAGCTTCGCGGGCGCGCACCAATGTGGTGCTCTACCGCATGTTGGATGCGGGTTTCATCACGCAGGGCGAACTGTTGCAGGCGCAGCGCAACCCCGCTGAAATCGTGAAGCAGAACATTCTGGCCAGCCCCAACTGGTTCCTCGATTTCGCCTATCAGGACACGCTGGATGTGATGGCGCGGCAGGGGCTGAAGGATGACTATGTGATTGAAGTGAAAACTTCCATCAACAGCCGCCTGCAGGATGCTTCCCAGGCCATCATCAATGATCTCATCGACCATGACGGCCCCACCTTCCTGTTTTCGCAAGCCGCCTCTGTGACCATGGCGCCGGATGGCGCGGTGCGCTCCATTGTGGGCGGCCGCGACTATGAAGAGAGCCAATTCAACCGCGCCACGGCGGGCAAGCGGCAAGTGGGCTCTTCCTTCAAGCCATTCGTCTACATGGCGGCACTGAACAAGGGTTACAAACCTGATTCCATCGTGGTGGATGGCCCGGTCTGCGTGGTGAACTGGTGCGTGCACAATTTTGAGCCGGGCTATCGTGGGGCCACGACGCTGATTCAGGCGCTCACGCATTCGATCAACACCATTGCCGTGAAGCTGATGCTGGAAGTGGGCCGCAAGACGGTTGAACAGACCGCCCATGACATGGGCATCACTGGGCAGATTGACAAATACCCGACCATGGCCATCGGCACCAGTTCACTCACTCTGATCGATTTGGCCACGGGCTATGCCACCATCGCCAATCGGGGCAAGCTGGCCACGCCTTATGCTGTTCTGGAAATCCGCAAACCCAACGGCGACTTGCTTTACAGCCGTGGCGCCAATGAGACGGATGCACAACAAGTGGAGCCTGCCGACAAAGTGGCAGACTTGGTCTCCATGATGCGCAACGTTGTTGTGCAAGGCACCGGCACAAGGGCCGAGCTTGGCTATGCGCCTGTGGCCGGCAAGACGGGCACCAATTCCAACTTCCGCGATGGTTGGTTCATGGGCTTCTCGGCGCATAACGTGACCGGCGTGTGGGCGGGCAATGACGACAACACGCCGATGAGTGGCTCCAAGGAAAGTGCCGCAACTGGCGGGCATGTGGCAGCGCCCAGTTGGAAGCGCATCATGGATGTGGCGGAATTCGGCTTGAAGCCCGCTGGCCTGCCCGGCATGCCGCTGGAGCCAAAGGCAACACCGCCGCTCACCGCGATTACCGACCCTGTGGTTCTGGCCGTCACCACCGGCCTGGGCGGCGTGACGTTTGGGCCGCCCATGCCAGCCTCGCTGCTTGCGACCTCAAGAAACACGCCGGATGACGAGGCTCTTGCGAGTCTCGCCCAAAGTGCCATGCCTGAGCAGCCAGATGCGCAATCCTCCGATGTGCTCAATGGCATGATCGATTTGTTCCAGGACGCCTCCACCGCCGATCCCACGGCACCCAACTATCATGTGATACAGCACCCTTTGCACAAAAAGGCAGGCGCTGCTCGTCGCGTTGCCCCGCCGATGCCTCGACATCGCTCTCTTCTTGATATTCTTTTTGGTCGCAACTGAATCATGTCACCTGGTTCCTTTCGCAGTTCCCGAACCAAGCGACTCATTCTAACCCATCCATTGGGGAAGGTGGTTTCGCTCGCATGAAATCCTATTTCGGCACCGCAATGCTGGTTGCTGGCGCAGTGGCAGGTTATGTCACGGCGCTGCAGGCGCTGGGCCATGCCGGAACTGGCCCCGCCCCCGGCAATGCCAATTGGACACAGGGCATCGTCAACCCCAAGGATGCCTATGCGGTTTATGCATTGGGGCATTTCCGCAACGACGGATTGTTGCCGCCGCCGCACGCCACACTCTATTTCACGCGCCTTGCCGATGATGAGGGCAATGGCCTGCGCGGCAACTGCAGCTATGAGGTTTCTGGCCCTGCCCCGCAGGCGCGCTGGTGGTTTGTGAGCGCTGGCGCACCCGCCGCACCGGCAACAGCTGTTGCATTCACGGCTGGCAATGCCGTTCTGGCTGGCGATGACACACTGAAACTCTCCATTTCGCGCAGACCCTCTCCCGGCAACTGGCTGGCCGCACCTGATGTTGGCGCCATGCAAGTGACGCTGGTGATGAATGAACTTTACATTCAATCCAAGAATTACAAACTTGTGCTGCCGGCGCTGAAGCGCCTGGCCTGCGAATGAGGGCGGCAGCATGATGGGGCGGATGTTCTGGCTATTCACTGCAGCGGTGTTCGGGCTTGCCGTGCACCTTGCCACCGTTCTCTATTTCCCTGGTCTCACTTTTCAACACCGGGTGAAGCAGCTTGCGGGCGACGCCAAGGACAACAGCTTTTTCCTGATGAAGCCTGAGGTGCAGGCGGGTTTGATGCCAACGGCCACAGCGCTGGATGTGGTGGGGCTTTGCCTGCTCAATGTGAGTGCTGGCAAGGTTTCACTATCGGCGCGCATGCCGCGCGGGCAATGGGCGCTGACCATTTATGGCGCATCGGGTGAGCAGGTCTACAACATCAACGATGTTGAGGCAGGCTCGGGCGAATTCACAATTGAACTAGCACCCGCCAAGGGCCTCATTGAACAGTTACGCGGGCGATCAGACAAGGACGAGGTGGGACAAATCACCAATGTCGGCTGGCATGCCGAGTTGAGCGAAAAGCGCGGCCTCGCGGTGTTGTGGGTTCCACTGGCTGATCCAGCGCGGCGGGCAGACGTTGAAACAGCGCTGAGTTCCACGCGCTGCGAAAAGAAGCCGTAAGCCTATTCCCAGTCTTCGGCAGTGGCGTGATTTTGCAGTGACGGCAGACGGCGCGCACGTAACCTTGATTGCTCGATCATGTCATCGGTGAGACGCTCGAAGCGCACGCCCTGAAAGATGATGATATCAGCGCTGTGGCCCGGCGCAAATTGCCGTGCTGGTTTTGCACTCCATATCTCCTGCAAGAGAATCACATTGCCCATGACCGTCTCAACCTCGGTTCGCTGGTTGAAAGCTAGGATGGCATGGTTAACAATCTTCTAAAGAATTGTGCCTCAATCACCCGTCAGTGAAAGACCCGCGAAGCCGCTGCGATCTTCGATCTCAACCACCCAAATGTCGGTATCAAACTTGCGTTGGCGGGCTATGAATTCACGCAGTTCATCCCAGCCCACGGGGTTTGGGAATTGCTTGCGGAAGATACGGTTACCAGCTTCATCATGCGATGAACCGGCCGGTGGCACGAGCAGATCATGCGTGCCATCAAGATGATTGATGGCGACATGGACCGCGCCCGCCTCATCCGCGCCGGAATGCAGCACAGCGCCGAACTTGCCCTCACCTTGGCAGCGGCGCAACAACGCCTCCACCCAGAACCGCGATTTCATGCGCGGTGTCACTTGCCCGCGTTGGCGTTGGCCTCTGCCACGGCGATTGCGGAGATGTTCATTACGCCGCGCGAGGTGACAGAGCCTGTGACAATATGCGCGGGCTTGGCTGTGCCTAGCAGGATGGGGCCCACAGAGAGTGAATCGCCAAACACCTTCACCGCCTGATAAGCCACGTTGGCCGAGGTGAGATCGGGCATGACGAGAAGATTGGCCTCGCCCTGCAACGCCGAATTCTGCAGCTTCTTGACCCGCACTTCTTCGATCAGCGCGGTGTTGAAACGCATTTCACCGTCTATCTCCAAGTCGGGCTGGCGGGCGCGGATGATGGCGAGCGCATCACGCATCTTCACGGAGAGATGCGAGTCGAAATCACCAAAGTCCGAGTGCGAGACCAGCGCCACCTTGGCGGTGACGCCGAAACGCTCCAGGTGATCGACGCAGAGCTTCACCGTGTCGGCAATCGCTTCGGCATTTGGGTCAGGCTGCACATGAGTGTCTGCCAGAAAAACAATGCCGCGCGAGGTGATCATCAGGCTCATGGCCGCAAGCTGCTTCACGCCAGGAGCAAGGCCGATAATATCGGTGATGGCGCGCAGCTTTGAGCGATAGCGCCCCTCAAGACCGCAGATCATCGCTTCGGCCTCACCGCGGTGCAGGGCGAGTGCTGCAATGATGGTGTTGTTGGTGCGCACCAGTGCGCGTGCACCATCCAGAGTCACGCCCTTGCGGCCAGCGACTTCCACATAGCTTTGCACATAATCCCTATAGCGCGGGTCATCTTCCGGGTTGGTAATCTCAAAATCCACGCCGGGCCTGATCGAAAGGCCATAGCGCTTCAGGCGGGTTTCAATCACCGCCGGGCGGCCAATCAGAATAGGCCTGGCCATTTTCTCTTCGATCAAGGCCTGCGCGGCGCGCATCACGCGCTCATCCTCACCATCGGCATAAATCACGCGGCCAGGGTCTTTGCGCGCCGTTTGATAGATGCGGCGCATGATGAAGCCGGAGCGGAAGACGAAGCGCTGCAATTTGTCGTGATAAGCTTCAAGATCAACAATCGGGCGCGTGGCGACGCCGCTGTCCATCGCCGCCTTGGCGACGGCGGGGGCGATTCTCAAGATCAGGCGCGGATCGAATGGTGAAGGGATGAGTTGATCCTTGCCGAAGAGGCGCGCCTCGCCACCATAGGCGCGGGCGGCCACATCTGATGGCGCTTCGCGGGCGAGACCGGCGATGGCCTCAACCGCCGCACGCTTCATTTCCTCATTGATGGTGGTTGCGCCCACATCCAGCGCGCCACGGAAAATGTAGGGAAAGCAGAGGACGTTGTTGACCTGATTGGGATAGTCTGAGCGGCCGGTGCAGATATAGGCATCGGGGCGCACTTCGGCGGCCAGTTCGGGCATGATTTCCGGCGTGGGATTGGCCAGCGCCAGGATGAGCGGCTTCAATGCCAGCTTCTTGGCAAATTCAGGTTTCAACACACCGCCTGCGGAAACGCCGAGGAACACATCGGCACCTTCGATCACATCAGCCAATGTCCGGGCCTCTGTCTCCTGCGCGAAGGCTTCCTTCCACCGATCCATTAATTTGTTGCGGCCCTTGTAGACCACGCCTTCCAAATCAGTGACCCAGATGTTTTCGCGCTTGGCACCAATGGAAATGAGCTGGTTAAGGCAGGCGAGTGCCGCCGCCCCTGCGCCCGAAGCTACGATCTTGATGTCGGCTATATTCTTGTTGGCCAGCGTCAAGGCGTTGGTGACGGCGGCGGCCACGATCACTGCCGTGCCATGCTGATCATCATGGAACACCGGGATTTTCATGCGCTCACGCAGACGCGCTTCCACCTCGAAACATTCGGGGGCCTTGATGTCTTCCAGGTTGATGCCGCCGAAGGTGGGCTCCAGCGCTGCGATGGCATTGACCAATTCATCAACATTGGTGGGCAAGACTTCAATGTCGAACACATCAATGTCGGCAAATTTCTTGAACAGAACCGCCTTGCCTTCCATCACCGGCTTGGCTGCATAGGGGCCAATGTTGCCAAGGCCCAACACCGCCGTTCCGTTGGATACAACGCCAACAAGATTGCCGCGCGCGGTGTATTTGGCGGTGAGCGATGGGTCGGCATGGATCGCCTCTGACACGGCGGCCACACCGGGCGAATAGGCCAGCGCCAGATCTCGCTGATTGGCGAGCGGCTTAGTGGAGCGCACCTCGAGTTTTCCGGGGCGGCCCATTTCGTGATAGACCAGAGAGCCGGAGCGAAGATCATCAGATTGTTGGGACATGATTTCTCGGGGTTAGAATTCTGTGGAGAGACAGCTTAGCCGATAAAATCCTAAAGTGTCAGCCGTTCTTCCCGCATTGTGGGATCAAATCGCCTGAGCGGCGTCCACCAGGGTTTCCCAAACGGAAAGCGCAAATGAACGCATGGCGTAGATGTGAAACGCGTCTGGGCCTGTGCAATGCACAAGAATGGGCGTGTGGTGAATGCCCGTCATCGCAACCGCGCCGGTTTTAAAAGCGTCTCGGGAGAAATCCACCGCTGCGACAGAGGCCAGCAGGGCACGGGCCTTTTCACCCTCAAGCGTAAAGCGGGTGCGGCCTGATGACAAGGGCGTGGCGAAGCGCTGACGCGTTTCCAGTTCCTTGCCGAGCACCCAGACCTGATTGGGAGCGACGCGAATGAAGGTTCTGCCATCGGCTTTTTCAGCCTTGCCGAATTCAGGAAGCATGCCTAATTCACGCTCCAACTGGCGTTCGTTTCCTGCATATTGGCTGAGCGTGAAGCCTGGCGCCTCGCGCAAGGTGATTCCGGCGAATTCCAGCGGCGCATGGCCGGCAAGGGGTGAACGGGCTTCAAGCATTGAGTCTTGTTCCCTGCCTGTCGATGAAATGCGGCGAGACGATGCGCAGGCGCGCCTGCTCTCCCTTCAATGGGAAAGCGGCGATGATTTCTTCATTCTCATGCGCCAGCCCGCCTTGGAAGAGGCCAAGGGCGATGAAGATCTGCAAATCCGTGCTCCACGTCACTGAGGTAATGTAGCCTCGGCCATGGCCCTTGATCTCATCATTGGCGGCAAACAGGATCGCGCCGCCACGCAATTTCTTGTCCGGCTCCAGTAATTCAAGGCCCACAAGGCTCCAGCGTTCCGGCGCCATCATGTCTTCACGTTCACGTAGCACTTCGCCGACGAATGACTTTTTCTTCGAAGCCATCTTGCCGAGGCCGAGATCATCCAGTGAGTTGCGGTGATCAAGTTCGAGGCCGGCCACATGGCCCTTTTCGATGCGGAGCGAGGCCAAGGCTTCAAGGCCGTAAACCTTCAGGCCCAACGGCTCGCCTGCCTTCAGCACATGCTCCCACAGGCTTTGGGTGAAATTCGCCGGGCAATGAATTTCATAACCAAGCTCACCTGAGAAAGAGAGACGCATCAGGCGCACTTGAACTTTTTCAAATTCAAAATCCATCACTGCCATATAGGGCAGCGCTTCATTCGAAGCATTCACCTCCGGAAAGGCCAATTCCAACACCTTGCGGGCATTGGGACCGGACAGCGCCATGCCGCCCCATTCGTCGGTGAGGGAGGTGACATGCACATCCAAATCCGGCCAATGGCATTGCAGCAGGAATTCCAGCCAGCTCATCACCTCGCCCGCCTGGGCGGTTGTGGTTGTCATATAAAACTGCGTGTCTGAAATACGCGAAGTGGTGCCGTCATCGAGCACCAGGCCATCATCATTCAGCATCACGCCATAGCGCGCGCGGCCCACCGGCAGCTTGGCAAAGCCGTTGACGTAAATGCGGTTCAAGAATTCCGCTGCATCCTTGCCCTGCACGTCGATCTTGCCCAGGGTTGAAACATCGCTGAGGCCCACATTGTGGCGCACCAGTTCCATTTCCTTCACATAGGCCTCGGCAGCGGATTTGCCTGCCCACTCATAGAACCAGGCGCGCTTCCACAGACCGGCCTCGATGAAGGTGACGCCATTCTTCTCGTGCCAATCATGCAGAGGCGAGCGGCGCGTGGGGCGCACGTGTTGGCCGATATTGCGGCCCACAATGGCGCCAATGGTGAGGGGCGTGTAGGGCGGGCGGAAAGTGGTGGTGCCGACGCGCTCGATATCAACGCCGCGCAGGTCCGCCATCATGGCCAGCGCATTGATGTTTGAGGTTTTGCCTTGATCCGTGCCCATGCCCAGCGTGGTGTAGCGCTTCAAATGTTCGACATTGGTGTAGCCCTCATCATGAGCCTGATGGATGTCCTTGGAGGTGACATCATTCTGAAAATCAACAAAGGCAAAGCGGCTTTTGATTCTTGGCCAGTTGGCGCTGATGCCATAGGGCGCATCGGCGGCAATGTCCGGACCTGCAACTACTGCAGACCTTCCACCACCTACTGCAGCCAGCGCATCACGCGCCCTGGCCTCACCTTCCGCAATGGCCGCAAGCGTGCCGAAAGTTCCCCGGCAGGCACCCGCAGAAAATTGCTTCGGCGGCAAAGCACCGGGCATAAAAGCGGCGATAGCTTCATTGTAAACCGGCTTCACGCTGAGATGAGAGGTGATATGGACAAGTGGGCTCCAGCCGCCACTCATGCCCAGCGCATCACATTCAATGGTTATGCCGTGAGGGCCAGAGAGTTTCACACCTTCAACGCCGAGCCCGCCGATCACGCTGGCAATGCCCGTGTTGGGGAACACAACCACGCCAGATGCCGCCGCCCTGCCCAGCAAATCACCGGAAATCGAAGTGCGCTCATCCGCTAGCATGACGCTGATGCCCAATGCGGCAAGATCGTTTGCGGCCTCATAGGCGCTGTCATTATTGGTGGCAAAAACCACCCGCGCATTTGGCACCGTGGCGAAGCGGTTGGCATAGGTGCGGATGGCGCCGGCCAACATCACACCGGGTGTGTCATTGCCTTCGAACACCAAAGGCCGCTCCACAGCACCCGTTGCAAAAATAATCGTCTGTGCACGGAGCGATTCCAGCACATTGCCGGCAATGGAGATGATGGCCTGATTGCCATCATAAATGCCCTGCACGGTTGCGCGGCTGAGCAGGCGGATGTTGGCTGATTTTTCAAGTGCTGCAACGGAACGCTCACGCCAGGCCAGCAGCTTTTCATCTCGGCAAGAGAGAATGCTGCCGCCCAGTTCAAAATCCTGCTCGGCGAGTGTCACATTCACTCTCGTACCGGCCAAGGCCAGCGCTGCGGCAAGGCCTGCGGGGCCGGAGCCGATGATCAGAACATCAGTGAAGGCATTGCGCGTGTCGTGGCGCATCTCCGAAGGCTGGGAGCCGGTCTTGCCCAAACCCGCCGCGCGGCGGATGAAGGGCTCATAAAACATCCAACTCTTGCGAGCTGGGCCCATGAAGGTTTTGTAGTAGAAGCCCGCGCCAAAGAGGGGTGCTGCGACTTTATTGATGCCCATGAAATCAAAGCGGGGGTTGGGCCATGCATTCTGGCTTCTGGCTTCGAGGCCTTCCTTCAATTCCAAAACCGGGCCGATGGTGTTGGGCTGCTCGCTGCCCTTGCGGCCTGTGGTGAACAGGGCATTGGGCTCTTCCACACCAGCGCCAATGATGCCGCGCGGGCGATGGTATTTGAAGCTGCGGCCGACAACAGTTTGGTTGTTGGCGAGAAGGGCTGAAGCCAGCGTGTCGCCGGCAAAGCCTTTCAGCTTTTTACCATTGAAGCGGAATGCGAGTTCGGCGGCGCGGTCCATGCGCCCACCCTCACTGAGGCGGCGGAACTTGGTCATGGTTTCCGCCTCCAATTTATGTCGCTCTCCACTTCATTCGTCCTTCTCCCCTTGCGGGAGAAGGTGG
>JANPHF010000023.1:0-9625 GCA_031424315.1 Aestuariivirga sp.
GGGTCGACCCCCAGAAACGAAATAATCTTAGGCCAGTACCGTATCTCTGGGCTTGTCTTGTCTTGCTCCCACAATAGGTATGTCCAAGGGTTCACCCCCATGGTTCTTGCCACCACCTTCTGCCGCAGGCCCAGTTTAACCCGCCTTTTTAGCAAATGGTCACCAAGCGTCGACGGCTCCCTCTTCCAAGGCACAGGCTTCAATGTTTTCAAGCACTTAGGCCCATATGGCAAGAAGGCAACGCGCGTTTGCAAATGTGGTATGGCAGGAGAACCGGGTCATACCTGCCGTCAAGGCTTGCGCTGCGCCACAGATTATCAGGCCCGCATTTCCGGCCCGTTGCTGGACCGCATCGACATTCAGTTGGAACTGGCAGCAGTGCGTGCTCTTGACCTTTCCTTGCCCGCACCAAAAGAAAAAAGTGCTGATGTGGCTCAACGAGTGGCCCGCGCGAGATTGCGCCAGGCCCAGCGCTATCAGGATCTGGGGCTTGAGAATTTGCGAACCAATGCGCAAGCCGATGGTGAGGTTCTCGAAACCATCGCCCCGCTGGATGCAGCAGGCATGGCCCTGTTGCGCGATGCCGCGGAGGCCATGAATCTTTCCGCCCGTGGCTATCACCGCGTGCTGCGTGTCGCGCGCACGATTGCCGATCTTGCAGGGGCTGAAAACATCACCCGCGCGCATTTGGCCGAAGCCTTGTCCTATCGTCAGCGTCCGGCATCGTTGCGCCAGGCCGCCTGAATCATTCAAATTTTAGCAAATTGATTCATGGCGCGTTGACTCCATTCCGAACCTCCTGGGGATGTAACAAACTTCGCTGAGATTTTGCCCTTATTCACAAGGGCCAATGAAGCAGCCAAAACCAAACGAAACTCGTGAGCCGCCGCGCAAAAGCTTGGCAGATGGCGTGGTCGCACCGCGCCGCTTTGGCTTGCTGCAAGCGGGCGCCATCGGCATTGCGGCTGGCATCTGCGCTTATGCCGGTGTTTTAGCCAACCAAGGCTTGCCAATCGTGCTGGCCATTGTCCTTCTCGTGGTCGGCACTGGCATCCTCAGTCTGCAGGCCATTTTGATGCTGCGCCAGAGCGAGCAGCGCATTCACCGGGTGTTCACCGCAATGGCGGCAGCCGAGGCTGCACGCGGCCAAGCCGAAGCGGCTGCGCGTGAAAAATCCCGCATGCTCGCCACTATGAGCCACGAGATCAGAACCCCACTCAACGGCATCATCGGGATGCTGGCATTGCTCGATGAAACCGGCCTCACGCCAGAGCAACGCAATTACGCCGGAACAGCCCATGCCTCCAGCCGCACCTTGCTTTCCATCATTGACGAAATTCTCGACACCGCAAAATCAGAGTCCTACGGCAAGGGCCAGCAGGTTCCGCTTGATCTGGTCTTGCTGGTTGAATCCGTCACCGAACTTCTTTCACCCCGTGCCCATGCCAAGGGCCTTGAAGTCAGCGCCCGCATTTCTGCAGGCGTACCTCGCGAGATCAATGGCGACGAATTGCGGTTGCGCCAGATCCTTTTCAATCTAGCGGGCAACGCCATCAAATTTACCGAACGAGGAGGCGTGGCCATCGCAGTCAGCCGCCCGGCAGCGGATCGGTTGCAATTCCAGGTACGTGATACCGGCATTGGCATGACGGATGAAGAGGCCGCACGCGTCTTCGGTGAATTTGTCCAGGCCAATCCGGCCACGCATTCGCGCTTTGGCGGCACGGGCCTTGGCCTGTCCATCAGCAAGAAATTGGCCCAGGCCATGGGCGGCGACATCCATGTTGAAAGCCGCCCCGGCGAAGGCTCTACTTTCACCTTTGAAATTCCATGCGACGCAATCCCTGAACCCAGGGAAAGCCAACACCCCTTGGTGAACCGGCACTATGTGCTCGCCATGAAGCAAGGTTTGGCGCGCCAGCAACTCGCCGAAACCCTGGTTGAACTTGGCGCCAAGGTTTCAATCGCCCGCGGCCCGAAAGCGTTGGCGGCGCAAATGCGGGCCCCCAAGCCTTTCCAGCAGTTCATCTGCGCCAGCCCTTATTTCCCGGTTTTGCGCGAGTGGGCCAACAGAGAGCACGCATCCAACTCCGCGGAACAGGCAATTGCCTGGGTCTTTCTGAAAGCGGAAGAGCGCAAGGACAACATGGACCTGCTGCGCGCACCTTTTGCGGGTTACCTGCTCAACCCCTTGCGGCGCTCAACACTGCTCAACCGATTGGCCGATTATGATGGCAAGGCCTTGCGCCGCGCTGGCCATCTGTTGCGCAACGCCAAGGCGAGTTCAAAGCGGCGCGCTGAGGCGAAGCCCTCGCCGAGGCTCAACATTCTCTTGGCCGAAGATAATGCCGTGAATGCATTGCTGGCCCGAACTTTGCTGGAGCGGATGGGCCATCATGTGACGGTGGCCAGCGATGGCGAAGTGGCGCGTGCAACTTTGGCAGGGCCTCAGAAATTTGATCTTGCCTTGCTTGATATCGAAATGCCGCGCCTCACCGGGCTGGAACTTGCCCATTTGATCCGCCATTCAGACGGCTTGCATAAGGTGAGGAATCTTCCCCTTCTGGCGCTCACCGCCAATACCCATCCGACCGATCTGCAGGCTTGCAAGGTCGCTGGCATGAACGGCCATTTGGCAAAGCCGTTTGACCGGCTTGATCTTGAAGACAAGATTGCCGAATTGGTGGCCAAGCCCGCAAACGCGCGCAAGGCGCGTTAGCTGGCCGAATTCATCGTCAGTCCGGCTTCACATCTTTGTCAATTTGCCGGGGCAAGGGATGGAGATGCTCAGTTCCACCAGCATTAACAATTCGCAATTCCAACTTCCGGCAAGCCGCGCTATGCGCCTGCCCATGAAAATCAGATTGGCGACCACAGAGGCCGAGGTCCGCATGGCGCAGAAGTTGCGCTATCACGTGTTCCACGAGGAATGCGGTGCCCGCCTTGCAGGCATGAACGGCCTTGATGTCGATCGTTTTGATGCCGCCTCTCAGCATCTTCTGGTGATCGACCCCAATGCAGGCGGCGAATTCCCGGTGGATGATGGCACTCTTGTTGGCACCTATCGCCTCATCACTCAGGAAAGTGCAGCAAGGCTCGGTGGCTTTTACAGTGAAAGCGAGTTTGATCTTGCTCCCCTTTTGGTCCGTCACCAGAGCTTGCGCTTTCTCGAACTGGGCCGGTCTTGCGTGCTGAAGCAAGCCCGCGGCATGGCGGTGATCGAACTATTGTGGCAGGGCATTTGGGATTTCGTACGCGAAAACCGTATTGATGTGATGCTTGGCTGCGCCAGTTTCGAAGGCACCATTCCTGAGGTACATGCCACAGCCTTGAGCCTGCTGGCGCAGAATTTCACGGCCGCAGATGAATGGCAGGTTCGCGCCAGGCCAGAGCGCCACCATACGATGAATATCTTGTCTCCTGGCAGCTATGATGCCAAGCGCGCGGCCTTCAATCTTCCGCCACTGGTGAAGGGCTATCTCCGTCTCGGTTGTCGCTTTGGCGAGGGCTGCGTGGTGGATGGTGATTTCAACACTGTGGACGTGCTGGTGGTTCTGCCGGTGGCCTCAATCAATCCGCGCTATTTCGCGCGTTTTGGCGCGCCGACCTGAAGTTTCCGCAATGATTGAAGCAGCCCCCCAGCTTTGTTAAGGGGAGGCATGGACGCCGCCACCCCCAATCCGCCAGAGGCCGATCTCGCCACTACGCCCATGATGGCGCAGTACCTCGAGATCAAGCGGCAATATCCAGATGCCCTGCTGCTCTACCGCATGGGCGATTTCTATGAGCTGTTCTTCGATGATGCGGTGAAGGCCTCGGCCACCTTGGGCATCGCCCTCACCAAGCGCGGCAAGCATGCCGGCGCTGATATTCCCATGTGCGGCGTTCCCGTGCATGCGCTCGATCAATATCTTCAGCGTCTCATCCGCCATGGCCACCGCGCCGCCATTGCCGAGCAGATGGAAGACCCGGCCGAGGCCAAGAAGCGCGGCTCCAAATCCGTGGTGGCGCGTGGTGTCATCCGCCTCATCACGCCCGGCACGCTGACCGAAGAGAGCCTGCTCGATTCCGCGGCCAGCAATTACCTTGCCTGCCTCACCGGTGTTCGTGCCACGGGCGAATTGGCGCTGGCCTATGCTGAAATCTCAACCGGCGCGCTCGCTGTTGCACCGAGTGACGCAATCCGCCTCGCGGCTGATTTGGCGCGTCTTTCACCATCAGAAATTCTGGTGAATGAAAACCTCTTGGAAGAACGCGGCCTGGCGCAGCTGCTGAATGCCTGTGGCGCCGCCATCACGCCACTCTCTTCCAGCCGGTTTGATTCAACTTCCGCCGTGCATGTATTGAAAAGCCAATTTCAGGTGGAGGCGCTGGAGGTCTTCGGTGATTTCCGCAAGCTGGACCTTGCCGCCCTTGGCGCGCTGATTGACTACATCCGCATCACCCAGGTGGGCAACACGCCCCATTTGCGCCCACCCAAATTGGAAAGCGCCGAACAGGGCCTGCTCATCGATGCCGCCACCCGCGCAAATCTCGAATTGTCACGCAGCCTGAATGGCGAGAAGAAAGGAAGCCTGCTTGCCTGTCTGGATGAAACCGTAACGGCAGCAGGCGCGCGCCTGCTGGCTGATTTTGTGGCTCGGCCCTTGGCGGATGCTGCCGCCATAAATTCCCGGCTGGATGCCGTCGCTCATTTTCACGCCGATGAAGCGCTGTGCGAAAACCTGCGCAGCAACTTGCGCAAGTTGCCAGATATCGAGCGCGCGCTATCACGTATCACCGGCAACCGCGGCGGGCCGCGCGATCTCGCCAGCATCTGCGCGGCGGTATCAGCCGCCGTCGATCTTCAAAACATTTTGCGTGGCCAAGACCAACTCGCGCCCGTGCCGCTGCACCTTGCAGAGATTCTCGATGAGTTGAACAGCGCGCCACAAACCTTGGCGGCAGAGATTCAGAGCGCCCTTGCAGATGAGTTGCCACTGTTCGCCCGCGATGGCGGCTTCATCGCTGATGGCTATTCGGCGGAACTGGATGAGAACCGCCGCCTGCGCGATGATACAAGGCAGGTGATCGCCAATCTTCAAGCAAGTTACGCTGAAACCACGGGCATCAAGTCCCTCAAGATCAAGCACAACAACATTCTCGGCTACTTCATCGAAGTCACCGCCCAACAGGCGGAAGCGATGAAAGGTGCTGAAGCCGCCCAAAATTTCATCCACCGCCAAACCATCGCCAGCGCCATGCGTTTCTCCACTGTCGAGCTTGGCGAGTTGGAGCAGAAGATTGCGCTGGCAGGCTCGCGCGTGTTGGCTTTGGAGCTTGAGCTGTTCCGCCATTTCGCCGCAGAGGTTGTCGGCGCCCGCGCCAGGCTTTCCGCGATCGCGCAGGCGCTGGCGGCATTGGATGTCTATTCTTCCCTGGCGCAAATGGCCCGCACCCGCCGCTATGTGCGCCCGGTGATCGACGGTAGCTTGAAATTCGAAATTGCAGGTGGGCGCCACCCGGTTGTTGAAGAAGCATTGAAGCGCGCAGGTGAGCGTGCATTTTCGCCCAATGACAGTGACTTGAGTGACAACCACAAGCGCCTCTGGTTGCTCACCGGCCCCAACATGGCGGGCAAATCAACCTATCTGCGCCAGAATGCCCTCATCGCCATCGTGGCGCAGATGGGTTCTTTCGTCCCTGCCGCAGCAGCGCATATCGGCGTGCTCGACAGGCTTTACAGCCGTGTGGGGGCGGCAGATGATCTGGCCCGCGGCCGCTCCACCTTCATGGTGGAAATGATCGAAACCGCCGCGATCCTCAATCAGGCCACGCCAAGATCTCTGGTGATCCTTGATGAGATCGGCCGCGGCACGGCCACCTATGACGGCCTCTCCATCGCTTGGGCCACACTGGAACACCTGCATGATGTGAACCAGTGCCGCACGCTCTTTGCCACGCACTATCATGAACTCACCGCATTGGTGCAAACGCTGAAACATCTCCACTGCGCCACCATGAAAGTGCGCGAGTGGAATGGCGATATCGTCTTCCTGCATGAGGTCGTGGCCGGAACGGCGGAGCGCAGCTATGGCATTCAGGCGGCCAAACTTGCAGGTCTGCCGCCCGCCGTGATCCACCGGGCCACAGAAGTGCTGCACCGGTTGGAGCAGGGCAAGACGCGTGTTGCCCCAGCCAATCTCGCGGCGGAACTGCCGCTCTTTGCCGCCATTCCGAAACCGTCGGCAGAAGCCAAGCCTGATCTTTTGCGCCAACGTTTGCGCGATATTGCCCCCGATGAACTTTCTCCCCGCGAGGCCCTGAGCTTGCTTTATGATCTAAAGCAGATTTTGAAAGACCGGACTTGATGCCCCACGAGGAAAAATTCGCCGCCGCACTGAATCTTCTGCAAGGCGAAACTGTTCTGGCGCTGCGCAACCAGGCTTCTGCGCTCATCCGCGAATGCCTTGCCGAAGCCCGTGGCCGCGCGGAGGCACAGCTTCTGAAAGATGGCAAAGGCACGGCCTGTGCTGAGCGTATCTCCATTACGGAGGACCATATCATTCAGGGCCTCTACGCCTTTGCGGCCAATCGCATTGCCGGCAGCAAAGAGCTGGGGCTTTCCATCGTTGCGGTGGGCGGCTATGGCCGCGGCACTTTAGCGCCCGGTTCTGATATTGATCTGCTTTTCCTCCTGCCCGCGCACGCCTCGGCAAAAACCAACGAGGTGGTGGAGTTTCTGCTTTATGCGCTGTGGGATGCGCGCCAAAAAGTTGGCCACGCCACACGCTCGGTGGATGATTGCCTGCGGCTGGCAAAAACCGACAATACCATCCTCACCTCCATCCTTGAGGCCCGTTTCATTTGCGGCGATCGAGCCTTGTACGAGCAGCTCTCACGGCGCTTCAAATCCGAAATCGTGGCTGCGGGGGCGAAGAAATTCGTCACGGAAAAGCTGGCCGAGCGTGATGCGCGCCATGCCAAGAGCGGTGAAAGCCGCTATGCCGTGGAGCCGGATTTGAAAGATGGCAAGGGCGGCCTGCGTGACCTGCACACCTTGTTCTGGATTGCCAAATTCATCTTCAGCGCCAATTCGCCCGATGAGTTGGCCGAAAAAGGCGCCTTCTCAAAGGGTGAGCTTCACACCTTCCTGAAGTGTGAGGATTTTCTCTGGGCCGTGCGCTGCCATCTGCATTTCATCGCTAAGCGCGGCGAAGACAGGTTGAGCTTTGACCGGCAGAATGAATTGGCCAGCCGCCTGCATTACAAATCTCACGGCGGCTTGCAGGCGGTGGAGCGCTTCATGCGCCATTACTTCCTCATCGCCAAGGATGTGGGCGATCTCACGCGCATTTTCTGCGCCAGCCTGGAGCAGAAGCATTTCAAGGACACGCCCGGCCTTTCACGGTTGCTGACAAAATTTCTGCCCCGGCGCGGAGCTCCGAAACTGTACCGCGGCTTCAAGCTTGAGAATGGGCGCCTCACGGTATCAGACGATCAGGTGTTCATGCGTGAACCTGTCAACATGCTGCGCATCTTCAAAATCGCGGGTGATAACCTGGTGGAAATCCACCCGGATGCCCTGAAGCTCATGCGCAAGTCGTTCCGCCTGATTGATGACAAGTTGCGCCAGGACAAGGAAGCCAATGCCATCTTCCTCGATATCCTGTGTAACAGTGCAGCACCAGAGGCGCTGTTGCGTTTGATGAATGAGGCGGGCGTGCTTGGCCGCTTCATTCCTGAATTCGGCAAGATCGTGGCCATGATGCAGTTCAACATGTATCACCACTATACTGTGGATGAGCATTTGATCCGCGCCGTGGGTGTGCTCACGGGAATCGAGAACGGCACACTGGCCAAGGAGCATCCACGCTCAGCCGAGATTTTCCCGACATTGAAGGCGCGCCGCGCGCTCTTTGTGGCAACGCTGCTGCATGATATTGCCAAGGGCCGGACAGAGGATCATTCGGTTGCTGGCGAGCGCATTGCGCGTGAGCTTTGCCCGCGCCTCGGCCTATCGCCGGATGAAACCGATCTCGTTGCCTGGCTCATTCGCTATCATTTGTTGATGAGCGAAACTTCGCAGATGCGTGACCTGAATGACTTCAAAACCATTCTGGATTTCGTGCAGGTGGTGCAAACCCCGGAGCGTCTCAAACTGCTGCTCATTCTCACTGTAGCGGATATTCGTGCCGTGGGCCCCGGCGTGTGGAACGGCTGGAAAGGTCAATTGCTCCGTACACTGTATTTTGAAGCGGAGCCTTTGCTCTCTGGCGGCCACACCGCAACCTCGCGCAAGGAACGCGTGGTGGAAGCGCAAAATGCCTTCTTCGCAAAACTGGGCATTGTGGATGAAGCAGAAAAGCAGCGCATCGCTGCCCGGCAATATGATGCTTACTGGCTCAATGTGCCAACTGAACGGCAGTTGCGCCACCATGCGCTGATGGTTAGCGCGGTAAAAGGCGAAGTGGTCACAGATATCAACACCGACGCTTTTGCCGGCATTACTGAAATCACGGTGTTCGCGCCCGATCATCCGCGCCTCCTGGCCATGCTCACGGGTGCTTGCGCCGCAGCGGGCGGCAACATCATTGGCGCGCATATCTTCACCACCACCGACGGCATGGCGCTGGATACAATTCTGGTCAGCCGCGAATTCAAGGCCGAGGAAGATGAGCAGCGCCGTGGGCGCCGGATGTGCGATTCAGTAAAGCGCGTGCTGCACGGCCAGGTGCGCCTGCGCGAGGAATTGGCGCGCGTGCAACAGATGCCAGACCGCAACCGGGCCTTTGATGTTGTGCCGCGCGTGGTGGTGGACAATGCCTCATCCAACAAGAACACCGTTGTTGAAATCACCGGCATGGATCGTGTGGGCTTGTTGCATGCCCTCACTGATGCGCTGTTCCACTTGAGCCTCAATATCGGCTCAGCCCACATTACCACTTTTGGTGAAAAGGCGGTGGATGTGTTCTATGTGACCGACCTCACCGGCGCCAAGATTGAAAGCGCAAGCCGCATCGGGCAGATCGAAAAATCGCTGCTCGCGGTGCTGACCCCCGCCCAGGGGCAAAAGGCGGCAGTTTGAGTTCGTTAAGAATTTCCTATTATTGCCGTTTTTGGTCCGCATAGGGCCATTCGCAGGTTCACACTGAATGTCCATTATCCGCTCCGCCGCGAAAGTTGGCGGGTTCACATCGATTAGCCGCATCCTTGGCTTTGTCCGCGACCAACTCATCGCGTTCACGCTGGGAACGGGCGATGTGGCGGATGCGTTCTTTGTGGCGCAACGCTTCCCCAATTTGTTTCGCACGCTGTTTGCCGAGGGCGCTTTCAACTCCGCCTTTGTTCCGATCTTTGCAGGCAAGGTGGAAAGTGAAGGCGTGGCTTCCGCCCAAAAGATGGCGCAGGAAGTCTATTCCGCCATGCTGGCCTGGATGCTGCTGTTCTGCGCGCTCTGCATGGCATTGATGCCCTGGCTGATTTATCTCTTCGCCTGGGGCTTCAAGGGCAGCCCCGAGAAAATGGCTTTGGTGATCGGCCTCACCCAACTGTGCTTTCCCTATTTGCTGTTCATGACGTTGACGGCCTTGCAAGGTGGCGTGCTCAATAGCTTGAACCGCTTCACCGCCGCAGCCGCAGCGCC
>JANPHF010000024.1:0-27563 GCA_031424315.1 Aestuariivirga sp.
GCCCGAAGGGCGGATGAGGGCTCTTACTTTCCACTGTCCCCGCCGCTAAACTCCTCCCATGTCCAACCTCTCCACCATGGGATTCGCCTCCGCCTCCGATGCCCTGGCTTGGCTTGTGGCCATGGGGGCCGACGAGATCACGCTGGAACAGCCAGTAGATCGTTTTGCTGAAAGCGCCAAGGTGGTTGCCGCTGCGGTCACTCCGCCAAAAGCGCCGCCCACTTTCCAGCCCGCCCCACCGTCGCGGCCCGTGCCCATCACGGGCGCCATTCCGGTGGGTGAGGCTTCAGGCCTGAACTCCGTCGCTGAACTCGCCCAAGCACTGAATTTTTTCGAAGCGCATCCCTTACGCAAAAACGCCATGAAGCTCTCCTTCTTCGAAGGGCCTGAGAATGCTGATGTTCTGGTGATCGGCGATCACCCGCGCAAGGAGGAAGACAGGCAAGGCCTCGTTTTCGCCGAAAAAAGCCGCCTGTTACTGGCCAACATGCTGGCTGCCATCGGTCTGAAGCTCGAGGATGTGGGTTTGATGAACCTTATGCCCTGGCGGCCATTGGGTGGCGCTGCACCAAAGCCCGCTGAACTCACCCCCATTCTGCCCTTTGCGCGCCGCGCGCTGGAACTTCTGCGCCCGCGCCTCATCCTCGCCTTCTCGGCACTGCCAGGCCAGCACTTGGCAGGAGGCGATGCCTCGATCCAGCGCCAGCGCGGCAAGTGGCTGGATGCGGGCGGCATTCCCCTGCTCTCCACTTTGCACCCTGATGAACTGCTGCGCATGCCCAACCTGAAACGCCAAGCCTGGCGCGATTTGCAAATCTTTCAAGAGAAGTTGAAGTGAACGAGCGCGAGTTCATGCCCGTCGGTATTGCCGTGATGACGGTGTCGGACACGCGCACGCTGGCCGATGACAAGTCGGGGCAGACGCTGGCCGACCGCATTAGTGCCGCAGGCCACCGCTTGGCCGGCCGCGTGATCGTGAAGGATGATGTGCGCCAAATTCGCGCTGCTGCGCGCAAATTCCTGGCCGACAAAAATGTCGATATGCTGATCTCCACCGGAGGCACCGGTCTGACCGGCCGCGATGTCACCATCGAGGCGATGCGCGCGCTGTTTGAAAAGGAGATCGAGGGCTTCAGTGTGGTGTTTCACCAAATCTCTTTCGCGAAGATTGGAACCTCCACCATGCAGAGCCGCGCAACCGCCGGCGTGGCCAAGGGCAAATATATCTTCTGCCTCCCCGGCTCCCCCGGCGCCTGCCGAGATGGCTGGGATGAAATCCTGATGAAGCAACTCGACTACCGCCACAAACCCTGCAACTTCGTGGAAATCATGCCTAGGCTGGATGAGCATTTGCGGAGGAAGTGATCAAAGCTTACGGCCCATGTTTCGAGGCTTTGTTTCCGCAGGCGGCGTCGAAGCATTCGTCACGTTGTGCTAAACTCTTCCTATGCCCATGCCCCTTGAGTACCGCCGCCCTGGCGAAGAGTTTGATGCCTTTCTGCGCGAGGTGATGGAGGCTTGCAATTTCGCCACGCGCAATCCGGCCTACACCACCACGGAAGCCGTGTTGCTCACCTTTCGCCGCCGCCTTTCCGTGCGCGATGGATTGCGCTTTGCCAATGTGCTGCCCCCAGTGATCCGCGCTCTGTTCATCAAGGATTGGAACAGTGACGAGAAGCCCGTGCCCTTCGCGACACGCGATGAGCTCACTACCGAAGTGAAACAACTGCGGCAGGATCACAACTTCTCGCCCGACTCCGCCATCGCCGATGTGGCCCGCGCCCTGCGCCGCCACGTCGATGAAATGAAATTCGATGCGGTGTTGCAAACCTTGCCCGCAGACGCGGTTGATTTTTGGAAAGTGGACTAAGCCTGCATGAATCTGCGTGGCACGCCCACGCCATTCACGATCGCTAATCCCACCATCAACACCGCGCCGCCGGTGAGTTGCACGGGTGTGATGGTTTCCCCGAGGAACACCACAGCCCCGGCCAATCCAATCGGTGTCATCAACAAAATGAATGGCACGGCTTGATCCACACTGACATTTTTCAACAGCGTGAACCAGGTCATATAGGCCACATAGAATCCGAAGAGGCCGACAAAGCCGAACAGCAGCCACTGAAACGGCGTGGCGCTCAAGACTGAATTCCACTGCCCCTGCTCCAGCAGGTAGGTGGCCAGCGCCAGCTGCGGCGTGGCGAACCAGGCATTGGCCTTCAGTGTCATCACGCCCGAATCTTTTGAAAGCACCCGCGCCAGAACTTGCCCTGCGGCCCAGATCACGCCAGCAACAACAATCATCAACACTGGAATGAGTGGCGGCTTTTTTTCTGGCAAGCCAATCACAATCACCACGCCCAAGACCGCAATTGCCGTTCCCACAATGCGCGCCGGTTTCAGCGGTTCGCCCGCAATCAGCCAGCCGAGGATCACACCGGCGGGAACCTGAGACTGCAACACCAGATTTGATGTGGTGGCATCCACATCCTTGACCGCATAGAACAAAAGCCCGCCCTGAATGGTGACGGCCAGCGCCGAGATGAGCAGCAGCTTCGGCCATGTGGTCTTGAAGGGTTCGCGGTGCGTCACCGCCATCACCAGCCCGATGGCGGCATAGACCATGAACATCATAAACAGCGGCGGAAAGTGAGTGACCACCGGTTTGGCCAGCGTGAAAGTGAGGCCCCAACAGAGCGGGGCGAGAATCGCAAGGCCGAGGTTACGGGGGCTCATGCCCCTCCTTGGCGGGGCAGCCATTCTCCCGCAAGAGCCTGTTTTCTCATCCTTTCCAGCCAGATCAAAATTGTTCTTGCTTTGTTCTGTGCTCTGGATTACATTCTCATCATGGTTACGATTCTTGATAGAAAACATTCTTCCGGACTTGACCTTGCCGCCCTCGGCACGGGCAAGCTCACATCGCTCCCGCAGTTGGAGCGCGGCCGCGGCGCCAGGGTCAACCCTGGCGCCCGCTTTGATCAGCATTCTACGGCCTTCGTCGATGACGGCTGGGAAACTCTGGCCGAGCCGCAAAAACTGCGCACTGAAATTTTCACCGAAACCCCTAAGAGCATCATCACCCGCAATGACTCTCCTGATATTTCTTTTGACCGTTCCATCAATCCTTATCGCGGCTGCGAGCACGGCTGCGTCTATTGCTACGCCAGGCCCAGCCACGCCTATATGGGCCTTTCTCCCGGGCTGGATTTCGAGAGCAAGCTTTTCGTTAAGCCGAACGCGGCGGCTCTCCTCCGGGAGGAATTCACCGCGACCAACTACCAGCCCGCTACCATTGCACTTGGCGCCAACACCGACCCCTATCAACCCATTGAACGCGATTATCGCATCACGAGACAGGTGATCGAGGTATTGCAGGAGTTCAACCACCCCTTCGGCATTGTCACGAAATCCGCTTCGGTGTTGCGCGATCTCGATATCCTTCAACCCATGGCGGGCAAGGGTCTGGTCAAGGTGGCGATCTCGGTCACCACGCTGGATGCCGATTTGGCGCGGCGCATGGAGCCGCGCGCTTCAACCCCAATGAAGCGGCTTTCGGCATTGGAGATCTTGTCCAAGGCAGGCATTCCCACCGTGGTGATGATGGGGCCGATCATCCCTGGCCTCAATGACAGTGAGATTGAAAGCGTCCTGAAAGCTGCGCGCAATGCCGGCGTGAAAGAGGCCGGCTACACCATGCTGCGCCTGCCCCTTGAGGTGAAGGAGATTTTCAAGGACTGGCTGGAAAAGGAATATCCAGACCGCGCCGCCAAGGTGATGTCGCTCGTCAGATCTGTGCGCGGCGGCAAGGAGAATGACCCCAACTTCGGCACGCGCATGGCGGGCCAGGGGCCTTATGCCTGGACGATTGGCCGCAGATTCCAACTGGCCGCACAGCGCTTGGGTTTGAATGTGAACCGCGTGAAACTCCGCACCGACTTGTTTGAGAAGCCGATCCAGAAGGGCCAGCAGATGCGGTTGATTTGATGGCGAGCAGCCATCAAACGCTGAGACGTGCGCGCCAAATGCGCCAAGAACCGACTCGCGCCGAGCAGATTTTGTGGAACAAGTTGCGGAACCGGACCTTGAACGGATTCAAATTTTCACGGCAGGTGCCTGTCGGCAGCTATATTCTAGATTTTGTTTGTCGTGATCGAAAATTAGTCGTTGAAGTTGATGGTGTGACGCATGGCGACAACAAGGAAATTCTGCATGATGAAAGGCGAACACGTTGGTTAGAAGATAATGGTTACCGGGTTCACCGCGTCTGGAATCAGGACATTTATGAAAGCCTGAACGGGGTGTTGGATAGCCTTCTGCTAATTTTGAGCGCGGCCCCTCATCCGGCGCTGCGCGCCACCTTCTCCCCAGAAGGGAGAAGGGCGAAGTGATAGTTCAATTCGCCCCTCGCCCCGCTTGCGGGGAGAGGGTGCCGCGAAAGCGGCGGGTGAGGGGCCGAGGCCCGCTCACTCACACCGGATGATCTGCCCCGTCACCGCGCCTTCAACACTCTTGGCATAGGCCAGGCCCACTTCGGCGTTTGATACTGCGCGGTGGCCGGGGAAATAGCCGTCGTATTTCTGCGCCGCCACTGCGAGCAAACCGGGGCTCACGGCGTTAATGCGGATACCGCGCGGCATCTCAATGGCAGCGCCAATCACGAAAGAATCAATGGCGCCATCGGTGGCTGCCGCATTGGAACCCTGGCGGATCGGCTCATGCGAGAGAATGCCACTGGTAAGCGTGAAAGAGCCGCCATCATTCACATGGGCCATGCCGAGCAGCACCAGATTGATCTGGCCCATCAGCTTGTCTTTGAGACCATCGATGAATTGCTTCGGCGTCATCTCCGCAACCGGGCCGAAATGCGAGTGTCCCGTGCAGGCCACAACCGCATCCACTTGGCCCAATTTCTTGTACATGGCGGAGACCGAGGTTTCATCCATCAGGTCAACTGTCACATCACCTGTCTTGCGGCCCGCGATGATAATCTCATGGCCCTTGGACAAGCCCGAGATCGCGGCCTTGCCCACATCGCCTGCGCCGCCAACAACAAGAATGCGCATCATTCGTTACCTTCAACCTTCACGCCCTTGAGCTTGGCAAAAACGGAATCGGCGTCATAGGTCTTATCGTTGTCGCGCGACGGCGGAGCAGCAGCAGCCTCGGCATCAATCACCTTCTGGCGTTCAGCCTCGGCAGCGGCATGAGCGGCTGTACCTGAAACTTCATGCGCCGGGATCAGCGTGCGTGGTGCGGCAGCATCACCCACGATCTTCTTGCCCTTGGAGGCCGCTTTCTGCACGGCAAGATCAAGCTCAAGCTGCGAGCACAGGCCCAGCGTTACCGGATCAACCGGCTTGATGTTCTGCGCATTCCAATGCTCACGGTCGCGCACTGAGGCGATGGTGTGCTTGGTGGTGCCAACCAGCTTCATAATGGCAGATTCTGGAAGTTCCGGATGATTGCGCAGCAGCCACATGATGGCATCGGGCCTGTCGCCACGGCGCGACACGGGCGTATAACGCGGGCCAGCGGTGGAGCGCTTCACCTGAATGTTTACCTTGGAGGTGACGATCTGCAGCTTGTGGCTGGGATCGGCCTCGGCCTTCTGGATCTCTTCGCGCGTCAACTGGCCACCCGTCACCGGATCCATACCCTTGATGCCGGCGGCCACGTCGCCATCGGCAATGCCCTTCACTTCGAGTTCATGCAGCGAACAGAAATCAGCGATCTGCTTGAATGACAGAGAGGTGTTTTCAACCAGCCAAACGGCGGTGGCTTTGGGCATCAGAGGTGCGGACATGGGTTTTCTCCTTTTCGGAACCGGTTGCGGGCTCCGAGGCGCGATTGACATAACAGTGTCTGGAATGGGCAGGCTTATAGGCGGGGGCGCAGCTTTTGGCAATGCGCGAATTCTGCGGCCCTCCGCCCCTCAAACCGTCAGCACAATCTTGCCCATGTGGTCATTGCTTTCCATCAGCCGATGCGCGGCAGCGGCTTCGGCCAGGGGGAAGGTTTTGAAGATTTGCGGCTTGCAGCGCCCCTGCGCCAGCAGCGGCCAGACCTTGTCTTCCAACGCGCGGGCGATGGATGCCTTCTCGGCCACCGTGCGCGGGCGCAAGGTTGAGCCCGTATAGGTCAGGCGCTTCAGCATCACTGGCAGGAAATCCGCCGTGATGGTGGAGCTTTCCTGAAACGCGATCTGCACGATGCGCCCATGCAGCGCCGCCACGGCAATGTTGCGCGCCACATAGGAGCCGCCCACCATGTCCAGCGTAACATCGGCGCGAAGATCCAGCACCTTCATCACCTCAACGAAATCCTGGCGTTTGTAGTTGATGGCAAGGTCAGCCCCCAGCGCTTCCACAAACCGCACCTTCTCCTCATTGCCTACCGTAGTGATGATGCGCCCAGCACCCATGGCCTTGGCCAGTTGAATGGCCGTTGAGCCAATGCCGGAGGAGCCGCCATGAACAAGGAACGTCTCGCCTGCCTGCAGCCTCCCGCGCTCGAACACATTGGTCCACACCGTGAAATAGGTCTCCGGCAGGGCGGCCGCCTCCACCAGCGAAAGCCCGGCAGGAATGGGCAAGCAGTTCTCCGCCGCAGCCACAGCATATTCGGCATAGCCACCGCCCGGCACAAGCGCACAGGCCTTGTCGCCCATTTTCCAGCGCGTGGCCCCCTCGCCCAATGCCACCACCTCACCCGCAACCTCGAGCCCCAGGGTATCTGGCGCCCCAGGCGGCGGCGGATAGCCGCCCCTGCGTTGCAAGCAGTCGGGCCGGTTCACGCCCGCAGCCACCACCTTGATCAACACTTGCCCGGCAGAAGGTGTGGGCCGCGAAATTTCACCCAGTTCCAGCACCTCCGGCCCACCAAAGCCTTTCAGTGTAATGGCTTTAATCTGCGTCATTTCAAGACTCTCCTTCGCGCCCCTTGAGCGCCCTGCCGCGCCGTTGCATCATCCTAACACAACCGAAAACCGCTCACACGGGAACCGCCTCCATGGAAGAAGACCTGCCGCAAAAGAAGCCCAACATGGTTATCGGCGAGAATCTCGACGCCATCTCCGTTGCCGAATTGGAACAGCGCATTGTGATTCTAGACTCAGAAATCGCCCGGCTTCGCGCCGAAATAGCCAAGAAAAGGGCCAGCGCCGCCGCTGCCGCCGCTTTCTTTAAAACCTGAACGAAGATTTCAGGGATCCGTTAACCATCCAGTAATACTTAACGTTTACATTCGGCCATAGCCCAGACCTTTCTGGGTTTCTCCGAGTGGTTTTCCACTCTGTTTGACGCCTCCCTGTTAATAACTCAAAGCCGCGCATTTACGCGGCTTTTTTTTGGCCTAGAACTTGCTCACCTCTCGCCCAAGCGTTCCATATTGACGAGGATGTTAACCAAAGCCATGATGTTCGGTGGGAGAGACGGTAAGTTGGGTAGGGGTTCTGGGATGGGCAATCCACAGCCGGACAACGGCACGATTGACTTTCTGGCGCGGTTCACCGGGTCAGAACAATTTGAAAAAACGTTTAAGGAAGGCATGGGCCTGGTTGAGGAAACCGCCAATTACCTGGATGGTGATGGCCGTTTGGACTCACGCGTGCTCGACCGCACGGGGGCCATTGCCTATGCCACGGAATCCATGCGCCTGACCACGCGCCTGATGCAGATGGCCTCCTGGCTATTGCTCCAGCGCGCCATCGTCTCTGGCGAGCTCACGGTAGAAGATGTCTCGCGCGAAAAGCACCGCATCAACCTGGCCGAGATCGGCCGCGGCAGCGCCATCAAGGGTGAAGAACAATTGCCCGAAGGCCTCAAAGAATTGGTAGACCGCTCTCTGCACTTGCTGGAGCGCATCCGCAAACTTGACGTGATGGTGCGCCGCCAGCCCACCACCAACGAAGTGGCAGCCACTTCACCTGCCCCGGCGGCCAGCCCAGTGAGCGCGCAGATTTCGATGCTTGAGCGCGCCTTCAAGCTGGGCTGAGAATCCAAACACCTCAGGTCGCGGCAGAATGGGTCGTTCTGGGCGGACTTGAGACTTTCAAGCGAGATGATGGGTGAGAAGCCTTAGTTACACGTTTTGTATTTGCATAATCTGTGCGACAGGCCTCTTCGCATGGCTGTGCCTTGACCTATTTCGGGTCTTCATTGTTCAACCTGGCCTGCAGGCTGCCAACATCGCCAAGGCCCTGCTTCAGATTTCACCCGCAAATCACGAAGATTTCCTGTCCATGCTTGCAATCGTCGCCCTGTTCAGCGGCCTTTGCTTCCTTTTCAAGAAATCCAAAATCGCGATCTTGGCAATTTGGCTGGCTTCAACACTCGCTTTCTGTGCAAGCGTTGCCTTTGGCTATGCCAATATTGAAATCAATCGGCTGCTTGGTGAGCCTTTCACTTATCAATGGCTGCTCTACGCCGATTTTTTGAAAAGCGGTGACGCGCGATCAGCACTCAACGAAGCCACCAATCTGAAGGACGCCGCGCTAATGATCGCGAGTGTGTGCGCTGTCCTGCTCCTAGGTCTCGGCGGCGGCGTGTTGCTCAGGAACGCCTTCAGAAATGCAAACTACAGACAAGTAATCTCTTGGGCATTCGGCGCAACACTCGGCTTTGGGGCACTGCAATTGGCGTCGGCTTCGCCTGATATTCCAGCCCTCAAACTGAAAAATCCAACTGCCTATTTCCTGGCGTCACTCGTTTCAAGCAGCCATCCTGTCTTGTTCACCATGAAATCGGGCACCGGCAATCAGGATTTTGAAACGTTTGCTGAGGTTAATGCAAAACCAGAGCCGACAAAGGCGAGCAATCCCAAGATCAAGAACGTCATCGTCTTCGTTCTTGAATCAACTCCGTGGGAATATGTCCAACCCTTTGGAGGAAGGTATCCAGTAACGCCAAATCTGGAAAAGTATGCACCCAATGCAATGATGTTCACAAACGCCTATGCCCCCGCGCCAGCAACGGGCTACTCACTGTTTTCGCTGTTCACGTCGCTCTATCCCGAGATTTCCTATCAAAGCATGTCTTCACAGCACCCGACGACGCCCTTCACGACCATCGCCAACGTGCTTCACGACAAAGGATACTCAACCGGATTTTTCTGGAGCGCGGACGCAAGGTTTCAGTCTTTCGACATTTTCCTGAATGGCAAGGGCTTTGACAGCCTGCACGACTACCGGAATATCGCTTGCGATCGCGCGGCATTGAAACTGTCAGACGCCCGGTGGAAGAACATGGATCTGACTTATGATCCCTGTACTGCGGGCGATATCTCGGCCTGGATTTCGCGCCAGTCTGATAAGCCGTTCTTCGGTGTCATGATGACCGGCATGACGCATTATCCCTATGAAACCGGCTTGCCACCTGCCCACTACGCGGATGACGAGAAGCTAAATGCCTATCTAAATGCCCTCAAGCTCGGCGATGAAGCTTTTGGCGTGGTCATGGATGGGTTGGTCAAGTCAGGCAAACTGGATTCAACTCTGGTCGTAGTGCTCGGAGACCATGGGGAGGCTTTTGGGCAACATGGAAATTTTGTTCATGCCAGCGCCATTTACGAAGAGAATATGCACATCCCGCTGATGCTGATCGACGGCACGCGCTTCACCGGCGAGAAATCCGAACGGCTGGCAAGCGTCATCGACATCGCTCCAACGATCCTTGATGTTCTGGGCATGGCACCCCCGGATGAATGGCAGGGGCGCAACTTGCTCGGCTCATCGGAACGAAAACACGTATTTTTCTTCAGCCCATGGAGTGGTTACAAGTTTGGCTACAGGTCAATTGACAAAAAGGTGCTCTACGACGCCACTGCCAACCGCTTGGAAACTTATAACCTCAATGATGACCCACGTGAGCAGAAAAACCTAAGCGCCCCGGGTGAGGTGCCAATTGAAGACTTGGAACCGATCGCCGCTTGGGCGCAATACCAAGACAAGCTGATGAAGGCTCATTTTGCTAAAGAAGCCTCAACAAAGCGCGATTGCCCGCTCACCCGAATTGAGGTGGAGGCGGGTGGAACAGATGTTGAGGGGCCACCTGAACTCTTGGTCACAGTTGATGGCAAGTCAGCGGGCACCATCGCACTGGACTCAGCGATCCCAAGCAAGGCGAAAACGAAAGATGATGTGCGCAACGAAATGCAGCAGGCCATCCACCACTTGAAGAAGTTCGTGTTGGATATTCCCGGAACTGTGAACCCGCAGAAGATTTCATTGAAATTCACCAATGACAAATGGGCGGGAGATACCAGTGGAGGCGACAGAAACGCCTTTGTCGGCTCTCTCTTTCTCAATGGCGCCGTGCAGCCATTGGATCAATCCTATCTGGACGACGATTCAGCGGGAGTAGTCAATAGCGATGGCATAGCCATGTATCGTGATGTAACAGCCACGCTCAAAGGGCCATTCACCAGCCTTTGCAAATAGGCGGCGAGCCGTACTACGGTTCCCAGTCTTCCCAGGAAAAATGCCCGCTCGCGCTGGCATGGGATGTTTGGAATTTTGCCAGCGTCTACGGGCGACCAGCAAACACGCTTACTTCTTCTTCCCAAGGAAGGCATACTTGTCATTGAAGCGCGAAACGCGGCCGCCGCGGTCCAGAATCGTCTGCTGGCCGCCGGTCCATGCCGGGTGGGACTTCGGGTCGATGTCCAAGGCCAGCTGGTCGCCAGCTTTGCCATAGGTGGAGCGTGTCACGAACTTGGTGCCATCGGTCATCACAACGGTGATGGGGTGATATTCAGGATGGGTATTGGCTTTCATGGCAAAACTCGCTTCAAAAAAATTGTAGCCGGAAGCACCCTTCCAGCCCTGTTGGCGGCGGTCTATAGGGGAATTCATTTGCCGAGACAAGCCCCACGGAAGTTGTTGAATGTCCATTGAAAATCCTGCGGAATCAAAGCCCGCCCGCCAGAAGCTGCGCCCGCTGATGCGCCTTGTGCCCTTTCTGCGGCCTTACCGCACAAGGGTAGTGCTGGCGCTCATTGCGTTGCTGGTGGCTTCCGTCGCCACACTGGTCATCCCCATTGCGGCGCGCCGGGTGGTGGACCATGGCTTTTCGGCCCAGAACGCCCAATTGGTGAACCAGTATTTCGCCTTCATGTTCCTGGTTGTGGCCATGCTGGCCTTGGGCTCCTCGGTGCGCTTCTACTACGTGATGTGGCTGGGCGAGCGCGTGGTGGCCGACTTGCGCGACAGGTTGTTCAACCATCTGCTCACACTTACACCGTCGTTCTTTGAAACCCAGAAAACCGGCGATGTCGTCTCGCGGCTTACGGCGGACACAACGCAAATCAAATCTGCCTTTTCTTCAACCGCATCCATCGCGCTGCGCAATGCCGTGATGCTGGCGGGCACACTGGCCATGATGATCTACACCTCGCCTGGCATGTCGGGCCTTGCAGCAATGGCCATTCCCGCCGTGGTGTTGCCGCTGGTGTTCTATGGCCGCAAAGTGCGCGTGTTGTCGCGCGCCGCACAGGACACACTCGCCGCTTCTGCCGCCTTCGCGCAGGAACGGCTCTCCGGCATCAGTGCGGTTCAATCCAACACGCAAGAAACTGCCACAGCCGCGGCCTTCGGCACTTCGACGAGCGAGGCTTTCAATGCCGCGCAGGCGCGCACCTTCTCGCGCGCGGTTCTCACCTTCGGCATTATTGCCATTGCTTTTGGCTCGATCGTGGGACTGCTGTGGTATGGCGCGCAACAAGTACTGTCTGGTGGCATGACGGGCGGCACGCTGGCGCAATTCCTGATCTATGCCATCCTCGCGGCCAGCTCATTGGGCCAACTTTCAGAAGTGTGGGGCGAGTTGCAGCAAGCGGCTGGTGCTGCTGAGCGCATCTCCGAATTGCTGGATGAGCAGCCTGCAATTTCTTCTCCAGCCAATCCGGTGGCACTGCCTGCGCCAGTGCGCGGCGCGGTTTCATTCGATCACGTGGATTTCACTTATGCCAGCAATGCCAAGGCACCGGTGTTGCGCGGCATTTCCTTCGTGGCCAAGCCCGGTGAAGTGGTGGCCATTGTTGGCCCTTCAGGCGCTGGCAAGACCACGCTGTTCAGCCTGCTGCAGCGTTTCCAGGTTCCGAACGCTGGCGTGATCACGCTGGACGGCATCGATATCGCCAAGTTCGCCCTGCCCGACTTGCGCGGATGCATCGCCACTGTGCCGCAAGACCCAGTGATTTTCTCTGGCACGATTGCCGACAACATGCGCCTCGGCCGCCCCACTGCCACGGATGCGGAATTGCGCACCGCCGCCAAGGCCGCCCGTGTGGCCGAATTCGTCGAAAGGCTGCCTGCGCAATATGAAAGTGTTTTGGGCGAGCGCGGCATCACCCTCTCCGGTGGCCAGCGCCAGCGCCTCGCCATTGCCCGCGCCATTCTGAGGAATGCGCCGGTGCTGCTGCTCGATGAAGCGACCTCTGCGCTGGATGCGGAGAGCGAAGCACTCATTCAGGAAGCGCTTGCTGAAATTTCCAAGGGCCGCACTACGCTGGTGATTGCCCACCGCCTCGCCACTGTGCGCGGGGCCGACAAGATCATCGTGCTCGATCAGGGCAAGATGGTCGGCCTTGGCACGCATGCGCAACTGCTGAAGAAGAGCCCGCTCTACGCAAGGCTGGCGAAGCTGCAGTTCAACGAGTGAGCGCGCGACCCCTCACTTCTCCGTCAGCTTCAGCTCAATGCGCCTGTTCTGCGCCTTGGCTTCCTCAGTGTCACCCGGCGCCAGCGGCTGGAACTCACCGAAGCCTGCGGCGGCCAGATGCTCCGGCGCCACGCCCTGCGTGATAAGGTATTTTACAACGGCCGTTGCGCGGCCGGAAGACAGCTCCCAGTTGGAGCTGAATTGCCTGCCCAGAAGGATCGGATCCTTGTCAGTGTGGCCATCCACACGCAAAATCCAGTTGAGGTCAGAGGGGATTTCTTTTTCGAGCTGCTTGAGGGCATCCGCCAGCTTGGTCATTTCCGCCTGGCCGGCATCGCTCATGTCAGCACTGCCCTTGGGGAACAGCACTTCGGATTGAAACACGAAGCGATCCCCCACCACCAGAATGTCAGACCGTTGCGACAGGATTTGCCGCAGGCGGCCGAAAAATTCCGAACGGTATTTGGAAAGCTCCTCCACCTTTTGCGCCAAGGCCAGATTGAGGCGCTTGCCCAGATCAGCGATCTGACCCTCCGAGGTTTTGTTGCGGGCCTCGCTGTCATCCAGCAGCGCTGAAATTGTGGAGAGCTGGCGGCGCAAGGCCGAGATCTGCTGGTTCAGCAATTCCACCTTGGCCAACGCGTCCGAAGAAATTTTCTTTTCGCTGTCCAAAGCGGTTTGCAGGCCGGTGATGGTGTTGCCAATGCCAGCGCCTGCAGCGCTCTGGGCCGAAAGATTGGCGGACAGATCAGCGGCCTTGGCCTTTTCCTTGTTGAGATCATCCGTCAGGGCCAACAACTGCGCATCGGCATCTCCCTTGGCAGCCTTTTCAAGTGCCAGCAGTTGGGTGAGTTCAGAGATCTGCGAACGCAATTGCCCCAGCGCCGAATCCTGCCCCGAAATCTGCCTGGCCAGCAGGAATTGCGCGATCATGAACACCGAAAGCAGAAAGGTGATGACCAGCAGAAGCTGCGCCATGGCATCGACGAAGCCGGGCCAATAAGGCGCTTCTTCGCCGCGTCCGCGCCGTGAAAGCCGGCTTGCCATCTACTTGCGCTCCGTCCTCATCAGCAGGCGCTGAATTTCGCTCTGCTGAACCTGCTGTGACTGAATCCATTGCCGCACCATCTTCTGCTCTTCGCGCATCTGCTGAACCAGATTGGCCACAGCGTCGGCCAATTCCTCGGTTGCAGTTTCAGTTTCGCTGTTCGTTGCGGGCACGGCTGCAGAGGTTGCGCCGCGGGCATCAAAATGCGTGCCGAGACGATCAATCGATTTCTGCAGGTTCTGCAAATCAATGCGCAGGAAGGCGGGCATCATGGTGCCATTGCCTTCGCCGGCCTGAACGTCAGTGATGGTGGACAGCCAGTCTTCCAGATTGTGATAGAAACGGTTTTGGGCCTGGGCTGCTTTCAGATCGAGAAAGCCCAGGATCAGCGAACTGGCAAGGCCGAACAGTGAGGACGAGAACGAAAGGCCCATGCCCTGCAACGGTTTCTGCAGGCCTGTTTTCAATTCTTCAAACACATTGGCTGACTGCGCCGAGGATACATCGAGCCCCTTGATGGCATCACCGACAGACGATACGGTTTGCAGCAACCCCCAGAAAGTGCCGAGCAGCCCGAGGAAAATCAGCAACGCCACCAGATAGCGCAGCAGGTCGCGGCCTTCATCCAGGCGCGAAGCGAGGGAATCGAGCAGCGAACGCATGGTCTGCGGCGAAAGCACGGTGCGGCCAGAGGCATCGGAAAGCATCGTGGCAAGGGGCGACAAGAGCGTGGGCGGCGCCTCGGTGGAGCCCTGCCCCAATCGAAAGCCATTCAGCCAATTCACCTCGGGAACCAGCCGCACCACCATGCGGTAAGCATAGAGCGCGCCGAACAGCAGGGCAGCAATGATCAGGCCGTTGAGGCCCGGATTGGCCATGAAAGCGTCTTTGATGTGCGGAAACAGCACCGCTGCAATCACCGCCACGATCAGCGTGAAAACCACCATATGCAACAGATGCACGGTTGGTTTTTCAACGATGAATGCTTCCTGCGCCATGCCTCAACCCCACTGCATATTCTTGTTTTGAGGATGAACTTAGACGATTCAGTGGCGAAGGGGGAGGGCCTATTGCTTCAACACAGGCCTGATGACCTTGAGGCCCCGGCCAGCGGTGTGACGCACGTATTTCAGCCGCGCTTGGGCCAGTAATTTTTCTGGCTGGACAACCCCGAGCGATGCCAATTTCGCCTTCGTCGCGGCCAGCGCGGATTCAAATTTCAGCGCAGCTGGCGACAGTTGCAGCCGCCGCACCGATCCGCTCAGCGCCATTCTGCGCTTGCCGCTTTCTGCAACCTTTTGCTTGAACAGTGGCTCAAATTGAGCATTGGCAGCTGTCAGCGCTGCCGTGTTGCTGGCATCCAGCTTCTGCATGCCGCTGGCAATTGCCCCGTAGTAGACGAAAGCCAAAACACCGATGTCATTCACACACTGTTTGTCGGCACATTGCGCGCCATATTGCTTGAGCTTGATTTGCGCCCAGTTCATGGCAATCTTACGGGCATTGTCGGTTGCGGCATCCTGCGCCTTCTGCAGGGCCTCCGCCTGTTTCTGCAATTCAGCGTTAATTGCATCCTGCTCGGTCTTTTGGCGCGCGCCCAGTTCATCGAAGAACTGGTGATAAAGGGGCCCGCAGACTTCTATGGCCGGGTCGTAAAAGAGGTTGGAGCCATACCAGTCATCGTTGCACTGGCGCGACACCTGTATCATCACATCATGCGCGGTTGGGTAGTCGGCATGTTGCAGCTCAGCCAAGTGGGGCACATAATTGGCCTGATAATAGTTGGCCTTTTCCTTCTGGGGATCAACTGGGGCCTGATGCTCATCACAAATGCCAATGGTGCAGAAAAAGCTTTTGAGCACGTCGCTGACCTTCTGGGTGTAGTCTATCACCGCCGCCGTGCAGGTTTGATTGCTATAGACAATGCCGCAGGAACACTGCGCCAGTTTTCCAAAAGGCAGGCCCGGTACGTTGATTTCTGCGGTAAGCTGAGCCAAAATTGAGCTTCCGGCCGCCAGCTTCTTCTGACAGTCATCCGCATTGGCAAACTGACCCTTGGCGGCGGATATGGCCCCCACTGCCCCGCCCAGCGCTTCCGGAAAGCCCGTGGCAAGATCAGTGCAACCAAGATTGTCCACAGCTTTTCCACAGGCCTGATCGACAGAATTCAGAAGGCTGCCCGCTTGGGCTGAATTGGCATGGGGAAGCAATCCTGCAAAGCAGATTGAAGCCAACACCAGAAAAGCCCGTCCACGCATGTGCAAGCTCCGGCAAAACCAATCAGCCAGTGTTATTGCATCAATAACCCTTGGCGGCAACGACAGGCCTAACCCATCGACTTGTTGATCTCTTCCGTCATCTTCTTGGCATCGCCAAACAGCATCAATGTGTTGTCACGGTGGAACAACGGGTTTTCAACGCCTGCATAGCCCGAAGACATGCCGCGTTTCACGAACATCACCGTCTTGGCCTTCCACACTTCCAACACGGGCATGCCGAAAATGGGCGAAGTCGGATCATCCTTGGCAGAAGGATTGGTCACGTCATTGGCGCCAATCACATAGGCAATGTCGGCCTGCGCGAATTCGCCGTTTATGTCTTCCAGCTCGAACACTTCGTCATAAGGCACATTGGCTTCGGCCAGCAGCACATTCATATGGCCGGGCATACGGCCCGCAACCGGGTGAATGGCATACTTCACGCTCACGCCCGCGGCCTTCAAATGATCGGCCATTTCGCGCACGGCATGCTGGGCTTGCGCCACGGCCATGCCATAACCCGGAACGATGATCACGCTGCCGGCATTCTTCATCATGAAGGCGGCATCATCAGCGCTGCCTTGCTTCACAGGCTTTGCTTCGCCGCCTGCGGCAGGCCCAGCCGTAGCTCCGCCGAAGCCACCGAGAATGACGGAGATGAAGCTGCGGTTCATCGCTTTGCACATGATGTAGGAGAGGATCGCACCCGAAGAACCGACAAGAGCGCCAGTGATGATCAGCGCGGTATTATGCAGCGTGAAGCCAATGCCCGCCGCCGCCCAGCCGGAATAGGAATTCAGCATCGACACCACGACAGGCATGTCTGCACCGCCGATGGGAATGATGAGCAGCAGGCCAAGCACCAGCGAGAGCAACACAATCCCCCAGAACAAGAGCGACGATGGCGCGCCGAAGAACATCACAATCGCAGCAACCAGCGCCACACCGAGCGCCGCATTGATGAGGTGACGGCCCGGCAGCATGATGGGAGCACCAGACATGCGGCCATCAAGTTTGAGGAACGCGATGACTGAGCCCGTGAAGGTGAGCGCGCCGATGGCTGCCCCCAAAACCATTTCAATGCGGCTTTGCGGGTGGATCACGCCATCTGTGGCGATGCCAAACGCATCTGGCGCGTAGAAGGCAGCAGCGGCCACAAACACGGCGGCAAGACCCACGAGTGAGTGAAACGCGGCCACAAGCTGCGGCATCGCCGTCATGGCAATGCTGCGCGCCATATAGGCGCCAATGCCACCACCAATGCCGATGCCCGCGATGATCAGAACCCAGACGCCAAAGCTGGTGGGCGCAGAAATGGCCAGTGTGGTGAGCACAGCCAGCGTCATGCCGATCATGCCGTATGTATTGCCCTGCCGCGACGTGGCGGGCGATGAAAGCCCACGCAACGCCATGATGAAGAGCGCGCCGGAAATGAGATAGAGGAAGGCAGCGAATGAGGCGCTCATCTTATTTTTCTTTCTTCTTGTACATCGCCAGCATGCGGTTGGTGACGAGGAAGCCGCCAAAGATGTTGACCGATGCCAGCACCAGCGCAAGGAAGCCGAAGATCATAGCCAGGGTTGAGCCCGAAGCAATCGCCCCTGCCCCCACAGCCAGCAGCGCGCCCACCACGATCACCGAGGAAATGGCATTGGTCACCGACATCAGCGGCGTGTGCAGCGCAGGCGTCACGTTCCACACCACGTAATAGCCGACGAACACCGCCAGCACGAAGATGGAGAAGAGATAGACGAAGGGATCAACCAGTTGTTCCATGATTCATTCCAATTTCATTGCGCCGGATAAGCTACATTCATTTCGCGGCAAACATCGGATGCACCAGCGCGCCGTCCTTGGCGATCAGCGTGCCTTTCACAAGTTCATCATCGAAGTTGATGGCGAGGGTGCCGTCCTTCGCTGTCATCGTGTCGAGGAAGTTGGACAGGTTCTTGGCAAACAGCGGTGTGGCATTACCGGCCAACTTGCCGGCCAAATTCACGGTGCCGATGATTGACACGCCCTTGTGCACAACAACCTGGTCCGGCTTCGACAGGGGGCAATTGCCACCACGCTCAACAGCCAAATCCACAATCACCGAGCCTGGCTTCATGCTCTCCACCATGTCCTTGGTGATGAGCACAGGCGCTGGCCGCCCTGGAATGAGGGCCGTGGTGATGACGATATCCTGCGTCTTCACATGGTCGGCCACCAGCTTGGCCTGCTTGGCCTTATCTTCGGCGGAAAGTTCTTTCGCATAGCCCCCAGACGTTGCCGCATCAGCCACATCGGCAAACACGAACTTCGCACCCAGCGATTTCACTTGTTCTTCGGTGGCCTTGCGCACGTCGGTGGCGGAAACGATCGCCCCCAAGCGCCGCGCCGTGGCGATGGCTTGCAGGCCCGCCACGCCAACGCCCATGATAAACACCTTGGCAGCAGCAACCGTGCCGGCTGCCGTCATCATCATCGGCATGGCCCGGCCGAAATAAGCCGCCGCATCGATCACCGCCTTGTAGCCCGCAAGGTTGGCTTGCGATGACAGAATGTCCATGCTCTGCGCGCGCGTGATGCGCGGCATCAGCTCCATGGCAAAGGCAGAAACACCACTTTTGGCAATCGCATCAAGACCCTTGCGCTCGCCATAGGGCTCTAAACCCGCCAGCAGCACAGCGCCTTTTTTAGCCGCCTTCAAAACGGCGTCAGATGGGCGGCGCACAGAAAGAATGACATCCGCATTCTTCACCACATCAACGCCCTTTACGATGGAAGCGCCAGCGGCCTTGTAGTCCTCATCAGAAATGTTTGTGCCGGCACCGGCGCCGGATTGCACGGCAACCGTATGGCCCTTTTTCACATAGGCTTTGACTGATTCAACCGAGGCCGCAGCGCGGCTCTCTCCTGCAACTGTTTCAGAGGGAACCGCGAGTTTCATTCAAAATCTCGCTTATGACATATGCACATTGGCGGCAGCGAACACGGCATAAAGCACCAGCAGCACTCCGGGGATCAGCCAGTTGCGGCCTGCTTTTAGGCCGATGAGCGTGGCGATTGTACCCACGATGATGCCGCCAAAGCCAACAACGAGGTTCATCGGGTTATCCATGAAGCGGAACACCACCAGCGCCACCAGAATATAAAAGCAGATCAGCGCAAGGGCGACCGAGCCCGCGAGGAAGCCATCATAGGTGGCCTTATGCGCGTCCATGCCGGTGAGGGCGGGTTGTGAGGAATGTCCGTGGTCTGCCATTTGGTCCTGCCGTTCGATTCTGAATTCTTGTCTAATGTTCTCTAACTGACGCCGCGCTGACCTGCAATCTCTTCACATTGTCGCGGGCGCAAGTTTCAGCTAATTGCGTTGCATCGCAGCATAACAGGTGTTTTATGGATTTGAAGGGCAAAACAGCAATCGTCACAGGTGCCGCCTCTGGACTAGGCAGGGCCATCGCGGCCCGCTTTGTGGCAGCAGGCGCAAAGGTTGCAATCGCAGACCTCAATCGCGCTGCCGCTGAGGCCACCGCCAAGGAACTTGCTGCCAAAGGCGAAACCATGGCCCTTGAAATGGATGTGACCAGCGAAGCCGCGGTGAATGCCGGTGTGGCCGAAGTCATGCGCCAATGGGGCCGCATTGACATTCTGGTTTCCAATGCCGGAATCCAGATTGTTCACAAAACCGAGGATTTCCCTTTCGCCGATTGGAAGAAGGTCATGGCCATTCACCTGGATGGCGCTTTCCTGACCTCCAAGGCCGTGTTGCCCCACATGTACAGCCAAAAAAGCGGGCAGATCATCTTCATGGGTTCGGTTCATTCCAAAATGGCCTCGCCGCTCAAGTCGGCCTATGTGGCCGCGAAACATGGCATCATGGGCTTGGCCCGTGTCATCGCCCGCGAAGGCGGCACACAAGGTGTTCGCACCAACGTGATCTGCCCCGGCTTTGTGAAAACGCCGCTGGTGGAAAAGCAGATTCCTGAACAGGCCAAAACACTGGGAATTTCCGAGGAAGAAGTCGTGAAAAAAGTGATGCTTGGCCAAACGGTCGATGGTGAATTCACCACGCTGGAAGACGTGGCCGAAGTTGCATTCACTTTTGCCGCTTTCCCCACCAACGCGCTGACGGGCCAGTCCCTCGTCGTCAGCCATGGCTGGTTCATGGAATGATCAGTTGGCGGCGGGCGCCACGCTGAAATCATCAAAGCGCCCTGCAGGCGCCGCACCCGCAAGGCCGGTGGTGAACAGCGCTTCTGCATTGCTGCCTTTGGCGGCCGCGATGCCCATGAAACTGCTCGCTGCAGCCTGTTTGGCAACCGTGGCATCCGCCACAGCGGCTGCCAGTTGGCCTGTCGATTTGGCCACAATAGTGTCATCAACGCCTTGCTGCCCGATGATTGGATTTTGATCGGAGTCAGGAACCGCGGCCACAACGGCGGCGTCTGGCACCTTGCTGGCATCAACTGCAGGCGTTGCACTTGGCTCAACACCCTGCGGCGCGGCATTCAGTGCAGCCAGCGCGATCTGCCCCAGCCTGTTATTGCCCACTTTGAAAAAGGTTACACCATCACTCTCGCGCAAGCGCCTGTCAGCGCCGGTATCATCCGGCCCGCGGTCGGTGTATTTGCCGTCGGGGCCCAGGAATGGTGTGCGAATATCAATATACTTGCCACCCTTGGCTTCAACGCGTTCCTTGAACAAGGCAGACAGTGCCTGCATGTCAGCATCCAGTGCGGCATCGCCAATGGGAGGTTCCCCCATCCAGAACACCTGAAGCTTCTGCGCCAGGAGTGCATCAATCACTGCATCAATGCGCTGTTTGTAAAGCGCCACCCATTCGGATGAGTTGAAGGCCAGCACCTTGTCGCCGTCGCGCATCTCGCGCCGGTCATTGAGGCCGATGAGAACAATCGCCGTGTTGAAATCCTTGCCCTCCGCCATTTTCGGAATGGCCGCAGCCCAATCATAAATCTCAGGCCGCGTGAGGCCGGAAGTTTCGTTGAAGCGGTTCACCACTTCAACGGTATCGTCATTCTCGGTCATGCGGTTGAGGCCAGCCCCCATGCCGCCCGCCAACTGATCACCCACGATCAGCACGCGGCGCACGCCATCATTCAACTGCTGGTCAAATCCGAGCGGGGTATCCTGCGCAGCAGTGGCCTCCGAACCAATCACCGGCCCTGCGTCTTGCCCGAACATGGTCACTGGCATGGCCATAGCCATTACCAATGCCACAAACAGCGCCCCTAATAATTTCAACATGGTCGAAGACTAGCCGCCAGCGCGCAGCCGCTCAAGCACCTTGCGGGAGGGGAAACCATCCAGCGTCATGCCTATCTTCTTCTGGAAGGCCAAAACCGCTTCATAGGTCTTCGCACCAAAGCGGCCATCCGCGCCACTTGTGTCAAAACCCTGACGCGTCAAACGCTCCTGCATTTCAACACGTTCCTTGAACGTGAGATCTGTGTTTTGCGGTGGCCATGCGGCTTGCACCTTTGGCCCGCCGCCAATGCGGTCACCCAGCATGGCCACGGCCAGCGCGTAACCATGGCTGTAATTGTAGGCCAGCAAGGCCAGGAAATTCTGGGTGATGAGGAACACCGGCCCATCAATGCCCTGCGGAATCATCACAAATGCCTTGGCGCTGGGGGCGGAGAAATGATCACCAATCGCGGGCTTGATGCCCATGTGCTCCCACTCCGACACTGTCTTCCAATGGCCGCGCCCAATCAGGCCACGGTCAAAACCATCCGGTAGCTTTGCTTCCCAGCCCCAGGGCCGGTCACTCTTCCAGCCCGATTGTGAAAGATAATGCGCCGTGGAAGCCAGCGCGTCTTCTTTGCTGCCCCAAATGTCCTTCTTGCCGTCGCCCGTCCAATCGACAGCAGAGGCCAAATATGTGGTGGGGATGAATTGAGTGTGGCCCAATGCTGCGGCCCAGGAGCCAGTGAAGTCGTCTGGGCTTTTGATGCCGCGCTTCAAGATGGTGAAGGCAGCAATAAGCTGCTCCTTCGCATATTGCTTCTTGTTGCCGTAAAACATTAGGGTGGCCAGCGAACGCATCACGCTCATCGAGCCCATCTCATGGCCATAGTTGCTCTCAATGCCCCAGATGCCAAGCAAGATATGCTTGTCCACGCCATATTTGGCTTGAATGGCGGTGAGCAACGCATCGTTCTCGCTCAGCTTGGCTTTGCCCTGGTCGATGCGCGCAGGTGTGACCGTTTTGTCGAGATATTCAGATGTGGTGGATTTGAACTCCGGCTGGTTATCGGCCAGCTTGATCACCACCGGATCCGGGTCGGTGATGCCCTTGAAAGCCGCGTCAAACAGTTCGCGCGAAAAGCCCGCCGCTTTCACCTGCGGCCAGAGGGATTGCACAAAGGCTTCAAACTTCGCATCCGCATGGGCCGGCGTTGTCAGGGTGAGGCCAAGCACAAGGGCCAAGATCAGTTTCCGCATCCGTCTCTCCAATTCAGATTCGCGCCAATCTAGATCAACCCGCACTTTGGCGAAATCGCCAAAGTGCGGGAAAGTTGATCGACATCATAAGCAAGGCGATTTTGACTTTTCGATGAAAAGTCAAAACGCTTCGCAGGCCAGATGAATTTGAAGAAATGAAGGCTTCAACCCTTCAGCGCGATCACGGCCGCAGCGCCAGCCATCAGGCTTGCCGAGCCGCGGTTGATCCGGCGCAGTGCCTTGGCGGATTGGAAAATCATCCGCGCCCGCTTGGCAAGATAGAGCACGCTGAAAGTCAGCAACGGCGCAAAGGGCACCATCACCGCCAGCATGGCGAGATAGGACCAGATGGTCACGTGGGTCACATCAACCACCAGCGGCATGATGGAAATGAAAAACACGATCACCTTCGGGTTGCCGAGGCAGAGTGTCAGTGCGCCAATGAAGCTGGGCCAAGGCGCTGTCGCCACATGGGCTTCACCAATAGCCGTGACAAGCGGCGGCGACCGCCAGATCTTCCATGCGAGATAAACGAGATAGGCACAGCCGAGGTATTTCACCGCGATGAAGGCAATGGCAAACTGGTGCGCCAGCGCAGAAAGGCCCGTGGCCGCAACGGTAAACCACACCATGTCGCCCAGCATGAAGCCCAGCGCATAGGGAAACCAGCCGCGAAGCCCCGTGCCTAGCCCTCGCGCCACCATGGCCGCAACGCCAGGCCCGGGCGTGATTACAAAAATGAAATAGACGAGAGCGAAGAAGGCTAGGCCGGAAAGGGACATGGAGAACTCCTGCCCGGCGCTTTAGCCCGGACAGGCCCGCCGCTTCAAGCAGCGTTGCGCTTCATCAAGTGCTTTTCCCAATCCAGCGCCGAGCGCACGATGAAATCGAGATCATTGTATTTGGGCTTCCAGCCCAGAACTTCGCGCACGCGGTCAGCACCTGCAACGATGCCTGCCGGATCGCCTGCCCGGCGCGGGCCCAGCACGTGGCTGATCGGCGCGCCATTGGCGCGTTCCACCGCCTTGATGACCTCGAGCACAGAATAGCCCTTGCCATAGCCGCAATTGAAAATGCCGCTCGCCCCGCCCGCGCGCAAGTGACGCAGCGCTTCAACATGCGCCGCGATCAAATCGCTCACATGGATATAGTCGCGCAGGCAGGTGCCATCCGGCGTGGGATAATCTGTGCCGAACACATCCATGCTCTTGCGTTTGCCCAAAGCCGTCTCGCAAGCCACCTTGATCAAATGCGTGGCGCGCGGTGTGGATTGGCCGCTACGGCCCTTCGGGTCGGCCCCTGCTACGTTGAAATAGCGCAGCGCGATGTAGTTGAGGCCGTAAGCCACATGTGAATCATGCAGCATCAGCTCGGTCATCAGTTTGGACGTGCCATAGGGCGAGATTGGCGCAGGCCGCGCCACTTCATAAACTGGCATCGTTTCTGGGTTCCCGTAAATCGCAGCCGTTGACGAGAAGATGAAATTCTTCACGCCGCCAGCCACTGCTGCTGCCATAAGCGCGCGCGACTTCACGGTATTGTTAAGATAATAGCCCAAGGGATCAGACACCGAATCCGGCACCACGATGGAGCCCGCAAAATGCACGATGGCCTCAACCTTGTGATCCTTGATCAGCTTGCCGACCAGCAATTCATCGCCAATGTCGCCCTGCACCAGCTTGGCTTGCGGCGCCACGGCCCAGGCAAAACCGGTGGTGAGATTATCCAGCACCACCACATCCTCGCCCGCATCCGTGAGGGCCAGAACCATATGGCTGCCGATATAGCCCGCCCCGCCCGTCACCAGCACTGCCATGAAAATCTCCAAATTTAAAACTTAATAGGCTTACATCACGCGATGCTTTATACTGCATTACACTTTCGCCGTGTAAGGCTGGCCCGCTTGGATTGAGTTAAGAGGACGTTAATGCCCCGCGCCATCAAAACTGCTGTTTTCCCCGTTGCAGGCCTCGGCACACGCTTTTTGCCTGCTACCAAAGCCATGCCCAAGGAAATGCTGACGGTGGTGGACAGGCCACTGATCCAGATTGTTGTCGACGAGGCACGCGAAGCGGGCATTGAACATCTGGTTTTTGTGACCGGCCGCAACAAGGCGGTGATCGAAGATCATTTCGACAAGCAGTATGAGCTTGAATCAACCCTCAGCAAGCGCGGCAAGTCGATAGAACTCTCTATTCTGGAGGAGGATCTGCCCGGTGCCGGCCAAACCAGCTTCACCAGACAGCAGGAGCCGCTGGGCCTCGGCCACGCAGTGTGGTGCGCGCGCCATCTGGTGGGCAGCGAGCCTTTTGCCGTCTTGCTGCCAGACATGATCATCAAGGGAACGCCAAGCTGCCTCAAACAAATGGTCGATGTTTATCACCTGCGCGGCGGCGGCAATGTGATCGCGGTGGAAGAAACGCCCTGGGAAAACGTGCATCGCTACGGCGTGGTCGGGCCTCGCGATTGGCAAGACAACCACTTCTCGATTGCCTCGATGGTGGAAAAGCCAAAGCGTGAAGATGCGCCTTCAAACCTCATCATCTCGGGCCGATATATCTTGCAGCCTGAAATCTTCAGTGAGATCGAAAAGGTCACGCCCGGTTCCGGCGGCGAAATCCAGATCACCGACGCCATGATCGCTTTGTCAAAATATCAGCCGTTCCACGGCCTGCGCTTTGCAGGCACCACCTATGACTGCGGTGACAAGGTAGGCTTCCTTTCTGCCAATGTGGCCTTTGCATTGGAGCGCGAAGACCTCGGGCCCGCATTCCGCGAAGCGTTGCAAGACATTATCGCCAAGCACGGCGGCTTCCTCAGTTGGCATGGCAACAGCGAACTGGCCAAGGTGTTGCAGGAGATCAAAGCTGGCGCGGAGCCTGAAGTGGGCGCAGCCATTTCCGATGAGCCGGAAGCAATCGCAGGGTAAGGCATCCCCTTTTTTTCGTCATCCGCGAGCTGCGTCCGACTAGTGCCGCACCACAACGCCAGTCATCACCCGCTGCTCATTGTAGTTGCCTGCGCCGCTCGCCGCGTTGAACCACGTGCTCTGCAATGATCCGCTGAGTGACAGATAAGGGTTGAGCTGCCAATCCGCACCAAGGCTGGCAACGGTGGTGGTATCAAGGCCGCCAGCATTGCTGGAAGCCGAAACATTGAATCCGGCTTTCAGGTTCACATTTTCGCGCAGGGCATAGTTGGCCTGCAATCCCGCATTCCAATTTGGTGTGGCGGAGACACCGGCTTGTTCGGATTCACTCAAGCCGACGCCGCTGTTGGCCACAAAGCTCCACAAGGGTGTGGGGCTCCAAGTCAGATTGCCGTTGAGGCCAAGTGCCATGGCTGTCTTGAGCGCCGGATCATCATAGTCCCGCGCAATGAAGTTGGCGGAGATATCGCCCATCCAAATGGGGCCATCGTCGAGCGTCATGCCAACAGCAATGCCGCCGCCTTGCGAATTGCGGTTCTGGCCATTGCGGTCTGGCACCGTATCGTGAAAGCGTGGATCATAGGTGAGTTCCACATAGGGCTTGAGCCGCGCGCCAGAGCTGCCAAATGTTCCGCGCACGGCTAGTGACGGCTCCCAGTAGTTTCGGTCGGCATTCACCTCCACACCGCCGCCAGATAAAGCGACGTCATCATAAGCGTTGCGCAGAACAGCCACTTTGGTTCGCACCGCGAGCGGGCCGTAATCATGCGTCAATGCGCCAGAGCTGTTGAAGCTCCAGTTGCGCGCTGGCCCCGTGGCAGCACCCGGAATTTCAGGATCACCCGGCGTGGAAAGCGATGTGCTCAAATTGGCATCAAGATCAAGCTGCGTATCTCGGCGGATGTCCACCCGCCCGCCGGTTTCAATGCTACCCGTGCTGCTGTTGGCCGAAGGCGTTCCGGCATAGGCAATGAAATCGCCGTTCAACGTGCCATGCCATTCATGGCGCGACCAATTGGTGTTGAAGGAAACCGTGGGTGCCACCCGCAGACCTATATCGCCGAGCGGTGCGGTGGCACTGCCTTTCACATTGCTGGTGTAAACGCCCTGCACGGCCAGGCTGGCGCGATATTCAATCGGCCCATCGCCCATGGGCGGCGGCATGTAGGGATCTGTAATTTTCTTGCGGCGGCGCGGATGGGCCGGTTCGTCCTCTTGCGCGGGAATTATCGACGGAACAACACTGGCCGGGGCATCAGCGGCGTCCGCCCCATCATCAACCATTGTCGCCCGCAGATCAGCCACTTGCGCGTGCGTCTGTACAGGGTTGCAGGCCAGCAACGCCACAGCACAAACCGAAACCAGAACGCGGCACGAACCCATGCCGCAAACTTATTCGAAACGTGGTTAACAGTTGCTTTCTAGAGCGGCGGATGCTCGCATCCGCTCGCCTGCACGCTCTAGATATTTGGTTGGTCGCATCTTTTCGCTCACAAGTGATTCCACTTGTTCGCTCGATCCTCTAGCGGTTCCGGCAGATCAGCGTTTCAGCCCGCGCAGGAACAGGCCAACGCCGGCCTTCACCACTTCTTCGATGCTGCGATGCTTGAACAGGTCAGTGGCCGAAAACAGCTTCGGCTTGAAGATTCCACATTGCACCAGTTCAATGAACTGCATGGCACACAATTCAGAATCAGCCTGATGCAGCGTGCCATCATCCATTTTGCGCTTCAGATAGGCACCAATGCGGGCGATGGCAAAGGCCGGGCCTGCTTCAAAAAAGCTGTGGCCCACCGCCGGAAAGCGCCCGGCCACAGACATGACCATCCGTGAATAGGCCAACTGGTCATGCGAGGTGAACTGGCTGGCCATCCGCATGCCAAGCTCACTCAGCACTTCTTCGATCGGCCCGTCTTCATCTTCGATCACCACGATCTGCTCAACCGACTGGCGGCGATCCACATAGACCATGGCCTCGAACAGCTTTTCCTTGGAAGGGAAATAGGCATAAACCGTGCCTTTGGAGACGCCCGCCGCTCTTACAATGTCATTCATGCTGGCGGCATCAAAACCCATTTCCAGAAAGCACCGCCGCGCCCCGTCCAGAATCTGTTGGCGCTTGGCTGTGTCAAAATTGTCATTGGTGGCCGAGGCGCTATCCATGATGGTTTCCGTCTGCTGCTATGCAAAAAATATCAACCGAACCGAACGGTTCAGTCTTG
>JANPHF010000025.1:0-28033 GCA_031424315.1 Aestuariivirga sp.
GGCCTTCTCCTGTCCGAAGGATGGGAGAAGGTGCCCGAAGGGCGGATGAGGGCTCTTTCTCCCACGTTAAAATCCACGTGACGGAACGGACGCGGGAAATGTCGAAAACTGTGGCAAGCGCAGTTTGCCAACGGCTATAACTGTTTGCAAAGCAAAGGAACCAGAATTGTGTCTGAACAACAACGCGAAGCGATGGAATATGATGTGGTGATCGTGGGTGCTGGCCCTGCCGGGCTTGCTGCCGCCATCCGCGTGAAGCAGGTTTCGCCAGAGACCACGGTTTGCGTTCTGGAAAAAGGCTCTGAAGTTGGTGCGCATATTCTTTCAGGCGCCGTGGTTGATCCGATTGCGCTGAATGAGCTGATCCCCGATTGGAGGGAAAAAGGTGCGCCGCTCAACACGCCAGTGAAGGAAGACCGCTTCTATGTTCTGGGCAAGGCGGGCGCACTGCGCATTCCCAATTTCCTCATGCCGCCGCTGATGAATAATCATGGCAACTACGCTGTGTCGCTGGGCAATGTGTGCCGCTGGCTGGCCACACAGGCCGAAGGTCTTGGTGTTGAAATCTATCCGGGCTTTGCGGCCAGTGAAGTGCTCTACCGTGAAGATGGTTCGGTGGCCGGTGTCGTTGCAGGCGTGATGGGCATTGCCAAGGATGGCACGCACAAGCCCGATTATCAGCCGGGCATGGAATTGCGCGGCAAATATGTGTTCATCGCCGAAGGTGTGCGCGGATCGCTGGCGAAGGAGATCATCGCCAAGTTTGACCTTTCATATGGTCGTGAACCACAGAAGTTCGGCCTGGGCATGAAAGAGCTGTGGGAAGTGAAGCCAGAAAACCACAGACAAGGGCAGGTGACCCACACCATGGGATGGCCCTTGGGCAACAAGACCGGTGGCGGCAGCTTCATGTATCACCTGGAGGACAATCTGGTCTCCATCGGCTTCGTGGTGCATTTGAATTACCAGAACCCCCATCTTTATCCTTACATGGAGTTCCAGCGCTTCAAGCATCATCCGCTCATTGCGCAAGTTCTCGAAGGTGGGCGGCGCGTGGCTTATGGCGCGCGGGCGATCACCGAAGGCGGTTTGCAATCCGTTCCCAAACTAGCGTTTCCCGGCGGCGCACTCATCGGCTGTTCGGCTGGCTTTGTGAATGTGCCGCGCATCAAGGGCAGCCACAATGCGATGAAGACGGGCATGCTCGCCGCTGAAGCCGCTGTGGCGGCATTGCAGGCAGGCCGCGAGGCCGACACGCTGAATGAATACCAGAGCGCTTACGAAGGCTCATGGGTTTATGAGGATCTCAAGAAAGTTAAGAACGTGAAGCCCATGTGGTCCAAGCTGGGCTTGCTGTTCGGTATGGGCCTGGGCGGGCTGGACATGTGGCTGAACACCCTGTTTGGTTTTGGCCTTGGCACCTGGAAACATGGCAAGGCGGATTACGCCACGCTGAAGCCCGCCTCAGAAAGCAAGCCGATTGATTATCCCAAGCCCGATGGCGTGCTCTCTTTCGACCGGCTTACCAATGTGGCCTTCTCTGCAACCGCCCATGAGGAAGATGAACCTGCGCATCTCAAGCTCAAGGACGCAAGCATTCCAATCGCTGTTAACCTGCCGATGTGGGATGAGCCGGCGCAGCGTTATTGCCCGGCAGGCGTGTATGAGGTTGTGATGGAGGATGGCAAAAGCCCGCGATTCCAGATCAATCATCAGAACTGCGTCCACTGCAAAACCTGCGACATCAAGGACCCGTCGCAGAACATCAACTGGACAGTGCCACAAGGTGGCGAGGGCCCGAATTACCCCAATATGTGAGCCGCAAGCCGCTGTTAACTAAGGGCTCGAAATCTCTCTGGTTGAGTGATTTGCAGAAAAATTTACTTGACGGTGCAAGGCCTTGTTTAAGGCTCGTGAACTATGGTCAGCCATTAATCCTGTCTAGGGAGAGTTGACGGCCATGTTGAAAGCACTGCGGAAGTTGAAGTTGAAGAAGCGCTTTAAGCACTTTGTCTCCAACCAGCGTGGCAATGTCACGCTTATGGCGGGCATCTCGGCCATTCCCCTGGTGATCGCCGGTGGTGCGGCCATTGACTATGAACGCGCCATCAACGCTAAGACGGAATTGCAGGCCTCGCTGGACTCTGCATCTCTGTTTGCTGCAGGCCAGAATTCCAATGACAACACGGTGCTAACCACTGTGTCGCGACCCTATCTGGACGCCAACTACCACAATGTGGGCGATGCCAAGGTGAAATCCTATGCCATCACGGCGGGCGACACGACCAACACCATCAAGGCCACGGGCGTTGTGACCATGAACACCTGGTTCATGGCGACAGTTGGCATTTACACGCTGGACATCACTGCCAGTTCGCAGGCCTTGCATACAGGCACGGGCCGTAACATCAATCTTGAAGTGTCACTGGTGCTGGACAACACCAACTCCATGAACACAAGTGATGGCAGCACTGGCACGACGCCGATTCAGGATCTGAAGTCGGCGGCAACGAACTTCATCAATACGGTGATGAGCTCGAACCAGACCCCCTACTACACCAAGATCGCCATCATCCCCTATAACAACGGTGTGAACATGGGTTCGGCTGCGACAGCAACGCTGGCACGTGGCACATATCTCTCTGGCACCAGCACCACGCCAGGCTATCAGTCTTTCAAGTTCAACAATGCCGCGGGCAGCACATCAACCTTCAATATTTCAAACTGTGTGACTGAGCGCACGGGCGCGCAAGCCTATACGGATGCTTCACCTTCCATCGCGCCGGTGGGACGCCAGTATATTGGATCCAGCAACGTCTGCGGTGTCACGGCTTTTCAGCCGTTGACAACCAACAAAACCACACTGTTGAACACCATCAGCTCGATGGTTGCCAATTATTCCACGGCTGGCCAAGTAGGCATTGCCTGGGGCTGGTATACGCTTTCACCGAATTTCGCCACGATGTTTTCGGGTGAAGCAGTTCCAGCTGGCTATGACAAGCTGACAACCAGCGACGTCAACACCAAGGTCAAGAAAATCATGATCCTGATGACCGACGGCGAATACAATTCGGTTTATTCAAACGGTGTGATCAGCGGCAGCCCGATTGTAAGCGGCAGCTATTACACAACGTCTGACCTCATCAACCGGGCGCCGGACAATGGTGACGTGTATGCGCAGTCCAACTCCATGTGCACGGCCATCAAGAGTTCCGGCATTGAAGTTTACACAATCGCCTTCCAGTTGAACAACAGTTATCCGCAGCGCGTGGCTCTTCTCGCCAACTGCGCAACTGACGCCTCGCACGCCCTCAATGCGACCAATCAATCGCAGCTCAACAGCGTGTTCCAGACCCTGGCGCTCAATCTGGTGTCCATGCGCCTTGTAAAATAACGAGAATTTCCCTGCAAATTAGGGCGGTCGGCCGAAACGGGCTGACCGCCCTTTTTTGTTGCGGTTGCCCACAAAAGCCTTAATCGTCTCGCATTGGCGATTTGTTTGGAAATGGACCCAGCTGAATGAAGATGCGCGGAATATCTGCTTTTGCCTTGTCTCTTGTTCTGTCGGCTGCGGCCCAGGCCGCTACTGATGCAGAGTCGGCCACACTTGCTGGCAACTATCTGGCGTCTCGCACCGCAAGCCATGTGCGCGACCTTCCGGCCACAGCAGCTTTCACATCTGCCGCGTTGAAACTTGACCCGGGCAACGGAGTTTTGCTGGAGCGGCTGTTCCAGGCCGAAGTGATGCAGGGCGAGATCGTCAAGGCCGAGCCTTTGGCCGCGCAGGTGATCAAGACCAACAGCCAGCAGCGCATGGCGCGGCTGGTGCTCGGGTTGAAAGAATTCCGGGCGAGGCGCTATGGCGAGGCGCGCGGCCATTTTGACGAAGCAGCCTATACGCCACTGGGCACGCTCACTTCCACGTTGCTCGATGCCTGGGCTTACGCGGGTGAAGGCTCACTTAATGCAGCCTTGAAGGCGCTCGACAAGTTGGATGGGCAGGACGGTTTCACCAACTACAAGGCGCTGCATACGGCGCTTATTGCCGATTACCTGGGTTCAGGCGTGAGGGCTGATGCAGCCTACAAGAAGGCCTATGAATTGGCCCCGACCTCAATGCGCATTGTGCAAGCCTATGGCAACTGGCTGGAACGCAGCGGCCATAAGGACGAGGCGGAAAAGGTCTATAAGGCCTACCTGGCCGATGGGCAGCGCGACGTTCTGGTGCAGCAAGCTTTGGATAAGCTGCAGTCGGCCGCCAAGCCTGCTGCATTTGTTGCAACCCCGCAAGCGGGCGCCAGCGAATCCTTGTTCTCAATTGCTTCGGCCTTGACTGGTGATCAGAACGCTGAAGCGGCGCTGACCTATTCGGAATTGGCGCTGAGCCTTGCTGGTGACAAGCCAGTCATCCTGACCACGCTTGGCGGCATTCAATCCGACCTCAAGTTCTATGATGATTCGAACGCCACTTTCGATCAGGTGCCGAAGGACTCTGCCTTGCGCGCCTATGCCGACACGCAGATGGCCATCAACATGCACCGCATGGACAAAAAGGATGAGGCCATCAAGCTGTTGCAGGATGTGACGGCTAAAAATGCCAATGATTTTGATGCGACGGTGACTCTGGCTGCAATTTACCGCGCCTCGGACAAATTCGACTTGTCGGTTGAAACCTATACCAAAGCCATTGGCCTTTTGGGTGAAGATGCCAAGAACAATTGGCGCATTTTTTATGACCGCGGCATCGCCTTCGACAAGCTGAAGCAGTTTGACAAATCCGAAGTGGATTTTCGCAAAGCGCTGGAAATTTCCAAGGGTGATCCTTCGGTGCTGAACTATCTCGGCTATTCGATGATTGACCGTGGCGAGAAGCTGGATGAGGCGCTGGCCATGGTGAAGAAGGCCGTGGAGCTGAAGCCCAACGACGGCTACATCGTCGACAGCCTGGGCTGGGCCTATTACAAGCTGCGCGACTATGAACAGGCCGTGACCTATTGCGAGCGTGCGGTGGATCTGAACGCGGGTGACCCGACGATTGCCGATCACTTGGGTGATGTTTACTGGATGGCGGGCCGCAAGCTGGAGGCCAGGTTCCAATGGCAGCATGCCAAGGACAACAAGCCCGATCCCGAAGACCTCGCCAAGATCGAAGCCAAGATCAAGGATGGCTTGCCGGAGCCTGATGTGGCCAAGCCTGCAGACGGCGCAACCGCCCCAGCCCAGCCCGTTGATGACAAGGCTGGCAAGCCCATCAACGGCTGATGCTTGCCGTCACTGAATTTGCGCCAGCCAAGATCAATCTCTCATTGGAGGTTTTGGGGCGGCGGGCGGATGGCTATCACGAATTGCGTTCTGTTGTGGCCTTTGCCGATGTGGGCGACAGGCTGACGATCACGCCTGCCAGCCAAAATGAACTTGCGGTGAGCGGGCCCTTCGCGGCGGGCGTTCCACTGGATGAGAACAATATCATCTGGAAGGCTTGGGCGCATTTACACGGGCTGATGGATGTGCCGCCTGTTTCTGTTTTGCTTCAGAAGCACTTGCCCTTGGCTGCCGGCATTGGCGGCGGCTCTGCCGATGCTGCAGCCATGCTGCGCGGGTTGTTGCGGCTGCTGGATGCGCGGCTGAGTGATGATCAAGTGCGCGGGCTGGCCGCCATTGGGGCAGACGTGCCGGTGTGCTTCCTCGGCAAGGCTTGTGTGATGGAAGGCATTGGCGAGAAGATCACAATTCTGGATGAACAATTGCCGCCCGCTCTTGTGCTGATGAATCCGCGCGTGGCTTGTGAGACCGCTGCCGTGTTCAAGGCGATGGCGCTACATCCAGGTGATATTCGTCCGCCTTCGGTGCGGGCGGAATGGCGCAATGACATGACAACAGCGGCCATCCGCACACAGCCAGTGATTTCCAAAGTGCTTTCCGCGCTGGGCCAGACGATGCTGCATCCGGTATTGATGTCAGGCTCTGGCGCTACTTGTTTTGGCCTGGCCCGGGATTTTGATGAAGCCGGATTGGTTGCTCGAGGGCTTGCGGAGGCTCATCCACAATGGTGGGTGAAAGCGGCAAGGTTGATCTGAAACACTTATCCGTCATTCCCGCGAAAGCGGGAATCTCTGTTTCTTGCAGGGCGCAAAACCTCGCATTTTTTAAACGCAGATTCCCGCTTTCGCGGGAATGACGGTTTTATTGAGATTCCTAAAACTAAGCGTTTGACTCATACCCAGCGCCCGGCAGCATGTGAACAAAAGGCTCTTCCAGCGTGCGGTGGAGGAGCTTCTGATAGCGGCTGAAGCTTTTTGATCCTGGTGCAATCAGGCCGAACTCTGCCTCTGTGCTGAAATTCTTCAGCGGAGCCAGAACCAATGGCGTGGCCGTAGGAATGAGTTGTGCGGCCTTGGCGGCTTGCAGCGTGGTCAGCAAGCCGTACATCTCTCCGCCGATCATCGGCCGGGTGAGAATGGCGAGGCGGTGTTGGCCATGCTTGTTGGTTGTCAAATAAACATAGCCCGACTGATGTGGCACTGACACTGCGCCATCCTGCTTGAATTCTGGATCGCGGCGCTCGGACTCGCTGAACACGAGATGCGAAAGCGCGGTGTCCCACTTGATTGTGGTGAGATAAGCGTAGAGGCAATCGCGCCGGGAGAAGGAGGCGCGCAGGGTGACATATTCGCCCTCGATCCAATTTACCGCAGGGCGCGCGTAAGAACCCAAGCTGTCAGGCGCAAGACCGTTACCATTGGCGGGCGCTTCCACGCTGCGGGTTTTGCGCAGCGGAAGTTGCAACGCTTCTTCCAGCCGCACCACGCTGGCCAAAGTGAAGGGCCGCTGGCCGGAAAGGGCTTTTTCAATGGTGGAGAGCGAAATCTTCGCCTTGTCGGCCAGATGCTGGCGCGTGAGGCGTTTCCTGGCCAGTTCCTCGCGGATGGCCTGGCCTATTGCCTTGCTCTCGGCCTCTGAAAGGTCGTCGTCGCTCATGAAAGCCTAGCCCGTACAAAACCGCACATTTCTGCACAATTCCACATCGGGCCGCAGAACTCAACACGGGTGCGGAAAAGCGTTGCCGAACAATGAAGTTCTTCACATTGGCGGCTCATTGGTGCGCGCGCTTATCAATGAGGGCAGGGGTAGCAAATACATTCAAGGAGAAACTCATGCTTTTCACCCACCCGCGCCGCAGGCCCGCATTGGCCGCGTTTTTTATTTTCCTTTCGACTTTCTTGCTCATGGCCAAGGCGGCCTTCGCCTTTGTCGGAATCAACGACGAGAAGTCTGGCGCGCTGCTTCTCAAGACCAGTGACCCAAACAAGTTCATCGAAGCGCCCAAGGTGGCCACCGATTACACCACTACAATCTCCGGCCCCACGGCACGCACTGTAGTGACCCAGCAGTTCTACAATCCGTCGGAGGGTTTCGTAGAGGGCGTGTATGTCTTCCCACTGCCCGATGACTCGGGCGTGGACACGCTTAAGATCGTGTCCGGCACGCGCGTCATTGTTGGCGAGGTGAAGGAGAAGGTTGAAGCCAAGCAGATTTACGAAGAGGCCAAGGCCAAGGGCCAATCGGCCGCTTTGCTGGAGCAGCTGCGCCCCAACATGTTCACCAACAGCGTGGCCAATATCGGCCCGCATGAAAAGATTGTGGTGCAGATTGAATATCAGCAAAGCATCACACCGAAGGATGGCGCCTATGCGCTGCGCCTGCCTTTGGTGGTGGCGCCGCGTTATCAGTCGGCACCGCTGGTGACGAATGTGGATTTCAATGCCAGCGGGCTCTCAACCTCATCAGATACCACGCTGCCGCAGCCGCCTGTACTCGACCCAAAGGTTGATGGCGTGACCAATCCTGTCTCGATCACCGTCAATCTCAACGCAGGTTTTGAACTGGGCGATGTTGCGAGCAGCTATCACAAGGTGGACATGACCGAAAAAGGCCCCAATACCCGCGTGATCTCGCTCTCCGGCATTGCTCCGGCCGACCGGGACTTTGAACTCACATGGAAAGCCAAAGGCACGGTGCCACAGGCTGGCTTGTTCAAGGAAAGCGTGAATGGCCATGATTATCTTTTAGGCTATGTGACGCCACCCAATGTGGATGGCGCTGTCACTGATCTGCCGCGCGACATTACTTTTGTGATCGACAATTCCGGCTCGATGAATGGCACTTCCATGCCGCAAGCCAAGCAAAGCCTGCTCTACGGCCTGTCGCAATTGAAGCCGAATGATCTGTTCAACATCATTCGCTTTGACGACACGATGACCAATGTATTCGGTGGCAGCATTCCGGCTTCCGAAGGCAACCTGGACAAAGCCAAGAAATTTGTCGACTCGCTCGAGGCCAATGGCGGCACGGAAATGGTGCCTCCCATGTTGGACGCACTGAAAGACCCAACCCCAACCGACACCACACATCTGCGCCAGGTGGTGTTCATCACCGATGGCGAGATCAGCAATGAGCAACAGTTGTTCGATGCCATTGCCGCACACAAGGGCCGCTCGCGCCTCTTCATGGTGGGCATTGGTTCTGCGCCCAACACTTACCTGATGACGCATGCTTCCGAGCTTGGTCGTGGCACATTCACGCAAATTGGCGAACCTGCGCAGCTCACCCCGCGCATGACGGACTTGTTCAGCAAGATCGGCCACCCGGTGATCACTGGCCTCAAGGCCGAGATCGCAGGGGCACAAGCCAAGATCACGCCGGAGATGTTGCCGGATGTGTATCGCGGTGAGCCGGTGTTGCTGTTCGCCGATGCTGACAAACTGTCGGGCACGGTGAAGATCAGCGGCAAGATTGGTGACCAGCCTTGGGAAGTTTTGCTTCCGGTAGACAAAGCCGCTGCGGGCGATGGCATTTCCAAGCTGTGGGCCAGGCGCAAGATCGCGGAATATGAAGTCAATGCCACACTTGGCGCGCTGACCCAGGATGCGGCCGACAAGGCCGTGTTGAAAGTGGCCTTGGAGCATCAGCTTGTTTCCAGCCAGACTTCTCTGGTGGCGGTGGACAAGTCACCCAAGCGCCCAGAGGGCTATGTGCTCACGCGTGCCGATGTGCCTTTGAATCTTCCTGCTGGCTGGGTGTTCGAAAGCGTGTTTGGCCCGGCTGGCGAGAACATGCCGAAGTTCGACCAGAAGACAGAAGCCGATCTCAAGCAGTTTGCCAAGTTCACGCAGTCTGCGCCTAAAGCCGAAGCCGAGGTGGCCTTGCCGCAGACAGCGACCGACTTCCGCCTGTTGATGCTGCTGGCCATGGCACTTGGCATTGCCGGTGTTGCCACCCTGCGCAGCAAGAAGGTGGTGGCATGAGCGCCGCCTTCACCTGCAGCGCGCGCCCTTCCCCGAAAGGGGAGGGGCGCAAGCCAGACCTGCGCGCGGCAGTAGGTTACACGCTCGTCGCCATGGCGCTTGGGCTCTCAGTCAAGGCCGCTTACATCCCCATCAAGGCCGAACTGGCACAAATCCTACTGCAACGTGCCTTCACGCAATCGGTTGCATCTGGCCAGCCTGTGAAAGCCTGGTCGTGGGCCGACACTTGGCCTGTTGCGAAATTACAGGTGGGCCGCATTGGTGCTTCGGCCATCGTGCTCAAAGGGGCATCTGGTGAGGCGCTGGCCTTCGGGCCTTCGCTGCTGGATGAAACCGCGGGCATTGGCGAGCGTGGGACGGCGGTGATTGCCGCGCATCGTGATACGCATTTTGCTTTTTTGAAAGATGTGCAAGTGGGTGATGTGGTGAGCCTCACCCTCGCCGACGGCCTGCGCTTTGACTACCGGGTAACAGACATGCGCGTGGCAGATGCCGATGCTTCCGGCATTGACCGCCACGCACCGGGTTTTCACCTGGTGCTCTCCACCTGCTATCCGTTCGATGCTGTGCTGCATGGCAAGCAAAGGTATTTGGTGGAGGCGGAGATGGTGAAGTAGGCGTCCGGCGAACAAAAAACTCCGTCACCCCTGCGAAGGCAGGGGCCCAGCTTGGGCCTGTACGAGCGTTGCCAGCGCATCAATGCTTTCGTGCAAATCGTGCCAATCTGGATTTACTTCTTCGATAAGCCGGATTTTCCAATCGCGCTTCCATTTCTTCATCTGCTTCTCTCGGCGGATCGCATTTTCCATCCTGGTATGGTGTTCGTACCAAACTAAGAGATGCACGTTGTGTTCCGCCGTGAAGCCTTCAAAACGCTTGTTCTTGTGATCCCAAATGCGGTTCCACAAGGCGCTGGTCACGCCCACATAAATTGTGCCGCGATAACGGTTGGCAGTGATGTAGACGGCAGGCCACTTTTCTTCACCCATGTGCGTCAAACTATTTCAGTCACGGCACTTGTCAAGAAAGCTGGGCCCCTGCCTTCGCAGGGGTGACGGAACCGAAATCTACAGAATATGAAAAGCGTTACCCCACTTGCCCTCGATGGCGCAGGAACGCATCGGCCAGCACGATCGCCATCATGGCTTCACCAACCGGCACGGCGCGGATGCCAACACAAGGGTCGTGCCTGCCTTTGGTGATGATGTCAGTGTCTTCGCCGGATTTTGTGATGGTTTTGCGCTCATTCAAAATTGACGAGGTGGGCTTCACTGCAAAACGCACCACAACATCTTGGCCGGATGAAATGCCACCCAGAATGCCGCCTGCGTGGTTGGCCTGGAATTCCGGCTTGCCATGGCGCATGCGGATCTCGTCGGCGTTTTCCTCGCCACTCAAGGCGGCGGTGGCAAAGCCATCGCCGATCTCGACGCCTTTGACGGCATTGATGCTCATCATAGCGCTGGCGATTTCTGCATCGAGCTTGCCATACAAAGGTGCGCCCCAGCCTGCGGGCACACCCGAGGCTGTCACTTCAATCACGGCACCACAGGATGAGCCGGCTTTGCGCACACCATCCAAATAGGTTTCCCATTTCTTCGCGGCTTCAGCATCGGGGCAGAAGAAGGGATTTTGATCGACCGCACTCCAATCCCAGTTCTTGCGGTCAATCTTGTGCGGACCCATTTGAACAAGGGCGCCACGGATTTTCACTTGGGGGATCACCAAGCGGGCTACCGCGCCTGCCGCCACGCGGCAGGCCGTTTCGCGCGCCGATGATCGGCCACCGCCGCGATAATCGCGGATGCCATATTTCGCCTGATAGGTGAAATCGGCATGACCGGGGCGGAACTTGTCGCGGATGTCGGTGTAGTCCTTCGAGCGTTGGTCGGTGTTTTCGATCAGCAACGCGATCGGTGTTCCGGTGGTGCGCAGGCCGCCCGTGCGTTCATCCTCAAACACGCCGGAGAGGATCTTCACCGTGTCCGCCTCTTGGCGCTGGGTGGTGAATCGGTTCTGGCCGGGCTTGCGCTTGTCGAGGAAAGACTGGATTGCCTCAGCCGAGATTTTCAGGTTCGGCGGGCAGCCATCCACCACCGCGCCAATGGCAACCCCATGGCTTTCACCAAAGGTGGTGACGCGGAAGAGATGGCCGAAAGTGTTGTGGGACATGGGGAAAGTGATAGAGAAATTTGAGCCCGTTGCAAAGAGCCCTCATCCGCCCTTCGGGCACCTTCTCCCATGCCCAAGTGGGCACGGGCGAAGGCCTAGGTTCTGAGCCTTCAGCTATTCTTGCCTTCTCCCGTGCGTCTTCGCATGGGAGAAGGTGCCCGAAGGGCGGATGAGGGCTCTTGCCTACTGCGGCTGGTGGCTTTCGTCGTACCACTGGTAGCGGCCTTCTCTCAGCACGCAATAGCTGCCCTGCGGGGTGGGAAGGCGGGTGATGGAGGGGCCTGCGAGTTTGCACACGAAGCCGATGATGCAGCGGCCCACGGCACCGTGGGCCACGATCAACGTGGGCTTGGTGAGGCTGCTGAGAAATCCATCCACACGGGCCACGCCATCGGCATAACTCTCACCCTGCTCGGGGCGCCATTCATAGTGGCCTTCGGCATCGGCGGGGTAGATGGGTGAGTCCTTCAACTCCCAAAAGGGCTTGCCTTCCCAAATGCCAAAGCCCAGTTCGCGTACGCGGGGCTCGATCTTTACCGTTGCAAAATCGCGCGGTTGCTTATCGCAAATGATCTGCATGGTATGGCGCGCGCGCAATTGCGGCGAGACATAGAATTCAAAAGCCTGCAGTTCCGGCTCGCGGCGGGCCAGCGCTTCGGCCACGGCTTGCGCCTGGCGAATGCCTGTGGCGTTGATGTCGGTATCCACCGTGCCCTGGATCAGGCCTTGCTCATTCCAGTCAGTCTGTCCGTGGCGGATGAAATAAATTGTCGGAAGATCAGCCATCGCTCTTTTCGACGGTCATATCCGGCGCGGAGGGGTTCTTCATGCCGACGATGTGATAGCCGGAATCCACGTGGAGGATTTCGCCGGTCACGCCGCGCGAGAGATCCGACAGCATATACATGCCGGAGTCGCCCACTTCTTCGATGGTGACTGTGCGGCGGAGCGGCGAGTTATATTCGTTCCACTTGAGAATGTAGCGGAAGTCGCCAATGCCGCTCGCCGCCAGCGTCTTGATCGGGCCAGCGGAGATGGCATTCACACGGATGTTCTTTTCACCTAGGTCAGCGGCCATGTAGCGCACGCTGGCTTCGAGGCCGGCCTTGGCCACGCCCATCACGTTGTAATGCGGCATCCATTTTTCAGCGCCGTAATAGGTGAGCGTCAACATTGAGCCGCCGTTGGTCATCAGCTTTTCAGCGCGCTGGGCCACAGCAGTGAAAGAATAGATCGAGATGAACATGGTCTTGGTAAAATTGTCTGGCGTGGTGTCTACATAGCGGCCCGTCAACTCATCCTTGTCGGAGAAGGCAATGGCGTGAACGAGGAAATCAATGGTGCCCCATTGCTCCTTGATGGCGGCAAAAGTGGCATCGATGGAGGCCATGTCAGACACATCGCAGGGCAGCACGATTTTGGAATTCACTTCAGCGGCGAGCGGCTCGACACGCTTCTTCAAGGCATCGCCCTGATAGGTGAAGGCCAGTTCGGCACCATGGTCGGCGCAGGCCTTGGAAATGCCCCAGGCGATGGAGCGATTGTTGGCCACACCCATGATGAGGCCGCGTTTTCCGGCCATCAAACCTTTGTTTTCGCTCATTATTTTACCTCGTTATCCGCGATTAGGTGCGCCCATCAAAACGGCTTTGCCTCATGGCACAGAAATTAAGCAATGGAAAGGGCGCAGGTGTTGACAGTTGGTAACAGTGAATGCATTTAACTCACAAGTTAATTAAATGAACAGTTAAGTAATATGCCTGACCCACTCAGCCTCAAACTGCAAGCGCTGGCCGACCCGACGCGGCGCGCCATGCTTGTGAGGTTGCGCCAAGGCGAGGCCACGGTGAATGAGTTGGCCGCGCCCTTCGCCATGTCTCTTCCTGCCATTTCCAAGCACATCAAGGTTTTGGAAAAAGCAGGCCTTATCACCCGCTCACGCTCTGCCCAGCAGAGGCCCTGCCAGCTTTCTGCCGACGGGCTGAAAGAAGTGGATGAGTGGATGAACCATTACCGCGCGCTGTGGGAACAGCGGCTTGACCGTCTTGAAACCTATTTGCAAACCATCAAGGAGTAAAACATGTCCCTGCTTGCCCGAACCATCCTGCCGAAAGACAAGCCGCAAATCATCACCACGCGCCTGATTGCAGCACCGCGTGAATTGATCTGGAAGGCGATCACCACGCCTGAACATCTGCAGCATTTCTGGGGGCCGGATGGCTTCACCAATACGTATCGCAAGTTTGATTTGAAAGTGGGCGGGCAAGCACTGTTCACCATGCATGGGCCGGATGGTACGGATTATCCCAACCGCTTCGTATTTCTGACGGTTGAGCCGCCACATTTGCTGCGCTTTGAGCATGACAATGGTGGTGAAGGCGAGTTCGACCACAAATTCCTTGGCGAGATAGAGTTGACAGAAGAGGCTGGCAAAACCCGCATTGAGTTGCGCCTTAATGAGAAAGACATCGCCGCTCGTGATGCCATCGCCCAATTTGCTGTCGAAGGTGGATTGCAAAATCTGGATCGCCTCGCAGCCTTTGTGGCACCGATGGCCGAGGCCAAGAACCTGTTTGAGATTGAACGTTCCTTCCCGGTTTCGCTGGAACGGCTCTTTCAGGCCTGCACCACGGAAGGGGATATCAAGCACTGGATGGCACCAGCAGGCGCAAAAGTCATCATCACGTCCCGCGATTTCCGGCCCGGCGGCATTTGCCTCTACGGCAATGTCATGCCCAATGGCACCGAGATGTGGGGCAGGCAAACATTCAAAGAAATTACGCTGAACAAGCGCCTGGTCTATACGCAAAGTTTCGCTGACAAGGCGGGCAATCTGGCAGCCCATCCCATGGCCCCCACCTGGCCCAAGGAAATGCTGACGGTGATGGAATTCATCCCCGAGGGGCCCAAGCAGAGCAAACTTAAAGTTTCCTGGATTTATACAGGTGTCGACAGTGTTGAGGCCGCTACATTCCACGCCGCGCATGACGGCATGAAGGGTGGCTGGACGGGCTCGTTGGACACGTTGCAGGCCTATCTGGCGAAAGGTGTATGACAATGAGCAAGTTGCGCGTTGAGAATTTCATGATTTCAGTCGATGGCTTTGGCGCCGCACCGGGGCAGAGCATGGACAATCCCTTTGGCCTGGGCGGCATGGTGTTGGGGCAGGCTTTCGTCAAGACCAAGACGTTTCAATCCATGTTTGGCAAGGATGAGGGCAGCACAGGCGTTGATAACCAATTCGCTGCGCGCGGATTTGTGAATATCGGCGCCAATATCATGGGGCGCCACATGTTCGGCCCACAGCGCGGGCCCTGGGCCGATGAAAGCTGGAAGGGCTGGTGGGGGCCAAACCCGCCCTATCATTCGCCGGTGTTTGTGATGACACATCATCCGCGTTCAACCTTGCCCATGGAAGGCGGAACCGTTTTTGAATTCGTCTCGGGCAGCCCGACCGAGGTTCTTGCCCGCGCCAAGGCCGCAGCTGGTGGCAAGGACATCAGGCTTGGTGGTGGGGTTCACACGGTAAGGGCCTTCTTGCAGGCAGGTCTCATTGACCACTTGCACCTGGCCATTTCCCCGGTTGTGCTGGGCGCAGGCGAGAACCTGCTGGCCGGCATCGACCTTGCGGCGCTTGGCTATAGCAATGTTGAGACTGTGGCAGGCGAAGGGGCCCTCCATCTGGTTTATCAAAAACGCTAGATCTGCATGAGCACTCCGCGCTGGACGGAAGCGCGGCGCGCGCTCTATGCTGATCTCGCGAACAAAGCGTGAGGTGTTGCCATGATGTGGGTTCTTCTGATTATCATTCTGTTTATCGCTGCCGTTCTGATTTATGGCGCAATGCAGCCTTCGGCTTTCAGCATCGTGCGCGGAGCCGATGTGAAGGCCTCGCCTGCCGAGGTTTTCGGTGAGATCAGCGACTTTCACAAATGGTCGGCCTGGAGCCCGTGGGAAAAGTTTGATCCCAATCTGCAACGTTCGTTTACCGGCCCCACCAGTGGTGTGGGTGCCAAATATGCATGGGTGGGCAACAAGAAGGTGGGCGAGGGCAGCATGGAGATCACGGCTTCCGAACCCAGCAAAAGAATGCAGCTTGATCTGCATTTCATCAAGCCCTTCCAGGCTGACAATGTGACCGAGTTCACCCTGTCGCCCGCCGCTGGCGGCACGCATGTGAAATGGGAAATGCGTGGCCACAAACCCTTCATGATGCGCGTGATGAGCGCCTTCATGGATATGGACAAGATGGTGGGCAAGGATTTCGAGGCGGGCCTTGCCAATCTCAAATCCGTTGTGGAGAAATAATGGATCTCGAACGCCTGAAAGTTACCACAGCGCAACAGGGTTTCACCGAGAGGGACGACCCGTTTGGGCTTTTTGGTGAATGGCTTGCCGAAGCTGAAAAGACCGAACCCAATGATGCCAATGCGATGACATTGGCGACAGTGGATGAAGAAGGCCTGCCCAATGCGCGCATGGTGTTGCTGAAGGATTTCAGTGAGCGCGGCTTTGTGTTCTACACCAACTACGAAAGCCAGAAAGGCCAGGAAATTCTGGGCACGATGAAGGCCGCCCTAGTGTTTCACTGGAAAACGCTGCGCCGCCAAGTGCGGGTGCGTGGTCTGGTTGAGAAAGTGTCGGAAGCGGAGGCTGACGCTTATTTCGCCTCGCGCCCGCGTGACAGCCGCATTGGCGCCTGGGCCAGCGCACAGTCGCGCCCCTTGCGGGGCCGCTTTGAGCTTGAAACGCAAGTGGCCATGCACACGGCCAAATATGCCATCGGCACGGTGCCGCGCCCGCCCTATTGGAGTGGTTTCCGCATTCGGCCGCTCTCCATCGAGTTCTGGCATGACAGGCCTTTCCGGCTACATGACAGGGTGGTCTTTAGCCGCGCCGCGCCAGATGCGAGTTGGAGCAAGACACGGCTCTATCCTTAGGCACCGCCATCACTTGGCCATATGAATTCCGTAGCCTTTTTCCGGCAACTGGAGAGGAGGCTCAACATGCAAACGCTTCAATATCAGGCGAGAGCTGGCCGCAGCCAAGACCAACGCGACATTGACCGCCTTGTCAACGAAGGCGGGCCTGATCCCGTGTCTTCCCGTGAGATTTCGAGGCGCGAAGAGGTGTGGATCGAAACACAGGAGCAGCATGGCGGTATTGAGCGCTTGATCATCAGCCTCGACCATGAAACCATTCAGCGGCTGCGCCAGATTTCTCGTCATCAGGGGGTGACATTCGAGACGCTTATTGGCAACGTGCTTTTCAAGTACAGTAACGATGATCTTGTTGAGCGCAGCCTTGAAACAAAACTCCAAACTCCGCCCTGAAACTCTTGCAGCACAAAGTGTGGCTGGCATTGAACCGCATACGGGTGCTGTGTCGCCGCCACTTTACTTGACGACGACTTATGCACGCGATGAGGCCTACCAGCCCAAGCTGAAGGAAAACTATCAGCGCAATGGCTCGCCAAATCTATGGGCGGTGGAAGAAACCATTGCCCAGCTTGAGAAGGGTGAAGCCGCGCTGGCCTTTGCCTCAGGCATGGCCGCAGTTGTGGCGCTGACTCAGACCATTCCGCATGGTGGGCATGTGGTTTCGCAAAAGACCATGTATTACGGGGTTCGCGCCTGGCTGCAAGAGCTGGCAGCCAAGGGGCGCATCACGCTCACGCTGGTTGAGCCTGATGACATCGCAGCGGCCATCACTGCCAAAACTGATCTGGTGTGGATCGAAACACCGGTGAACCCCACTTGGGATGTGATCGACATTGCCGCTGCTGCTGCGGCCGCGCACAAGGTGGGGGCCATTCTGGCTGTGGATGCCACTGCGCTGGGCGCCGTGGCTTGCAATCCGATTATGTGGGGGGCGGACATTGTGTTCCACTCCGCCACCAAATATCTCAACGGCCATTCCGATGTTCTTGCTGGCGTGCTGGTCACGCGCCAGTTGAACGAACGCTGGAAAGAGGTCGCTCGGCTTCGCACCATTACCGGTTCACCGCTTGCGCCCTTTGAATGCTGGTTGTTGCTACGCGGGCTTCGCACCTTGTTCGTGCGCTATCGTGCGGCAAGTGACAATGCCATGGCCATTGCCCGGCATTTTTCCAACCATGCGAAAGTGGAGCGCGTGCTGCACCCTGGCCTGGCCTCGCAGAACGGCCACGCCATCGCCAAGAAGCAGATGACAGGTGGCTATGGCGCGATGATGAGCCTGTTGCTCAAGACAGATTTTGCCGGCGCGCAGGCGTTCTGCACGCGGTTGAAAGTGATTGTGCCAGCCACATCGCTCGGCGGCATTGAGAGCCTCGCTGAACATCGCAAGACAGTAGAAGGCCCGACGAGCACGTTGCCTGACAATCTCGTACGGCTGTCGATCGGCATTGAAAATGTGAATGATCTTGTAGCGGATATTGAGGGTGCGCTCTCTGGTCTTCTCCCGTGAAACGAGAGAAGAAGGGGACCCGACTGCCATGGCAGTTGGGGGAGATGAGGGACAATGGCCAATCGCCGTCCCTCACCTATCCCATCACTTCGTGATGGGCCCCTTTCCTCTCCCGCAGGCGGGAGAGGACGCCTACTTCACTGCCGCCAGCAGAAACTCAGCATTGCCATCGCCACCGTCGATCGGTGAAGGAATTATTCCCTGCACGCGCCAACCCTTTTTTTCGATGAAATTTGAAATACTTAGACAGGCTTCCTGAGCTTTTGATTCATCTTTGACCATGCCGCCTTTGCCAACGCCTTCACGGCCCACTTCGAACTGCGGTTTCACCAGCGCCACAAGTTGCGCGCCTTCCGCCGCTAGTTCCAACACTGGGGCCAACGCGATAGCGAGGGGAATGAAACTCACATCGCAGACCACCAGCGAAACATCTTCAGGCACATGCTCACGAATGAGATCGCGGGCGTTCACGCCTTCGCGCAATTCAATGCGCGGGTCATCAAGCATCATCTGGCCATGGCCCACGTCGATGGCGATCACTTTGCTTGCGCCGCGTTCCAGCAACACCTGCGTGAAGCCGCCGGTGGACGCACCAATGTCCAAGGTCTTGCGACCTTCAACTTCAATGTTGAAATGATCTAGCGCAGCGATCAGCTTCAGTGCGGCGCGTGAAACATAATCACGCGCCTTGTCATGCACGCGCAGGTCATCAGTTTCATTGATCGTTTGTGAAGGCTTGCGTGCCGGGGCGTTGTTCACCAGCACTGTGCCGCGCAATATAGCGTCACGCGCGCGGGCGCGAGAAGAATAGAGCCCGCGCGCCACGAGCGCTTCGTCAAGACGGAGTTTGAGGGTGTGATTGTTGTTCTGATTTGAATTCAAATCCGTCATGCCCGCGAAAGCGGGCATCTCCGTTTTGCCGCATGGTTCAATGTCGAAACAGAGATTCCCGCTTTCGCGGGAATAACGTGTTTTTGGTTCTCGGCCCGGCTATTCCACATCCAGCTTCGTCGTGCCCGTGGGCTTGCCTTGCGGGGAAAGCGTGATTTTCTCAATGCGCGCTTCGGCCTCGGCCAGCTTGGCCTCGCAATGCTTGCGAAGCGCTTCGCCGCGCTCATAGATCTTGATGGATTCTTCCAAGTCCACCTTGCCGCTTTCGAGCTTGGCCACGATGGTCTCAAGCTCGGCCAGCGCCTTTTCAAAATTCATCGCGGAAATATCGCTGGCGTCAGCCATTGTCTTCGTCCTCGTTGTCCATGATGGCTTCGCCATGCATCAGCGCCTGCAGATGCACGCCCACGCTTCCGGCCAAGCCTTGCAAATCATAGCCGCCTTCAAGCACTGAAACAATTCGCCCATTGGCATGCATATCGGCGATTTCCATCAGCTTCAGGGTGGCCCAGGCGAAATCTTCCTCTTCCAGTTCCAGGCTGCCCAGCGGGTCGCGCACATGGGCATCAAAGCCAGCCGAGATGATGAGGAATTCCGGCTCAAACAGGTTGAGTGCGGGCAGGATGATGTCTTCCATGGCGGTTTGAAACTCGGGGCGGCCATCGCCCGCCCTCAGCGGGGCATTGAAGATGTTCCCCACCCCGGTTTCAGAGCGTGAGCCCGTGCCGGGGTAAAGCGGCATCTGGTGGGTTGAGCCGTAAAACAAATCCTTGTCGCTCCAGAATATGTCCTGCGTTCCATTGCCGTGATGCACATCGAAATCGACTACAGCCACACGCTCCAAACCATGTGCAGCGCGGGCATGAAGGGCCGCGATGGCGGCATGATTGAACAGGCAAAAGCCCATGGCGCGATTATGCTCGGCGTGGTGGCCAGGCGGGCGCATGGCGATGAAGGCATTTTGAGCCTCACCCGCGATCACGGCATCAACGGCGGCACAGGAAGCGCCCACGGCGCGCAAGGCGGCGGGCAGGGTGCCGGGGCTCATCACGGTGTCGGCATCAAGATACTCAAAACCATGTTCGGGCGCGGCCTGCAGCACGCGCTGATAGTGCTCTTCAGTGTGGGCGCGGAGGATTTGTGCTTCCGTGCCCAGGGGGGCCTCGCGGTGAATGGTGGAATTGAATAGCGGTGAGCGGATCACCTGATGCACGGCACGGATACGGTCAATCCGCTCCGGGTGGCCGGGCGGCGTTTCGTGGGCAAGGCAGGCGGGGTGGGAATAGATGAGGGTTGGCATGGCAGGGAGGTAGCGCAATTTGCAGCGCGAGGCTAGCAGAGCGCCGGGAAATTCTACCGTGACGGACCGGCTTGCTAGCGTCTACCTGGAGAGTGGCATCTTAGATTATGAGCCGGGCGGGCACTTTAGGCCTGCTGAACTTGCGGGAAGACGTATGCGCCGTCTTTCTCCAGCGCAGCTTTCAAGTTGGAAGCGCTCACGCTGCTCCATTGTTCAGAACCGCCAGAGTTCTCGATGGAGGGCGTGCAGAAAGATGTTGAAACCCGCCGCCAGCCCTGACTGAGCATGGTGTCAGTTTCTTCTTCCAAGGTGGATATGGCGTAGGTGCCGGGGGGAAGGGTGACATTAAACCCGTCAAGCTTGAAGGGGTTGTTGAAGGTCACAGAACTGCGGGTCATGCGCATGAGTATACCTCGCTGAAAAAGGGCCAGTGCGGGTGGCACCAGCCCCTTCATTGAATCAGCCTGTTATTCCAGACTGCTCGAAGATGTCACTTGACGCTGTGCGTGCCCGAGGGCTTCGCTTGCGCGGCTTCGTGCTTCTTGTCTTCAGATGGCTTGGGCATTGGGCTTGCCGGAACAACTGCGGGCTTGGCTTCAGGAGCCATGTTGGGGTTTGCCATGTGGAAATCCTTCTCTTGTCGAGGATTCCTGCAATCCGGTTGGAACACAGGTCGTGGCGCGGAAAGTCGCGCCTTCATTGCCACGCCGAGCGGCATTGAATTTTTGAAATCGGAGAGTGATGGTTGAAAGACTGACATGGTGTTCATCGCAGCCCAATTCAAGGTGGTGGGGCCAATCGGGCGAAATAAACATCGAACGAGTGATGCGCGGCGCTTTTCCTACGGAAACTGCCTTTTGCACCCGGGCAGGATGCTTAAATGATCCATCTAGAACTGATATAGTCTCGACGGAACTTGCTGCGGGTGTTGTTTTCCATGCGCTTCATCATTGGTTTCTTGTCAGGTGTTCTTGGGATGCTGGCGGGCTGGGCGGGGCTTGCTGCGCTGGTGGTTAACCTCGCGGGGCCGGACCGTGATGGCGGTATCGCCATGGGTGCCGTCTTTCAGATTGGGCCCATTGGCGGCATTGTCGGGTTCATTGCCGGAGTTTTTCTGTTCGCCAAGTTTGGCTTTGTGTCAAAAGCCAAATCGCTGACCAAGACAGAGCAGCCCGAAGCCGCCGCCGCGCCAGCGCAAAAGCGCGTATCGCCAATCTTTGCCGTTCCCGTTCTGCTGATTGTGGCAGGCCTCGCCTGGTGGGGCTGGTATGAGCTTATCCGTTCGCCTTACCTCTCGCATGGCTACATGACACTTGCGCTGCAATTCAGGCTTCCGTCGGGCATGGATTTGCCGCCCGGTGCCGAGGATGTGCATATCACTGTCAACGAAGGGTCGCAGCCGACTGACGTATTGATCGGCCAGTCTTGGCATGGCACCGATGGCGACCACCGTGTGATCCTCGCCAGTGCATCGCTCAGCATGAAAACAAGCCAACGGATTGTAAGCTTGGCATTGCCCGGCGTTCCAGAACAGACATGGCAGTTGGATCTGAGTAGCGATCCAGATCCCACGCGAGGCTATACGGAATGGCAGTTTGCGAATGGCGCTCCGACGCCGAAGGTCGAAATGAATTACCGACTCAGTGCCGATCATTGATCTGCCTCGCGGCAATTCCCCTCATCCTTCCAATAGGCTATAGGGCCTCGCCATGAGTGACGTGCGAAAGGCAGCGGAGATTTTGCGAGGTGGGGGGCTTGTCGCCTTTCCGACCGAGACGGTCTATGGCCTTGGTGCCGATGCCACCAATGACCGCGCTGTGGCAAGAATTTATGAAGCCAAGGGCAGGCCGCAATTCAATCCGTTGATCGCGCATGTGAGCGATGTGGAAGCTGCTTTTGCGTTGGCGGAATTTTCGGGCGCGGCGCATACACTGGCGGCACGGTTTTGGCCGGGGCCTTTGACGCTGGTGTTGCCGCGCAAGGCGGGATGTTCTGTGTCGCTGCTCGCGTCAGCCGGGTTGCCGAGCATTGCATTGCGTGTGCCGCAACATTCATTGGCGCTTGAACTGATCCGTGAAACGGGCCGACCCATAGTGGCACCATCGGCTAATCCATCAGGGCGCATCAGCCCGACAACAGCACAACATGTGCGCGATGGTTTGGGCAATAAGGTGGACATGATTTTGGATGGCGGGCCCTGTGCTGTAGGTTTGGAATCCACCATTGTTTCGTTGCTGGATGATACACCGCGCCTGTTGCGCGCGGGCGGGCTGGCGCGGGAGAAAATTGAAGAGACCCTTGGCCGCAAGTTGGAAGCACCGGTGGCTGGCCCGTTGCATGCGCCCGGGCAGCTGGAGTCACACTATGCACCGCGCGCGGTCATGCGGCTCAATGCAACAGAATGGCGCGAAGGCGAGGCGCAGCTGGGTTTCGGCGCGTTGGATGCACCGCTCAACTTATCACGCAATGGCGATTTGGTAGAGGCTGCGGCCAATCTTTTTTCCATGTTGCATCAAATGGATGCATCAGGGTCTTCAACAATCGCTGTAGCACGCATTCCAGAGACGGGCCTGGGTGAAGCGATCAATGACCGCCTGCGCCGCGCGGCGGCACCGAGGGGATGATGGACCACGCTCTCATTGAAAAATTCATCGCCATCGTTGGCGAAAAGAACGCCATCAGTGATGCGCAAGAGCAGGCGCCATATTTGAAAGAGTGGCGCGATTTGTGGCGGGGCACTACACCCGTTGTGTTGCGCCCCGGCGGCACGGCGGAGGTTTCCGCCATTATGAAATTGGCGCATGAGACCAACTCCAAGATCGTTCCTCAGTCGGGCAACACGGGGCTGGTGAACGGACAGATCCCGCAAGGCGATGAAGTTCTGCTGTCGCTCAACCGCATGACAAAGATCATTGATGTCGACGCCGACAATAATTCGATCACGGTTGAAGCTGGCTGCATTCTGAAGAGCATTCAAGATGCGGCTGAAAAAGCAGGGCGGCTGTTCCCGCTATCGCTGGCTTCGGAAGGGTCATGCCGCATTGGTGGCAACCTTTCCAGTAACGCGGGCGGCCTCAATGTGCTGGCCTATGGCAATGCGCGCGAATTGTGTTTGGGTCTTGAAGTGGTGCTGGCCGATGGTCGCGTGTGGAATGGTTTGAAGGCACTCCGCAAGGACAACACGGGCTATGACCTCAAAGACCTTTTCATCGGCGCGGAAGGCACGCTGGGGGTGATCACGGCCGCGGTTTTGAAGCTGTTTCCCAAACCGAAGCGCCATGACACAGCCTTTTGCGCCGTGCCGACTTTGGAAGCCGCACTTGATCTGTTCAACCGCGCCAAGGAAGCGAGCGGCAACCGGGTGGTGGCCTTTGAATTGCTGGCCGCCATCGGCGTTGATTTCGCGACGCTACACATGCAGGCGGTGAATCCGCTTGCTTCGCCGTCGCCATGGTTCGTGCTTTTTGAATTTGCCGATTCATCGGCGGAAGCGCTGGAACACTGTCTTGAACATGCCTATGCGCGCGATGTGATCCGTGATGCGGCCATCGCGCAGACGGAGGCCCAGCGGCAGAGCTTCTGGCAGCTGCGTGAAAGCCTTTCTGAATCTCAGAAGTTCGAAGGCGGTTCGATCAAACATGATGTTTCGGTGCCGGTTTCGAAAGTACCCGCGTTCATTGAGGCAGCCAGTGCGGCAGTTCTGAAATTCATGCCCGGCGCGCGGCCATGCCCCTTCGGGCACATGGGCGATGGCAATATTCACTTCAATGTGTCGCAGCCCGTGGGCATGGACAAGGCCGCCTATCTCGCGCAATGGCCTGCCATGAATGAGGTGGTGTTTGCTGAGGTATTGAAGCGTGGCGGGTCGATCAGCGCTGAACATGGCATTGGGCGGCTCAAGGCGCATGACATGCTGAAGATCAAATCACCTGTGGAGATCGAGATGATGCGCGGGCTGAAGGCGGTTTTCGACCCGAAGAACATTCTCAATCCCGGGCGCGTCTTGCCTTAGCCGAACATCCCGAGAATGCCCTTGCGGGCTGGGGCGTTGGACTCGGTGGGCAGACCGGCGGAAGCCCAGGCCATAAGGCCGCCCTGCATCACTTGTGCGCCGGGGCCGCCCAGTCGCGAGAGCACAATCTCATTGGCGGCGGTGCGCATGCCGCTCTTGCACAAGAAGATAACCTTTGCACCCTGCACATCCAGTTTCGCATCGGCCAGCGTGGAAAGCGGTACATTGCGCGAGCCGGGGATGGACTGCGCGGCAAATTCATTGGGTTCGCGGATGTCGATGAGCGTTGCGCCCTCTTGCTGCAATCCTTTGGCGGCGATGACACTGATGTGTTTGAGAGACATGAAAAACTCCTAACAATATTGGGATTTGATGGATTTCAGAACGTGGCCAATGCGCTTGTCAGCCACCGTGTAAAAAAGTGTTGCGCCTTCGCGGCGGAATGACACCAGACCGTTTCCCCGCAAGCGGGCGAGATGTTGCGAGAGGGCGGATTGACTGAGGCCCACGGCTTCGCCAAGACTGGCAACCGTGGTTTCCCCCTCGCCCAGCAGAGTGCACAGAATCAGCAGGCGCTTTTCATTCGCCAGCTCCTTGAGCAAGGCCGCGACATCGGCGGCTTTTCCGGCGAGATCAGAGAGCTGGTTTCTAGGAGTGCGTGTGAGCATGGGGATCAAACATTAGGTATTGCTAATATTAGGTATGTCTAATATATTGTCAAGTGAGAAGTGGAGGCAAGAATGGCGCAGCCCGATATTCACTCGTTTTTTGACACGGCCAGCAATACCGTCACCTATCTGGTGATGGACCCTGAAAGCAAGGCGGCAGCGGTGATTGACCCGGTGCTGGACTATGACCAGGCAACGGGCAAGGCCTCCGTGGATTCTGCCGAGAAGGTTCTGGCGCAGGCGAAGGAGTTGGGCGCCAGGATCGAGATGGTTCTCGAAACCCACGTGCATGCAGACCATCTTTCCGGTGCGCCCTATATCAAGCTCAAGACTGGCGCGGCTGTAGTGATTGGCGAGCGCATACGTGAAGTTCAGGCCATTTTTCGCCCTGTTTTCAATGCGCTGGATGTGTCAGGCGAGGGGGCTGAGTTTGACCGGTTGGTGAAAGATGGCGAGCAATTCGCGCTCGGAAATCTGCAAGTGGAGGTGATTGCCACACCGGGCCATACACCGGCCTGTATGTCTTTCAAGATTGGTGATGCGGTGTTTGTGGGCGACACGTTGTTCATGCCGGACTATGGCACGGCGCGGGCGGATTTTCCGGGCGGTGATGCCCGCTCACTCTATCGCTCCATCAAGCGGCTACTGGCGCTGCCGAGTGAGACACGGCTGTTCATGTGTCATGATTATTTGCCCAAGGATGGCCGCAAGCAACATGCTTGGGAAACCACAGTGGCCAGTGAGCGCACGCAGAATGTGCATGTGCATGAGGGTGTGAGCGAGGATAAGTTCGTTGCCATGCGTGAGGCCCGCGACAAGACGCTGTCTGCGCCGACGCTGCTCATGCCTTCCATCCAGGTCAATATGCGGGCTGGGAAGATGCCGCCGCCCGACAAGAATGGCGTGAGCTATATCCGGGTGCCGATCAGTTTACCGTCTTGAACCCCTTCCAAGTTTCTTGCCGCACCGCTAGATGAGGGCTCCCTTCAGGAGCCTCACATGAATTTCTGTTCTGATAACCGCTATGGCGTTCACCCAAAGATAATGGAGGCCATCGTTGAAGCCAATGCAAGGCTGACGGATGAGTCCTATTGCCATGACGACGGAGCCAAAGAGGCCGAAGCGGCGCTTTCGAAGGTGTTCGAGAAAAAGGTGAAAGCATTTTTCGTGCTCAACGGCACGGGCGCCAACAGCCTGGCACTTTCGGCGATCTGCCCAGGCCATGGCGGGATCATTTGCCATGAAGGCGCGCATATCAGCACGGATGAGTGCAATTGCCCCGAATTGTTCACGGGCGGGGCGAAACTGCTCACCGTCTCTGGCGCTGAAAACAAGTTCACCCCTGCAACGGTAGAGGCCAAGCTCGCGCAATTTGTGCATGGCGAACATGGCGCCAAGCCTTCGGCGCTGTCGCTGTCGCAAGCCACGGAGTTGGGCACGGCCTATTCTATTGACGAGATCAAGGCGCTCAGCGCCGTTGCACGCAAAGCGGGCATGAAGGTTCATATGGATGGCGCGCGTTTTGCCAATGCGCTGGTCTGGCTCGGCTGCACACCTGCCGAGATGACATGGAAGGCAGGGATTGACGTACTCTCCTTCGGCGGCACCAAGAATGGCGCGATGATTCTGGAGTGTGTGGTGTTCTTTGATGAGGCGTTGGCAGCCGATTTTCTCTATCGCCGCAAGCGCGCCGGGCAACTGCTTTCCAAAGGGCGCTATCTTTCGGCGCAGATGCTGTCTTACTTGAAGCATGATCTGTGGCTTGAAAATGCTGGCATTGCAAATACGCTGGCGGCGGAAGTGCAGACCGCATTTTCCAACGTACAGGGCGTGCGCCTTGCCGCTCCCGTGCAGGCCAATGAGGTATTCCCTATCATGCCGCGCCGCTTGCTGGAAGCGCTGCTGAAAGAGGGTGTGGATTTCTACGAATGGCCGTTAGATGGCTTGAAGCCCGATGAAGCCTGCGCGCGTCTCGTGCTATCCTTCGCCACACCGCAAGCCGATGTGGACAAGTTTGTGGGGTTGGTGAAGCGGTTGTCGAACTAACTCGGCAGTGTGAATGGCTGCCCCAAGGCCACTTCTTCCAGATTATTGCCCGGACCTTTGCGGTCCACGATGATGAAGCGTGAGGGTGCGAAGACGAGCAGCGGGAAGTGCCACACGTTGCGGGCATAGTTCACGCCCTGGCGCCCACTGGCGCGGAAACAGCGGAAGGATGGCGCTTCGCGCGGATCGGCGCAGACCAGCACCAGCCAGTCTTCATTCTGCAATGGATAGAAGGCTTGCGAGCCCAGCGGGTGGCGTTCCATCAGGTCAATCACAAGGGGCTTCGGTCGCGGGCGGGCTTCGAAGATCGAGACTTTCACTTCGCCGCCTTCGATCGCCTCGACTTTGCAGAGATCATCGAAGCGCGTGGCAAAACCCTGGTTGATGGTGAAGGTGCGCGCTCCATCGGTTTCGATCACATCGCCAAAAGGGGCGAAGGCGGATTTTGTCAGCGGCTCGATGTTCACCGATACCTCAGCTTCGCATGCCGGTTCACATCCTTGTAGAGCAAGTAGCGGAAGCGGCCCGGCCCACCGGCGTAGCAGGCCTGTGGACAGAAGGCGCGCAGCCACATGAAGTCGCCCGCTTCCACTTCCACCCAATCATTGTTCAAGCGATAGACCGCCTTGCCCTCAAGCACATAAAGCCCGTGCTCCATCACGTGGGTTTCAGCAAAGGGGATCACGCCGCCAGGTTCGAAGTTCACGATGTTCACGTGCATGTCGTGGCGCAGGTCAGCTGGGTTCACGAAGCGTGTGGTGCTCCAGGCATTGTTGGTATCTGGCATGGGCACGAGTTCAGCCTTGCTTTCGTGGGTCACAAAGGCGGTGGGCTTCGTCACGCCATGGGCCGCCTCCCACACTTTTCGCACCCAATGGAAGCGCACGGATTCAGCGCCCGAGTTGTGGAAACGCCAAGCTTCGCCAGCGGGCAAGTAAGCGTAGGAGCCCGGCACCAAAATGTGATCCTGCCCATCAAGATGCAGGATGCCCGAGCCTTCCACCACGAAAATCACGCCTTGCGCGCCCTCATCCGGCTCTGGCTTGATTGAGCCGCCACCGGGGGCGACTTCCATGATGTATTGGGAGAAGGTTTCGGCAAAGCCCGAAAGCGGGCGTGCAATGATCCAGGCGCGGGTTTTCTCCCAGGCGGGCAGGGAGCTGGTGACGATATCCATCATCACGCCCTTGGG
>JANPHF010000026.1:0-29556 GCA_031424315.1 Aestuariivirga sp.
GGCAATGCCGTGCGCGGCGATTTTGGCAATTCTTATTCCGGCACCACCGGCACCATCAAGCGCAGCGTCTCGGCTATCATTGCACCGCGCCTGTACAATACCTTTTTCCTTGCCTCCATGGCTGCCATTATTGCCGTGCCGCTGGCTTTGCTGCTTGGCATTCTGGCCGCGCTCTACCGAAATTCCTGGTATGACAGGATCGTCAATTCCATAACTTTGACGACCATTGCCACGCCGGAATTCTTCATCGCCTATCTGCTGGTGTTCGTTTTCGCGGTGAAGCTGCGATGGTTTTCACCGCTTTCGACAGTCAGCGAGAACACGCCGTTTTGGGAGCATGTTCACCGGGCGGCCCTGCCTGCCGCCACCATGACGCTGGTGATCGTAGCCCACATGATGCGGATGACGCGTGCCGCCATCATCAACTTGCTGGCCAGCCCCTATATTGAGATGGCACAGCTTAAAGGCATTTCGAAAATGCAGGTGATCCTGCGCCATGCGCTGCCCAACGCTTGGGCGCCGATTGCCACGGTCATAGCGTTCAACCTGGCCTATCTTGTGGTGGGCGTGGTGGTAGTGGAAGTTGTCTATGTCTATCCCGGCGTTGGCCAAATGATGGTGGACGCCGTTTCCAGCCGTGACATGCCGGTGGTTCAGGCCTGTGCTCTGATCTTCGCTGCCACCTATATCATGCTGAACCTGATGGCCGACGTTGTCGCCATCATCACCAATCCACGATTGTTGCACCCCAAATGACCACAGCATCCCCTCCGATTCGCGCCGTCAAAGCCCGCCGCACATTCCTCGAGAATGTCGTCCGGACATTAAAGACTGCGCCGATTTCCGCTTGGTTCGGCATGATCGTCATACTGATCTATGCCTTTGCGGCCTTGTTTGCGCCGCTGATTGCTCCGCATGGTGAAGCCGAAATTCTCGGAAAGGCCTATCTGCCATCAAGCGCCACCAACCTGTTGGGCACGGATCAGTTGGGCCGTGATATTTTCTCACGGTTGATCTATGGCGCACGCAACACCATTGGCATTGCCCTGGTCACCACCCTGATTTCATTCTGTGTCGGCGGCTCGCTGGGCGTTCTGGCTGCTTTGAAGCGCGGCTGGCTGGACCAAGGCATTTCACGGGTGGTCGATGCCTTCCTTGCCATCCCTGTCCTGATTTTCGCACTCATGATGTTGGCGGTCATGGGCAAAAACAATCCTTGGCCCAATTTGTTCGGCACATTCCCCCTGAACTTAATCGGTATTCTCGCACTTCTTGATGCCACTCGTGTCTTTCGCCTGTCGCGCGCCGTGGCACTCAATGTCGTTGTAATGGATTATGTTGAATCGGCAAAATTGCGTGGTGAAGGTATGAGCTGGACTGTGTTCAAGGAAATCGTTCCCAACATCTTACCACCGTTGGTAACCGAATTTGGACTACGCTTTTGTTTTGTGTTTCTCACGATTGCTGCTCTGTCCTTTCTCGGCGTTGGAATCCAACCGCCTACAGCGGATTGGGGCTCCATGGTGGCCGAGAACAAGTCGCTCATTAACTTTCCGGTGCACACTTTTCCCTACATACCCGTTCCGTTCTATCCAGCTGGTGCAATTGCACTGCTTACCGTCGCAGTGAATTTCGTGGTGGATTGGGTGTTGCACAAGACTTCGGGGTTGCGCGATGGCAATTGAAAAAAAGCGTGTGAAAGGTGATGCCCTTCTCGACATGAAGGGCATCAAGATCGACGGCAAGAGCGATGATGTGTGGAAGCCCATCGTTAAAGGCGTGGATCTCACGCTGAAGCGCGGCGAGGTTCTTGGCCTCATTGGTGAGTCAGGTGCCGGCAAATCCACGCTGGGTCTTGCCGCCATGGGCTTTGCCCGCCCTGGGTGCCGGATCACCGAAGGCAGCATTGTGTTTGATGGGATTGACCTCATCACCGCCACAGATGAACAGCGCCGCGCCCTTTGGGGCTCGCGCATTGCCTATGTCGCGCAAAGCGCTGCGGCCTCTTTCAACCCAGCACATCACATCATCGACCAGACTATAGAAACAGCTCTGAGCCACGACATCATGAAGCGTGATAAGGCCGAGGCCGATGCGCGCGATCTTTACAAGCGGTTGCAGTTGCCCAACCCGGATACAATCGGCCTGCGTTTCCCGCACCAGGTATCCGGCGGCCAATTGCAGCGCGCCATGACGGCCATGGCCATGTCTTGCCGGCCCGACCTGATCATTTTCGATGAACCGACAACGGCGCTCGACGTCACCACGCAGGTTGAAGTTCTGGCCGCGATGCGTGACATTGTTGAACAGTTCAACACTGCAGCGATCTACATCACCCATGACCTCGCCGTGGTGGCCCAGATGGCGCACCGCATCATGGTGTTGCGCTATGGCAATCTGGTGGAAGAATCTGAAACCCGCCAGATGCTCAAGAGCCCGACAGAAGATTACACCAAGTCGCTCTGGGCGGTTCGCAGCCTTGCTAAGAAAGAAAGCCCCAGCGACGACATCGCTTTGGAGCTGCGCCACGTTGATGCTTCCTATAACAATAGCATGAAAGTTTTGGATGATGTTTCCATCCGCATTCCACGCGGCCGCACGGTGGCCGTTGTGGGCGAAAGCGGATCGGGCAAATCCACCACGGCGCGCGCCATCACTGGGCTTCTGCCGCCGAGCAAGGGCGAGATTCTGTTCAACGGCAAGCCGCTTCCGGCGCGCTTGCAGGACCGGGACCGCGACACACTGCGCCGCATCCAGATGATTTATCAATCGGCTGATACCGCACTTAATCCGCGCCAGCGGGTGCGCGATATCATCGGAAGGCCGATTGAATTCTATCTCGGCCTCAAAGGTGCGGAACGCGACCGCAAGGTGGTTGAGCTTCTGGAATCGATTGAACTGTCCGAGGATTACATCGACCGCTTGCCCTCCGAAATGTCGGGCGGGCAGAAGCAGCGCATTTCGATTGCTCGCGCGCTGGCGGCCGAGCCGGAGATCATCATCTGTGATGAAGTGACTTCAGCACTCGACCAGATCGTGCAAGAGGAAATCCTGCGGCTGTTGATGCGGCTGCAGAAAGACACCAATGTCACCTACATGTTCATCACCCATGACATCGCCACCGTGCGGGCGATTGCCGATGAAATCGTGGTGATGAACAAGGGCCAGGTGGTTCAGCAGGGCTTGAAGAGCAAGGTGCTGAACCCTCCGTTCCCGGCCTATACGGAGTTGCTGCTCTCGTCCGTTCCGCAGATGGACCCGGACTGGTTGACGGGACTTCTGGCTAAACGCAAGGCCAAGGCAACGGCCTGAACTCAGGCCGCCGCGGCCAAGGCTTTTGGCAGGGTGGTGGCCAGCAAGGCAAGTTGATCTGGTGTTCCGCAAGATACCCGGATGCAGCGGTTCAGCGGCGCCACGCCGGGCATTCGCACAAACACACCCAGCTTCAGCAATTCATCCACCACGCGTTTGGCGAAAGCCCCATCGCGGCCGCAATCTGCGGCGACAAAATTGGTGGCGGAAAGAATTGGCTTAAGGCCGTTGGCGCGGGCAATTACATAAATGTGCTCACGCGCTGCCTCCACCTCGCTGACGACGTGTTGAAGCCAGGCCTGGTCTTTCAGCGCAGCAACGGCTGCCACCTGTGACAGTCTTGGCATGCCAAAGTGGTTTCTGATCTTGTTAAAGGCCTTGATCACATCGGCCTGGCCGATGACATAGCCCACCCGCGCGCCGGCGAGGCCATAGGCTTTCGAGAAGGTGCGGAAACGCAACACATTGCGCCGCGCCACATCCAGCGGCGGGCGGGTGGTGGCGTCGGCGAACTCAGTATAGGCCTCATCGAGCATCAGCATTGTATCTTGCGGCGTTTCATCGATCAGGTTCTGCATGGCTGAAGCAGGCCACACTGTTCCCATCGGGTTGTCGGGATTGGCGAAGTAGATCACCTTGGCGTTTTCGCGCCCTGCGAGGGCGAGGAGTGAAGAAGGGTCTTCGCGGTCCTGCACATAGGGCGTTGTGACCAGCTTGCCGCCGAAACCAACGGCGTGAAAATTGAAAGTGGGATAGGCACCCAGTGACGTGGCCACTGCTGCACCCTGTTCCACGTAGAGGCGCAACGCATAGCCGAACAAGCCATCGATGCCTTCGCCCACGCAAATATTTTCAGACGGAATATTGAGGTGGGTGGCGAGGGCCTGCTTCAGGTCGTGGTTTTCTGGATCGCCATACATCCATGTCTCGTGAGCGTGATCCTGCACGGCTTTGATCACAGATGGAGCGGGGCCAAAGACGCTTTCGTTCGCGCCGATCCGAGCCTTGATCGTTGCGCCGATGCGCCGCTCCAGCGCCTCCGGGCCGATGAAGGGCACCGAAGATGGCAGGCTTTCGATCAAGTCTGTAAAACGCGGCATCGGGCCAGTTTCACCAAAATGGCACGGGCTGCAAGTGCGAAAACGGCGCGCTCAGAAGAACAGCTTGAGCGAGTCGACTTTTCGTGTTTTGCGCAAATTTCTCTGGTGCTCGGCTGCGAGTGACGTGTTCCGCCACGTCTGCAATTTATCCAATGTACGGCTCACGTCCCTCACGCTGTTCGTGTTGCCATCTGCCGCCAAGGCCTCTTGCAGCCGTTCGAAGGCGACCTGGCTGACTGCGATGTCATTGGCCTTGCCCAGAACGTCCTGCCACTTAGCCAAGCCCTTGACATAGTGCCTGACTTTTTCGCGCTTGAAGAGTGGGCCTAGAAATTCTGCGAGGTAACGCTGCTTCTTGAACCGTAAGCGCAGCTCATGGAAACGCCTGGTCGTTGGCTGCGATGTTGCATTGGTTGATTTCACAATCTGCCTGTGCAGCTTCGTTAGCCTGCGCATCGCCAGATGCTTCAGTTCTACAGTCTTGCCTTCATTTGACGCGGCTTGGGCGAGCTGCGAAAGCACTTGAACCAGGAGCAACTGCAAATGCAATTCCTGCACGGAGAATCCCTCGCTCTGCAACAGCTTGGCCAGGGCGAAGTGTTCGCTGTTTGCCATTCGCTCCGCCAGTGTAACAAGCTGCTTTTCAGCAGCGCCAATGTTGGCTGCCGCCAAAGCGGTGGGCAAAGTTTCACGGGCGAACACATCGGCGGCGCGTGCTGGAGCAAGAGTCTGGTGCATGCTTCGCAAGAGCGTGGAAAACTGCTTTCTGATCGGGCCATCAAACAGTGGTTTGAACAGCCACAGCACAGCGCCTAGGCGGCGAAGAGCCACGCGCATCTGATGTATGGCTTCAGGTGCGCCGGAATCGCCGAAGGCGAGCAGGTTGGCAGTGAATTGGTCGTGGCATTCAAAAGCCAGCTGCGCGAAGGCAGCCTGCGGTTTGATGCCTCTTTTCAACTTCACTTCGGCACTGAAGCGGGGAATTGGCTTCAGGCGCCGGGCGAGCCGCGCACCGCGCGCCGACTTGCTTTCTGGTAAAATAGCCAATGGCGCTTGCTGGCAAAGCTCGATTGCAAAAGCCAACAGATCATGTTCGTTGCCACGCTTGAGTTCGAGTTCAACCTCGCAGATGGGCGCTACAAATGTTCCGCCTGAAATTTCGCCCCGGTCAAGCGCCAATTCCACAACACTCGCTCCATAGCTGATGTCCCAACTCTGGCGCTTATATTGAGTTGAGAAAACTGGATTGAGGGGCCCCTTGGCAACTGCCAGCCGCAACCGCTTCTGAAGATGATCAAGTTCCACCGCGATCAATTCCGGCGTTTCAGCCGAGATATTGCGCTCAAATTCAAGTTTCAGCGCGGCGGTGGATCTTCCGCTGGCCGGCACTTTCAGGGTTTGCCGTAACATTTTTGCTCCACGACGAATCCGCAGTGAGCAACCCGCGCGCGCTAGATGAAATTTGGGCGTGTCAAAATAGGTATTGCGCAGTTCTTGCTCTCTGGGTGGGCCTGCCTGCTGCAGCATCGGCAAATCCAACAGGAGCGTGACGGAGTCTGGCTCCAGGCGGAAGCGCACCTCGTGTTCCAAGGCCCCCGCGGAATTCTGGTGGTCATGCCGCCATGCCGCGTCTGGCGATGGGGCCGCAACCTCACGCAGGATGACCGACGCTTTGCTCACGGCAGGAACCACATGTTCCGCTCTCCCTGTAACGGTGTTCTGGCCGTCCCGGTTGGCTGGGCATTTGCAGATACTTCTGCATGCGAGTCAATGTGCCCAAGCCACACAGGCGAAAGGCTAAGAGCAATTTTGATGTACGCCCCTCATTTAGCTTGTGTGACTGTCGGAATTGCTTTATCGGCCTTCGCAACGGATTTCCCAACATCAGGAGACGACGAAATGGCCCGTATCACCCTTCGCCAGCTGCTCGACCATGCGGCCGAGCACAATTATGGCGTGCCCGCGTTCAACATCAACAACATGGAACAGGCGCTGGCCATCATGACGGCGGCCGACAAGACCGACTCGCCGGTAATCATCCAGGCCAGCCGCGGTGCGCGTTCCTACGCCAATGACATCATGCTGAAACACATGATGGATGCCGTGACCGAAATCTATCCCTACATCCCCGTTTGCGTTCACTTGGACCATGGCAACGAGCCAGGCACCTGCACCACCGCCATTCAATATGGCTTCACCTCGGTGATGATGGATGGCTCTCTCAAGGCCGACGGCAAAACACCGGGCGACTGGGCCTATAACGTCGGCGTCACCAAGCGCGTGACCGAGATGGCCCATTCCGGCGGCGTTTCGGTGGAAGGTGAATTGGGCGTTCTGGGCTCTCTCGAAACCGGCTCGGGCGAAAAGGAAGATGGCCACGGCTTTGAAGGCACACTGAGCCATGACCAGTTGCTCACCAACCCGGATGAAGCGGTGAAATTCGTCAAGGAAACCGATGTGGACGCGCTGGCCATCGCCATGGGGACGAGCCACGGCGCCTACAAGTTCTCCAAGAAGCCGGATGGCAAGGTTCTCGCCATGAACGTGATCGAGGAGATCCACAAGAAGCTGCCCAACACGCATCTTGTGATGCATGGCTCTTCCTCCGTGCCGGAAGACCTACAGGAAATCATCAACAAATACGGCGGCAAGATGAAGCCCACCTGGGGCGTGCCGGTGGAAGAAATCCAGCGCGGCATCAAGAACGGCGTGCGCAAGATCAACATCGACACCGACAATCGCATGGCGCTGACCGGCGCCATCCGCAAGGTGTTTGCCGAAGATCCGAGCGAGTTCGATCCGCGCAAGTATCTGAAGCCTGCCATGGAAGCCATCACCAAACTTTGCATGCAGCGCTTCCAGGAATTCGGCACCGCTGGCAATGCGAGCAAGATCAAGCGCGTGATTCCGCTGGGCGATATGGCCAAGCTCTATGCCAAGGGCGAATTGAAGCAGAAGATCGCGGGATAGTCTGCATTGCGACCAGGGCGCGCCCTTTAGACGGCGCGCCCTTTTCAGGAGTTGATGAATGCACAGCCACGCATCTTGTTCCTGCGGAAAATTGAAAGCTGTTGTGAATGGCGATCCCCTGCGGATCGCCATTTGCCATTGTGAGGCCTGCCAAAAACGCACGGGCAGTGTGTTCAGCGCCCAAGCACGCTTTAACAGGCCAGATGTTGTTGTATCGGGCCCTTCAAGTGTGTTCGAGCGCAAGGCGGATAGCGGCAATGTGCTAAAGTTTCATTTTTGCCCTGCGTGTGGCGCAACAGTTTATTACTTCAACACGGCCTGGCCAGATGCCATTGGCATTCCTCTCGGCGCCTTTGCTGACCCTGCATTTCCCATGCCCAGGTTTTCCGTTTATGAGCGAACCAAGCACAAGTGGCTGTCATAGGCGGGCCTTGGCATGGAACATTCGGACTGAGGCTCGCAATTGAAAACGCTCTATTACTCTCGCAATCCCAATCCGCGCCTGGCGCTGGCGGTGGCACGGTTTCTTGACGCGCCTGTTGCGCTGGAATGGGCCTCGCCCTTCGAACTGGCACAGAGCGAAAAACTCCGCGCGCTCAACCCCTCGCAGCTCTTACCCATTCTGGTTGAGGATGGCGCGCCGCTCAGGGAAGCCGATGCCATCGCCTGCCGCCTAGCCATGATGATGGGCAGCAATTTCTGGCGCATGGATTCGGAGATGCCTGACATGATCCGCTGGATCAGCTGGGCCAAGGGCAATTTCGTGCTGGCTTGCGACATGGTGCATTTTGAATTCGGCACCAAGCAACGCTATGGCCTTGGGGCGATCGACATGGCGAAAGTGGCTGAGGGCGAGGCGCTGTTTCACCGATCAGCCAGCCAGCTCAACACGCACCTTCAAGGCCGGGAATTCCTGCTGGCCAGCGGCCTCAGCCATGCGGATTTCCGCATGGCCACGTTCCTGCCGTTCAATGATGTGGCGGGCCTGCCGCTGGAAGATTACCCCCACGTGGCGCAGTGGCATGAACGTTTGAAAGCCCTAACCGCATGGGCCGATCCGTTTGTTGGGTTGGCAGCGCCGGCTCTGCCTGTAGTGCCCTTGCGAAAGGCGCGCTAGAGCGGCGGATGACCGCATCCGCTCGCCCGCACGCTCTAGGCCGAGCGCGCCAGTTCCTTGATATTGCCCCGGATCTTGCCGGACATTTCAGAAATCTTACGGTCTTGCGTCATGATTTCGGTTTTGGCGAAGGCTTCGAATTCTGATTTTTCAAGGCCAGCCACATTGATTTTGCGGCGCGAGCTTTTGCTGCCGTCTTCATAGGTCACATCAAATTGCACGAACACGGGTTCTTGTTTCTTTTCTTTCTTGGCCACGTTTAGGCATCCTTCTTCGGCTCGGCAGCGTCTGACGCAGCGGGCATTGATTCTTGTTTGCGTTGCTCTGATGCGTCGAGGCGCTTCTGCTGTTTTTCACGCGCCTTGCGCTGCTTGGCCGCTTCGCGGCTTCTGCGTTCCTGATTGTAATTTGGAGGAAATGCCATCCCGCGATCCTTTCTGCATGACACGCGCATCTGTTTCCGGCGCGGCGGATCGTCGGGCGGCTTTAAGCGGTTCAGCGATGGAAGTCTAGTTCAGGGTGTTGACGGTCTTGGAGCGGCGCCATGATGCCGGGGTTGGTTGCTCCCGGCACCAGCGGCCAACGTCATTACTCATGCACTTCGACCTGGCTGACATAGGCACCGTAACCCTGGGCTTCCATCTCATCGAGGGGCACGAAGCGCAGGCTGGCGGAATTGATGCAATAGCGCAGGCCGCCCTTATCCACGGGGCCATCTTCGAACACGTGGCCCAAGTGGCTGTCGCCATGGGTTGAGCGCACTTCGGTGCGGACCATGCCATGGGTTGTGTCGCGCAGCTCATTCACATGGGCAGGTTCAATCGGCTTGGTGAAGCTGGGCCAGCCGCAGCCGGACTCGTATTTGTCTGATGATGCAAACAGTGGCTCGCCGGACACGATGTCCACATAGATGCCAACCTGCTTGTTATCGACATATTCACCCGTCCACGGGCGCTCGGTGGCATTGCGCTGGGTGACTGCGAATTGCTCCGGCGAAAGGGCGGCGAGGGCCTCTTTGGTTTTACTGTAGGTGGTCATCATTTCATCTCCTTCCGTCACCCGAAATAGGATCAGCGAGGCGGCACTTCCAGAGGCCTAACGCGATTGTGAATTGGCTTGATGCCGCTTACACCTTCACCCACTTGGCATTGGCCTTGCTGCTTTTCACGCAAGCTTCGATGAAAGCCATGCCGGCGACGCCGTCTTCGATGCCGGGGAATTGAACGCCCTTGGGCGGCTTCTTGCCGCTGCGGGCGGCCTTGATGGCGGCGGCCACTTCAGAATAGATATTGGCAAAGCCCTCGAGATAGCCTTCGGGGTGGCCTGATGGAACGCGGGTGACACGTGCGGCCTCGGGGCCTGCGCCTGCGCCGCCACGGGTGATGAGCGTGCGGTTGCCGCCGAGTGGTGTGAAGTAGAGATAGTTGGGATCGGCCTGCACCCATTCAATGCCACCCTTGGTGCCATAGACGCGCAGCTTCAGGCCATTCTCATGGCCCACCGCAACTTGCGATGCCCAGATCGCGCCCTTGGCACCACCCTTGAAGCGCAGCATGGCTTGCACATTGTCATCCAGCACGCGGCCCTTGACGAAAGAGGTGAGATCGCAGGCGAGTTGCTCCAGCTTGAGCCCTGAGACAAAAGTGGCGAGTTGATAGGTGTGGGTGCCGATGTCGCCGACACAGCCGCCTGCGCCAGAGCGCTTCGGGTCAGTGCGCCAGGCGGCCTGCTTCTGGCCGGTTTTTTCCAAGGGTTCGGCGAGCCAATCCTGCGGATATTCGCCCTGCACCAGACGGATCTCGCCCAGTTGGCCGCTCTCCACCATGGCCTTGGCCTGGCGGATCATGGGATAGCCGGAATAGTTATGGGTGAGGGCGAAGATCACCTTGGGATGCTTCTTCAGCAGGGCTTCAAGCTGCTTGGCCTCGCGCAGGTTGAGCGACAGCGGCTTGTCGCAGATCACGTGGATGCCCGCCTCGATGAAAGCCTTGGCCACGGGGAAATGCATGTGGTTGGGCGTGACGATGGAGACGGCCTCAATACCATCCTGGCGTTTGGATTCGCGCTTGGCCATGATTTTGAAATCGGAATAGATGCGGTCATCGGCGAGGCCCAACTCGCGGCCAGAGGCCACGGCCTTGTCAGGATCGGCCGACAGCGCGCCGGCGACGAAATCATAGTGGTCATCCATGCGCGCGGCCAGGCGGTGTACCGCGCCGATGAAAGCGCCCTGCCCGCCGCCCACCATGCCGTAGCGGATCTTGCCTGTGGATTTTTCTGTTGTTCCGGTGATGGCCATTATTCTTGCTCCCTCAAGTTTCTTAAAAACCCTTCCACCCTTTAGCGCGCAGCACAGCAATTCCAAAGCGTGAATGCAAATTGGCGGGCAGCGGATCGAGCGGCACAAAGGCTTGTGAAGGCTGTGGCAGGGGCGGCAGCGCTTTTGCGCCTGCGCCGAGCATGGCCATGCGGGCAATGCCGAGGCCAGTGAGATCAGCGGAAGACGACACTACCACGCGGCGGTTCAATGCGTTGGCGAGGAACTGGCCGAAATAAGGATTTTTCGACAGCCCGCCATCAATGGAGATGCTGTTGCCTTTGGCACCCTGCCGCTCCATCACCTGCATCACTTCGCAGGCGCGCAAGGCCACGCCTTCAAGCACGGCCTGCATCATGTCTTGCTTGCTGGTATCGAGCCCCAGGCCCAGCCAGAGGCCTGCGGCATTGCGGTCCCAATGCGGGGCGGCAAGGCCGGAAAGTGCGGGCACGAAGGCAAGGCCACGCGAAATGGCGGAGGGCTTTTCAAAACTGTTGATCTCATCCCAGTTCTTGAACAAGCCAAGTCCCTTGGCCCAGTTTACAGCAGAAGCGGCATTGTAGACGCCGCCATCCATGGCAAAGTCGGCGGGTGCTGCACCGATTTTCCAAGCCACCGTGGGCAGCAGGCCGGACTTGTCCTGCACCGGGCGCCTGGGGCCAACGAGGGCCAGCGCGAAAGCGCCCGTGCCGAAGGTGATCTTGGCATCGCCTGGCTTCATGCAGCCATGGCCGAAGAGTGCGGCTTGCTGATCCACTATCGAAGCCGTGACGGTTCCGCCGAAGGGCCCGGTGGTGGCGCGGATTTCGGGCAAGCATTCGCGTGGGACGCCGAAGAGGGCACAGAGTTCATCATCCCACAGACACGTGTCGAGGTTCATCAGCGAGGTGCGCGATGCTGTTGTGACATCGGTGACGAACTGGCCGGTGAGGCGTTCAAGGAAGAAGGCGTCTGAAGTTCCAAGGTGCAGCACGCCCTGCGCGGCCAGCTCCTTTGCTTCGGGCACATTGTCCAAGAGCCAGCGAAATTTGGAAGCAGAGAAATAAGGATCGAGCGGAAGGCCGGCGCGTTCCTTGGTGAGGGCTTCAGCACCTTGGGCTTTGAGGGCAGAGCAGAAATCCTTGGTGCGATCATCCTGCCAGACGATGGCGCGGTAGATGGGCGTGCCTGTCTTGGCGTTCCAGGCCAGCAGCGTTTCGCCCTGATTGGCGATACCAATAGCATCGATCTTGCCAGCCTTCTTGATGGCCGTCTCGATGTGGCCGATGAGTTGGGCTGGATCATGTTCCACCCAGCCCGGCTTGGGGAAATGCTGTTCCACCTCTGCGCTGAAGACGGTTTTGAACTTGCCTTCCTCATCATAAGTGAAGGCCTTGGTGCCTGTGGTGCCTTGATCGAGGGCGAGGATTTTCATGCCGTGAAGACTTTCGCCAGTTCCCGCCCCTGCGCCATGCAGCGGCCTGCGGTTTCCAGGTGACCCAACACGTTGCCGACTGCGAAGATATTGGGGCGCGAGGTTTTGAAGGCTTCGGTGACTTTTGGCGCCCAGCCTTCGCGTTCCAGAAAGCCATTTGCATAGAGTGCCGACTCACTGCGGAATTTTCCAGTGAGCACCACAGCATCGCATTCCACTTTGCGGCGCGTGCCGTTTTGCTCAATCTCCACAGCTTCGACGGCGTGAGCCCCGTGGATGGCGATGAGTTTTGCGCCCTTGACCAATTTCGCTCCCAGTAATCTTGCGCCAAGTGAGAAATAGCCGGGGGCGGCACTTTCGCTCTCCTCCGCCAGCATCATCACCGGCTTCACCTGCAAGTGGCGGCAGGTGAGTAAGGTTGAATAGCTGACCCATTCCGAGCCGACGATGACTGGGCGTTTGAATGGCTTTTCACCATTCAGATAGACGCGCTGCTGCATTTCACCTGTGTTCATCACGCCCTTGATCTTGTTGCCACCGATCAGGCGCGCGGCGCGGGAGGACTCACGCGTGCCTGTGGCCAGCACGATTTTGCCTGCACTCATCTCAGCGATACCTTGCGTGGAATGCACACGCAGATTGCCGCGCAGGGTGAATTCGAGAACTGTGGTTGAGGTGCGGATGTCGAGGCCCTTGGTTTGATCACGCAATTGGCGCGCCAGGTTGGGGCCTGTCATCAAGCCGAAGTTCTTGTAGGGCGCGAAGCCTTTGTGGCCGCAATGGCGGGGGATGCCGCCTGTTTCCTGCTCACGCTCCAGCACCACAACATCTTTCACACCCCACTGGCTGAGCGCCAACGCGGTTGCAAGGCCAGAGGGGCCGCCACCGATGATGATGACCTCATGGTGTTCCATGTCAGCGCGCTTTCCGGCCGCGCGCTTCGGCGCGGCCGACAAGAAATCGCGCCGACTCATTTTGATGCAGCAAACTCTTTCCGGCCAAGTCTGCAACTTGGCCGGAATTTGCTGTTGCTTTCTCATAGGCAGTAGAAACATGAGCAGCACAGTAAAAGCCCTGGCAGCGGCCCATGCCAGCGCGGGTGCGGCGCTTCAATCCGCCGAGGTCGCCTGCGGGAAGCGGGCCTTGCGTTGCGGCTTCCACTTCGCCGCGCGTAACCCATTCACAATGGCAGATGATCTCGCCGCCTTTCATATAGGGGCGGATCATGTGTTCGGCGAGATTGGGCACGGGTGTCCAGATGGGTGCGGGGGGCTTCTTGGGCAGTTTACCGAAATGTTTGGCGTAGAGTTTCGCCACATGCTGCGCGATGCCCAGCGATGAGGTGAGGCCGGTAGAGCGGATGCCCGCGATCGTGATCCAGTTTTCATCCTTGTGCGCTTCGATGACATATTCGCTCTGCTCTGTTGCAGGGCGCAAGCCAGCGTAGAGCGCGGTGACATCGACATCCTTCAACGCAGGCAGCATTTCAATGGCGCGGGCCTTGAGCTTTTCCAGTGTGGCGGTGTCTGTGGTTGCATTGTCGCGCTCATCCACTTCCTCCGCCGTGGGGCCGATGGCGAGATTGCCGAAAATGGTGCGGAAAAGGACCACGCCCTTGGTGCGCGCGGTGGGCACCGGCAGCAGGATGGCGCGCAGGAGTTTTGCTGCGGGCTTGTCGAAGACCACGAATTGGCCTTTGCGCGGTTTAATCTTGAATTGCGGTTCATGGGCCAACGCCTCTACGTGATCGCCGTAAAGGCCCGCTGCATTGATGACGATGCGGGCGGTGATTTCGCCCTGCGGCGTGGTGAGGCGCCAGCCATCATCTTCGCGCGTGGCCTTGGTAACTTCGGCATTGCGGATGATCTTGGCACCATTGGCGATGGCTTGGTGCGCGTAGGCGAGCGGGGCCGACCAGGGATCAATCACATGCTCGCCTGGCACCAGCAAGCCTCCGACGGCTGAGCGCGCCAGTTGCGGCTCACGGATGCGGAGCTCGGTTGGCGTAAGACGCTTTACATCCTCAACGCCGTTGGCGCGAGATTTCTTCTCGATCGCGTCGAGCTTGGCCAGTTCTTCCTCATTCCAAGCGGCGACGATGGCGGAGGTTTCGAGCAACGGCAGATTGAGTTTTTGGCGGATGTCGAGATATTCGGCGTAGCCCGCTTGCATGCAGGCGAGTTCGAGGCTTTTTGGCGGGGCATCGAAGCCGGTGTGCAGCAGCGCACTATTGCCTTTGGACGCGCCGGAGAGAATGTCGGCGCCTTTTTCCAGCGCCACACATTTCAGGCCGCTCATGGCGAGGCGGCGCAGGATGGCGAGGCCGACAACCCCACAACCAATCACCGCAATATCGAATCTTTCCGACATGAGGTGAGGTTTAGAGGGAAATGCCGCGCTTGTGGAGGTTTGAGTTTGTGGCCGAGAGCCCTCATCCGGCCTTCGGCCACCTTCTCCCATTTGCGAAGGCGCAAACAGGAGAAGGCGATTCAATTTTTAGGCCTTCGCCCGTTGCGCGCCAGCGCAATGGGAGAAGGTGCCCGACAGGGCGGATGAGGGCTCTTTCAACCCTGCCCGTATTTGGCCAGCCAGCTTTCTTCGATGAGTTTGACAAAACTGGCGTCGGGTTCGAGGATCGCCGGGCCGGGGATGCTGACAGCGCCGGGGCCTGAGACAGCGGCGAAGGCTTTGGCATCATCACCTTGCAGCTTCGCCACGTCCAGCACTGTTGGATCGCCCCATACTTTGATGTCAGCCTTTTTCGCCTGCGCCTCTGGAGTGAGCAGGAAATTGGCAAAGACCTGCGCGCCTGCCCTGGCCTTGGCATTGGCGGGGATGGCGACGAAATGGGTGTTGCCGATAGTGCCCGCCCTGTTCTGCCAGGCAATGGTTGTAGCGGGCAGTTTGCCAGCGGCCACGAGATTGGCGGGCTCATTCGGATTGAAAGTGAGGCCGGCGAGAAGCTCGCCATCAGAGACCATCTGGGTGATCTCGGCTTGCGACTTGGGATATTGCTTACCCTCGCGCCACAGGTGAGGGCGCAGCGCATCGAGATAGGCAAAGAGTGGGCCCGCGATCTTGCCGTCAAAACCTACCTTGTTGATGGGTGCGGCGAGGAGCGATTGATCAGCGACGGCTTCCACCATGACTTGCTTCACGAAAGTGAGTCCATGAAAATCCGGCGGCGCAGAGTAGGTGACACGGCCGGGATTTGCCCCTGCAAAATCGAGCAGCTCTTTCATCGACAGTGGAGGTTGCTTCACCTTGGCGCCATCGGCGAAGAACGTGAGTTGCGCCATGCCCCAGGGCGACTCGAGGCCTTCCACTTTTTCAGAGAAATCCTGCAGCGTGGTTGGCTTGCCCTTGGTATCGACATTGGCAAAGCCGGGGAGGCTTTCGGCGAAGGGGCCGAAGAGCAGTTTCTCGGTTTTCATCGTCTTGAAATTTTCGCCATTGATCCAGATGAGATCAACGCTGCCATCCTTCTTGCCTGCGCCCACTTCCTCACGCACGCGCTTCAGCGCTTCACCTGTGTCAGCGAGTTTCACATGCGTGACCTTCACGCCATAGCGCTTGGCCACTTCTTCACCCGCCCATTGGATATAGGCGTTGATGGTGTCGCCCCCGCCCCAGGCGTTAAAGAAAACCTCCTGGCCTTTGGCGGCGGCGAGGATGGCGTTCCAATCCGCAGCGATGGCAGCATGCACAAAGAGTGGTGTGAGGCTTGCGCCAGCAAGAAGCTGCAAGGCGGAACGGCGGGTGAAATTCATTGCATTCTCCGAGTTGGATAGCTCTTGCCGCGAAGGCGGGACGCGCGCAAGTCACGCGTGATCAGCAAAAAGTGATCAGACCCTTTGCTGCAAGATCGCGTGTTGCAGGAGGATGATGGTCTTGGCGTCCTGAATGCCGCCCGACGCGATCAATGCAAAGGCTTCCTTCAGCGGCATTTCGATCAGTTCAATGTCTTCATGCTCGTGATCCAGGCCGCCGCCGTCATGCACGCGGTCTTGGGCTGTATAGTCAGCGACGAACAGGATGAGCCGCTCGGACACAGCACCCGGGCTCGAAAAGCAATCAGACACAAGCTTAACGTCGCGGACATTCACGCCTAGCTCCTCATGTGCTTCGCGCGCGGCGCAGACCTCAGGCGTATCGCCATCGAGCAAGCCCGCACAGGCCTCTATCAACCAGCCATCATGCTCGCCGCGGAAGGCGGCTCCGGCGCGCCACTGACGCACCAGCAATACCGTTCCACGCGTCTTGTCGATGGGCAGAACGGAGGCGCCATCGCCATGGTCGGCCACTTCGCGCGGCAAGAGCTTGGATTCGCCCGTAGCGGATTTGGCCTCAACGCCAATGCTCCAGAGGCTTGACCAATCCTTGGCCATGATGCGGCGGCTGACGATTCGATAGCTGAACTTGCCCATGATTTGGGGATAGCGAAGAACCGGGGGTTGACACAATCTTAACTTTAATTTTGCAGTTATGGTGTTTCAGGTTTTCCATGAGCACCGCCACTTTTTCCAAACGCCGTTTTGTCCCCAGCCTCTTGGCATTGGGAGCTATTGTTGTTGCAGCGGCCACGGCCTGGTCTTTCATCGGCCGGCACCATCATTCTGACATTGCTGCGGCTGCCTTGGCCGGAGCCACCACGGCTTCCAACAGCCCGGTCCAAGAGCTTGGGCCTTCTGGCCTGCCTGTGCCGCGATTTGTTTCGCTGAAAACCGAAAAGGCCAATGTTCGCAAAGGCCCCTCTTCTGACCATGCCGTGGCCTGGGTTTACCAATCCAAGGGGCTGCCAGTTGAGATCACCGCTGAATCCGAGACTTGGCGGCGGGTGCGCGATGCCGAAGGGGCTGAGGGCTGGATCTTGCAGAACATGCTTTCCGGCAAACGCACCGCCCAGATTGCTCCATCGCGCAAGGGCACCTTCATTAATCTGATGGCCGGGCCATCGGTCGAATCCGGGCCAGTTGCCAAGCTGGCTTCGGGTGTTTTGGCGGACATCAAATCCTGTGATGGCGCCTGGTGCCGGATCGTGGCTTCGGGCTATGATGGCTATGTGGACCAGAACCTGATCTGGGGTGCCTATCCCGGTGAGGTTGTGAACTAATGGCCTGACACGCACTTTCTGCGTTGTGGTGTTCCCTTTGAAATTGCGCTAGGGTTCGGCGGTCCTGGGGGCGATGTCTCAAAGGAGGCCGAAATGGCTATGACCGAGTGGATGATCAAAGGTCCTGAGATCGCGTCGTGCAACTGTTCTTACGGATGTCCTTGCCAGTTTAACGCCTTGCCCACCAATGGCGATTGCCGGGCAGCCGTGGGCGTTCACATCGAAAAGGGCCACTACGGCAAGGTGAAACTTGACGGCTTGAACTTTGGCGCAACCGCAGCTTGGCCTGGGCCCATCCACATGGGGCATGGCGAAATTCTGCCCATTGTCGATGAACGTGCTACCGCTGAACAACGTGAAGCCTTGCTGAAGATCATGTCGGGACAGGACACCGACCCGGGTGCCACTTTCTTCCAGGTTTTCGTTTCCATGTGTGAAAAGGTGCATGAGCCGATTTTCAAGAAGATCGACTTTGCCGCCAATCTCAAGACCTGCGAGGGGCATATGCGTGTGCCGGGCGTGGTTGACATGGCCACGACCGCCATTCTCAACCCGGTGACGGGCAAGCCGCATCATGCGAAAGTTTCCCTGCGTGCTGGCTTTGAATATGACAATGCCGAATTTGCCAGCGGCACGGTTTCTTCCGCCGGGCCGATCAAGCTCTCTACGAATGGCAAGCATGCCCATCTCGCCAATCTTCACCTTACCGGACACGGCGTGGTTCACTAAAGGCAACTTGCCATGCAACAGGCTGCGCCAGCGGTGAATACCGCGCGAATTGAGCGCGGCGTCATCCTTGTTGGATTGAGCTTTGTCGTAGCGGCGGGTCTTTATTCAACACTGCGGCTTGGCGACAGCGTGATGATGGCCGCCATGGGGGGAGAACAGGGCGTCGGCTATTTCGCCCTGCTTTTCGCCATGTGGTGGACGATGATGATGGCGATGATGCTCCCCTCGGCCACCCCTGCCATTTTCATCTTCACAAGCCTGAACCGGAAACTTGGGTCTGGTGGGGTCTTGCCATTGTTGGCTTTCATTGGCGGCTATCTCACAATCTGGAGCCTGTTTTGCGTTGCTGTTGTGGCGCTGCAGGCAACATTGGGCGGCTGGATCCAACTTGACATGATGATGGCGCTGGAAAGCGCCTGGCTTGGCGGGGCACTTTTGGTGGCGGCAGGGGTTTACCAATTGTCGCCACTCAAGGGCGCCTGTCTTTCCAAATGCCAGAGCCCCTTGTTCTTTTTTGCGCGGCGCTGGCGCAAGGGGGCGTTGGGCGCCTGGCGCATGGGGCTTTCGCACGGGCTTTATTGCCTGGGCTGTTGCTGGGTTTTGATGGCGCTGCTGTTCTACGGCGGCGTGATGGAGCCGCGCTGGATCATCGGGCTGGCGCTTTTTGTGGCTGCTGAAAAACTGATACCAGCCGGAAATGTCCTGAGCCGCTTTGCCGGGCTGATCCTGATCGGCTGGGGCATTTGGAGCGTTTGGCAGGCCGCGTCCGTTACTGCGTGAGGCCTTCCCACAGGCCGAAAAGCCGCGTTTGGCTTTGGCGCGGGGCGTGTTAAAAGCCCTGCCCAAACAAACACGCGGGGCGAAATGTCGGAACGTAAATCGAGCTTTCAATATGATGACCTGATTGCCTGCGGGCGGGGCAAACTCTTTGGCCCCGGCAATGCACAGCTTCCCCTGCCCCCCATGCTGATGTTTGACCGCATCACCCATGTTTCAGCCTCAGAAGGCTCTGCTGGCCTAGGCAAGGTGGTTGCCGAATTCGATATCCGCCCTGATCTGTGGTTTTTCCCCTGCCATTTTGAGGGTGACCCGGTGATGCCCGGCTGCCTCGGGCTTGATGCCTTGTGGCAACTTACTGGCTTTTTCCTCGGCTGGCTGGGCGAGCCCGGCCGCGGTCGTGCGCTGGGCGTGGGCGAAGTGAAGTTCACCGGCATGGTGACGCCCAAGGTGAAGAAGGTGACTTATGAAGTTGATGTGACGCGCCTCATCCTGCGCAAGCTGAAGCTGGCCGTGGCCAATGGCTTGATGAAGGCCGATGGCGAGACCATCTATGAAGTCAAAGACATGAAGGTTGGCCTGTTCCAGGCCGAAGGAGCTTAAGATGCGTCGCGTTGTTATCACTGGCATGGGCATTGTTTCGAGCATTGGCAACAATCCGCAGGAAGTGACCGCCTCACTGCATGACGCCAAGAGCGGCATTGTAGCGGCACCTAGATATGCCGAGCTGGGTTTTCGCTGCCATGTGCATGGCGCGCCGAATTTCGATCCTGAGCAGGTTGATCGCCGCCCGCGGCGCTTCATGGCGGATGGCGGCATTTGGAATTACGCGTCGATGACGCAGGCCATCGCTGATTCCGGCCTTGAAGAAAAAGACGTGAAGAATGAGCGCACGGGCATCATCATGGGCTCAGGCGGGCCATCGACACGCACCATCGTGGCCGCCGCTGACACGGCCCGCGAAAAAGGGCCAAAGCGCGTTGGGCCATTCGCCGTTCCGCCCTCCATGTCTTCCGGCCATTCGGCCATGCTGGCCACGCCTTTCGGCATCAAGGGTGTCAACTATTCGATCACCTCGGCCTGCGCCACGTCGGCCCATTGCATTGGCAATGCGGCCGAGATGATCCAATGGGGCAAGCAGGATGTGATGTTTGCGGGGGGCGGGGAAGAACTGGATTGGACGCTGTCGGTGTTGTTCGATGCGATGGGGGCGATGTCTTCAAAATACAACGACACCCCGCACAAGGCTTCGCGCGCCTATGACAAGAACCGCGACGGCTTTGTGATTGCGGGCGGCGCTGGCGTTTTGGTTCTGGAAGAACTCGAACATGCCAAGGCGCGCGGCGCCAAGATCTATGGCGAAATCGTCGGCTATGGCGCGACGAGCGATGGCTATGACATGGTGGCCCCTTCGGGCGAAGGCGCTGTGCGGTGCATGAAGCAGGCCCTGGCCACTGTGAAAGGCAAGATCGACTACATCAATCCGCATGGCACATCCACACCGGTGGGTGACTCCAAGGAAATTGCTGCCATCAAGGAAGTTTTTGGCAGTGACATTCCGGCCATCTCTTCCACCAAGTCCCTCACCGGGCATTCGCTCGGTGCCACGGGCGTGCAAGAAGCGATCTATTGCCTGTTGATGATGAAGAACGGCTTTTTGGCCGAAAGTGCAAATATTGAAGAGCTCGATCCAGAATTTGAGGGCGTGCCTATCCTCCGCAAGCGGATGGACAATGCCAAGGTGGATACGGTGATGTCGAACAGCTTCGGCTTTGGCGGCACCAATGCCACCCTCATCATGCAACGTTACAACGGATAATCAAAAATGACTGGATTGATGAAGGGCAAACGCGGCCTGATCATGGGCGTTGCCAATGACCATTCGATTGCCTGGGGCATCGCCCAGGCGCTAGCATCTCAGGGCGCGGAACTGGCCTTCACCTATCAAGGCGAGGCTTTCGGCAAGCGGCTGGAACCGCTGGCGAAATCCGTTGGCTCTGACATCATGATCCCATGCGATGTGGAAGACATTGCCACGGTGGACAAGGTGTTTGCCGTGCTCAAGGAAAAATGGGGCAAGCTGGATTTTCTGGTGCACTCCATCGGCTTTTCCGACAAGAATGAGCTCAAGGGCAAATATGCCGACACCAGCCGCGCCAACTTCTCGCGCACCATGGTGATCTCGGCTTTCTCCTTTGTGGAAGTGACCAAGCGCGCGGCTGAGATGATGCCGGATGGCGGCTCCATCCTGACCCTGACTTACGGCGGCTCGGTGCGCGTGATGCCCAATTACAATGTGATGGGTGTAGCCAAGGCGGCATTGGAAGCCTCGGTGCGCTATCTTGCGGCGGATTATGGGCCGCAGGGGGTGCGCGTGAATGCAATTTCGGCAGGACCGATGCGAACGCTGGCAGGCGCTGGCATTGGCGATGCGCGGGCCATGTTCGCCTTCCAGGAAAAGCACGCTCCGCTGCGGCGCACGGTGAAGCTGGAAGAAGTGGGCGGGGCCGGGCTGTACTTGCTGTCCGACCTTTCCGGCGGTGTGACTGGCGAAATTCACTATGTGGATTCCGGCTACAACATCATCTCGATGCCGCGGCCGGAAGACGTCGCAAAATAATTTAATCTAAATTGGAATTAATCGAGCTCGTCCCGCGTAAACCCAGTTGGGTGCGGGGAAAGGGCAAAACTATGAAAAATCTGATGATAGGCCTATCGGCCGTTGCATTGTCATGCCTTGGCTCAACCTTAGCTAATGCAGACAGCACTATACATGTTACCCTCTCGGACATGGGAGGACCTCTGGACTTCAGCAAGCCAAAAGATCTTGGCATGGGGGGTCATGGCGACCATTCCCATGCGATGGTCATGTTGATGGCTGATAAAGCCAGTGTTCCGGCCGGCAAAGTCACCTTTGTCGCCGTCAACAAGTCAACTGAAACGCAGCATGAAATGATCCTCATGGCGCTGGATGGCGAAAAACCAGGGATCAAGTTCGTCAAGGCTGAAAATCGGGTAGATGAGGATGAGCCCAAGTCACTGGGTGAAGTCTCTGAGCTCGACCCCGGGAAGACCGGCAAGCTGACCGTGACTCTGAAACACGGCAACTACTTGCTGTTCTGCAACATTCCGGGCCACTACGACGCTGGAATGTGGACCAAAATCAAAGTTGAGTGACATTTCGACGCCAGACAAAAAGGTCATGCCGTGAGGCTTGCATGACCTTTTTGTTTCGGCTTTGTTGCGCCAGCAACTCAAGGACCAAATTATGGCGCAGCACGAACTGCTTCTCGACAAATATGCTGAACTCACGGTGAAATCCGGGCTCAACATCCGCAAGGGCCAGCAGGTGTTGATCACGGCGCCGCTTGAGGCTGTCGATCTTGTGCGCCGCATCACACACCACGCCTACAAGGCAGGTGCTTCTCTCGTCACCACTTTGTACAATGACGAGCAGGCCACGCTGATGCGCTTTACTGATGGTGACGACAGCGCTTTCGACAGCGCCGCGGGCTGGCTGTTCAATGGCATGGCGGAAGCCTTCCGCGATGGCGGCTGCGCGCGCCTTGGCATCATCGGCGAAAATCCCGCACTGCTTTCTGGCCAGGACATTGACAAGGTGGCGCGCGCCAATCGCGCCCGCTCCATCGCCTACAAGCCAGCGGTGGAGCAGATCACCACCTTTGCCACCAACTGGTGCATCATTTCTGCTGCCACAGTTTCACATGCGCGCAGCGTATTTCCGGGCTTGGCCGATGATTTGGCGCTGGCCAAGCTCTGGGAAGCGATTTTCAAATGCACGCGGGCTGATCAGCCAGACCCAGTAGCCGCTTGGGCCGCACATAATGCGGCCCTGCATGCGCGTGTGTTGAAACTCAATGACAAACGCTTTGCGGCGCTTGCCTACAAAGGGCCGGGCACGGATTTTGTATTGGGCCTGGCTGACGATCATGAGTGGGCGGGCGGTGCGTCGATGGCCAAAAATGGCATCATGTGCAACCCCAACATTCCCTCTGAGGAAGTGTTCACGATGCCACACCGCGAACGGGTGGATGGCGTGGTGCGCTCCACCAAGCCTCTGTCTTACCAAGGGACATTCATTGATGGCATCGAAGTGACCTTCGAGAAGGGCCGCATTGTGAAAGGCACCGCCGCCAAGGGCGCTGAGGTTTTCAAGAAAATGATCGAGACGGATGATGGTGCCGCGCGGCTTGGCGAGGTGGCTCTCGTGCCGCATTCCTCGCCCATCTCGGCTTCGGGTTTGGTGTTCAACGAGACCCTCTATGACGAAAACGCCGCCTGCCACATCGCCGTGGGCCAGGCCTATTCCCAGAACCTGAAAGACTGTGCTGACCTCTCAGCCGACGAGCGCAAGGCCAAGGGCATGAACTCATCACTGGTGCATGTGGATTGGATGATCGGCTCAGGCGAGTTGGACGTGGACGGTGTTGCCAAGGACGGCAAGCGCGAGCCGCTTATGCGCAAGGGCGAGTGGATGGATTAGTTCGGAGCGGCGGAACCAACCCCTGCATCACGCGTGCCGCGTGCCACCTCCCTGACAAGCGGGGAGGAAAGCAAGTTCAGAATCTATTGACCTCTCCATCGCCGCAAACCATTGTTTCTTCTCCTCCCCGCTTGCCGGGGAGGTGGCGCGAAGCGACGGAGGGGTTGGTGGCAGCCAGATCAAAAGCCCGGCGTTTGCGCGGGAACATGACGCCTGAAGAAGTGATACTTTGGGTGCAGCTGCGGTTCCTCAACAAGCAAGGCTATCACTTTCGGAGGCAGGTGCCGCTTGATGGATATATTCTGGATTTTGCCGAATTCGGTCAAAAGATCATCATCGAGGTGGATGGATCGCAGCATGGTGAGGCAGCGAGTCTGGCACGCGATGTGCGGCGTGACGCACATTTTTCAGCTGCAGGATTTCGAATCCTGCGGTTTTGGAATTTCCAGATCCAGACCGAAATGGACGGTGTGATCGACCACATTTTATGCATGCTGAAGCAACCCCTCCGTCGCGCTTCGCGCGCCACCTCCCCGGCGAGCGGGGAGGATAGGGGTTAACAGCACGGCGGATATGGCGCTTTCATGTTGCATCTGCTAAGGGGTGCCGCCTTACAGGACACTCGCCATGCGCAAAGCTGAAATCTCCCGCAAGACCACGGAAACTTCGGTTTCCGTTTCCATCAATCTGGACGGCACCGGCACTTACAAAGTGAAGACCGGCGTGGGCTTTTTTGACCATATGATGGAGCAGCTGGCGCGGCATTCGCTGATTGACATCACGCTGGAAACCAAGGGCGACTTGCACATTGATGACCACCACACGGTGGAAGATTCCGGCATTGCGCTGGGCCAGGCCGTGGCCAAGGCCCTGGGCGCGCGCGCGGGCATCCGCCGTTATGGCGCTTGCGATTTGCCGATGGATGAAACGCTGTCGCGTTGCGCGATTGATGTTTCGGGCCGGCCATTTCTGGTTTTCAAAGTGGCCTTCCCGCATGCCAAGATTGGCACGTTTGACACCGAGCTGGTGCGCGAATGGTTTCAGGCCTTTGCAATGAATGCTGGCATCACGCTGCATATTGAAAATGCTTACGGCGCCAATTCGCATCACATTGCCGAGGCCAGCTTCAAGGCGCTGGCGCGCGCGCTGCGGGCGGCGGTGGAGATTGATCCACGACAGGCCGACCGGATTCCGTCCACCAAGGGTACGCTGGGCTGACACGTGGGCAAGACTGTTATCATTGACTATGGCTCGGGCAATTTGCACTCAGCCCACAAGGCCTTTGAGCGCGCTGCCGCCGAAGCGCAGTTGAAGGAGACCATCGTGGTTTCCTCCAAGCCCGACGATGTGGCGAATGCGGACCGCGTGGTGCTGCCGGGCGTTGGTGCTTTCAAGGATTGCCGCAATGGTTTGCGCGCCGTTGATGGCATGGAAGAGGCCTTGCGCCAGCAGGTGATCGGGCGCGGGCGGCCATTTCTCGGCATCTGCGTTGGCATGCAATTGATGGCCACGCGCGGGCTGGAACATGAGACAACCATGGGCCTCGGCTGGATCGCCGGCGATGTAAAGGCGATTGCGCCTTCTGATGCTGCGCTCAAAATTCCCCACATGGGCTGGAACACCATTCGCCCACATATGCAGCACGCGTTGCTGGATGGCATTCGCACCGGTGATGACGGGTTGCACGCCTATTTCGTGCACAGCTATCACATGGAATGCATGCTGGAAGATGATCTGGTGGCGACCACGGATTACGGCGGGCCGGTGACGGCGATTGTGGGCTATGACAATATGGTGGGCACACAATTCCACCCCGAAAAGAGCCAGCAACTGGGGCTGATGTTCCTGAGCAATTTCCTGCGGTGGAAGCCGTGATCCTCTTCCCCGCCATCGATCTCAAAGACGGCAAATGTGTGCGCCTCAAATTGGGCGATATGGCGCAGGCGACTGTTTATAACGAAGACCCGGCGGCGCAGGCGGTGGCCTTTGAAGCCCAAGGATTCACGTGGCTGCATGTGGTGGATCTCAACGGCGCGTTTGAAGGCCAGTCGGTGAATGGCGCGGCAGTGGAGGCGATTTTGCGGGCCACCAAGAATCCGGTGCAATTGGGTGGGGGCATCCGCACGCTGGCGCATATTGAAAGCTGGCTGGCGCGTGGGCTTTCACGCGTGATCCTCGGCACCGTGGCGGTGCGTGACCCTGCCTTAGTGATCGAAGCTTGCAAAAGATTTCCCGGCAAAGTGGCCGTGGGCATTGATGCCAAGGGCGGCAAGGTGGCGGTTGAAGGTTGGGCCGAGGCCTCATCGCTGGGCGTGATCGAGCTGGCCCGCAAGTTTGAAGGCGCGGGCGTGGCCGCGATCATCTACACCGATATTGACCGCGACGGGATTTTGGCGGGCATCAACTGGGAGAGCACGCTGGCGCTGGCGGATGCAGTTTCGATTCCGGTGATTGCTTCGGGCGGGCTGGCTTCGCTCGATGACATTCGCCGCATGATGCGACCGGATGCGCGCAAGCTTGCGGGTGCGATCACTGGCCGTGCGCTTTATGACGGGCGCATTGACGCGGCTGAAGCGCTTTCCATTTTGAGGGCGGCATGAGCAAGGTATTGCTGATTACAGGCGGCTCGCGCGGGATAGGCGCTGCGACGGCTTTGCTGGCGGCCCAGCAGGGTTACGCCGTGGCCGTGAACTACGTTAGCGACAAGGTGCGCGCCGATGAGATCGCCGCGCAAATCAAAGGCAAGGCCATTGCCGTGAAGGGCGATGTGTCGAAGCCAGAAGATGTGACGCGGATGTTTGATGAAACGGAAGCGCAACTCGGCAAAATCACTCATGTTGTGAATAGCGCGGGCATCACTGGCAAATCCTCGCGGCTGGTGGATGCGCCTTTGGAAGTCATACGTGAAACGATCGACATCAACCTGATGGGCGCAATTTATGTTTCGCGCGAGGCGGTGAAGCGCATGTCGACGCGGCTGGGCGGCCGTGGCGGCGTGATCGTACATCTTTCTTCTGCTGCCACGTCGCTTGGCGCGCCGGGGGAATATGTTTGGTATGCAGCCTCAAAGGGTGGCGTTGAGAGCCTCACCTTTGGGCTTGCAAAGGAAGTGGCGGAAGAGGGCATCCGTGTGAATGCCGTGGTGCCCGGCATGGTTGATACCGAGATTCACGAACGCTCCACTGGCGATACAGCGCGCGTTGAACGCATCCGTCCCAGCATTCCAATGAAGCGAATCGGCCGCGCGGAGGAGATTGCACGCGCCATATTGTTTCTGCTGAGCGATGACGCATCATACGTGACTGGCACCACCTTGCGCGTTTCAGGAGGGCGATGATGTTGAAGATGCGGGTGATCCCCTGCCTTGATGTCAAAGACGGGCGCGTAGTGAAAGGCGTCAACTTCGTGAACCTGCGCGATGCTGGCGACCCGGTTGAGGCCGCCAAGGCCTATGACAAGGCGGGGGCGGATGAGCTGTGCTTCCTCGACATCACTGCCACGCATGAAAACCGCGGCGTAATGTTTGACGTGGTGCGGCGCACGGCAGAGGCCTGCTTCATGCCGCTCACTGTCGGCGGTGGTGTGCGCACCCTGGAAGACATCCGCCAGCTCCTGCTTTCGGGCGCTGACAAGGTGTCGATCAATTCCGCCGCTGTTGCCAACCGGCAGTTTGTGAAAGAAGCGGCGGAGAAATTCGGCAGCCAGTGCATTGTGGTGGCCATCGATGCCAAGGAAGTGGCACTCGGCAAATATGAAATTTTCACCCATGGCGGGCGCAAGGAAACCGGCATCGACGCCGTGGAATTTGCCCGTGAAGTGGTCGCACTTGGCGCTGGCGAAATCCTGCTCACCTCGATGGACCGTGACGGCACTGGCAAGGGCTTCAACCTGGCGCTGACGCGGGCGGTGGCGGATGCTGTCACCGTGCCTGTGATCGCCTCTGGCGGTGTGGGCACGCTGGATCATCTTGTTGAAGGCATTCGCGATGGCCATGCCACGGCGGTTCTGGCGGCTTCGATTTTTCACTTCGGCACCTTCACCATTGGCCAGGCCAAGCAGCATATGGCTTCGGCGGGCATTCCCATGAGGCTTGCAACATGAGCACCATTGAAAAACTGGCCGCCACCATTGCAGCGCGGGCCTCTGCTTCGGCGGACACAAGCTACACCGCCAAGCTGCTTGCTGGTGGCGTTGAGAAATGCGCCAAGAAATTCGGTGAAGAGGCGATTGAGTTGGCGATGGCTGCTACCTCGAAGGACAAGGCGCACACGGCCAATGAAGCCGCCGATGTAATCTATCACCTCCTGGTGTTGCTGCAGGCTTCGGGCGTTTCGCTGGCCGAAGTTGAAAAGATTTTGGCGGCGCGTGAAAGCCAGAGTGGACTTGAGGAGAAAGCGTCTCGTGGCTGATCGCCTGCACGACCAGGAAGAGGATTTCGCGCGCGAGGTTTCGCCTTTCAGGCGATTCACCCGCGAGGAATGGGCCGCACTGCGCGCCGATACGCCAATGACCTTGACCGAGGCTGACCTTCAGGAAGTGCGAAGCCTCAATGACCGGGTTGATCTCATCGAAGTGGAGATGATCTATCTGCCGCTGTCGCGCCTGCTCAATTTGCATGTACAGGCCAGCCAGAAGCTGTTCAACGCTTCCAACATGTTCCTGCACCGCAAGGACTTGAAGGTGCCTTATGTGATCGGCGTGGCGGGCAGCGTGGCTTCAGGCAAAAGCACAACCGCGCGTATCCTGCGGCGCTTGCTGTCACGCTGGCCGGGCACGCCGAAGGTTGACCTTGTGACTACCGATGGCTTCCTTCTTCCCAACGCCAAGCTCGAGGCCGAAGGGCTGATGGCGCGCAAGGGCTTTCCGGAATCCTATGATCTTCCCAACCTGTTGCGCTTCTTGTCTGCGATCAAGGCGGGCGAGCATGAGGTGGAAGCGCCGCTCTATTCACACCTCACCTATGATGTGCTGCAGGGCAAGACACAACTGATCGACCAGCCGGATATTCTCATCGTCGAGGGTATCAATGTGTTGCTCACCGGGCGCCCGCCACGTGATGGGCGCGGCATTCCCAATGTTTCAGACTTCTTCGACTACTCAATCTTCATCGACGCGGAAGAGCCGGATTTGCGACAGTGGTATATTGAGCGTTTTCTGGCGCTGCGCTCCGGCGCGTTCAAGGACCCCAAGAGCTATTTCCACCGCTACGCTTCGATCTCGATCAAGGAGGCAATCGCCACGGCTACGCGGATTTGGGAGACGATCAATCTCGTCAACCTGAAGGAAAACATCCTGCCCACAAGGCCGCGGGCTGATCTGGTGCTGCGCAAGGGTGCGGATCACATGGTGAGAACGGTTTATTTGAGGAAGATTTGACTTTGCCCTCTCCCGTTTCGCGGGAGAAGACGCTAACCCCCAAACCGCGCCTTCACCTTTTTTACCAGGTCATCTCTCACGGCGCGGTAGGCATCGAGGATTTGTTCGCGGCTGCCGGATGTGTGGGATGGATCGGCGATGTTCCAGCTTTCCACGTGAATGGCCATGGTGCGAGCCATGTCATGAGCGCGTTTTTCGGCTTCCGGTGACAAGGTAATGAGCAGATCGAAGGCCGAGTCCTCGAGGTCTTCAAAGCTGTGTGGGCGATGGTTTTTCACATCTATGCCGATCTCGTCCATCACCATGCCGACAAAAGGATCAGGATCGCCCGCCGCAATGCCACAGGAGGCGACGTAGATTTTCGCGCCGCAAAAGTGATGCAGGATCGCGGCCGCCATGGGCGAGCGGATGGCATTGAGTGTGCAGGCAAAGAGCACGGCGCTGGGCAAACGAACACTCACCTCACACCGCCGGACATGAGGCTGCAGACCAGCGTGAACAAGCGTCGGGCCGTGTCGAAATCCATCTCGGCCTTGTCCTTCAGGCGATCACGCAAGATCTCGCTGCCCTCGTTGTGAATGGCGCGCCTTGCCATGTCGATAGCTTCAATGGATTGCGGATTGGCGCCGCGCACTGCCATCACATAGCTGTCGCAAATCTGCACATAATCTTTCACCACGCGGCGAAAGGGTGTGAGTGAGAGGCCGAACATGTGCAAGGGCAGGCCTTCCTCGGATTTGAATTCCAGGACCAGACGCTGATCCTGCGCGGTGATGTGAAGTTTGTAAGGGCCGGCTTTGCCATTGCTCAGGCTGATCTCATTGCCC
>JANPHF010000027.1:0-4370 GCA_031424315.1 Aestuariivirga sp.
CCGCCGCGGGGCGCAGCTCCGAGATCGCCCCAATCTCAATGCCCGGCATGTGCGCCACTGCCGTCACAATGTCCGTGCCCATCTCGCCCGAACCCACCAGCCCAACACGGATCGGCTTGCCGCTGTCCGCCCGCCTCTGCAGATCACGGGCCAAACCCGTCGGTGATATGTTGATCGGCATCGGTTCTGTCTCCTAACTACATCTATGTTTCATAATGCTCGCGCATGAGCCGCATCGCGGACCTGGCGCTTTATCAATTCAGATTTTGCAAGTGCGGTTTCATTGGCGGTGCGAGTCTTGCTCCAACCCAGCGCGCTGGCCGCGATCTGTGCCACTTCTTTCACCAATGCGGAACTCAATCCGCCTTCCATCGCAATAGCGGTGCGCCGCAGAAGGATGTCTGACAGGCGGCGGACATGTTCATTGCGGCAAATAAAGTCGGCTTCGCTGGTAGTATAGCCAGGGAGAGCAACCAACGGTCGATCAGCACCGCTGGCCAGCGAAGCCGCGACCGTCGAGGCGGAGGTGCCATAACGGTCGAAAAGAACGCGCGCCCTCTGTGGAGAAAGGCCAAACTTGGACGACAGCAAGGCGAGGTAGGCACTCTGTGCTGTTTCGTCCATAGGATAGGTGGCCCCGCCACCGATGGCGAGATTCTCTGTGGAACAACGGCGGGCCTCGCCAAGATGGACTAGCACCGCATCAGCACTTTGAGCGGCAAATGCACGAAACGTGGTCCACTTGCCGCCGATCAATGAGAGAACCGGTACGGCTGTGCCCGGCAACTTATCCCGTGCGATCGCATGATCACGGCTAACAGCACCAATGTTCTTGCCTGCACTGCGCGGTAGCGGGCGAACGCCACAGTAAGATAGAAGGACCTGTTCTGGCGTAACATGAAAATCAGGGAAAATCTCGCGGATCACATTGATCAAATAATGTGTTTCTTCCGGCGAACAGTTGGCCTCATCAGGATCTTTCACCGGAATGTCGGTGGACCCGATCAATACGTTACCGAAGAACGGATAAACGAGATTGACACGGCCGTCGGCGGTGCCGAAATAGATCATCCTGCCCTTGAGTGCCGCATACAGCGCTGGGTGATTGATGATGAGATGCGATCCCTTGGAGCCAGCCATGTGCTGTGAGGCGATACCGAGCCCGGCGTTCACCTTGTCAATCCATGCTCCGCCTGCATTGACGATGATGTCTGCTGTCACCGACGCAGTTTCCCGCGTGATGCCATCGGTGAGAATGAGTTCACCGGCCTTTTTGCCTGCTGCTGCAGTGGTATACGTGCGTAGTGTACTGCCGGGATTGGCGGCAAGGCCATCCATCACCAATTCCAGCCCCAGCCTTTCGGCATGGGTGATGCGTCCTTCATAATACAGGCCTGCCGCAATGATCTTCTTCTCGAAGCAAGGATATTCGGCGCGCAGGCGCTTTGGTCCGAAAAATCGGTGATCCGGCACGGCTTGCACCTTGCGGCTGAAGGCGTCATAGATGCGCAAGCCAATTTCTGTGATGACCACGCCACGATCGGAAAGCTTGGCGTCAATGCCGAGGAAACGAAGCGCCGATGGCACGATGCCACCAAGCCAAGATTTAACTGGGACAACAGTCTCGAGCGGCTTAACAAAATGTGGGGCGTTGCGCAACAGCCGGTTACGCTCGATAGCAGATTCCCGCACCAGGCGGAATTCACCTGTTTCCAGATATTTGATGCCACCATGAATAAGGCGCGAGGGTGCGGCGCTTGCGCCTTCGCAGATATCGCCGCGGTCAATCAGCAGGCAATCAACACTCTGGAGGCACAAATCACGGAACAGTCCAGCACCGTTGATGCCAGCGCCAATAATGAGCACTGGATAGTGAGCCCTGCTGACCTTGTTTTTTGCTGGTGCCGCCTTCGCCATCACTAATGACCAATGATCGCAACTTTGATGGCAGAGCCTTGTTCTGCCGTTGTGAGAGCCGACACAATATCCTCCAGGCCAAAACGGTGCGTGAGCAGGGATTCAACTTCAAGATGGCCGCTGGCGATCAACTTGAGAGAACGCTCAAATTGAAGGCGGGTAAGTCCGAATGAGCCGGTGACGATCAGCTCGTTGTAGTGGATAGCATTGACATCAATCTCGGCCAGCGTTCCCTTGTTGAAGCCGGCAAAGAGGCTGACACGGCCGCGATGGCGCACTAGCCGGATCGCGTCGTTGGCCAGTGCGGGCACGCCAATAGCACAGATGGCCACATCGGCCCCAATGCCATCAGACACGCCGCGTACACGAGACAGGAGGTCTTCCGCAGTGGGATCAACCACAACATCAGCCCCTGCTTTCATAGCGGCCTCACGACGCAAAGGATTGGGTTCGCTGACCAGAATGGTACGTGCACCAGCGTGGCGTGCCAGCTTGACATGCAGGATGCCGATTGGCCCGGCGCCAAGTACGGCGACCACATCGCCCATATTGACGCCCACGCGTTCCTGGCCGTTCATGACACAAGACAAAGGTTCTGCCAGTGCAGCTTGCTCGAAACTCAGCCCTTCCGGCATCTTGAAGACATTGCCCGAGGCAACGCCCGAGGCGGGGATGCGCACATATTCGGCGAAGGCGCCGTCAATTTCATAGCCCATGGAGGTGAGATTGCTGCACAGGTTTTCAGCGCCACGGATGCAATAGTCACAATGACCGCACGCGAACTGTGGGCACACGCATACCGCATTGCCCACCTTATATTGACTGTGGCCACCATTGTCGGCCACCACGCCGGCAAACTCATGGCCCAACACCGAGGGATAGCGGATGCCACTGGTCTTCTTGCCCCGAAAGATTCGGATATCCGTGCCGCAGACAGTGGCGGCTTTGACCTTAAGAAGCAGGTCACCGGGCTGGAGCAGCGGCTCAGCAACCGTCATGTAGCTGACTTCATTGACGTCTTTCAGAACTCCAGCTTTCACGGCGAACCTTCCTCTATTCAGTATAAGCTTTGTTCAGACTAAGTTTGAACATTTTATTTAGCAATTGTCAAGATGTTCACATGCCGAAACTCAAAAAAGTCACCGCAGCACAATATCTACTGAAACACAAATAAACCAAAAATAAGTCATTGCTGCTGTTTTTCATACGCTTGTTAGGAATTTTAGCCACTAATCTACATTCACATTTCGAAAAAAAGAAACTATCTGCAAAAAATGGCTAGACAAGTTTGAACATACGTATTATAGATTTGTCAAATGTTCACAAATGAAGCGCGCCATGACCAGCAAAACTCACGACTATACATCAATGGGCTTCTACACCTTTGACTGCTTGGGCTGGCCGTTCACGGCGGTTCCTCCGGGTGGCGGGTGTTATTTCATCGATGAATTGACCATGGCTGTGTCTGGTGCCGCGGGCGTTGCCGCCATTGCCGCCGCAAAGATGGGACTGAAAACTCTGGCTGTTGGCGGCCTGGGTGAAGACCTCATGGGCGATTGGGTCTTGCAGCGCCTGAAGGATTTCGATGTGGATTGCAGCGGAATGCAGCGCAAGCCCGAATGGAAGACATCCTCTTCCATCGTCACCACAAGGGCCGATGGCTCGCGCCCTGCCCTGCACATGAAGGGCGCCACCGGCAACTTCGTGGTGGACCCTAAGGACTATGCCAAGGTGACAGACGCGAAGGTGTTTCATCTCGGCGGCGTTGGCCTCATGGATGCCATGGATGGCGAGGCCAACCGCAACCTTGCCCGCTATGCCAAGGAACATGGCTGCATCACTACCGTTGACATCTTCGCCGGCTCTGCCGACGACATGCCGGATGTTGCTGCGGTTCTTCCGTATACAGACTATTTCATGCCTTCCATCGAGGAAGCCCGTGCCCTTTCAGGCATTGAGGACATGGTGGATTGCACCAAGTTCTTCCATGACAAGGGCGTGATGGCCTGCGTGTTCACGCTGGGCGGCGATGGCGCCTACTTCAGCCACACAGACGGCACGCGCTTTCGCATTCCTGCCTTTGACATCAAGGTGAAGTGCACTTGCGGCTGCGGCGATGCCTTCGACGCCGGCTTCGCGGTGGCGCTTTCCCGCAAGATGGATCCCGAAACGGCGGTGCGCTTTGCACAGGCCACTTCGGCCCTCAACGCCACGGGCCTGGGCTCCCAGGCCGGGGTCGAGTCTTTTGAACACACCTGGAACTTCATGAAGAACACGCCAACGCGGGCCTGAGGTTTCAAATATCCAGCAGGGCTGGAGCGCAAGGAACAACCGGACGGGATTTCTGCCGCCCGGCGAGGTCAAGGCTGTCTTGCAGGACAGCCTGGCAAGATCGCTTGAAGACGGGCCAAGGCCCTTCTCCTGCGGTTTTTCAAGCAACGTTTATATGGAAG
>JANPHF010000028.1:0-4964 GCA_031424315.1 Aestuariivirga sp.
CGGGCCGCGTGGCCGACGTGCATCACCTGATGCCTGAAAGCGGATTGTGGATCGTGGGTGAACATTTCCTGCGCATCGAATTCCACCTCCTGCTGGTGCCCGGTACCAAGCTCTCGGATGTGAAGGAAGTGCACAGCCATGTGCATGCGCTGGGCCAATGCCGCAAGGCGATTGCAAAACACAAACTGAAACCTGTGGTGGCGGCAGATACAGCCGGTGCCGCGCGCGAACTGGCGGAATCGGGTGATAGAACCCGCGCCGCCATCGCCACCAGATTGGCCGCAGAAACCTACGGCCTCAAAATCGCCGAGCGCAACATTGAGGATGAAGAACACAACACCACGCGCTTCCTGATCCTGTCGAAAAAGCGTGCGGACGCCAAGCCAAACAACGGCCCGGTGATGACCAGCTTCGTCTTCCGTGTGCGAAATGTGCCGGCCGCGCTGTACAAGGCCATGGGCGGTTTTGCCACCAATGGCATCAACATGACCAAGCTGGAAAGCTATCAGCTCGAAGGCCAGTTCAACGCCACGCAGTTCTATTCCGATGTGGAGGGCCACCCGGCAGACCGCCCGCTGGAACTGGCGCTGGAGGAACTCGCCTTTTTCACATCTTACCTCCGCGTCCTCGGCACCTATCCCGCCAGCCCCTTCCGCGCCGAACTGGCGAAGAGAAGGAAGGGGTGAAGACTCCATAACTCTGAGTCAAAGTAGCTCTTTACCGGTATTATGGCGCAGACGCCACATGCACAATGCAAGAAGGTAACCTCGCTATGGGAGAGGAACGATGAGTTAGGAGAGCGCCGTGTGCATGCGGGCGACCGCCGCCGCTTTATGTCTCTCTATTGCGGTTGCCTTCAAACAACCCGTTGACGGCAAACCCATTGCCATCTCGATTGGGGATAAAAGTCAGCCGGTGGCAAAACTCGTTTTCCCTATGAACTCCAAATACATCATCATAGGAGAATGTGCCCCACACATAGAAAGCTTGGCCTATGCCATCCATTATCCCTTGGACTTCATTTTCAGGGACAAGGTGATCAACAACGGCATACATAAAACGAGTCCCCCTCGGGGGGATCAGGCCTTTTGCAGTATCTGCGGGAATTGCCAAAGTAGTAACGAAGTCATCTCTAAGTGGCACGGGGAGGATGCCAGCCCTCACAATGTAACAAAAATTCCTTGCTGGAGTCATCCCGTTGTTAATGAGCATCGGTCTTGCTTCAAAGCGGAATCCAGTTGTTGTATTTTGTGGCAACGCGGAGCCAATATCTACCGAAACATAAGCTCTCATTTGCATTTCCGAATAGAGCTTTTGTTTATCTCCAATGCCTTTGTTTATTTCGACACTTTCAACAATCTTATCCGCGTTGATTTTGAGGTGACCCGCAACATCTTCCATCGCTTTGGCGGAACGTGCCGCTTCGGCTATTGCGTCTTTCATCTGGTTGACTTGCCCCGTTCCACTTTCTTTGGCATCTCGTCCCAATTGAACAGTGGCGTTGTAAAGATAGGCAGTGAACAATGCCAACGCTCCGGTTACAGCTACCAAAGCAACAGTAAGATAGACAAGCCACCATTCAGAAGACGAATAGTCGTTTCTCTTTTCAGTTTTGTCTGTGGTTTCGGCCTGTATGACTGGGGCCTTAAGAATTTCAATTTGCACTGGCAAAGGCGTTGGCTGTTTCTCGCTTGCTTTGGAATCTTTTTGAGTCTGGCTGCTCTCGACCTGTGGCTGAGTAGCGGAATTTCCGCTACTAGGGACTGGCTGCTCCGATAGAGCTGAAGTTCCAATCGCAAAGAATGAAATTACGGCGATTGAAAACTTCCGCATTTGGGACCTCAGCGCAATTAAGTATCGTTCAATCTTATCCCCTCTGGTTCCATCGCCGCAAGACAGGCCAACAAGAATGTTGGAATTCCGGGGTAGATCACGCCAACAGCGCATCCAATTCACGCGAGCACACACATCGCCCACCACATTGGCCATGAATTTCCCTTCCGCCCCAACGTCGTCTTCGTGAGCTTGCAAGACTTGTTGTTGGCGGAACTGAAACTGTGACCCAACTGCGTTCTATGCAGAGGGTGAACGAGTTACGGTACCACTGCATTTAACTACCAATCCACCGACTCCCAATTCCGACCACCAGAAAAGAATCTCAAAATCACAACGCGATCTTCTTCAACTGTGAACGCAACAACCCCTCGTCGTTCAAAGCCAACAATGCGCAGACCTTCACGAATATCATTGCGTAGAGTGCCGCGTTCAGAGGCCAGATCAAGGCCGTTACAAAACGCTTCGATTCTGGAAATGTAATTGAGCGCCGTCTGGTCGTTCGACCGAACGGCGATGAAATCGAACAATTGATTGAGATCATCCTCGAATTCCGGCGCGTAAACAACCTCACGCCGTTTCATTTAATTTTGGTTCTCGCAGCGGCACGTTTGCGCAGTTTGCTAAACAAGGTTGCGCCAGAAATCGCTCGTTTTGGATCAGCCTTCATGCGGTCATAGGTTGGGGCAACCTCTTCACGCAGCCAACGCTCAACGGCTTCATCACGCTCTTGCAAGGCCCGCAAACCGGCGCGAACCACTTCACTCACCGAAGCATAATCACCAGAAGAAACTTTGGCATCGACAAAGGCCGCATGTTCAAGTGGCAAGCTGATGGTGCGCTTTTCAATTTGTGACATTGCGTGGGCTCCAATCGCAAGTATGAATAAATCATACTATGGTTTGAGTAACTGTTCAACCTGCTTCCCCACATTGGCCACGGATTTTCCCTCCACCCCAACGTCGTCTTCGTGAGCTTGCAAGACTTGTTGGCGACGGTTCTGAAATTGTGACCCAATGGTGGAGTATGGCGAGATATAGCGGGTCGACCGTACGTTGTCAAGGACTATTTTGATAGATAGAGAATTTATTTTCGATAGCGGAAATTCCCTCACGGGCGCTGGGCTGACATGCGCCCACCCGCCTCAATCCCGCCATGTAGCATCGGCAAAAAATGCGTTGATTTCGCTTGGATAGCCACTATTTAGGCTGTCAATTCCTGCAATTTGAAGATGTGGCAGCAGGGGCTGCCTGAAAGAGGTAACTCATGGATCGTATCCGCATCCGCGGTGGCAACAAGCTGAATGGCACCATTCACATTTCGGGCGCCAAAAACGCCGCCCTGCCGCTGATGATCATTCCGCTGCTCACGCCGGAAACCGTCACCTTGCATAACGTGCCGCGCCTGGCAGATGTGCACAGCCTGCGCCGCATCCTGCAGAACCATGGTGTGGATATCACCACGGCGGGCAAGCGCCCCGGCCAGCTTGATCACGCGGGCGAAACGCTGAAGATTTCCGCCAAGACAATTGTGGACACCACCGCCCCTTATGATCTCGTCTCCAAAATGCGCGCTTCCTTCTGGGTGCTGGGCCCGCTGATTGCCCGCATGGGCGAAGCCAAGGTGTCGCTGCCCGGCGGCTGTGCCATCGGCACGCGGCCCGTGGATATGCATTTGCAGGCGATGGAAAAGCTCGGTGCCGAATGCGTGGTGGAGCAGGGCTATGTCATCGCCAAGGCCAAGAAGGGCCTGAAGGGCGGCCATATCTCCTTTGCCAAGGTGTCCGTTGGCGCAACTCATGCCGCTCTCATGGCCGCCGTTTTGGCCCATGGCGAGACCACCATTGAGAACGCTGCCACGGAACCTGAAATCACCGACGTGGCCGAATGCCTCGTCAAGATGGGCGCCAAGATCGAAGGCATCGGCACACGCACGCTGCATGTGACAGGCGTCACCTCGCTACACGGCGCGGAACACACGGTGGTGGCAGACCGCATCGAGGCTGGCACTTACGCGATGGTCGTCGGCATGACGGGCGGCGATGTCACCTTGTGCGGTGCGCGCGCCGACACGCTGGAAGACGTGATGCTCACCATGCGCCGCGCGGGCATCGATATCACTGCGACGAATGAAGGCCTGCGCGTCAAGCGCAACGGTGGCGATATTATGCCTGTGGACGTGACCACAGATCCATACCCTGGATTCCCGACTGACTTGCAGGCTCAATTCATGGGCCTGATGACCAAGGCCAAGGGCAAGAGCCACATCCGCGAAACCATTTTCGAAAACCGCTTCATGCATGTGCAGGAACTGGCGCGGCTGGGGGCCGACATTCACTTGCATGGCGACATGGCCGAAGTGCGCGGCGTGGCCAAGCTCACCGGCGCTGACGTGATGGCGACGGACTTGCGCGCCTCGGTCTCGCTGGTCATCGCAGGCCTCGCCGCCGAGGGCGAGACCATGCTTCACCGCGTCTATCATCTGGATCGCGGCTTTGAAGACTTGCAGGGCAAGCTCTCCGCCGTGGGTGCCGATGTTGCAAGGATCGCCGGGGCCTGATCATGCTGCATCTGACGGCGGAGGATGCGGATGATCTTCAGATCATCTCGGCTCAAATGCAGGACGCGCTGCTGAAGCGAGAAGACTTGCGCTTTGATGCCAAGCGCCGCCGCTTTGCCCTCGTCGCCAATCGTTTCGCCTGGGATGCCTTGCCGGACAAACAGCGCCGCCGCGCCGGCCTTCACTTTGATGATGTGGATGCCGTGCAGGCCATTGGCCTTGCGCGCCTTCCGGCGGGTGCCGTGCTTTCGCTGCTGGCCATCACCTTTGAAGGCAAGGGCGAGTTGGCTGGCACGATCATGCTGGCGTTTTCCATGGGGCTGCGTCTGCGCCTCAAAGTGTCCTGTATCAATGCGACATTGGATGATCTGGGCGGCACGTGGGAAGCAAGCCTTGCGCCCGCGCATGAAGTCTGAGAAGTGCGATCCGTCATGCCAAGTAAACCCAACCGCCTGAGTGCTGTCTCCATCGATGAGGCCCTGGCTGCGCATGCTTCAGTGGAAGCAGCGCAGGACAGGGCGCTGGCCATCCACGATCTGCTCGAGGGCAATGAGATCAGCCTGAGCAATGGC
>JANPHF010000029.1:0-67235 GCA_031424315.1 Aestuariivirga sp.
CCGCCGCGGGGCGCAGCTCCGAGATCGCCCCAATCTCAATGCCCGGCATGTGCGCCACTGCCGTCACAATGTCCGTGCCCATCTCGCCCGAACCCACCAGCCCAACACGGATCGGCTTGCCGCTGTCCGCCCGCCTCTGCAAATCACGGGCCAAACCTGTCGCAGATATGTTGATCGGCATGGTGTCCTGTCTCCTTCTGGCGGTCTTTAATTCTGATACATATATATTCTAAAAAATCAATGTGTATCAATTAAGGTAATGGCGCGCTTGACCTTGGCGATCTGACTGGGGTTCATGCTGAGCTCGGTGAGCCCCATGGCCACAAACTTGGCTGTCAGGTCGTCGCGGCCAGCGGCCTCGCCGCACATGCCAACCATGATGTCGGCTTCGCTGCCCGCCTTGGCCACCAGCGCGATGGCATTCATCACGGCGGGGTTGGTGACATCATTCAGCGCCGCAACCTGAGCATTCATGCGATCAGCGGCCATCACATATTGCGTGAGGTCATTGGTGCCGATCGAAAAGAACGCCGCTTCCTTAGCCAGTTCCGCAGCATTGAACACGGCAGCGGGTGTCTCCACCATGATGCCGAGTTCAAAGGTGCCAAAAGCCTTGCCCTCTTCCGCGAGCTCAGCGCTGCATTGGGCTATTAGCGCTTTGGTGCGTTTCAGTTCAGAAACATCGGCGATCATCGGTAGCATGACCTTGAGCTTGCCCATGGGAGCGGCGCGTAACAGCGCGCGCAGTTGCGGCTTGAAGATGTCGGGCCGGTCTAGGCACATGCGAATGCCACGCCAGCCGAGGAAGGGGTTTTCCTCGTGGGGAAACTGGATGCCAGCCACTGGCTTGTCGCCGCCAATATCCAGCGTGCGAATAATCACAGGATGCGGCGCAAAGGCGGCCAACGCCTTGCCGTAAATCTCGGTCTGTTCATCCTCGGATGGCAGATGCCGGTGCGCCATATAGAGAAGCTCGGTGCGGAACAGGCCAACACCCATCGCGCCCGCCTCCAGCGCTGCCGGAATTTCTTCTAGCGTCCCGATATTGGCGGCCACTTCGATGACCTCCCCACTTTTGAGCTTCGGCAAAATATGCTTGTAGGGCTCAAGGGCGGCGCGTTCGGCCTTCACCAAGCCGCCACGATCGGCAAAGGCCTTCAAAGTGGCAACGTCTGGATCCTTGATGACTTCTCCGGCCTTGCCGTCGAGCGCCAGCAGCCGCGCATCGCGCAAGCCCGCAATACTTGCCCCATAAGCCAAGACTGCGGGGATCTGATGCGCGCGGGCGATAATAGCGATATGGCTGGTCATTGCGCCCTTGGCGCAAACGATACCGGCAATGTTCTTGATCGGCGCCTTGGCCAGCTCAAACGCACCAATGTCATTTGCCAGAATGATGGCGCCCTTGGGCACCGCGCTGAGATCAATGTCGTCCTTGCCCAAGGCGGCAAGCGCCAGCTGCCTGCCGATGGCGTCAATGTCATCGGCCCGTGCGCGTTGATAAGGGTCGTCCATGCTGCGGAAAGCGTCCGCGTTTCGGTTGGCAACAGTGATGACGGCCTGCGTGGCGCCTGCTCCCTGGCGCACCTCTTCCACCATGTCGATGCGCATGGCCTCATCAGTGGCAAGCTCGGCCAAGGCACGAATGATGGCCCGGTTTCCGCTCGACAGGGATTCATCCGCAAGGCTGGCCTTCATGCGGGCAGAAACACGGTCAAATGCGGCACCAAGAGCGGCCATTTCTATTTCGATTTCGGTGCCGCTGCGCAGTCGTTCATCCGCCCCGATGCCTTCTGGGAAGAATGGAAAGACAGCGCCCACGGCAATGCCTTCTGACACGCCCACGGCCTTGTGAACTTCGCCATCTGCAATAGATGCAGGCGCGGCAGCGTCCTCAGCTTCTTCCAAGCCTGACAATGGGTCGCTCAGGTAGGCGATCAACTCGCCCAAAGCTTGGTCTTCATTTTCACCAGAGGTCTTGACCCTGACCTCGGTGTTTTCCTTTACGTTCAACAGCATGACTTTCACGCTGCTCTTTGCAGAAGCGGTCTTGCCATTCAGTTCAAGCAGCACATCGCAATTGAAGCTTTTGGCCAACTGCACAAAGCGGGTGGCGGGCCTGGCGTGCAAGCCTTCCTTCACACGCACGATGACGCTTTGTTCAGCCATCAGCCAACCGATATCTTGTTGCCGGCCTTCAATTGCGCCAGCAAATCCCGCAACGGCACCTCGGTGACGCAAATTTCACCGGGGCGGTCAGAAGCATCGCCGCCGTTAAAAGCGAACACGATATGCCCCATGCTTTTCATTTTGGCCCAGGCCGTTGGCCCGATACCAGTGATCTCAACTCGAAGCGCGCCGAAGCGCACGCTGCTGCCGATCGGTGGTTCAGCATCGCTTGGTTCTTGTGCGGTCTTGTGGAGCACAGACACTTCGGCAAGTTCTGGCGGAGCGCCATCAGCGAAAAGAATGACAATGCCACCCTCCGCCATTTCGGCAGCTTCTGGGCCAATGGCAGTGATTTCAGTCTCGAGATACATTTTGAATTCCTGCTTGAATTCCAGTGCAGTTCAATTCTGAACCGAAAAAGAAGGGGCCGGTGCACAAGTATGCGCACCGGCCTCGTCAGTCTGCTTAGAGCACAACCAAGCTGAACAGATAGGCAATCATCACTGAAACTGGGCCCATGATCTGACGGCTCATAAGAACCGCAGGAACACCAATTTCAATGGTCTTGGGCTTGGCCTCACCCAGCGCCAACCCCACTGGCACGAAGTCGCAGCCGACTTGCGTGTTGTAGGCAAAGAGTGCAGGCAGCGCCATGCGTGGCGAGATGGCGCCATTGGCCAGCTGCGGGCCAATCAAGGCCACACCAATGACCTGGGCGATAACCGCGCCCGGCCCAAGGATGGGAGACAAGAACGGCAGACCGCAAATTGCGGAGATGACCATCAAGCCAAAGATGTTGTTGGCCAGAGGCGCCATCCAATGGGCCAGGAAGTCACCAATGCCCGTGTACAAGATGATGCCGATCAGCATGGTCACGAAGGCCATGAAGGGCAGCACGTTGCGCACGACCTGGTCGATGGTCCTGCGACCGGCACTGAAGAAGATGCCGACAACCTTGCCCATCGCCCGGCCAATGGTCGAGATGAGATCAATCAACCCACCACCGCTTGTGTCCGGAGCAATTTCAGCGGTCTTGGAAGCTGAAGCTGCGACTGCCGCCGATCCTGCAGCACCCGCGATCGTTGGAGCAGCAGATCCGTCTGCCATGGCCATGTCCTTTGGTGTAACAGCCGAGACATAGATGTCTTCGGTGATGAATTGGGCCATTGGCCCGGCTTGACCAACCTCATTGAGATTGATGGTGGGGATGCGCTTGCGGGGATAAACACCACAACGTGCGGTGCCGCCGCAATCAACGACGACGGCTGCCATTTCGCTTTCTGGCGGCGGGGTGCGGAAGCCATCGACAGCTTCACCTCCCGTCAGTTCAGCAAGGCGCTTGGCGACGGGGTGGATGCCTCCACCAGTGACCGAAGCGATCTTGTTGCGCTGATCGGTGGGCAAGATGACCAGAGGGCCGCCCCAACCACGTTTGCCGGCAGTTACCTTTACGGCTTTATATGTTGCCATGTTGCAATCTCCTGCCGCTTAGAGGTTTTCAAGATCGACGCCTTGGCGGCGCGCGATGATGTTGGTGATCCACTCAGTCACAAAGCCTTTCAGCAAGATCACGATCAAGCCAACGATCGCATACCAAACGGCAACTTGAATGTGATAGCTGGGCGGAATCTTGCCATTTTTCTCCAGCTCCAGCAGAGCCACGAGCACACCACCCCAGACGAAATATTCACCTGGATTGACATGTGGGAAAAGGCCAAGCGGCGGATGGACATAAGAAACCGCGGCATCATAGAAGGCGGGCTTGTGGCGCTCCTTCAGGAATGAGCCGAAGGTATAGGCCATCGGGTTGGTAAGGAAGAAGACCGAGATGACCGGAAGCAGCGTATAGCGCGTCCAAGGTGTCTTGCCGGCCCATTGCGCCAGGCCATGAACCCGCTCTTCGCCGATCAAGCCAGTGACGGCATAGAAAGCTGTCATCAGCACAACCAGAGTTGGAATGATTCCGGAGACAAAGCCCACAAAAACCTGACCGCCTTGTTGGAACATGCCGATGAAATGCGTGGCCAGCCAAACCAGCACGCCGCCCTGGGATTCCTGCGGTACGTTCTTCAGCTTTTCCTGGATGTCCTGCGCGGTCACATCAACTTGAATGAGCTTCGCACCATCTTGCAAATGGTTGCTCAGCCCGTGGAAATGGTCGAGGGTCGACTGAGTCACGGTTGGCAGATGCTGAATTGCATCTCCCATGTGCCCCATCAGTGTTATCAGTGCCATTACGTGTTTCCTCCTGGCTCTTGTAGTTGGTTGCCCCGGTTCATGCCGGAGTGAGTACGGACGCTGCCGCTGATTTCGGCTGCTCCCGATCCCGCTTAACGCGCAGAATTTGGTTGATGGCGCTGATGCCTGCAGCACGGAGCGAGGATTTCTCCGGCTCCATTTCGAGTTGCTTCTGCAACTCATCGAGGCTCAGGCCGACATAGTCAGGCCGGTCGGCAAATCGAGCGAAAATTGTCATGCCGCGCATCAGCTTGAATCTTGTGACTTTGAGGTTTGCGTCTGCGATCAGCATGACGATGGAACCCTTGCCCAATCGCCTACGCGCATGGCCCGCGCCCAGAAATCCCTCCGACCCGCCGTCTTGCAGTGCTTTGATCTCGCTGGAATAACGGCGCGCCTGAAACCACACGCCTATGCCCTGCAGAACCCACAGCAGAACAAATGCGATCACAAGATCTTCCACCGACCAAGATGAATGAAAGTCCGACAATTCCCAACCCTACCCTGCACCGCGCAGTCTTATCGCTGCGTTCTGATGAAATTCTTTTATGTTTTAACGTGTTTGCAATATAGTACTTTTGAACCCTAGATTGTCAATATGTTTCACAAGTTGCTTTTCAATTCAACTGCACTTTGCAATTGGCTCCCACCTTGGATATTGAGCAGACATGTTTAAAGGTCGGCCGCACTTGATACAGGACTGAAATTGTGAAGAATTTTGAATTGGCGATTTTTGATTGCGATGGGGTCTTGGTTGATTCCGAACCGATTTCAGCCGAAGCCCACAAGGCTGTTTACGCGATGCATGGCGTGAACCTGCCGGACGGAGTGATGGCGCGCTGTGTCGGCATGAAGCAGAAAGACATCACGAGGCTAATCGCTGGAGAAATCGGCTTCGATTTGCCCGATGAGAGCATTCCGCATATTTGGTTAGAAGTTCAGAAGCTGATGCAAATAAGGCTCGAACCAACCCAGGGCGTCGTCAAATTCCTCGAAACCCACTTCCAGAATCGTTGCGTCGCATCATCTTCTGCAATGGAGCGAATTATCTTGAGTCTTCAGGTCACCGGTATTGACAAACAATTCCAGCCCGAGCGCCTGTTCAACTCCGGCATGGTCAATCGGGGTAAACCTGCGCCGGATTTGTTCCTTCATGCAGCTGCGCAATGTCTGGCCAACCCCAAGAATTGTGCCGTTTTCGAGGACTCACCTTACGGTGTGCAAGGGGCCATTGCTGCCGGAATGACAGCATTTGGCTATCTGGGTGGCAGCCACTGCGGGCCAGGCCACGCGACACGGCTGAAGGAAGCTGGGGCTGCTGCTGTATTTTCATCCTGGGCCGATGCGGCCGAGTATTTTCAGACTAAGTGAACAAAAAAAATCCGCCGGGCGAAACCCGGCGGACTGACAAATGCAAGAAACATCGTTCCTGCAGCCATAGGGATCAACTTGGATTGTTGCCGACGTACAAGACTCGTTTTGACACGAGCATGTTAGGGGGCTTCGGCATCAACCCGATATTTATATACATTAACTTTTTTCTCTATGCAAATGTATCATTCAATAAATTTGAGCTGGTGGATTTCGAGAATGTTGCGTTGGCCCTGCAATTAAATTATGCGATCAGAAATGCCGTCCAAAAAAAAGAAAAAGGCCGATGAATCAAATGCTGCATCCGGGCGTATCGCGCGCAACCGCATGCGGATCGCCTGGATGTATTATGTAGAGGGTCTGACACAAGGCGAGATTGCGGACTCGCTTGGAATAGGCCGCGTCACGGTGATCAGGAATATCAACGAGGCGATCAAGCAACATGAAGTTCGCATCTGGTTGACCGGACATGTGGCGGAGTGCCTGGAACTTGAGAAAGAATTGAAAGAAGCGTTTGGGCTCGTCGATTGTATCGTTGTGCCGGATCCTTCTACGCCGAGCGCTGTCAACGAGGCCATCGGTGCGGCGGCGGGCATGTATGTCACCGATCAATTGAAAGACGATGCCTGCATCGGTGTCGGCTGGGGCGCAACCTTGCTGGAGTCACTGCAAACCCTGGCCCACCGACCATGGGAGAATATCCAGGTTGTCTCGCTTCTAGGCGGCATAGTCCAGGCGCGGCAGTTCAATCCAACTGAATTCGCATGGCAGTTTTCATCACTCATTGGCGCTGACTGCTATTTGCTGGCCGCTCCAGCTCTGGTTGATTCCCCAAAAACACGCAAGGCATTGATTGAGCGCTGCGGCCTCAATGAAGTTTTGGAGAAAAGCGCCAAGATGGACATGGCACTCCTTTCAGTCGGCAGCATGTCTAGCCAGTCGACAGCTTTCCGCATGGGCTTCATCAGTGATGCGGAACGCCGTTCGCTTCAGGCGAAGGGAGCGGTTGGAGATTTGCTCTACAATTTCTTCGACATCGACGGCCGGCTGGTCAAACACCCCATCAACGACCGTGTGATGTCGATGCCGATTGAGCGGCTCAAGTCTGTTCCTCGTCGCGTTATAATATCTGGTGGGTTGGACAAGGTTGATGCGCTGATGGGAGGAATCAAGCTGGTCAAGGCGAATGTCCTGATCACCAGCGAGTCGACGGCCGCCGCATTGTTGCAAGCAAAAAGCAAGCAGGGCTGACCTGCTGCATATAATCGCCGGCAAGGCTCATCGCTATTCAATGACTTTGGGCGGAGGTGCAAGACCAAGTGCGGCCCTCATGCCAGCACGAAACAAGGGAATGTCAGGCCCGGTCCAATTTGGCTCATTGCCAAACAGCAAATCAAGGAAGCCCGGCGCAGTTGAAACATTTTGTGCAGCATTCTCGCGGAATGATTGCCAAAACTCCTGCTTTTCAAGAAGCTTCTGGTTGACATTGGGTTCCACACCCATTTTTGAAAGCACGGCCTCAGCCATGGACATGCAAAAATTCACATATGCATAGCCTTCAGGCCAATCGCTCGCGGCAGCTGGAATGCCGTCAATTGCAACATTCTCGAAGTCGACCAGCGGCCTCGATTTTATGAGTTCCCTGAGCATCAGGCCGGCAGCACAAAAAACGAAATCCGTTCGGTTGACGCTCGCAAGTTGATGGGAGGCCTCGAAGGCTGATTTCCAATCCGAAAAAGCCTCAGCTAAGGCTACGGGGTTTACGTGTGGGCTGATTGTGCCATTCCCGAACAGCAACTCAACGTTGCGGTTAAAGCTTTCCAAAATAACGCGATAACGGCGGGCTTCATGGGATAGATCGCCAACACTCGACAACTCTTGCGCAAGGGTAGTTAACATCACAGAAGCTCCTTGCTACAATTCTATCATAGATAAGTATTATGTAGCATATGAATTTCAAAGGATAGCCGATGTCCGAGTTCGCTTCACACGCGGCCTGCATGGCCGCAGGTCTGCGGGATGGATTACGTACCGCCCACTTTTACGCTCGAGACATGACAAATGCGGATGGAGGTACGGGCTCGCCAGATCACCAGCCAACAGTTCTTTCGCGTACTGTCGCGAAACTAGCCCGAACAGTTGATGGCGGCATGTCCCGTGCAGCCGATCTTTCCCTGCAAGCACTAAGCCCAAAGTGGCGTGACCTGCCTTCGCCATTTGATCTCGCAACGCGTGAGAGGCTGGCACTAGCTTTGACCAATACTCAGGCCACACTTAGCTCCGAATTCACGCTCTACTTTTTCCGCGCCGCTCGGCTGGAGCTTGAGCAGTGGACGCAAAAGCCACATCTCGTTCTTGAACATCGCATCGAAGCCGTGCGCCGGAATTTCCAATCCCGTGCCCAAGATTTCAAAATGCCAGTGCCAGACGTGTTGGCGCAGTTGCTCCTTGCCCTGGTGGAAGCTAGGCCCATTGCGCGCGCTGGTTCATTGAAACCAGGTTTCAGATTTCTCAGTGCCATCGACCTTAACGTCGCTGTCTTCTCTTCTGCCTGCCTTGCGCTCTTGCTGGCTCAAAGTGGCAAGCCGAAAAGTAAAATAGATGACCGCGAATTCCTAGCTGTCGTAAGCCTACTCATTCATAACCGCCTGAATGGCATTGCTGATCTGGTTGAGAAAAGGGACAGCGATTCAATTGCAGCTCTCTTCAAAAAGTGCATAGCTGACTACTGATCCATGTACCAATTCATTCACAGCTTGCGTACGAAACAGGCCTGATAGAATTCTTGTTCGGCGGGCCCGAACAAATAAGAAAAGCTGGATCTGTGCAGTTCGTTGCACTCTAAAGCTCGCAACAGACCTTAGTGACTTTGTCGTTGAAATAGTGCCGGCTCCACAAGTATGTGGCTTGCTATTGTGCGACCTGAGATTCGGCTGAGAAGCCTCTCACCCGCAAGCGAGCCCAAGCGTTTTCCCGATTGGTCAATGCTCGAAAGATTGACTGTGGCCAAAGCCGCAACGCTAGAATTGTCATAGCCGATGATGGCAAGATCTTGCGGAACGCGCCGCTTAAGTTGCTTTGCCGCGACTATGACGTGCACGGCATCAAGGTCTGACCGACAGAAGATGGCGCGCGGGCGATTGCGTTGCTTTAATAGCTCAATAATCGCTTGCGGCCGAAGCTGCGCATCGTATTCCACGCGTAAGACGCGAGCATGGTTCGCGGCTCCTGCCTTCTGCATCGCCTTCTGGTATCCGATTTCTCGCTGTGTAATAACTTGGGCTGCATTTGGATCGTCGAACACAGGGCTAAGCATGGCGATATCCTTGATACCCTTCTCAGGTGTCCTGTATAGAAGTCTGACCTACCACAAGATCGATCCGAACGTTGACGCCGCGAGAGCATCGCTGGGCACTCATCTCACACAATCGAATTGTGTTAAAGCGAGCTCGGTTGTGCATGTCACTGACATCAGAGAGGGCCACAATACGTTCCAGAATGCGTTTTACACTGACGGCAAAGCCTTGCGCTTTCTCCTCAAATGCAGCTAACGAGCAATAACGGATGTCCTCGTGATAGAAATGATGAATCTTGATAATGATATTACGGCGTCGATCAACTTTTTGGCGGGCCAGTACCCGGCTCTGGACTTTGCCGCAATTTTCGTCGCCAAATATGTGATCTTTCTCTTGGTTTTTTCTATCGCTGCCACGTGGTTTGTTCGAACTGACCATGCCACATGGCGATTTCGTGCCATTAGCTGTGGCTTGGCAGTGGCGGGGGGTCTCCTTCTCAATCAAGGAATTCTGCACCTTGTTTCGCGCGTGCGCCCCTATGATCTTGGCGTGACGCAACTTATCGTTGAGAAAAGCACTGACCCCTCGTTTCCCTCAGACCATGCCACAGTGGTGTTCGCAATCGCCTTTATGTTGATTGTGTTGCGCGATCGATTTGCCATCCCATACCTAATTATCGCAACCGTTGTAGCCCTCGCGAGAGTGTTCGTTGGCGTTCACTTTTTCTCTGATGTTGTCGGAGGCTCGATGACTGCAATAATTGGAACTGTCGTAGTTAGAATTCTTTACAAATCCAATTCGAGATTGAACAACTTTCTGTCTGAATTCTTATAGACGTCAATCGTAACTCCGAAATCCTTGACTGATCAGGTGAACCGGCAGCCAGCAAGTTCAAGATTCAGTGAGTCCAAACAAGAGGTCAAAGGTCACGACACTTGATGAATTGATAGTTCAGTGGTGCAGTTTCGCTAGGTGCAGGACAAGACCGCCAAAAATGCGAAACGCCGCCGGTTGCAAAGCGGCAGCGTCTCATGGCTATGAGCAAATGCACCTATTGCGCGGGCGGGCAAGTCTCAACATTGGGATCGCACGCAGCTTTGTTCTTTTGGTCCTTCTTCGCAGGCTTCAGAGCTTTCTTGCCCTTTGGCGGTGGTGTCTGCGCGTCTGCCGGTGGTGCGACGTTTTGGTTGACGGGCGGCTGTCCATTTGCACCCGCATTGCTTTTCTTTTTGGACATATCTACCGGCACATCTGGATTGGCTTTACCCTTCTCGATCTGTGGGCTGACCACAGCATTGCCCTTTGTGGTATCGGTAGCAGGTGCCTTGATCGTTGGTGAAACGGCGGCAGGGACCTTTGGTGCTGGTGCCTTGACGACTGGAGCAGCTGCTGGAGGGGTGATTGCAGGCACAGCGTCTTTGTTTTTGTTTATATCTGCCTTCCCTTGTGTGTCCACTTTGGCGGCGTTTGGATCAACCGGTTTGAGTGCAGTGCTGCTATTCTGATCTTGTTTGAGAACAGCAGGTGCATCCGTAGTGTCCTTGCCGTTTGCAGGAACCTGCACTTTGGCGGTCGGTTGATCAGGCGTCTTGATGGGTTTGCCATTCTTGTCCAAAGTTGGGGCTAATGTGGCTGGTTGATCCGTAGGCACGTCCTCGGGCAGAATGCCTGCGGCCTTGCGCGCGGTGACGACCTGTTCAACCTTAAGGGCCGCTTTGGGCTTGGCACTGGTATCAACCTTCACGTCGGGATTGAAAATGGCGATGGAATTTGCATCGGTCTTTCCGGCCGCATCAGGGGTACCGACAGGCTTTTCTACCAAAACCGTCACCTTTGTACTGGTTGCCTTTTCTATGTCATTCACTTGGATCACATTGTTGATGACGATATTGTTCTCAATGCGAACTGTTTGGGGAGGGCTTTGTTGAACAATGGTGCGGATCTGGTTACGGTCCCTGATGACATTGTCAGCAAGATTGATCGACAAGAATGCCGATGTCGGTACGGCTTGCCAATAATAGTCCGGAACATCACCAATCGTGATGCTGACCTCTAAGTCATCACCGTGGCGCGGCGGCAAAGGAGCCCAAGCGACTTCGTTTTGCCCACGACTCCATGCGACCCAGGCGGGTGCCCAACGGTGGCCCGGCACCCAATACCAGCCGATATCGCGCGAATATCCCCAGCGGCCATAATGATAGGTTGCCCAGCCAAAACGCTCGTCTGATACCCAAAACCATCCATAGCTACGGGTGTAGGACCAATGGCCCAAAGTATAGGGCCGCCAGCCGTGGCGAATATGTTGCGGCACAAAGACATATTGGTCCTGATAGGACACCCAGTCTCCGTAAGGCTCCAGGCCGTCGTAAAACGAACCGAACCCAAAGTTGACTGAAATACTTGTCTCTGCCTGCGCTGCGCTGACTACTGAAAGTGAAGCGGGCGCAATTGCTGAAAGCGACAACAGAATGCCACTCACAGAGACAGCGCTTAGAACCATTTTCTTAAATATCATGTTACTCACCTATGCGATTGTTCGATGAATCTATTGATCGACAACGTTGGTAGTCAGGAAAAGTTCCGTCCCAATTGTCTATTGAAGTTTGTTAAGTAAGCGGAACCCACGCCGGACTAAAACACTTTGCGACCCACGCAGGTGGCCAAGATGTCTTCGCGCTGATCGAAATCCCTAGTTGGATCGTGCCGAATGGCGCGACAACGGCCATTGATGACAGCAATCGAAAATGATTTCGAAGCGAGCTTTCAAGTTTCTCAAATATGATGAGAGGCCAAGCTTTAAGCTGTCCTTAGGTCTGGTACGCAAATCAGGCTATTCAGGCGTAATCCGACTCGATAGAAAGATCAGCCAAGTGGCAGCGACAAGATAGCCTCCCAAAACGTCTGAGCTGTAGTGTACGCCTAAGAAGATCCGTGAAGTTCCAATCATCGCGACCATAAATATCGACATAGCCCAAATGCCTTTCGCCCATTTGTTCTGGTTAAGGCGGCTGACAATCCAAGCAATAGCCAGGTAAAATGTAAAACTGTATAGCGCGTGACCACTGGGGAAACTGTAAGTCGTTGGCAAAGTATGGGCATAAGCCTCATCGGGCCTCGGACGCTGAACTATCCATTTTATGCTCGTGTCAATCCCCGCGGCACCACTCATTGCGAGCGCAAGTAGCCGAACTGCCTGCCAATCATGGCGCAGCGCAAAGATCCCCAGTGAAATAATAGTTAGGCTGCTGAGGACTGCAACCGATCCCATGAACGAAATACTTTCCCAGACCGCTACCGAAGTCGCCGTGTTTAAACCGAGGGCCCAGTAACGAAGCGCGATATCAACCGTGTTTGTGTCTTCATTCCAGACCAGGAATGTGAGAACAGCAAATGATCCTGCCAAAACAGTGAGAACTTCCAACCGCTGAGTTTGATTCATGAGCCTTCAAGTTTCACCATGCACCGGAACAATCACATTAATTGCTTTGGGCAATATGTAGTAGTTCAGCGGCGGTTTAAGACGGAGCACTTCCCCGTCACTTGCGATGGTCAACAATTTCTTGTTGCTGAGTACCTTGAGACTCGATGCGTCAAACACAAGCATTTCCTCTGGTCGATCACGTCGAACGACAAGCGCGGACAAACTCTTCAGGAGGCCCAGCCTGGTGGAAGATGTGGGCACGTTAATCCACAGCTTTCCCTGCTTGAGCGATTGACGCTTGCCCAGGTTGCCCCCAGTGGTTCCGTATGCGTTATTGCCAACAAACAACAGAGCTGTTTTTCGCGTGAGCGGCGCCTTGCCTGACCTTTGGATTTGGAGTTCCAACCGTCGGAACCTCGCTAGAATCCGTATCGCAGACAGCACTGCGGCCCACCACTTGTTATAACCGGCACCCTGCAACGTCTCCCGCAATTTGACGATCGCCGGATAGAGTCCCACACTCGTGTTGTTTATGAAATAGGTATCATTCACACAGCCAATATCAATCGCTTCACTATAAGCGGCGCAGATGATGTCCAACGCCCTAGAAATATCGAATGGAATGTTCAAATCACGAGCAAAATGATTGAGCGTCCCAAGTGGTAAAATACCTAGGCGCACTTCTGGATGACCCACCAAGGCCGCCGCGACGGCGCTGACAGTTCCATCACCACCGCCAGCAACAACAATGTCATATTTCTGTTGCACCGCACTATTCGCTATCTCAGCAATTGAGCTGCCTTCGCGCGTGTTCACGATTTTGACAGCAAAGCCTCGCTTCGAAAACAAATCAGCAAAATCGTACTGCTGATCACCTGCCGAGCTGCCGGATTTAGAATTCAAAATACAACAAATCTTCAAGAGTTTTTGTCTCCCAAATAAATGCTTACCCCTATAGCCGCCCTACGCAGAAGCTGTCGGTCTGATCGTTCCCTATACGGCGAATTGTTCGCGCGCCTCGGCTTCACTTGTGGTGGTTACCTCAGACGAGTCTTGCACCAGTTTTGGCAGAATTGACATGGCGCTGACCGGGCTTTGCACGTGCGCTTGATCAGGTTCCACAGACCATGCAACGCTTAGGAGTTTGGCATCTTGTGCGAGTGCCGTTACACGCCGCAGCAGGTATTTGTGCTTGGCTTCACTTGGAGATGTGAGATAGCACAGGCAAATAAATTCGACCTTGGACATAGCTGTTCCAACGAGCTTGCCGGGCGCGATTGCGTCTTGGGCCAACATCTGATGTGGAACATTCTTGAACTTCAGAAGCCCTGAAAAAGCCAAGGTAGCGGCAAAGTTGAGGGCGCCGGGAGCCGAAACCAGGAGCACAGTCGGGGATACGTCCTCCGCCTTGGCATGATCGGTTAATATCTCATCGAGCAATTCTGAAAACGTAAATGCAATAGCCGTTTGGCGTTCGCTCGAAAGTACGCCCCTCAACTGATCATTATGTGCGAGCATCAGTCCAGGTATTGCAACGTCACTGAGATATTCCTCAATCCGTCCTTCCTTAACATAGTCATCGGCGAGCTCCGCCGCTTCGATAGGGTCAGACGCCAGCATGCGTTGATAGAAAGCATGGTCAGGCGTCAAAACAGCCTCGCTGCCCAAGAGGACTTCGAAGAAATTCAGGGAGTCTATATTTCGTCCAATCACCAGGAGGCCAATTGTCATTGGAGTTGCAAGGATCAATCCAATTGGTCCCCAAAGCGCTGCCCAGAAGGCCGCTGCGGCGACAATGGCGACTGGAGACAATCCGGTCATCTTGCCAAAGAATAACGGCTCCAGGACTTGGCCGACAACAATTTCCACAAGAACCACGATCCCTGCCGTGATCAATGCCAAGCCCCAACCATCTCCAATTGCTATGGCAATGATGATGGGAAAGACGGCGGACATGAGTGTGCCTACATAGGGCACGAAACGCAAAATCGACGTCAGAACGCCCCACAGAATGGCTCCCGGTATGCCGATCAGTGCGAGGGCCGAAGCGATAAAGGCGCCCGTTGAGGCGTTAACGAAAATCTGAGCAGTAAATAATTTGCTGAGACGAAGCCCCGCCTCGTCAAGAGCCAGAGTGGTGCGGTTGAGGTCGCCCGTTCCGATTAATCTAATCAGGCGGTTTCTTAAGTCCTCTTTGTTGAATAGGATCAGCACCACCATCAAGACAACGATGCCAAGCTGTGTCATGGGATGGATCAATACCGCAACGACAGAAATCACTGGATCGAGTGGGCCAAAGCTCGTTTCACGCAATTCCACTGGGATGGGTTTAACGGACGGGATGGCCGTTCCCGGCATTTGATCGGGCTTTTGAAGCTCGGTTTGCAGGTCCTTCAAGACATTTGCCGCCTTCTCTATGGTATCTCCGCCCGAAGTGGCGAACTTCAGGCTCCGCGCCTTGTCACGCAAGTTGCTCTCATATTGTGGTAAGTCGCCCGCAAGATTAGTCAAGGTGGTCGCCACGACCGCCGCGACCCCAAACAGCAGGGTGAAAGCGACAAACACAACGCCAATTATTGCCGGAGTCTTCGGAATTTTCACTTTCTGCAACATTCTCACCAACGGTGAAAGCAAGAATGAAAGCAAAATGGCCAGAACGATGGGGATCAGAATTTGTTGCCCGAAATACAGGATCGCGCAAATGGACAAGAAAATGAGTAGGCCGTTGACGAAGTTCTGGTTCAACGGCCGAACGATTGCGTTCTCGCCGAATATGTTCGCAGGCAAAGGACGCATGGGTTTTCCTGTCACCGCATAAAAGCGGTCATTTCATGTTTGCAAACGGAGGCTATTGACGAATTGAACGGACAAAACGGAAATTCGTTCCGGGCCAAAACCAATTTTGTCACTGCCCCCAGCGCGAAAGGCCGGGACTATAATATCTGGTCAGTAAGGTTGGAGTTTTGAGGTGTGCCTGAACAGGTCTAGCTTCACTCGTTTAACTCGATGGAGACTGGAATCCGTTCTTGGATCTTAACGGAAAATCTCCTTCGCCAAAACTACGTCCACTAAGGGGTAAAATTTGACATCACACGCTCAATTGGATTTGTCCGCTCAGGGTCAATTGCGGCGGTTTGACAGTTCCGACCCTGCGTCTGGTGATGGGTCTGGTTCAGACATCCTAGCTTGACATTTAAGGTGTCGGTGAGCAGCAACTTAAGCTGTGGTGATTAGGATAAGGCAGGCCACTGGGCTGGGGCCTTGGAGCCTGTGACCTCGCCCGGATTTCATAATCCAGAGTAGGTCAGCTCTTGACTCAAGCTTAATGTGACAAGATGGGCAGAGATTGTCCACTCTGCCCCAATACTTTAGATGTCAACCTGTTCAGCAATTTCGAGGTCGTCGTCGATTTCGATGCCGAGATATCCGACCGTGCTTTCAATCTTGGTATGCCCAAGAAGCAGTTGGACCGCTCGCAGGTTGCCGGTCCGCTTGTAGATCATCGTTGCTTTGGTTCGCCGCAATGAATGCGTCCCAAAAAGGCTGGGGTCTAGGCCACAACTTGCCATCCAATCGGAGACCAGCCGTGCATATTGTCGCGTTGAACGGCTTCGATTTGAATCCTTCCGCCCAAAAAATAAAAAGTCTCCCGTACGCCAGCTTTCGGCTTTGATGTAGTCGTCGAGTGCTTGCCTTTACTGTTCTGTAATTTCAAAACGCACCGGATGACCGGACTTCTTTTGCCGCACAGTTGCACGGTCAATGGCGTAGCCGTTGGGAGTTATGTCTTCAACTCTAATGGCTACAACATCACAGCCGCGAAGCTTGCTGTCGATTGCCAAATTGAAGAGAGCCAAATCGCGCTTGCGGCTTTCGAGTTGTAATTTCGTCCGTATTGACCAGACGGGCTTGAATCGAAGAGGCGGCTTTGGACCGATCAACTTGCTCTTGTTCCAGGGACGATGGGTGGTTGCCAATAGGATCAGGCTTCTAGAAGTTTCCATTTTCTTGCTCCTGCACTGCAAGAAGAATTGCCCGCAGGTAGAATTCCTATAGGAGTTGAAATCGCCCTTGAAAACGATCGTGATCCCCCTCACAAGCGAACGGCGCTCAACAAAGTTGAACGCCGCTCGGTAAAGGTGGTTGCGGGAGCCAGATTTGAACTGACGACCTTCAGGTTATGAGCCTGACGAGCTACCGGGCTGCTCCATCCCGCGTTAATCGCTTGGAAATGGTTGGGAGATTTGGAAACTCTCAAACACCACGCTTCCGGTTGGCGCGCTTGTAACAGGCAGCACCCGGAAAGGGAACCCCTGTCAAAAAACTTTTTTATTTTTGTGGGTCGGGCCCTGATGTGCCCTTTTGGAACGCTTTCCGGCCCGCAAAGGGCCTTAAGTAAGCCTCTGTTAATTCAAATTTTTAACGCAGAAAGGGAATGGAAACTTCTGTCAGCTAGATTTTCAGGCACGGCACGCGTTGGGTGGAAACATCCGGTGCTAGGGGCACTCCGGGATCAGGTACTGCGTACCCGGATACCAGTTACGGCAAGTCCCGCGAAAGTTGAAGACTTTCGCGATAAGGATTTGCCCACTATTTAAAGCGCGTTTCAACGAAACGCGCATGGGGAGCTTCCGGCAGCGGAAGCTCCCTTTTTCATTTGGGTGCACCATTCACCAGAAACACCACACACCCGCGAAAACGCGGATTGCCTTCCAGGTTGGCAGGCGCGGTCCAATCCCCACCTTGCAACAAGCCAATGCGGAATGGCACTTTCAACCTGCTCAGCTTTGCCAGATAGGCCTCATAGCCAGGGATCACGTGCCGCCCCTGATAGATCTGCAACACCACTTCATCAACAACACCCGCCAGCGCATCAAGCCCCGCAGGATCTGCATGCGCGCTCCAATCCAAAAGGCCCGTGACACCCAGCCTGTAACCTTGTGGCAGCCGTGCGCGTACACTTTGCAAGAAGCCCGCATAACGCTCGAGATGTTTGGTGCCAGCATCAAAATCGATTTGCAGGCCCACAACCTTGTTGCCCGCAGCGCGCCAACTTTCAACATGCGCCAACACGTCACGCAAAACGGCGTCATTCCATTCAATGGTCTGCGCGCGGTAAACGATCCACACATCGGCGCCCGCAACATGCGGGATCGCACTGCGCTGTGAGATCACATGCACATTCCCGCGGTCTGAAACTTCGCCAGCCAGTAAATAGAGCTCGCGCGCTTGCGCCAGCGCAGCCTGTGGCTCAACGCCCGCCCACAGCCAGAACGATTGGTAGTCTTCCGCGCGCACCACATCGGCCCGCGCAGGGGCGGCCAGAGCCAACACAAGCGCAAGACCAAAGGCTATCCTGCTCGGCCAGTGAAGAGCCCTCATCCGCCCTTCGGGCACCTTCTCCCATTTGCGAGAGCAAAGGGGAGAAGGCCAGTCGATCTGCCTTCTCCCGTGCGTCTTCGCATGGGAGAAGGTGGCCGACAGACCGGATGAGGGCTCTTTGGTTCCCCGATAGGTAATCGGGAAACGTGTTTGCTTCAAAACCAAACCGCCGAGCCTACCAATAATATTGCAGCTTCTTCGCCCAGATCGTGTCGCCATATTTGGCCTTCAATTCATCATGCCATGCCTTGCGCACAGGTTCGTCCACATCCTTGCCGCCGCAATCATTGCTGTGCGCGGGCGCATAGCAATAGACCGAGCGATACAATGCATAAGCCTTGTCGCCGCGCGAAGCCTTCTGGTCTTTCAGAATGTCGGCATAAAAATCACTGCGCGCAAGCGGCACCCCGGCAAACAATGTGCCTGTGCCGCCAAGTTCATCATCCGCCAGCTTGGCCAAATCGGCCACGCCTGTCACACGAAAGAAATCGCCAAGGCACAAGCGCCCCTGCACATCCTTCGCATTGGCCACAAGCTTCTGTGCCAGGCTAACAATATCAGGGCAGGCATAGCCATCTTTGCTGCCGTCCCAGCGGAAGGCCACAAACTTGTCTTCCACATTGCCATCAGTATTGGGCGCAGGAATGGGCGGCAGCATTTTGATGTCGTCCAGAAAGCCCTTGAAATGCCCCTGCACCAGGTCGCGTGACAGCAGGCGGAAGATCGCCGTCTCGCGCTCGGCCTGCGGCACATCCTTGGCAATGGCCTGTTGGCGCAGCAAAATGGGCCCAGCCAGATAATCCAACACATGTTCGCGGATCACTGGTTCCTTGATCGGCGAGTCGGCATCGAAAACTGTGGCGATGTGCTTGTTGCGCTCATCGCTCAGCGCAATCGCCAGTTCCAGCGTGCCGCGCTGATAAGCTGAAGCCGCATGTGGCAGCAGCGCCAGATAGTCATCCCGCGCCAGCTTGCCCTCACCCGAAGCATCAAGCGCGGCCGCGCGCAAAATCTGACGGCTGAATTCGAGATAGGTGAGATCGGCAGAAACCGGCTTCTCCGGCAGCGCCTCCAACACGGCCTTGCCATCATGATCGACAAACCACGCCCGCGCAGCTGTCAGATAAACATAGAGATCATCCTGCCCGGCAAAGCGCGCCTTCTGCGCCTCAAGCACATCAGCCTTCATGCCGGGTTTGGGTTTGCCCTGATCATCCATCTGCTCGCGCATCTGGCGCAAATCTTCAACGGCCAGAAAAATGGGGTCAGCCCCCTCGCCCAGATAGGCCTCGGCAGGCACTTTGGGATCCAGCTCACTCACCAGCCCAAGGCTGGCTGCATTCACGTCAGCACCCACCAGTAATTTCGAATAGGCCGCAAGCTGATCGGCACCATTGCTGCCAATCCACGCTGCGCGCCGCAGCAGCCCCGTGGCCGATGCCGCATAGGCCCCTTGCGGATAATCCTTGAGATAGGCAGTGAGCGCGTCTTTCGCCGCCGCCACCTTTGCTGAGTCAATCTTGGTCTTGTCCAGCGTGCCATAGTCACTGAAGGCCTCAGCCTGTGCCGCCAGCAAGGCAACACGCGCCTGCATATAGCGCGCCGCTTCCTTCACCCAGGCTTGTGGTGAATTGGCCAGCGCGGCAAAGCCAGAAGCATCGGTATGGTCGGCCAGATAGAACTTGCTGATCGCAGTCAAGTAAGCCGCAAACTCTTTGGCCGAGCCTGATTGTGCTTCAGGCGGCGCCACCGCAGCAATGGCTTCTTTGGCCGTGCCATCCGAGCATCTCATATTTTCGCGCGCCGCTTTCAGCGCCGTCTTTTCAGTCTCGCTCAAATCCTTGTCGGCCTCCACAGCCGCGATGAAATCCATGCGGCCCTTGGCTTCGCTCACGCAGACTGTGCCTTCGCCAGAACCTTCCTCGCCATCGGCAGCGGCCGGTAGAAGCGCCGCGGAAAAGCCGCTCCAGTCAACCGGTGTGAATTGCGTGAGCTTGATATAATCCCGAGGGTCTTGTGATTGAACGGCCAGCTTCTGGCCCTTGCGATCGGCCAGCAGGAAGGTCAGATTGACTCGCGTGTCATTGCCCGGAGAGAGCAGGCCCATGCTGTCGCAGCCCGAAAATCCGCTGAAGAACACCTTCATCGAGGATCCGCAGCCATAATCGCCACTCGCCCTTGCAGGTGAAGCGGTAAAGAAGGCGGCCAAAGCCGCGAAAATGAAGAGAAACCTGCTCATGCGTTAATTCCTAAAGTAGGAATATGACGGAAATGTGGCATCCCGCCAGGTTCTTTTCAGGCCAGCATAAGCAGGTTGGATCAGATTCTCAAAACAGGGAGCTAGGAAACCTTAACCGGCTTTCCGGTCTTCCAGCTTTCAGTTGCGGCCTCAGCCAGTTTCTGCGCCTGCAACCCGTCATAGCCATTGGGCTTGGGATCACGATTGCCGGATTCGACAGCGGCGATGAAGGTGTTCAACTCGTTGGCATAGGCCACGCCATAGCGCTCAAGGAAGAAGTTCTGGATCGGGTCAGCCACATAGCCGCCGCCGCTCAAAACTTCGACAGTGGTGTTGTGAACATTCTTGGCATGGATCATGCCCTTCGATCCGTGCACTTCGAAGCGCTGATCATAGCCATAGGTGGCGCGGCGCGAATTGGTGATCACCGCGATGCGGCCAGAGGCCGTCTGCATCTGCACAGCAGCGGTATCAACATCACCCGCTTCGCCGATCGCCTTGTCCACCAAGGCAGAGCCAAGCGCATTCACCACAACGAATTCTTCGCCCATCAAAAAGCGCGCCATATCAAAATCATGAATCATCATGTCAGCGAAAATGCCGCCAGAACCTTTCACATATTCAGCAGGCGGCGGGTTCGGATCGCGGCTGATCACAGTCACGATTTCAACGGCGCCCACATCACCACGGCGGATGCGCTTTTCGGCTTCGGCAAAGTTCGGGTCGAAGCGGCGGTTGAAGCCGATCATCAAAGTGGATTTGTTCTTCTCCACCACCTTCAAGGTTTCCTCAATCTTGGCGACAGAAAGCGAAACCGGCTTTTCGCACATGATGGCCTTGCCATTGTTCGAAGCCGCCTGAATCTGCTCGGCATGAAATCCCGTGGGCGAACCGATCAGAACGGCATCCACATCCTTGGACTTCATGATCTCTTCAACCGAAGCCACCTTCGCGCCATGCTTGGCGGCAAGGTCATTCGCCGCCTGTGGCATCGCATCGGCGATGTAAACCAATTTTGCTTTTGGGTTTGCGGCGATGGTGGCCGAGTGCACTTTGCCGATGCGGCCCGCGCCGATGACGCCAAACTTGATTGTCATTTCATTTCTCCATTGAACAGTTGTTGTAGGGCCACAAGGAAACTCAATCCTTCGGCAGCATCTTCAAGAATTTGTCGACTTCCGCTTTGCCCGTGTGAATCACGTTCGTGCCGTCCGGCCAGGCACCGCTCTGCACTTCACCAACCCACTCCTTGAAAGCCTTGATCCGCATTTCCTGGATACGGTCAAACTCCTTGGCGAGATTGGCATATTGCTTGGAGTGGCGCGGCATGTGGCCGGTGTTGGTGCCGAGAACGTCACAGGCAAAAAGATATTGGCAATCGCCGCCCTTGCCGCCGCCCATGGACACCATGAACAATGAGCTGCGCTTGGAAATTTCCGCCGTCATTTCTTCAGGCACAACTTCAATCTCAACGCCAAAGGCACCCGCCTCTTCATAGCGCTTGCAGCGCTCATAGATCGCCAGTGCGCTATCGGCGGTCTTGCCCACAGCCTTGAAGCCACCCGTCCAGGTGCAATAATGCGGCACCAGGCCAACATGGCCGATCACCGGGATATAGCTGTCGGCCAGTGCCCTCACGGTGTCGAAGGAGGCCGCGCAATAAACCGCATCGGCCCCGGCTTCCATCATCTTGAAGGCCCAGGTGAGATAGCCATCCTGCGTTGCAGGCGCGGAATAGAGTGGAAGGCCCGGAATGGCGAAGATCGAAGGCGCCACATCGCGGAATTGCTTCTGCAACAAAAGTTCTGCGGGAACTGAGCACATGTCGATGCCCGCCGCTTCGGCGGCCGCCAGCTCTTCCCAGTTCTCCACGCGCATCATGGTATATTGATATTTGCCCTTGTTGGCGCGCACGTCGGCAACGGTCGGCTTCTTCTTGGCCATTTTATTTCATCCCTTGAGCAGTGTTTTCAGTTGCACCGATGGGTCGGCCAGCGCTTCTGCGGCGGGTTTCATTCCCTTGGCAATCATCATTTCAGCAAGTTTGACATCGCGCGCGATGGCATTGCCCGGCCCGATTCCAGAAACACCCATGATCGTTCCATCCTCTGCAAGATGAAACAGGATGAGCGCGTTTTCAGCGGGCCTGCGTTCAACAATGCGCGGCCCCATGTCCGCCATGCCCGCAATCTGCAAACCGAGATCATATTGATCAGACCAGAACCACGGCACCGCGACATGCGATTTGGAGCCACCCAGCATATTGGCAACGGCGGTTGCCGCCTGCTCCTGCGCGCTGCGCCAGGCTTCAAGCCGAATGCGGCGGCCACCAAGTTGCTCATGCACGAACGAAGTACAATCCCCGGCCGCATAAATGTCGGGATCGGAAGTTTGCATCTGCGCGTTGCAGGCAATGCCATTTTCGATTTTCAATCCGGCCTCTTCAGCCAAGCGCACTTCCGGCGAAGCACCGATACCTGCAACGATCGTATCCGCCGGAATTTCGCGGCCATCTTTCAGCTTTACTGAATGGGGGTTGATCGCCTCAATGGCAGTGCCCACTAGCATTTCAACACCAGCTGCCACGTGACGGTCATGGATGATCCTGGCAATCGGTTCAGGTACACCGCGCATCAAAATGCGGGGTTGCGCCTCAATCACCGTCACCTTGGCGCCCAGCTTGGCAGCAGATGAAGCAAGCTCTAACCCAATGAAACCGCCACCGACGATCACGATGTTCTTGCCCGGGTTGAATCTTTTGCGCAATTCCAGCGTGTCGCGGTGGTCGCGCAGCGTCAATGCGTTTGGCCCCAGCGAGCGCGGCTTGGCGCCCGTGGCAATCAGCAGCTTGGAGTAGTGAACTTTCCGACCATCACTCAGCACCACTTCTTTCGCGGCCCGGTCAATCTTTGAAACGGGAACGCCAAGCATGGCGTGAACCTTGAGCGAGGCTACAATATCCGGCTCCAGCAGCCAGATTGGCTGTGGTTCACCTTCTTCCAGCATCGAAGCCTTTGAAAGCGGCGGCCTGTCATAAGGCAACAGTCCTTCTTCCGAGATCAGCGTGATCGGGCCTTGATAATCATTGGCGCGCAAGTTGATGCAGGCGCGCGCACCCGCCATGCCGCCGCCGATGATGACGATGCCAGTGCTCATGCGATGTCGATGAAGACTTTGTCGCCCTCAACCTTGGTGGGATAGGTCTTGAGATTGATGATGCACGGCGCACCCTTGGCCTGGCCCGTCTTGTAATCAAAACGGCCATTGTGCTTGGGGCATTCGATGATGTTGTCCATCACCAGCCCATCGCAGAGATGGATCTTTTCATGCGTGCACTGTCCGTCAGTGGCGTAATACTTGTCTTCGGGCGAACGGTAGATCGCAAAGGTGCGGCCCGCATGATCGAAGCGGATCACATCTTCATTGTTCACATCGTCAGCCCCGCAGGCCTGAACCCATTGCGCCATAAATCAAGCTCCTCAAATTCATTCCGCCGCAGCAGGCACGCTCTGGCCATGCAAGCCGGGTTGATAGGGTTTTGCCGTATCCGGCAGCTTGCGGACAAGGAAAATGTCCTCGCCGCGCATTTGCCGCGCCCAGATCGGAAAGATCTCCTTATAGCAGGCCCAGATCGAAGGTGTAGGCGCGGGAAGATCATTTTTGATCAGCGCATGCAGTTTCGGCAGCGCGTGATAGGGGATCATCGGGAACATGTGATGTTCCACATGATAATTCATGTTCCAGTAGATGAAGCGAGAGATGGGGTTGATATAGACAGTGCGCGAATTCATCCGGTGATCGAGCACATTGTCGGCCAAGCCACCATGCTGCATCAGCCCGGTCATGACATGGTGCCAGGCGCCATAGAAACGCGGCAAGCCGACCAGCAATAGCGGCAAGACCGAGTGGAAATAGAAACAGGCGACAATGGTAGCCACATAGATCGCCGACCAAACGCGCGCCACTAGGATCACCTTGGGCCATTCCATTTCCGGAATGAATGTCTTCTCCTCGGCGCTGATCACGCCGAAGGTGTTGATCATCATGTTCTTCATCGCTTCCCAGACATCGAGTACACCAACGAAGGCCAGCGCCACTTTCACCGCCACGGGCGGGCGCATCACGGCGATTTCCGGATCAAGGCCCACAATGTAAGTGTCGGTGTGGTGGCGCGTGTGGCTCCAGCGCCAGCGCGTGGGGTTGCGCATGATCATGAAGCACGCGATCTGATAGACAACGTCATTCATCCACGGCGTCTTGAAAGCCGTACCATGGCTGCATTCGTGCCAACGGGAGTCTGTGGCCGAGCCGTAAAGCACGCCGTAGCAGGCCAGTGGCACAATCGCCCACCACGAAGGCCAGATGTAAATTGCCCAAGCGGCAAACAGAACCATCGCCCCAAGCCAGATGACTGTGTCGCGGATGGCCGGCATATTGGAGCGCTTCATCAACTCTTTTATCTGGGCACGCGGAATTTCCGAGTGATACCACGCCGCCGATTTCAGCCCGGCAGCCACAGCCGCCTTGGCGTCTGGCCCCAGCATTCCATAATCCCGCTGTTCCATGGAATATTCCTCCGATTGCCCTCAAGACTAGAATGAATGGTTCATTTCGCCAAGCAAGACCGCTGTCAAACCATCATATTGCATCATTTTACATCATCTGCTATGTCACGTTTGACAGGTGATAAATGGTCGACCGCCCAACCATCGCAGATTTGGCAAAAAAAGCAGGTGTTTCAGTGGCAACGGTGGACCGTGTGCTGAACCGGCGGCTGCCCGTGCGTGATGATACCGTGCTGCGCGTGGTGCAAGCTGCCGAGGCCATCGGCTATCACGCCACCGGCCTGCTCAAGCGCCGCATGACTGAAACGCCCCATCGCCGCTTTGCCTTTCTGCTGCAAAAGCCTGATGCCTTTTACACCCTCTTCGGCAAGGAACTGGTGGGCGCCACCAAATCCGCCATCGACATTGAGGGCAAGCCCACGCTGGAATTCATGGAAGACCTTGTGCCCGCCGTGATCGCCGAGCGTTTGCGCCAGGCCGCCAAGAAAGTGGATGCGGTAGCCTTCGTCGCTATGGATCACCCGCAGGTGAATGAGGCGGTGGATGAAATCGTGGCGTCGGGCAAACCGGTTTTCACCCTGCTCAGCAATATCGCCACAACCAATGTCACCGGCCACTTGGGGCTGGACTCGCGCCGCAATGGCCGCATTGCGGGCTGGACCATCAGCCGCCTTGCCCACAAGCCGGGCAAGATCGGCATCCTCGTTGGCAGCCATCGCTATCTCAACCAGGAACTCTCGGAAATTTCCTTCCGCACCTATATGCGCGAACATGCCCCAGAGTTTCAGCTGCTCGAACCCATCATCAACTTGGACGATGAGCGCATCGCCTATGAGGCCATCACTTCCATGGCGGCGGCCAATCCAGATCTTGTCGCCATCTATGTTTCAGGTGGCGGGCAGGAAGGCCTGATCCGCGCCCTGCGCGAAAGGCAAGGCGGGCCAAAGCTCATCGCCATTTGCAACGAAATTACCACGGCCATCCGTGCCGCACTTCACGATGGTGTCGTGGATTTATCACTCGGCACGCCCATTGGCGCCATTTCGAAACGATTGGTGGAGATGATGACTCGCGCCACAAATGGCGCGGAGATTCCGCACATCCCGCCCATCCTCCTGCCGCCCGATATTTTCATGAGTGAGAATATTTGAGGCTCAACGCTCCTGCGCGATCCGCGCCATTGCCCTCTTGAGCAGCGCTTCCGCCTCCCCGTGTGTGGCGACTTCCACATAGCAGCGGAATTCCGGTGCGTTGCCCGAGGGGCGCAGATGGATGACTGCGCCATCGGCCAAGGTCACGCGCAGACCATCGGTTTTGTCGCGCTTCTTCACCTTGCCGAAGGCTGAGAAGAATTCATCGCAAGCTGCGTTCGAGGCCATCAGTTCGGCCATCAAGCGCGATGACGATTCCACCGGGAAATGTTCCAGCCTGTCAGCCAGTGCCACGGGCAGCGCAAAACTGGCGGCAAATTGCGAGAGCGGCCTTTTGGTTTTCTTCGCGGAAGCCAGAACGGCCATGATCGGCAGAATGCAGTCGCGCGTGGGCAGTGGCGTCAAAGTGCTACGCCCGAGCTTGAAAGTTGAAGCTGTAAAGAACCCGCCATTGGCCTCAAACCCGACAATGGCGCGGGCCTTGGCTTTCTTGGCCTTCATCATTTCAGCAATGACAAAGGGCGAGCCCACCTTGCTGCGCCTCGTGCCCTTGGGCAAATGCGCGTCGATGCCGGAATTGGACGTGACGGGCGTTACCACCACTTGTGCCTTTAGAAACCGCGCCGTGATAAGGCCCACCAGGTCGCCGCGCAGCACATGGCCCTTTTCATCCGCCACCAACGGCCTGTCGCCATCGCCATCGGCAGAAACAATGGCATCAAACTTTCCACTGGCGCACCAGTCTTTGACGAGGCGCAGCGTTTCCGCTGACACGGCTTCGGTGTCCACCGGAACAAATGTTTCCGATCGCGCCAACGCCACGGCCTCCGCACCTGCACCCTTCAACAAATCTACCAGCATGTCCCGCGCCACGGTGGAATGCTGATACACGCCGACGCGCAGGCTCTTCAGCGGCTTGCCCGCGAACGCCTTGGCATTGCGATCAAAAAATCCGTCAATCGCGCCATCGCGCGAAACCAGCGGGCCGCCCTTGCCCACTTTCAGTTTACCCACGCGGGCCACAATGGCCTTCTCATCCTTTTTGTCGATTTCGCCATCAGGCCGATAAAATTTCAACCCATTGCGATCTGCTGGAATGTGCGAGCCAGTGATCATCACGCTGGCACACCTGCGCTTCATCGCCTCAAAGGCCAGCGCCGGTGTCGGCACTGCGCCGAAGAACACTTCCGTCATGCCTTCCAGCCGAATGGCTTCCGCCACATTGGCGCGCAAGGCCGGGCTGGAAGCGCGAAAATCAAAGCCCACGTAAACCGCGTCGCCTGCCTTCACCTTTTTCTTGGATTTCAAATGCTGGATAAAGGCACGTGTTTGTGAAATCGCGACCTCGCCAATCAGCTCTTCCGCCAATCCGCGCAAACCGCTGGTTCCGAATTTAGCTGCCATGATCTCTCGTGAGGAAAGTGGAGCGGGCGATCGGGATCGAACCGACGACATTCTGCTTGGGAAGCAGATGTTCTACCACTGAACTACGCCCGCATTTGCGCGCACCATAGTGAACTGCGCGGCAATGCTCAACCCTTCTGCGCCTCTTCCAGAAACAGCTCGCGCATCTTGCGCGACACAGGGCCCGGTTGGCCGCCGCCGATGCGCTTGCCATCAATTTCGGTGACGGGCATCACAAATTGCGAGGCCGAGGTGATGAAAGCTTCATCCGCCGCATAGGCTTCTTCGGGCGTGAACAAACGCTCTTCAATAGTCACACCATGTTCATGGGCAAGCCGGAACAAAGCCCGCCTTGTGCAGCCGGGCAGAATGTCATTCGACAAGGGCCTGGTGATCACTTTGCTATCCTTGACGATATAGGCGTTGTTGGAAGTGCCTTCGGTGATTTTGCCATCCTGCACCATCCAGGCGTCGGTGACGCCCCTGTCCACCGCTTCCTGCTTGCCCAGAACCGAGGCGAGCAGCATCACGGTCTTGATGTCACGCCTGCCCCAGCGGATATCCGGCGTGGTGATCACCTTGATGCCGGTGCGGGCATTGGCATTGTCCACCAGCGTCATAACCTGGGTGAAGGCAATGAGCGTTGAGGGAATGTCTTTCGGGAAGTTGAACTGCCGGTCAGCCACACCGCGCGTCACCTGCATATAGATGATGCCCTCGGTGAGCTGGTTTTTCACCACCAGTTCCTCATGCATCTTGCGGAGTTCGGCTTCGCTGCAGGGCCAGGCCATTTTCAATTCGCGCAAGCTGCGGCCAAGACGCTCCACATGCGCATCATAGTCAACGAGCTTGCCCTTGATTACGGGGGTCACTTCATAAACGCCGTCGCCAAACAGAAAGCCGCGATCAAACACCGAAACCTTGGCTTCGGCTTCCGGCACAAACTGCCCATTGACGTAACAAATCCGGCTCATCTCTTTGTTCCTCAAGGTTAATTCAGGCACGATTCCGCACCTGCGAAGCTGAGGGGTTGGTTTAACCCCGGCCACCCCCTAGAAGCAAGGCATCGGCAACAGCAAATGGGTATATCTTGAAGCCAAAAATAGCGGACAGTGCCACAAAGGCCATGTTGGAGCGCGAAGCAAAGCTCTATGTCCAACGCAACCCGAAATCACAGGCACTGTCAGCACAGGCTTCAAGGCACTGGCTGCGCGGCGTTCCCATGCATTGGATGGTGGATTGGGGCCTGCCCTTTCCCCTCTTCGTTGAACAGGCGCAAGGCGTGACACTGCAAGATGCAGATGGGCATTCTTACGTTGATTTCTGCCTGGGCGACACGGGCGCCATGTTCGGCCATTCGCCGAAAGCGGTGGCAGACTGCCTCGCCCGTGAAGGCGCACGCGGCCTCACCACGATGCTGCCCTCGCCCGATGCGGCGGAAGTGGGCAAACTGCTGGAAAACCGTTTCGGCCTGCCCCTCTGGCAAGTGACGGCCACAGCGAGTGACGCCAATCGCGCCGTGCTGCGCTGGGCCCGCGCCATTACCGGTCGCAAGAAAATTCTGGTCTTCAACCACTGCTATCACGGCTGTGTGGACGACACCTTCGTCACCGCCGATGGAGGCAAGGTGAAAATGGTGGATGGCTTGGTGGGCGAGCCGCGCGATCTCACGACCTTCACCAAGGTTATCGAGTTCAACGATGTGCCTGCGTTGGAGGCTGCACTCCGCGAAGGTGATGTCGCCTGCGTGCTGGCCGAGCCGGTGATGACCAATGTGGGCATGGTGCTGCCCGCACCCGGTTTCCTTGAAACGCTCCGTGCGTTGTCGAATGAGACGGGCACGCTGCTGATCTTCGATGAAACCCACACCCTTACATCAAGCCCCGGCGGATATGCGCGCAGCGTGAAGATCGCACCAGATGGTCTGGTCTTTGGCAAGCCCATCGCTGGCGGCATCCCCGCCGCTCTCTACGGCTTCTCTGCTGAAGTTGCCGAACGCATTCAGGCCTATCTCGCAAAGCGCGGTGAAGGTCGCAGCGGCATCGGCACCACGCTTTCGGGCAGCCGCATCCAGATGGCTTTGATCCGAACTGTGCTGGAAGAGTTCATGACCGACAAGGTTTTTGAAGCCTCGATCACGCTGGCCCAAAGGCTTGAACGCGGCGTTGCCGACGTGATCATCAAACATTCATTGCCGTGGCACGCCACACGCGTGGGCGCACGCGTGGAATTTATGTGCGTGCCAAAGCCTCCGAAAAACGGTTTCGAGGCTTCGCAAGTGATCCACTTGGCCATTGACGAGGCGGTGCATCGCTATCTTTTGAACCGGGGCGTGGTGATTACGCCCTTCCACAATATGATGCTGGTTTGCCCTTCAACAACTGAAGCGAATGTCAGCACGCTGATAGAAACCTTGGATGCTTGTGTGAGCGAGTTGCAAGGATAGGAGAATAAAAATGGCAATGGTAACCCCGCGCCTTGGCGCCGAAGCTGAAACCTTTCTGCGCGCCAACCCGGATGTGCAGAGTTTCCAGGTAATCTGGACGGATATGTGCGGCGTGATCCGCGGCAAGGTTCTGCGCCGCGATGAAGTCGTGCCGGCATGGAATGATGGCCGCTTCCTGCCCATCTCAGCCCTCGTGCTGGATGTGACGGGCCAGGATGTGCCCGAAACCGGACTGGTGTTCGATGAGGGCGATCGCGACTTGTTGATGTGGCCCATCCCCGGCACATTCGTACGTATTCCCTGGCTCGACGAACCCACCGCGCAATACACTGCGCGCCTGTGTGATCTGGATGGCAAGCCGCATTACGCCGATCCACGCAACGCGCTGGAAAGTGTTGTCCGCCGTTTCAAGGAAGAACTGGGCATGAACCCGGTGGGTGCGGTGGAGCTTGAGTTCTTCCTGATGGACAGAAAGAGTGCCTATGAAGGCAAGCCCATTCCGCCGCGCGCCCTCACCAATGAATGGCGGCCCAAGCATTATCAGGCTTACCACCTGCAAGACACGGATGACTTTGCACCCTTCTTTGCTGACCTCTACAAGTATTGCGAAGTGCAGGACCTGCCGGCCAAAACCCTGATTGCCGAATACGCGCCGGGCCAGATGGAAATCGTACTGCGTCACCGCACTGACATTCTCGATGCCTGCGATGAAGCCATCATGCTGAAGCGCCTCATCAAGGCCACGGCGGAAAAGCACGGCCTGTGCGCCACCTTCATGGCCAAGCCCTATGCCGAATGGACAGGCTCTGGCATGCACATCCATGTCAGCTTGGGTGATGAGCATGGCCGCAACCTGTTTGCAACCGATGAGCCGGAGAAGCATCCATTGCTGCTCAACGCTATCGGCGGACTCAAGGCCACCATGGCTGAAAGCATGTTGATCTTTGCGCCCAATGCCAATTCCTACCGCCGCTTCCGCCGCCACTCCTATGCGCCGGTGGCCGCAACCTGGGGCGTCAACAACCGCACGGTGGCACTGCGCGTGCCCGCAGGCAACGCTAACTCCTGCCATATTGAACATCGTCCGTCAGGTGCTGATGCAAACCCATATCTTGTCATGGGTGCCATCCTCGCTGGCATGCATTATGGCATCACCGAAAAGATTGATCCCGGCGCACCCATCGAAGGCAACGGCTATGACCGTCGCGCCAAACACATTCCTGGCAATTGGTTTGAAGCCATTGATGCCTTCTGGCGCGCTTCCATCCTGAAGGAATATTTCGGCAAGGCCTTTGTCGATACCTTCTGCACACTGAAGGAAGTGGAGGCAGACCGATTCTTTGCCGAGCCTACGCTGCGCGATTTTGAATGGTATCTGCGAACGGTCTAACCACTCTTGCCTCTGGCCAAACCATGCGCCGCAACATATCTTGCGGCGCATGGGCATTTCCTCCGACAAGTTGAACAAGACACCCTGGGCCTTCATCTTCTCTGCGCTGGCGGCTCTGGGCTTCCTTGTCGCGAAATTCACCGGCGTTGATTTCGGTCAGTCTGCATTGATTATCGCGCTTGAAGCAGCCTTACTGGGTTTTGCGGTTTTTGGCGCAGTGCATCACGCTGAAGTCCTGGCGCTGAAGGTGGGTGAGCCATTTGGCTCCATCATCCTGGCCCTTGCCGTCACCGTGATTGAGGCAGCCCTCATCATCTCGCAAATGGCCTCCGGCAAGCCCGGCGTTGAATTCGTGGGCCGCGATGCCGTGTTTGCCACTGTCATGATTGTGCTCAACGGCATTGTGGGCCTGGGCCTGCTGCTGGGTGGCGCCAAGCATCACGAGCAGAAATTCAGCCTTGATGGCGCAACCTCGGCGCTCAGCGTGTTGGGAACATTGGGCGCGCTGGCGCTCATCCTGCCCAATTTCACCACCGCCATCCCTGGCCCGCTCTATTCCTCATCCCAACTCGCCTTCGTCGGCTTCGTGAGTCTTGTGCTCTACGCAATTTTTGTTTTCGTCCAAACCGTGCGCCACCGCGAATATTTCATCATGGGGGAGGCGGCCAACGACCATCACCTCGCACCTCAAAGCCGAACGGTTCTGATCAGCATAATCTTTCTGCCGCTCTCGCTGATAATTGTGGTGCTTATGGCGAAAGCCTTGTCTGGCCCGATTGACGAGGCTCTTTCAGCGGCAGGTTTACCAGCAGCCTTCCTCGGCGTGGTGATTGCCGCCATCGTACTGTTGCCGGAAAGCATCGCCGCATTGCGGGCTGCACGCCAAAACGATTTGCAAACCAGCCTCAATCTGGCTCTCGGTTCGGCCATTGCAACGATCGGCCTCACCATTCCCACGCTGGCCGCTTATTCTCTCTGGTCTGGCGCAAAATTGGCGCTGGGCATTGGCTCGCAATCCATAGCGCTCTTGGTGCTCACCCTGTTCATCAGTTCGGTCACCCTTGCCACCGGCCGAACCACCATCCTGCAAGGGGCTGTGCATCTGGTGATTTTCTGCGTCTTCATGTTCCTCTCTGCGGTGCCGTGAAATTCCATGAAATATGAAATCCGCAATGGGAGGTTTGAACTCCCCGGCCAGCGTGGCGAGGCCTCGTTCCGTGAAATCATGAAATGGCAAATGAGCGGGTCACGCGCCAAGTGGCCCAAGCATGTGCCCAACAGGCCTTATCCGCCGCCGCCCGCGCGCATTGAGGGCGGAAATATTGGCGCCACGTGGATTGGTCATTCCACCGTGCTCATCCAAACCGCTGGCCTCAACATTCTCACCGACCCGTTCTTTTCTAAACGCGCCAGCCCCTCGCAATTGATCGGCCCGGCGCGGGTGCGAAATCCAGGCCTTGCGCTGGAAGATTTGCCGCCGCTTGATCTCATTCTCCTGAGCCACAGCCACTACGACCATATGGACAAGCCAGCGCTGAAATGGCTGGCACGCCACCACAAAGCCAAGCTCATCACGCCTTTGAACAATAAGCATCACGCGCCCGGCTTCGAGGTCGCGGAACTCGATTGGAACGAAGGCCACCAGCATCATCACCTGAAAGTCACCGCACTTCCCGCCCTGCATTGGTCCAAGCGCACGATGGGCGACACCAACAAGAGCCTCTGGGGCGCCTTCATGATTGAGGGCGATATGGGCTCCATCTATTTCGGCGCCGACACTGGTTTCGGCACAGGAGAAACCTTTCGCCAGGTGCGCGAAAAATTCGGGCGGCCGCGCCTCTCGTTGCTGCCCATTGGCGCCTATGAGCCGCGCTGGTTCATGGCCCCCCAGCATATGAACCCGCCAGAGGCGGTGCGCGCCCATCTTTTGCTGGGCAGCAAGCAAAGCCTCGCCATCCACCATGGCACCGTGCAACTCACCGATGAGGCGATTGATGCGCCCGTGCAGGCACTGGATCAGGCGCTGGCCGCGGCACAGCTTTCCCGCAAGGATTTTCTGGTTCCCGACATTGGCGAGACCACCATGATCGAATAGGGTGGCAAGGCTTGCCTCGTTCACCAACTATTTGTATGACAAAATCCCATGCCACATTCTCCCGTAACCTGCCTGCTCGAAGCCAAGAACAAATTGGGTGAAGGCTGCCTGTGGGATCAGGAAAGCCAATGCCTCTGGTGGCTCGATATTGCGCCCACATCCAAGCTGCACATCTTCGATCCCGCCACTGGCGCCACGCGGCATTGGACATTCCCGATGATCCTCACCTGCTTCACACTGGCAGGCACCAACCGGCTCCTGATGGGGGGCGAGCATGGATTGTTCTTCTTTGATCCAGCCACGGGCGCGCTCACCGACTTCGCCAGGCCAGAAATCGACCGCCCGCAAAACCGCGGCAATGATGGTGCGGCCGATGCAGCGGGGCGCTTCTGGTTCGGCACCATGCAACAGAACATCGCGCCTGATGGCAGCGATTTGGACATTACGCAGGATTCCGGCGCGCTTTACCGGGTCGGTTCTGATGGCGTATCGAAATTGATGTTCGACAAAGTTGGGGTATCGAACGGCCCCTGCTGGTCGCCCGACAATTCCGTTTTCTATTTCAGCGACTCCAGAAACCAGATCATCTGGGCCTTCGATTTTGACCTTGGCACGGGCAACCTCTCAAACCACCGCATTCACAACGACACCAAGGCCCATGGCTATCCCGACGGCGCAACCGTCGATGCAGAAGGCTTCCTGTGGAGTGCGCGCTGGGATGGCTCTTGTGTGTTGAGGATCGACCCCAAAGGCCGCATTGACCGCATCGTGCCAATGCCCGTGACGCGCCCAACCTGCGTGGTCTTCGGTGGGCCAGCGCTGGATACAATCTTTGTCACCTCATCTGCCGCCAACTTGCCCGCAGACATACTGAAGGCCCATCCACTTTCCGGCGGCGTGTTCTGTTTCAATCCCGGCACAGGCGGCGTGCTGAAACATAGGTTCGCCGCATGAAGCCCTTCATCAGCCATTTCCCTCCCCCTTGTGGGGAGGGATTAAGGGTGGGGGTCGCTCCGAAGGCGGCCAATCCGCACACGACCAAACTGGGTGCTCCACTCAATCCCCACCCCGGCCCTCCCCACAAGGGGGAGGGAGAAAAATCATGAAGCCCTTCATCTCTCTCGATTGGGGCACAACCTCTTTTCGCGCCTATGAGGTGAATGCCGAAGGCAAGGTGGTGAACGAGGCCTCCTCCGCCGAAGGCATTCTCAACGTGAAAGACGGCGCGTTCGAAGCCACGCTGGAAAAGCACATCGGCGGATGGAGCAAGACGCTGCCCATCGTGGCCTCAGGCATGATAACCTCGCGCCAGGGCTGGTTGGAATGCGTCTATGCGGAATGCCCGGCCAGCGCATCCGATCTCGCCAAATCCATCACCCGCCACACCACATCATCCGGCCGCGCCGTGCATTTCATCACGGGCCTGCATTATGCCAGCCCTTCAATCATGCATGACGTGATCCGTGGTGAAGAAACCCAGGTTTTGGGTTCTCTTGCTTCGGGTGCCGATCATTTCATCACGCGCGGCACGCATTGCAAATGGATCAATGTTGAAGGCGAAAAAATTTCCGGCTTCGCAACCTATATGACAGGCGAAAGCTTCGCGCTGTACAGGCAACACTCCATTCTTGGCCGCCTAATGAAGGACGGTCCGGAAAACGAAGCTGCCTTCAAGCGCGGCGTTGAAAAGGCCTTTGCCGATCCCGCAGGGATGTTGCACGCGCTCTTCTCGGTTCGCACTTTGGGCCTGTTCGATGAAATGCCAGCAGGGGATTTAGCCTCCTATCTCTCGGGCCTGATCATCGGCCATGAAGTCGCCCATGCCACCAATGGCCATGACAGGGATGCCAAATATGTTGTGCTTGGCTCACCCGCCCAAGCCAGCACTTGCATCATGGCTTTGCAGCTTGCAGGGCTGAAAGTTGAACTGGGCAACCCGCTCAGCGCCATCGCAGGGCAGCGCATCATCGCCCATGAAGCAGGTGTCATATGAAACTGAATGAAGCCCTCGAGACCTGCGGCATCATCGCCATCCTGCGCGGTGTTTCACCAGATGAAGTGATCGCCGTTTCAGAAACGCTTTTCGATGCTGGCATCCGCATTGTCGAAGTGCCGCTCAATTCACCCGAACCCTTCCGCTCCATCGAAATGCTCTCCAAGGCTTTTGCAGGCAAAATGGTGGTTGGCGCAGGCACTGTGCTTTCGGAAGCGGATGTGAATCAGCTGAAGGAACATGGCGGCGAAATCTCCGTCTCGCCCGATTGCAACCCCGCCACCATCGCCCGCGCCGTTGCGCTTGGGATGGAGCCGTTGCCGGGTGTCTTCACACCCACTGAGGCCTTCGCTGCCATTCGCGCCGGGGCAAAGCATTTGAAGCTGTTTCCTGCCGAAGCCGCCTCCCCATCCACCATCAAGGCGTGGAAGGCCGTGCTGCCCAAACATGTGCAGGTTCATGCCGTCGGCGGCGTGACCCCTGAAAACATGAAGGATTGGCTGGCAGCAGGCACCTCTGGTTTTGGCATAGGCTCTTCGCTCTACAAGCAGGGCTGGGCGCTGGCCCAAATTTCGGAATCGGCGCATAAGCTCGTTTCCGCCTGGAAAAGCGCGAAGGGAAAATAATGAAAGTTGCAATGGTAACAGGTGCGGGCTCTGGCATTGGCCGCGCCTGCGCGAAAGCTTTGGGCAAGGCTGGCTATGCAATGGTGCTGGTGGGCCGCAGGATGGATGCGCTTCAGGAAACCGCCAAGGAGATATCTGCCGAAACGCTTTGCGTTCCAACCGACGTGACCAAGCCTGAGGCGGTGGCTCATCTCTTTGCCGAGACAAAAAAGCGATTTGGCCGCCTGGATGTGCTGTTCAACAATGCCGGCATGTCGGCCCCCGGCGTCAATCTCGAAGATCTCACGCCGCAACAGTGGCTGGATGTTGTGGCCGTCAATCTCTCCGGTGTTTTCTATTGCACGCAGGAAGCCTTCAAGATCATGAAGGATCAGTCGCCCCGCGGCGGCCGCATCATCAACAATGGCTCGATTTCGGCACATGCCCCGCGCCCCAATTCAGCGCCCTACACTGCCACGAAACACGCCATCACTGGCCTCACCAAGTCATCAAGCCTTGATGGCCGCAAGTATGACATTGCCGTGGGCCAGATCGACATCGGCAATGCGGCAACGGACATGACCTCACGCATGACCGACGGCGTGCCCCAGGCCGATGGCAGTGTGAAGCCCGAGCCCCGGATGGATGTTGAAGATGTGGCGCGCTCGGTTGTCTTCATGGCCTCGCTGCCGCTCGATTCCAACGTGCTGACAATGACCGTGATGGCCACCAAGATGCCGCTGGTGGGCCGCGGCTGAATCATATGAAAATCTCACCGCGCACGGCCATCACGCTCACCTTCATTGCCTTTGGGGCAATGGTTGGCTCGCAAGTGGGAACTATACCTGTGATCAAGGCCCAGTCGGGTGTTGACGCATGGGTCTTTGGAATCATTGCCTCGCTCGGAACGGTCGGCACCATTCTGGCCATGTCATTGGGTGGCTGGGTGAACCGGCGATTTGATCATCGCTCAGTGCTGCTATTCATCATGCCCTTGGCCTTCGTGGCTTTCACCTATGGCCTCACGGCTCATTCAGCTTTTGTCTTCGGCCTCTCCTTCATTGCGCTCAGCCTGTGCACCGGCACCATGGACCTGTTTATGAACGCGGAAGCCTCTGTGGTGGAGCATGATCTCGCCAAGCCCGTGTTCTCGTCGTTTCACGGCGCAGTGCTTTATGCCATTGGCGCATTCGGCTTGATCGGCGGCTTCATTTCGGCCAGCTGGGGCCCACTCTGGGCCACCATTCCGGCTTTTCCATTTGTCGCCGCCGCGATCTATGCGGTTCATGCGGCCATTCCCCACCGGGCCGAAGTGCACGAAGACGACGTGACGGCACCAACGCCCCTGCCACGCAAAATCCTGGTGCTCATCGGCGTCATAATCGGGATGGACGTGGCGGCAGAGCTCACCTGCGTGCAATGGTCTGGCCAGATGTTAAATGAGCTGCAGCCGCAGCTTGCCGCTTATTCCGGCTTGGGCGTGGCCTTCTTTGGCCTGTGCAACGGCAGCATGCGCATGCTGGGCGATTTCCTGCGCGCCCGCTTTGATGATCTGCATTTGGTGGCAGCGTCATTCGCCATCGGTCTGTTTGGCTTTTTGGTTTTGGCAACTGGGCCGGGCTTTGGTATATCTGTCATCGCCTTCGCGGTGGCAGGCGTGGGGCTGGGTGTCATTTTCCCCTGCCTGTTTTCCGTGGCCGCACGTTTGGCGCCTGGATCGCGTGCTGCCGCATTGGGGCTGGTTTCTGCGGTCAGCGGCCCGCCGCGCGTTTTGCTGCCGTTGCTGCTGGGTTTCCTTGCGCAGAACTATGGGCTCAGCACCATCTACATTGCTGCCGCCACCGGTTCCATCATTGCGCTAGGCTTCACTTTCTGGGCCGCCCGCGAAGTGACCAAAAAACATGGGGCGCAAGCTTCCCTGCGCCCCACACCATCAAACTAATTCCAAAAAATCAGGCGGCCTTGGTGCTGTCAATCGCCTTCAGCTTCGCACCAGAACCAATGGGAATCTGGCGCGGCTTCAGGGCTTCCGGAACGCGCCGCTCCAAAGAGATGTGGAGCAAGCCATTGTCCATGTCAGCGCCTTTCACTTCCACGTGGTCAGCCAGCTGGAAGCGGCGTTCAAAGCCACGTGCGGCAATGCCCTGGTGCAGCATTTCGCCAACAGCGGCAGGCTTGTCGGTCTTCTTGCCGGTCACGGTGAGCGTGTTGCCCTTGGCTTCGATGGCGACATCGGCCGGGCCAAATCCGGCAACCGCCATGGTGATGCGGTATTCATTGTCGCCCACGCGCTCAATATTATAGGGCGGGTAGGACTGGGTTTCGCTGGCGGCGGCCTCATCCAGAAGTTGGAACAGGCGGTCAAAACCAACCGAGGAACGATAGAGGGGGGTAAAATCAAACATGTCATATTCTCCTAAAGCAATTTGACAATTCCGCAGGCCCGAAACGGCACCTGCTGCTCCAGAAGTAGGGTGGCCCAAGCCAGTTTCAAGACCCTCAGGCTCGAAAATGTAATGTACATGAACGCAGGATGAACGGTCCCTTGCGCTTTCGTTCAGGCGGGCGCGGATAGAACCCCGGGCAGAAGCGGCGGGGTGCGCCGCGTTCATTGAGTGGGAGTTTCCAAATGTTTTCCAAATCGATCCTGGCCGCTACGGCCCTTGCTTCAACCTTGGCTCTTGGCACCGCTGGTGCCGCCAAGGCCGACCCTACATTTTCCTTTGGCTTTGGCGTGGGTACCGATGCCTGGAGCCCGGGCTTTGGCCCAGACCCTTACTTTCCACATCATCATCGGCGTCCGATGGGCTTCGGCGATGCTGGCTTCAGCTATGACAGCGGCCCTTGGGATGGCGGCTGGCACCGCCCGCACTATGGCTACCGCATTTCCTGCGGCCAGGGCGCCGACGTCGTGCGCGCCCGCGGCTTCCATGGGGTGCGCCCCGTGGATTGCTCAGCCCCGGTCTATGAATACCGTGGCTGGAAATATGGCCAGCCTTACAACATTCAGGTGGGCATGCGCGGCAATGTGCTGGGCGCCAGCCAGTCTGATTGGTAAAAGACAACGGAGCGAGCAGGCAGGGCGAAGGCCTTGCCTGCCCCAATCATGCCCTCATTTCATGCTTTGAGGGCGCTATGCCGATGCGGGGAGTTTTCAGGCAATGTTTAAAAAGCTGGTATTGATGAGCGCTCTGCCGCTTTCGCTTCTTGTGCTGGCCCAGCCGGCCGAGGCGCGCCGCCTGTTCTGGTGGGAAACCGTCAACCCTGACACGCCACCGCCGCGTTACTACGACCCACAGCAGGACGCCTATAGCGATCCCTATTCCCAGGATCAAATGAACCAACGTGAATATGATCTCTATCGCCGCGAGATGGCCCGCCGTTACGGCAACGCCGCCTATAATCAGGACCCGGGGCCAGACTATGGTTATGACGCCCCGCCACCGCCTTATGCTGATCCGGTTTACCCGCAGCACAAGAAGAAGCTCAAACCCAAGTTCACAGTTGTTAAACCGGTGATCAAATCGGCACCCAAGGTCAATATCGCCAAGACGACGGTTACAGCTCCCGGCGCCAACGATGGCGTGGCCGCAACCACAGCTTCAACCACTCCAGCCGAAAAGCCTGCCACCTCAGCTGTTGCATCTGCAACGCCAGATAAACCTAAATCCGGCGGCGCAGTAACTTGCGACAAGGGCCTGGGCATCGTCTCCAGCTTTGGCTTCTCCAATGTCGCCAGCAAATCCTGCGACAGCAAGACCCTGGTCTACAGCGCTGAACGCGGCGGCAACAAGTTTGAGGTGGAAGTCAATTCCGCCAGTGGCGAATTGACAGCCGTCAAAAAGCTCTGAAGCAGAATGGCTTTTCATTGAAAAGCCCTTCCCGCCCACAAATCCTAAACGCAGTGAAGGTCTCCTTTGAGGCTTGAGCAAATGGCCCCGAGCGGATAAGCCGCATGGGCCATGCAGCTTTATCCCAACTCCACAAACAAGGCGCCTGACGGTATCACCTGCCTGCAGGTCCTGTCTGGGGGCAATATCAAGCTGCGCGCGGCCTATGCCATTCCGCGCCGCCCAAAGGGCACGGTATTGATCCTTGGTGGGCGAGCTGAATTCATTGAGCGCTATTTTGAAACCATGCGTGATCTTCTGGCCATGGGCTATGCCGTGGCCAATTTCGATTGGCGCGGGCAAGGCGGCTCACAGCGCCTGCTGGCCGACCCCCTGCGCGGCCATATCGACAGCTTTGCCAGCTATGACGCGGATATTGATGCCATCTATTCGCGCGTGCTGGTGGCGCAATGCCCCAAGCCGTTTTATGGCCTCGCGCATTCCACTGGCGGGCACATGCTGCTGCGCGCCTTGCGCGGCAAGAAATGGCTGGAGCGCGCGGCCCTCACAGCGCCTCTGATGGGCTTTCACTTCGGTTTCTGGCCCGAGTCCATAGCCCGCACGCTCGCTTCCCTGGCCACAAAATCTGGACTGTCTGGGGCCTACCTGCCCGGCTATTCCAACCTACCCTTCAAGCGTGATGACTTCGCCCGCAACCCGCTCACTTCCGATCCCAAGCGCTTCGAGCGCGACATGCTGACACTAGATGATCATCCCGAGCTTGGCATCGGCGGCCCGACCTATGGCTGGCTGCGCGCCGCCCTGAATTCGATTGATGAGTTGCAGCGCTGGCCGGAAGATCGCGGCCCCTCCTGCCCCACGCTGATTGCTTTGGCGGGCCTTGATAAGGTGGTCAACAATGTGGGCACCAAGGCTTTCCTCGCCCGCGCACCTGGCTTTTCATCCCTCACCATTGCCGATTCCAAACATGAAATCCTCAATGAGAAAGACGAAATCCGCCAGCGCTTCCTGGCGGCGTTTCAAGCCTTCATTGCAGGCTAAACTCTGATCCGTTTGATTTGAACCAACTTACGCAAAGCCATTCCGCTCCAATCACTCCGCCGCTTGCTTAGCCATGGGATTGTTGGGATGCGTGGTCCAATTAGCATAGTCACCAACCTTACGGCCCGTGCGCGGATCATTCGCACCCTTCTTCATCGGCTCCATGGTGATGCAACCTTCAACAGGGCACACTTCCACACACAGGTTGCAGGCCACGCATTCGTCATCCATCACCTCAAAGTGGCGCTGGCCATTCTTCTCTTTCATAATGGCCTGATGTGAGGTGTCTTCGCAGGCGGCATAGCAGCGGCCGCACTTGATGCAGGCATCCTGATCAATCTTCGCCTTGGCCACATAATTAAGATTGAGAAATTGCCAGTCGGTCACATTGGGCACGGCCCGGCCACGAAAATCCTCAATCGTGGCATAGCCCTTTTCATCCATCCAGCGTGCAAGACCCGCCTTCATCTCCTCCACGATGCGAAAACCATAGGTCATCGCCGCCGTGCAAACTTGTACCGTGCCCGCCGACATGGCGATAAATTCCGCCGCATCGCGCCAGGTGGTGATGCCCCCAATCGCGGAAATGGGAAGACCGTTCGTTTCTTTGTCGCGGGCGATCTCAGAAACCATGGAAAGCGCAATGGGCTTTACCGCCGGGCCGCAATAGCCGCCATGTGAGCCTTTGCCGTCAATCGACGGCATCGGCGAGAAGGAATCCAGATCCACATGCGTGATTGAATTGATGGTGTTGATCAGCGACACCGCATCTGCACCACCCTTGAACGCCGCCCGTGCAGGCTTGCGGATGTCGGTGATGTTCGGCGTGAGCTTCACGATGACGGGCATGCGAGAGTGTTGCTTGCACCAGCGCGCCACCATCTCGATATATTCCGGCACCTGCCCCACCGCAGCGCCCATGCCGCGCTCGCTCATACCATGCGGGCAGCCGAAATTCAGCTCCACGCCATCGGCCTCGGTGTCTTCAACGTGTTTCAGAATCTTCTTCCACGGCTCTTCCTCGCAAGGCACCATGAGAGAGACGACAACCGCGCGGTCTTTCCACTCGCGCTTCACTTTCTTGATTTCCTGCAGGTTGATTTCAAGCGGCCGGTCCGTGATCAACTCAATGTTGTTGAGGCCCAGCAGGCGCCGGTCTGCGCCGTGAATCGCGCCATAGCGCGGCCCATTCACGTTGACGACCGGAGGCCCTTCTTCGCCCAGCGTCTTCCACACGACGCCGCCCCAGCCCGCCTTGAAGGCGCGCACCACGTTATATTCCTTATCCGTCGGCGGGGCCGAAGCCAGCCAGAATGGATTGGGCGATTTGATGCCAACAAAATTCGAACGAAGGTCAGCCATGATCTTAGCCCTTCAAATATGAGTTGATTGATTCAGCCGCACGCCTGCCATCATCAACGGCAGCCACAGTCAGAGCGCGGTTTCCGGCCACACAGTCGCCACCCGCCCAAACCTTGGTGCGAGAGGTGCGCTTTTCATCATTCACCTTGATGCGCCCGTCCTGCAAGGCCAGCGCGCCTGCCGCCACGTCCACATAGTTCTGACCAATGGCTTTGAAGATCACATCAGCGGCAAGCTCGTAAGTCTTACCCGTGCCGACGAGCTTCTTGCCTGCCATCTTGGTTTCCTCAACCTTGAGGCCCGTAACCTTGCCGCCCTTGATCACCAGTTTTTTCGGAGCGGCCCATTCCTGAATGGCAACGCCATGGCTCAGCGCCAATTCCTGCTCATAAGCAGATGCCTTCATATGATCGCGGCCACGGCGATAAAGTATGGTGACACTCTCGGCGCCCAGCAATTTGGATTGCACCGCAATGTCAATTGCCGTCATGCCACCGCCGATGACAACAACATTGTTGCCCACCTTCAGTTTTGACAAATCCTTGGCCTGGCGCAGTTCGGCAATATAGGCCACAGCATCTTCAACGCCTTTGCTGTCTTCACCCTTGAGGCCGAGCGCATTCACACCCTGGTAGCCCAGGCCCAGGAACACGGCGTCAAAATCCTGCTCTAGCATGGAAAGCTTGAGCTGCTTGCCCATTGCCTTGCCATGGACAATCTTGATGCCGCCAATGGCGATGACGAATTCAACTTCCTTCTGCGCGAAATCGTCGACCGTCTTGTAGGCTGCGATGCCAAACTCATTCAGCCCGCCAGCCTTCTTGCGCGCATCATAAACCGTCACGTCATGGCCATGCAGCGCGAGGCGGTGAGCGCAAGCAAGGCCTGCAGGCCCGGCCCCAACCACAGCCACTCGCTTTCCGGACGACGCCTCGCGTTTGTAGGGATGCTTATCCTTCATCGCCACATCAGTGGCATAGCGTTGCAGCAGGCCAATCTTCACCGGCTTGCCCTCCGCCACCTCACGCACGCATACTTCTTCACATAATGTTTCCGTGGGGCAAACCCGCGCGCACATGCCACCCAGAATGTTCTGGTCAAAAATCGTCTTGGCCGCAGAAGCGGGGTGCCCTGCCTGAATTTCGCGGATGAACATGGGAACGTCGATGGAGGTGGGGCAGGCCTGCTGGCAAGGCGCATCGGCACAGAAATAGCAGCGGTCTGATTCCACCAAGGCTTCATGGTCAGAAAGGGGGGGATGCAGGTCGGCAAAATTGGCGGCAAGCTGCTGCTTGTTAAGCCTTTTGGATTGGATGCTTGCGGCCTTCGCCATCATTCCCTCCGACGCTGATTTGAAAACGCTAACGCAGTTTGTCCATTTGGTCAAATTTCTTGAAAAGGTGGACGGCGGTGCAGGCTTTGGATATTGTCATACAAATAAGCGGAGGCAACGAAGTCCATGAGCAGCACACCAGACAAGAAACTCAAACTGCGCTCGCAGTATTGGTTCGACAACCCGGCCAATGCCGACATGACGGCGCTCTATCTGGAACGCTATCTCAACTACGGATTCACGCAGAATGAGCTGCAAGGCGGCAAGCCGATCATTGGAATAGCCCAGACAGGTTCAGACCTCAGCCCCTGCAACCGCGTGCATGTGGAACTGGTCAAACGCGTGCGCGATGGCATCATCGCCGCAGGCGGCGTGCCCATGGAATTCCCCATTCACCCCATTCAGGAAACCGGAAAACGCCCCACCGCTTCGCTGGACCGCAACCTAGCTTATCTCTCCCTTGTTGAAGTGCTCTATGGCTATCCGCTCGATGGTGTGGTGCTGACGGTTGGCTGCGACAAGACCACGCCTGCCTGTCTGATGGCCGCCGCCACAGTGGATATTCCCGCCATCGCCCTTTCGTCCGGCCCCATGTTGAATGGAGACTACAAGGGCCAGCGCACAGGCTCAGGCACCATCGTCTGGCTGGCGCGCGAAAAGCTGGCCACAGGTGAACTGGACTACAAGGGCTTTGTTGATCTCGTTGCCTCATCCGCGCCCTCCACCGGCTATTGCAACACCATGGGCACGGCCACTACGATGAACTCCCTGGCCGAGGCTCTTGGCATGACCCTGCCCGGCAATGCCGCAATCCCCGCCCCTTACCGTGAGCGCGGACAAATGGCTTATGAAACTGGCAAGCGCATCGTCGAAATGGTGGCCGAGGATTTGACGCCATCAAAGATCATGACGCGCGAGGCGTTCGAAAACGCAATCGTGGTCAACACCGCCATCGGCGGCTCCACCAATGCACCCAACCACCTGAACGGTATTGCCGCCCATCTCGGGGTGGAACTTTCAGTCAAGGATTGGGAAAAGCATGGCTACGATCTGCCATTGCTCGTCAACCTGCAGCCTGCAGGCGAATATCTGGGCGAGGACTATCACCGCGCCGGCGGTGTGCCCGCCGTTGTGGCGGAATTGATAAAGGCCGGAAAAATTCATGAAAAAGCCCTCACCGTCAACGGCAAGTCGATCGGCGAGAATTGTGAGGGCAAGTTTTCGTGGAATCGTAAAGTCATCAAGAGCTTTGACGAACCCATCAAGACCCGCGCCGGTTTCAAGATGCTGCATGGCAATCTGTTTGACAGCGCCATTATGAAAACGTCGGTGATCTCGGAAGAATTCCGCAAGCGCTACCTCTCCAACCCGAAAGATCCCAATGCCTTTGAGGCCAAGGCCGTCGTGTTCGATGGGCCGGAAGACTATCACGCCAATATTGATAATCCGGATTTGAAGGTGGATGAAAACACCATTCTCTTCATCCGTGGCGTGGGTCCGCTTGGTTATCCCGGTGCCGCTGAAGTGGTCAACATGCGCGCACCGAATTACCTGCTTGAAAAAGGTATCCGCTCATTGCCCTGCGTGGGTGACGGCCGACAATCCGGAACATCAGGCTCGCCTTCAATTCTTAACGCCTCTCCAGAAGCCGCCGCAGGTGGTGGCCTTGCTATTGTGAGGAACGGCGACATGGTGCGCATCGATCTCAACACTGGCGATTGCAACATGCTGATTTCAGTCGAAGAGATCGCCAAGCGCCATGCCGAGCTTGAAAAGAGCGGCGGCTACAAGGTGCCCCCATCACAAACGCCCTGGCAGGAAATCTTCCGCAAGGAAACGGCTCAACTGGCGCAAGGCATGGTGCTCAAAGGCGCCACCAAATTCCGCCGTGTGGCCAAGACCTTTGGCATACCGAGGGATAACCACTGATGCACATCATTAAATCCCCCGGTCTCAAGGCCACGTTCTCAGACTTTGGCGCACGCCTGCTCGGCGTTGAGGTAGACGGCGTTGATGTGGTTTTCGGAACACCGCTGAATGAGGAACACGCCACTTGGGATAATTCCGCTGGCGTGACTTGCGGCCGCCACGCGGGCCGCATTTCTGGCGCGCAATATGAACTGGATGGTGAAACCGTCAAGCTGGTGCCGAACCGCGATGGCTTTCAGCTTCACGGCGGCCCCCACGGTTTCGGCAGCACGCTTTGGGCCTCGCACAAGCGCGGCAGCGAAATGCACTTCACACTGGTCAGCCCAGACGGCGATCAGGGTTTCCCCGGTGAGCTGCGCGCCAACGCCATCTACGGTGTTTCCGGCAACATGCTTTGGGCAGAACTCACCGCCACAACCACAAAGCCCACCGTCATCAATCTGACCAATCATGCCTATTGGAATCTGAGTGGCCAAAGCGCTGGCAAAGATGCTGCCTTCACTCAGGAAATTCAGATGAACGCCAGCCGCTATTTGCCGGTGGACAAAAACCTGCTTCCGTCGGGCGAGATGGCAAAAGTGGAAGGCACCAAATTTGACTTCCGCAAACTCCGCCCCGTGGGCCAGCCCTATGATGATTGCTTTGTGATGGATGGCAAGCGCGGCGAATTGAAACAAGTCTTGACCATGCGTGATCCGAAATCAGGCCGCCGCATGGAAGTCTGGAACACTGAATGCGCCATTCAGTTCTACACAGCCTTGCATTGGAATGACAAACTCCCCGGCAAGGGCGAGCCATTGCATCAACACCAAGCCATCGCAATTGAGCCGCAGAATGTGCCTGATGCGCCAAACCATCCAAACTTCCCAAGCTCATTCCTGCGCCCGGGCCGCACCTATCGCAACCGCATCGAGTGGCGTTTTTCCTAAAAGAACAACGCCACGCCAACCCCGCAGAAAGCCAGCACAATGGCGGCCATGTAGAGCCGCAGCGTTGTGATATAAACCTGTTCCAGTTTTTCCGGCTGATGGCGAATGTCGAGAATGCGGTAGAGCACAACCAGCATGATCACCAGGGCGGGCAGCACGGTCGCGGCCACAATCCAATCGGCGGAATTTTTCACCTCGCTCACATTGTCATCGCGCGTGGCCCAGCCTGCGAGGAAGTTGAGCAGGAAACCCATGATGATGCCCAGCGATGTCACCATCGGCTGGCGGTAAGCGGCAAGGTCTTTCACTCTAATGTCAGCCATGTTGCACTCTCACAAGAAATTATAGGGGTCCACATCAAGCTGCAAAGCCAATGAGCCCTTAGGTTTTACATCTTTCAGCCACGCGCCCAGAAACGCCTGCAAATTCACGTCACGCCGCGCTTTGACGAGAAGCCGAATGCGGTGCCGACCCCGCACCATCGCAATGGGCGCAGGCGCAGGCCCAAGCACCTGAATGCCCTCGGCAGGTGGCGCTGCAAGCGCCACATCGCGCGCAAAGCGCTGGGTCTCATTTGCATCCTTGCCGGAAATCACCAGTCCCGCCAGCCGCCCTGCAGGCGGCAGGCCCGCCATCTCGCGGATTTGCTTTTCACCACCCATATAGGCGTCGCGGTCGCCCCGCGCCAAAGCCGTCATCAGCGGGTGTTGCGGCAGATAAGTTTGCACCAAGGCGCGCCCCGGCTTGGCCCCACGTCCCGATCGCCCCGCCACCTGCGCCAACAAAGCCCAGGTGCGTTCACCGGCGCGCGGGTCGGATGACTCCAACGCCAGATCAGCATCCACTACACCCACCAAAGTGAGATGTGGGAAATGGTGTCCTTTGGCCACAAGCTGTGTGCCGAGGATGAGATTGAACGCCCCCTCTTCAATCCCTTGCAGCGTCTCTCGCAACATCTGCCCGCGTGAAAGATCGCTCGACAGAATGGCCATGCGCGCCTCCGGGAACAGGCGCACGGCCTCTTCCGCCAGCCGCTCAATACCAGGGCCAACCGCCGTGAGCTTACCCACCTCCCCACAAGATGGGCAGGCCTGCGGCACAGGTTCCTGATGCCCGCAGTGATGACATTGCAAAATCTTGCGGAAGCGATGCTCCACCATCGCCGCCGCACAATCCGGGCAGTTCAGCCTGTGCCCACAAGCGCGGCACAGCGTGAGTGGCGCAAAGCCCCGGCGGTTCAAGAACAGCAGCGCCTGATCACCAGCCTGCAATGTGGCTGCTGTGGCCTCGCGCAGTTGTGGCGAAAGCCAGGTGCCCGGATCCAGCTTCTCTATGGTCATGTCGATGAGGTGCGTTTCAGGCAACTCTGGCCGTCCATGCCGGTCTTTCAGCTTCACAACGGCATAGCGCCCGCGATCCACATTCATCAGGCTTTCGAGCGATGGCGTGGCCGATGACAGGACCACAGGAAACTTGCCCAGCGAGCCATAAAGCACCGCCATGTCACGCGCGTGATAGGGCACGCCTTCATCCTGCTTGTAGGCGCTCTCATGTTCTTCATCGACAACAACGAGGCCCAGATTGACCCAGGGCAGAAACAGAGCTGAGCGCGCACCAACCACAATGCGCGCCTCGCCAGACGCAATGCCACGCCACACGCGTTCACGTTCGCGGGGCCGCAAATCAGAATGCCACTGCGCCGCCTCGCAGCCGAAGCGCCGCTCCACACGCGCAATGAAGGGTGCAGTCAAAGCAATTTCCGGCAGCAACAGGAGCACTTGTTTGCCAGCCGCCAAGCTCGCCGCCATGGCTTCGAAATAAACCTCGGTCTTTCCCGATCCTGTAACACCATCAAGCAACGCAACTTTGCCATCACGCGCCGCCACCATCTGCCGCAAGACTTGCGCCGCAGTTTGTTGGTCAGCGTTCAACGCAAAGCCGCCCGCATTCAAATCCGGCGTGGCAAACTTGCGATGAGGTGCCAGCGCCACTTCCTTCAACGCCCCTTGCGCGCCGAGCGCCTTCACCACCGAAGCACCAACACCCGCTGCCTCAGCCAGCTCCGAGGTCTTCATCGCGAAGCCTTGGCCCGCCACTTCCAACACCCGCGCCCGCTGTGGCGTGAGTTTGGCAGGCTTCACCTCGCCCAACACCCAAGCCATCTGCATTCTTGGGTCATCCAGTGCGGCAGGCACGCGCATCACCATGCGCAGCACATTGCCCTTGGGCTCAAGATAATAAGCCGAGAGCCACTCAATGAATTTGCGGTGTGTGTCGCACATCGGCGGCGCATCGCATTTGCGTGTTACCGCCTTGAGCTTCATGTTCGTGCCGAATGTCTGTCCCACCTCCCACACACAACCGAAATAGCTGCGCGTGCCGAGCGGAACCTCCACAAAGTCGCCAGCGGACAAGTTCAGCCCATCGGGAATCGCATAGGAATAGGCCTGCCCCAAGGCCAGGGGCAAAAGCACTTCGGCGATTCTGATCGGGTTCTCCATATGTTCACCAATAGACTTTGAGAAACATGGATTCCAGCCCTATATCAACAGCCATGCTCCACCGCCCGCCAGCAGCGCCGGACGTCACCGAGATCGCCTATCTCGAGCCCGCACTTTATGCGGCCCGCTTGCGCGACCAGCAGAATCTCACCCTTCTGGAAAGCGTGCAGCGCCATGAACATCTGGGCCGCTGGTCTTTCCTCGCCTGTAACCCGGCGGAATCCTTGCGCGAGGAACTGGGCGTTGCTGCACTTGAACATATCCGCCGCGATCTTGGCCAACGTGCTGTTCAACCCATCCATGGCCTGCCACCATTCCAGGGCGGCTGGGCGGGCTTCATCTCCTATGACGCGGGCTGGGCCTTCCAGGGCGCCAAGCATCCTGCGTGTTTCAAACCGCTCTGCCCCGGTCTTATCTTTCACCGCTATGACACGGTGATCGGTTTCGACCATCTCCAGGAGCGCGCCTTCATCATCGGCCCAGACGCCCCCAAACTGGAAAAGCTGCTGAAACGAAAAGTGCCACTCGGCGGCAGCCATGTGATTGACGGCTGGCAGAACAACTTCACTCGCGAAGCTTATGAGCAAGCCATCGCCCGCACCGTTGAATACATTCTGGCAGGCGATATTTTCCAGGCCAACATTACACAGTGCTTCTCTGCAAATGTGCCGGATGAGTTTGACGCTTTCGCTTTCTATCGCAACCTGCGCGCCAAGAACCCCGCCACCTTCGCTGCTTTCCTGGACTATGGCGATGTGAAAGTGGCCTCGTCTTCACCAGAGCGTTTGGTGAAAATGGAGGGCCGCCACTTGGAGGCCCGCCCCATCAAGGGCACGCGCCGCCGCGAGGCAGATCCTGCGCGGGATGTCGCAATGATCGCGGAATTGCAATCCAGCCGCAAAGACCGCGCCGAGAATGTGATGATCGTTGATCTTCTCCGCAATGATCTCAGCCGCATTGCAAATCCCGGCAGCGTGAAGGTGCCCGTGCTCTGCGGGCTCGAATCCTACGCCAATGTGCATCACCTGGTTTCGGTGGTGGAAGCCCATTTGCGCGAGGGGCTGGATGCCATCGATCTGCTCCATGCCGTTTTTCCGGGCGGCTCCATCACTGGCGCGCCCAAAATCCGCGCCATGGAAGTGATCGCGGAATTGGAACAGCAAGCACGCGGCCTTTATTGCGGCTCCATCGGGTGGTTGGGCTACAACGGCAACGCCGATTTCAACATCACAATCCGCACGGCGCTGTTTGCTGGCGGCAAGGCTTATGTGCAGGGTGGCGGCGGCATCACCGCGCGCTCGCAACCGGCTGCCGAATATGAGGAAAGCCTCACCAAGATCGCCCGCATCATGGAGGCTTTCAAGCCATGATCCTGATCATCGACAACTACGACAGTTTCGTTTTCAACGTGGCGCGCTATTTCGAGGAATTGGGCGAACGCGTCACCGTCAAGCGCAATGATGAAATCTCGCCGCATGATGTGAAAGCCAAGGCCCTCGTCATTTCCCCCGGCCCCTGCACACCGCAAGAGGCGGGCGTCTCGGGTGACATGGTGCGCGAATGGTCCGGCAAACTGCCCATCCTCGGCATCTGCCTTGGCCATCAGGTGATCGGCGATGTTTTCGGTGCGAAAGTCAAACGCGCCCGTAAACCGCTGCATGGCGAAGCCTCCGAGATTGAACATGATGGAAGGGGCATTTTCACCGGCCTGCCGCAGAGCTTTGCCGCAGGGCGCTATCATTCGCTGATCGTTGATGAAGTTGAAGGCACGCCCCTGCGCGTCACCGCCCGGGCGGAAAATGGCGAGGTGATGGGCCTGCAACATGAGGCCCACCCCACTTTTGGTGTGCAGTTTCACCCCGAATCCATCCTCACCGAACACGGCTTTGACCTGCTGAAAAACTTCCTGATGGTGGCAGCATGACAGTCTGGTGCAGTGGCCATTTCACTGAACATCTCACGGTTGCCTCAAACGAACGCGGCCTGATGCTGGGCGATGGCATTTTTGAAACCATCGCTGTGCGCGGCGGCAAGCCCATCTGGTTGGAGTCGCATCTGACGCGCATGAAAGACGCCGCCGCCGCCCTTGGCCTGCCATTTGACGAATCCGCAATCCGCGCTGCACTGAAAGAAGTGCTGCACAAAACTGCCGATGCCTCCGAAGTGCTGCGCATCACACTGACGCGTGGCCCCACGGGCCGGGGCTTCGCCCTGGATGGTGACAGACCAAGCCTCATGCTCTCTCTCAATCCGTTTGATCTCACAAAGCTGCCGGTCGTTGTGCGCCTCGCCACCAGCAGTATCCGTCGCAACCCATCAGCGCCATCATCAAATTACAAGACACTGTCATATGTGGATGCCATCTCTGCAGCGCGCGAAGTGCGAGTGCGTGCTGAAGACGCGCTGATGTTGAACACCCGGGATGCAGTGGCTTCCACTACCATCGCCAATATCTTTCTGCTCAAAGGCAATTTCCTCGTCACCCCTTCGCAGGATCAAGGCATTCTGAGCGGCATCGCCCGCGCCATGCTGATCGGTGGCGCAGCCGAACTGGGCCTCACAGTTCAAAATCGCACCGTGGCTGCAGATGAGCTGTTTCCCGCCGACGCCGTCTTCCTCACCAACTCGCTGCGCCTCGCCACGCGCGTGTCGTCGATTGATGGCAAAGCCTGCGGCACGCGTGATATAAGTTTCATCAATGCATTCTTTGAAAGGAACCTCACATGAAATTCTTTGCTGATACGGGCGACGTTGCCGAAATCCGTGAAATCCAGTCCATGGGCCTGCTTGATGGCGTCACCACCAATCCAACACTCATCGCCAAGTCCGGCCGCCCCTTCAAGGAAGTGATCAAGGAAATCTGTGCCATTACCGATGGCCCGGTTTCCGCCGAAGTGGCAGCACTTGATTATGATGGCATGATGAAAGAGGCCGACGTGCTGCGCAAGATTGCCAAGAACGTGGCAGTGAAAGTGCCGCTCACCATTGACGGCCTGAAGGCCTGCAAGGCACTTTCAGGCGATGGCACCATGGTCAATGTCACCCTCTGCTTCTCGCCCAACCAGGCGCTGCTCGCCGCCAAGGCAGGCGCGCATTTCATCTCCCCCTTCATTGGCCGCCTCGACGACATTCATTTGGATGGCATTGATCTGATCGGCGAGATTCGCCAGATCTATGACAATTATGATTTCGCCACCAACATCCTCGCAGCTTCCATTCGCTCGGCCAATCACATCAAGGATTGTGCACTGATCGGCGCTGACTATGCCACGGCCCCGCCCGCGGTGTTGAAGTCCCTCGTCAAGCACCCGCTCACCGACAAGGGCATCGAGCAGTTCCTCGCCGATTGGAAGAAGACGGGCCAGAGCATCTAAACCCCTCATTCACCATTCCAGACCAAACTGGGGCCATGTCTGAAAACGTGGCCCTTTTCAATTTGGCGCCTGACTCCGCCGCAATCGCCAAGGCCTGGCTCACCAGCCTGAAGGCGGAGCGCCGCCTCGCCGCCAAAACACTGGAAGCCTATGCTCGCGATATCACGCAGTTCGCCGCCTTCCTGCAAGAGCATTTGGGCGAAACCGCAAATACGCCCGCCCTTACCAATCTCACCGCCAGCGACTTCCGTTCCTTCATGGCGCGCCGCCGTAATGAGGGTGTGGAGAGCCGATCCCTCGCTCGCCAGCTTTCGGCCATCCGCTCCTTCTTTCGCTTTTCAGAGCGCCACAACCATTTCAAGAATGCCGCACTTGCCGCCGTGCGTGCGCCCAAGTTGCCCCATGCCGTGCCGCGCCCGTTGACCGAAGAGCAATCCGCAAAACTGGTCGGAGAAACCGCGCTCGCGCAGGATAAAGCCTGGATCGAAGCGCGCGATCAGGCTGTGCTCACACTGCTCTACGGTTGCGGCCTGCGCATCTCGGAAGCCCTCGGCCTCACTGTGAAGCAGGCCGAGCAAAACCCGCTGGTGATCACCGGCAAGGGCGGCAAGACGCGCCTCGTGCCCATGGTGCCAGCCGCGGTTGAGGCCATCGCGCATTATCGCGGTCTGGCGCCCTTCCCGCTGCTGCCATCAACGCCTCTGTTCCGCGGCGCCAAGGGCGGGCCACTTTCCCCGCGGATCATTCAGCTCTTGATGGAGCGTTTGCGCGGCGCGCTCAACCTTAGTGACAGCGCCACGCCGCATGCCCTGCGACATTCATTTGCATCTCACTTACTGGGGAATGGTGCGGATTTGCGCGTGATTCAGGATCTGCTCGGCCACGCCTCGCTGTCCTCAACTCAGATTTATACAGAAGTGAATCGCAAGCACTTGCTGGAGCAATACCGCAAGGCATTTCCGGCGCGCTAAGGTTTAGGCGGCCATCTTGTCGTTAAAAGCCAAGGCACGGCCCACGGTGTCGATCAGTTCCTGCGGCTGCACTGGCTTTCGCATGAAATCAAAAACCTTGAGGTCTTCGGCGCGCGCCTGCGTGGAACGCTCCACATCAGCGGTCACCATGACGAAGGCGGATTTGGCGCCCATTACTTGCAGGGTTTCCACCACATCAAGCCCGTTCTTGACGCTGCCCAAACGGAAATCAAAAAGCCCCACGGCAAAAGTCTGGTCCACAGCAAACTCAACCGCGCTCTCCGGGTCGGCAAAGCCTTTCACCCGGTAACCGCAGTCCGCCAGAAGTTCCGCCACGCTGGTCAACAAATCCACGTCGTCGTCCAGGATCAGAACGTCTATGTCTTTTTTTGTCATTTGACCCATTCCCTTGGCCATAACTTATGACACAGAGGCATTTTTTCAGCTTTAACTCGATCCGTCAAATTTTACGAATGGATGGCCCGGCCCGCAACTGCAAGTGCAGCTTCTTTGACGGCTTCCGCCAAGGTTGGATGGGCATGGCAGGTGCGGGCCAAATCCTCCGCTGAGCCGCCAAATTCCATCAAAACAGCCACTTCATGGATCAACTCACCGGCCTGTGGACCGATGATATGGCAGCCCAGAACCCGGTCGGTTTTGGCATCGGCCAAAATCTTAACAAAGCCATCCGTTGTCTGGTTGGCCTTGGCGCGGCCATTGGCCAGAAACAGGAATTTGCCCGTCTTATAGTTAACGCCCGCTTGCTTGAGTTCATCCTCCGTGCGCCCCACTGAGGCCACCTCGGGTGTGGTGTAAACCACGCCGGGGATCACATCATAATTCACATGCCCAGCCTGCCCCGCCAAAAGCTCGGCCACGGCAATGCCCTCATCTTCGGCCTTGTGCGCCAGCATTGGCCCACGGATCACGTCACCCAGCGCGTAGATGCCAGGCACTGAAGTTGCGAAGTGTTCGTTAACCTCAATGCGCCCGCGCGGATCTTTCTTGATGCCGACAGCTTCACAGCCCAGCCCTTCAGTGTTGGGCACACGGCCCACCGCCACCAGAACCACCTCGGAGGAAATCTCTTCCGCTGCCCCGCCAGCCGCAGGCTCAACTGTCAGCGCAACGCTGGCGGCCGATGATTTCGCCCCCATCACCTTGGACGCCAGCTTGAACGTAAAGCCCTGCCGCTCCAGCAGCCGCTGGAAAGCCTTGGCTACTTCTGTGTCCATGCCCGGCAGAATGCGGTCAAGATATTCAATTACAGTGACCTTGGAACCCAACCGCGCATAGACCGAGCCAAGCTCAAGCCCAATCACACCTGCACCAATGACAGTCATCGTTGCCGGGATTTTCTCCAGCACCAGAGCGCCGGTGGAGGTGACGATCTGTTTCTCATCAACCACAACGCCCTTGAGATTGGCGGATTCAGAGCCCGTGGCGATCACGATATTCTTCGCCTCGTGAACCGTCTCGCCCACCTTCACTTTGCCGGGGCCAATAATCGTGGCGGAACCGCGGATCACATCCACCTTGTTCTTTTTGAACAGGAAGTCGATGCCCTTGGTATTGCCGTCAATGGCCTCCTGCTTGAATTTCATCATCTGGCCAAAGTCCACTTTCGTGTCAGCCGTCAGCCCCATCTTGGCAAATGAGTGTTTGGTTTCCGCCAGTAACTCCGTGGCATGCAGCAAGGCCTTGGAGGGAATGCAGCCCACATTCAGGCAGGTGCCCCCATGTGTGGCGCGCTTTTCAACCACGGCCACCTTGAGGCCCAACTGCGCCGCACGAATGGCGCAGACATAGCCGCCCGGGCCAGTGCCGATGATGATGAGATCGTGGGACATGATCAGAGATCCAGGATCGCGCGCTGCGGATCTTCGAGGTTTTCCTTGATGCGAACGAGGAAAGTCACGGCCTCCTTGCCATCCACAATACGGTGATCATAGCTCAGCGCCAGATACATCATCGGGCGGACCACCACCTGGCCGTTCACCGCAATAGGCCGCTCCTTGATCGCATGCATGCCAAGGATGCCGCTCTGCGGCGCATTCAAGATCGGCGTGCTCATCAACGAGCCATAGATGCCGCCATTGGTGATGGTGAAAGTGCCGCCCTGCATGTCGGCAATTTGCAGCTTGCCATCACGCGCCTGCTTGCCATAGCCCGCAATGGTTTTTTCAATGCCAGCAAATGAAAGCATGTCGGCATTGCGCACCACCGGCACAACAAGCCCTTTGTCAGTGCCGACAGCCACGCCAATATTGTAGAAATTCTTGTAAACAATATCTTCGCCATCAATCTCGGCATTGACCGCCGGCACATCCTTCAGCGCCTGGATGCAAGCCTTCACGAAGAAGCTCATGAAGCCCAGCTTCACGCCATGCTTTTTCTCAAACACATCCTTGTATTGATTGCGAAGCGCCATCACCGGGCTCATGTCCACTTCGTTGAAAGTGGTGAGCATGGCGGCGGTGTTCTGTGCATCCTTCAGGCGCTTGGCGATGGTGGCGCGAAGTCGCGTCATCTTCACGCGCTCTTCGCCACCTTGCGGGGCCGCTGGCACAGGCGCTGAAACCGCGATTGGCGCAGGCGCTGCAGCAGGCTTGGCCTCGACAGCTGCAATCACATCGCCCTTCAGAATGCGGCCATCCTTGCCACTGCCCGCAATGTCAGCGGGGTTCAGATTGTTCTCAATCACACCTTTACGAACGGCAGGTGAAAGCACTTGTTCCGCAGGCATGGCCGCAACTGGTACAGGTGCCGGAGCCGCAGCAGGCTTTGGAGCGGGAGCCGGTGTGGCCGCCCCAGCAGCACCTTCCGCGACGGAACCCAACAACGCCCCGATCGCCACGGTGGCGCCGGGCTGGGCCGAAATTTTCTCCAGCTTGCCTGAAGCAGGTGCAGGCACTTCCACCGTCACCTTGTCGGTTTCAAGTTCAACCAGCGGCTCGTCTTGCTTGACGGCATCGCCTTCCTTCTTGAACCACTTGCCAATGGTGGCCTCAGTCACACTTTCGCCCAGTGTGGGCACGCGAATGTCTTTGCTCATGATTGATTTCCGTCCGTGAAAATTAGGCCATCGCTTCGTCGAGGAAGGCTTTGAGTTCTTTGAGGTGGCGGCTCATCAGGCCAGAAGCCGTGGCGGCAGAGGCCGCGCGCCCCACATAACGCACCTGTGTGTTCTTGGCCTTGATGAATTCCAGCACGCGTTCGAGGTTCGGCTGCGCAAAGCTCCAGGCGCCCATGTTGTAGGGCTCCTCCTGGCACCATACGAATTCCGCCTTGGAGAAGCGCGCCAGTTCCTGCGCCAGCGCCTTGTGCGGCCAGGGATAAAGCTGTTCCACCCGCAAGAGATAAACATCATTGAGGCCGCGTTTCTCACGCTCCTCATAGAGGTCAAAATAGACCTTGCCCGTGCACAGGATCACGCGGCGAATCTTGTCATCCTTCACCAGCTTGATCTTTTCACTCTTCAGAAATTCCGCATCGTCCCACAAAATGCGGTGGAAGGTGCTTTGCGCGCCCATTTCTTCAAGTGTCGAAACCGCGCGCTTGTGGCGCAGCAGTGATTTCGGCGTCATGATGATCAGCGGCTTGCGGAAATCGCGCTTCATCTGGCGGCGCAGAATGTGGAAATAATTGGCAGGCGTGGTGCAATTGGCCACTTGCATGTTGTCTTCGGCGCACATCTGCAGGAAACGCTCAAGCCGTGCCGACGAATGTTCCGGCCCCTGCCCCTCATAGCCATGCGGCAGCAGGCACACGAGGCCTGACATGCGCAGCCACTTGCGCTCGGCCGATGAGATGAACTGGTCAAACAACACCTGCGCGCCATTGGCGAAATCACCAAACTGCGCTTCCCACAAGGTCAGCGTATTGGGCTCGGCGAGAGAATAGCCATATTCAAAACCCAACACCGCCTCTTCCGACAGCATGGAATTGATCACTTCAATCTTGGTCTGTTGTTCTTTCATCAGGTGATTGAGCGGCGTGTAACGCTTCTCCGTCACCTGATCGATGAGAACAGCATGGCGCTGCGAGAAAGTGCCGCGCTGCACGTCTTGGCCCGAAAGGCGAATCTTGAGGCCCTCTTTCAGCAGCGTGCCAAAGGCCAACGCTTCGCCCATCGACCAATCAAGCCCCACGCCATCCTCAATCATCTTGCGCCGCGCATCAATCACGCGCTGCAAGGTCTTGTGAGGGGTGAAAGTCTTGGGCAGCTTGGTGAGCTTCATGCCGATGGCCTTCAGCTCTTCAACATCAACGCCCGTCTGCCCGCGCCGCGCATCATCTTGCGCCGAGGCCGCCTTCATGCCGGCCCAGCGCCCATCCAGCCAATCGGCCTTGTTGGCCTTGTAGCCGGAGGCCACACCCATCGCCTCATCGAGGCGCTTGCGGTAGTCGGCCTTCATCTCGTCGAATTCGGCTTCTGTCATCGTGCCTTCAGCCACGAGACGCTTGCCGTAGATATTCACTGCGGTTTCATGCGAACCGATGCGCTTGTACATCAAGGGCTGCGTGAAGCTCGGCTCATCGGTTTCATTGTGGCCAAAGCGGCGATAGCAGAACATGTCGATGACGACAGGCTTCTTGAACTGCTGGCGGAATTCCATCGCCACCTTGGCGGCAAACACCACGGCCTCCGGGTCATCACCATTCACATGGAAGATCGGCGCTTCAATCATTTTGGCAATGTCGGAGGGATAAGGCGAAGAGCGCGACCAGATCGGCGATGTCGTAAACCCAATCTGGTTGTTCACGATGAAATGGATCGAACCGCCGGAGCGATGCCCCTTCAGGCCAGACAAACCAAAACATTCAGCAATCACACCCTGCCCTGCAAAGGCGGCATCACCGTGGATGAGAAGCGGCAGAACCGTGATGCGTTCCTTGTCGCCACGCTGGTCCTGCTTGGCCCGCGCCTTGCCAAGAACCACCGGATCAACGATTTCAAGATGTGACGGGTTGGCGGTGAGTGACAGATGCACCGAATTGCCATCAAACACACGGTCCGACGATGAGCCCAGATGATATTTCACGTCGCCCGAGCCTTCCACTTCATCTGGCGTGGTGGAGCCGCCCTGGAATTCATGGAAGATGGCGGAGAACGGTTTGGCCATCACATTGGCGAGAACATTGAGGCGCCCGCGATGCGCCATGCCGAACACGATTTCCTTCAGGCCCAGTTGCCCGCCGCGCTTGATGATCTGCTCCAGCGCCGGGATCATCGCTTCGCCGCCATCAAGGCCGAAGCGTTTGGTGCCCATGAACTTCACATTGCAGAACTGCTCAAAACCTTCCGCTTCGATCAGTTTGTTGAGAATGGCCTTCTTGCCTTCCTTGGTGAAGGAGATTTCCTTGTTCTCGCCTTCGATGCGCTGCTGCAGCCAGGCTTTCTGGCCCGGGTCCGTGATATGCATGAACTCCACGCCCACCGTGCCGCAATAGGTCTTGCGCACAATCTCGAGAATCTGCCGCATGGTGGCCTTCTCAAGCCCCAACACATTGTCGAGGAAAATGGGCCGGTCGAGATCACCTTCGCCAAAACCATAGGACGCCGGGTTCAACTCCGGGTGTTGGACCGGCTCTTTGAGTTTGAGCGGATCAAGATCAGCCGAAAGATGGCCGCGCATGCGGTAAGCGCGGATCATCATAAGCGCACGCACAGAATCCAGCGTGGCGCGCTTCACATCGTCAGGTGAGGTGGCGGGTGCTGCAACGGCGGCAGGAGCGGCGGCGGCAGGCGCAGGTTTCGCGCCCTTCGGTGGAGGCGGGGCGTGGGCCTTGTCATAGGCCGCCCAATCGCCATCCAGCGCGGCCGTTAATTCATCATCTGGCGCCAGCGGCCAATTGGGTTTCGCCCAAGAGGGGCCATGCGCTGTTGCGCCATTCTCAAGTTCAGAAAAAAATTGCCGCCAATGGATGTCCACTGCGGCCGGGTTCTGCTTGAAAGTATTGTAAAGTTCTTCAACGAACTTGGCGTTTCCGCCATAGAGAAAAGACGATTGCTCAAAAGCCGCCGTCACGTCGGTCTTGTTCATTTTACCACCATCGTTCAGCTCCAGCCTCTGGCACAATCGCCAGCTTGCCGGTCGGGCTCAAATGCCCGTGTAAACCAAATGTTTGTTCGTATCGGGGCGCGAGCGCCCCTCAACGCCTCATATATAGGCGTGAATGGATTAAGAATCCATTCACTTTTGCTTTTTCAACTTCTTCAACAAAGTTTCACCCAGCATGGCGGGTGAAGCCGATACCGCAATCCCGGCCCGCTTCATGGCATCCACCTTGGAACCAGCATCCCCCTTGCCGCCCGAAATGATGGCACCAGCATGGCCCATGCGGCGGCCCGGAGGGGCCGTGGTGCCGGCGATAAAGCCTGCCATCGGCTTTTTCACCTTGTTCTTGCGCAAGAACTCGGCGGCTTCTTCCTCGGCCGAACCACCGATTTCGCCGATCATGATGATTGACTTGGTTTTCGGGTCGGCCAGGAACATCTCCAATACATCGATGAATTCCGTGCCCTTTACGGGGTCGCCGCCGATGCCCACAGCTGTGGTCTGGCCAAGGCCCGCATTGGTGGTTTGGAACACCGCTTCATATGTGAGCGTGCCGGAGCGAGAGACAATGCCCACAGAACCCTTCTTGAAGATGTTGCCTGGCATAATGCCGATCTTGCATTCGCCGGGCGTGAGCACGCCGGGGCAATTGGGCCCGATCAGGCGCGACTTGGAACCAGAAAGCGCCCGCTTCACCCGCACCATGTCGAGCACGGGAATGCCCTCGGTGATTGCCACGATCAGAGGCACTTCCGCATCAATGGCCTCCAGAATGGCATCCGCTGCAAATGGCGGCGGCACGTAGATCACCGAAGCATCAGCGCCCGTCTTCTCACGCGCGGCATGAACAGTATCAAATACCGGCAGACCCAAATGCTTGGTGCCGCCTTTGCCGGGTGTCACACCACCCACCATCTGCGTGCCATAAGCAATCGCAGACTGGGAATGGAAAGTGCCCGCTTCACCTGTGAAGCCCTGGCAGATCACTTTGGTTTTCTTGGTAACGAGGATCGACATCAGGCGGCGTCCTTCACAGCTTTAACAATCTTCTTGGCGGCATCGTTGAGATCATCGGCGGGCAAAACATTCAGCCCGCTCTTGCGGATGATGTCTTTGCCGAGATCAACATTTGTGCCTTCGAGGCGAACCACCAGCGGCACTTTGAGGCCCACGTCTTTCACCGCCGCGATCACGCCTTCTGCGATCACATCACACTTCATGATGCCGCCGAAGATGTTGACCAGGATGCCCTTCACTTTGGGATCCGCCGTGATGATCTTGAACGCAGCCGTCACTTTTTCCTTGGTCGCACCACCGCCCACATCGAGGAAGTTGGCAGGCTCTGCGCCATAAAGCTTGATGATGTCCATCGTTGCCATGGCCAGGCCCGCGCCATTCACCATGCAGCCGATCGAACCGTCGAGCGCCACATAGGAGAGATCAAATTTCGAGGCCTCGATTTCCTTGGGGTCTTCTTCCGTCAGATCACGCAAGGCCACAATCTCAGGATGACGCATCAAAGCGTTGGAATCGAAATTCACCTTTGCATCCAAACAAACCAGCGCGTTGTCCTTGGTTACAACCAACGGATTGATTTCCAGCAGGCTCATGTCTTTCTCGGTAAAGGCCCTGTAGAGACCCGCCACCATTTTGTTGCACTGCTTGGCCAAATCGCCTTCCAGCTTCAGCACGGCGGCAATCCGACGCCCCACATAGGCTTGATAGCCAGCGGCGGGGTCCACATAGATCGTAGCGATTTTCTCAGGCGTCTTGTGCGCCACTTCCTCAATGTCCATGCCGCCTTCGGTGGAAACGATGAAAGCGATGCGCGATGTGGCGCGGTCGACGAGCATCGAGAGATACAACTCGCGGGCAATGGCGGTGCCTTCTTCGATGTAAAGGCGTTGCACCAGTTTGCCAGTAGGGCCGGTTTGATGCGTGACGAGAGTCATGCCCAACATGCGCGTGGCTTCGGCCTTCACATCAGCGATGGATTTCACCACCTTCACGCCGCCGCCCTTGCCGCGCCCACCGGCATGGATCTGCGCTTTCACCACCCAAACCGGGCCGGGCTGCGCTTCAGCCGCTTTCACCGCTTCATCAACCGTGAAGGCGGGCGCGCCCTTGCCCGTGGCCACGCCAAACTGGCGCAAAACTTCCTTGGCCTGATACTCGTGAATGTTCATTCATTTCTCCCTGAGAGGTGGTGCCCTCCCCCGCCCGGGAGAAGGCTGGGAATTCGCGTTATGCCAAATCCGGTGAAAGTGTTTTCGCCGCTTCCATCAAGCTGTGCACAGCGGCAACAGACTTGTCAAACCCAGCTTTATCCTGTGCATCAAGCTGCACTTCAACAATGCGCTCAACGCCCTTCTCGCCAATCACCACAGGCACACCCACATAAGTGCCCTTCACGCCATATTGGCCGTCGAGATAGGCAGCACATGGCAACACGCGGCGATAATCCTTCAGATAGCTCTCCGCCATCGCAATGGCTGAAGAAGCCGGCGCGTAATAGGCAGAGCCCGTCTTCAGCAAGTTCACAATTTCAGCCCCGCCATCACGCGTGCGCTGAACGATCTTGTCAATGCGCTCCTGCGTGCTCCAACCCATCTTGATGAGATCAGGAACCGGAATGCCAGCAACGGTGGAATAGCGTGTGAGTGGCACCATGGTGTCGCCATGCCCACCCATCACGAAGGCGTTCACATCCTTTACCGAAACCTTGAATTCTTCGGCGAGGAAATGCTGGAAGCGCGCCGAGTCCAGAACGCCAGCCATGCCGATCAACTTGTTAGTTGGCAGGCCCGAATATTTCTGCAAGGCCCAGACCATCACGTCCAGCGGGTTGGTGATGCAGATGACGAAAGCGTTGGGCGCATGGGCCTTGAGGCCCTCACCGACTGACTTCATGACTTTGAGATTGATGCCGACAAGGTCATCACGGCTCATGCCGGGCTTGCGCGGAACGCCAGCGGTGACAATGCACACATCGGCGCCTGCAATGCCTTCATAAGAATTGGTGCCGGAGAGTTTGGCATCAAAACCCTCAACACCGCCGGATTGTGAAAGGTCGAGCGACTTGCCCTGCGGCAGGCCTTCGGCAATGTCGAACACCACGATGTCACCCAGCTCACGCAGCGCTGCGAGATGGGCCAGCGTGCCCCCAATCATGCCGCCGCCAATGAGAGCAATTTTCTTACGCGCCATTCTGAAACCCCTGTTGCACTGCAAAAAGTGGAGCTTGTCCTAGCCCTGTTGAAAAGCCGCTTCAATAGTCATTTCGTGATTTGCGCCCATCAAGCCGCTTTTTGCCACCAGGAGAGGGATTGCATCTCCCGCAGGCGAGACGCCGTGCGGTGGAATTCAAGCTTGTGTGGGCCCACAGTGCAAAGCGCCTCAGGCGCGGCCGCCGCCGAAACCACCAGCCGCGTTCCGGCATCATAAAGCGTGTCGATAGCCAAGATGAACCGCTTGGCTTCATTGCGCTCCGATGCCTTGAAAACAGGCACCTGCTCCACAAAAACCGTATCGAAATTGCGCGCCAGAGCCAGATAGTCGGGGGCCGCCAGAGGTGCGCGGCACAGGGCATCGAAACTGAACCGGGCGCATGAATGAGCAGACTGCGGAACATGAAGCTTGCGGCCTAGAACCTCAATGTCCAGTGCCTCGCCGCGCTCGCCGTCCGTCAGCCCATCCCAGATGCGGCCCAGCGCCGCATCCGCGATTGGACCCAGGGGAAAGACGTAAAGATCATCCGCCGCCACCCGGCCAAGGCGGTAGTCTTTGCCGTCGCCGAGGTGAACCACATCCATCTGCTCTTTCAGCCGGGCAACGAAAGGCAAGAAGAGCTGGCGGTTGAGGCCATCCTTATAAAGCCCGTCCGGCGGCTGGTTGGAGGTGGTGACGATCACCACACCCCGCGCCCACAGCGCCTCAAACAGGCGGCCCAGGATCATGGCATCGGCAATATCGACTACTTGCATTTCATCAAGGCACAGCAGCTTGGCCTTGGCGGCAAGGCCATCGGCAATATCGGCAATCACATCATCGGATTTGATTTTCGCCCGCGCCGCGTGGACCTCTTGCATGAAGCCATGGAAGTGCACGCGCCTTTTGGGTTCGACTTTGGCCGCCTCGAAGAAACTATCCATCAGCATGGTCTTGCCGCGGCCCACATGGCCCCAGATGTAGAGGCCCTTGGGCAGTTCCACCTTGCGTGAAATCAGGCGCGCAAAAAATCCGCCGCCTTGCGACGCCTTGAGCGCTTGCGCCAGCGCATCCAATTGATCTGCAACGCGCGCCTGCGCCGCATCAAGCTCAATGTGCAAAGTTCAAACGCCAATCTGTTCGATGAACCGGAACAGCAGGGTAAAATGCGCCGCCGTGATCACCACATAACCAAAGATGGCGATGCATAGCTGAAGCGTGGAGAGCGGCGCAAGGCCGGTGTCAATCTTGCGCGCCCTGATATTGGCCAAAACCGCAAGCCCGCCAAACAGGATCAAGGCAAACTGGCCGAAGAACCAGCCAGCGCCCACAATGATAAGCCCCATGGCGATCAGGCCAAAGCGCGCATGCTGCCCCACAGCCCGGGCCAGGACCGAACGCAGCGCCACGCCGCCGTCCAGAGGTTCGGCCGGCAACATGTTGAACACGTTGAGGCCTGCCGTGATCGCGCCAATGATCGCAAACAGTGTAGCCCCCGGCCAACCCAGAGCCAACGGCACAACGCAAGCCAATGCCAGCAGCGCCGAAAAGCCCGGCCCCATCAAGGCAGCAAAAACACTTTGGGCCTGGCTCTCAAACGGCATGCGTGGCACGGCAACAGCGCCCAGGAAGGGCAGAAATACCATGCGCCCCCAGGGCTGGCCTACAAGGCGGAAGGCCAGCATATGACCAAATTCATGTACACCCAGCGCAAACACCAGAACCAGCGCGAACTTGAACCCGATCATCAGGCCAAAGGCCGCCAGCGAGAACAGGCCCGTAATCAGGCCCAGCACCATGCTGATCCAGAAATAGGGCCGCTCATTGGGTTTGCCGGTTTCGGCAAGGCCCTTCAGGCGGTAGGCCCCGCCCCACAGGTCAGCCCGCGCCAGAAGTTGCGCCAGCAACAGGCGCGGCCCCCAGTAATATTTCGTCGTCAACCGCGCACCGCCCGCGGCAGGCTTGATCTCATGGGTGATCTTCATCAACTCATTGTTCTGTGATCGGCCTTCCAGCCCCTCGCGTACCATCACGATGCGGCGCAATTCCTCGCGTTCTGAAACGCCAAACAACGCCGTGAAGCTGCGCAAGCCGCCATTGGTGCCGGGGCTTGAATAGGTCATCTCATAGGTTTCGCCCGGGCCTTCCACACGGCGTGAAATCACTTTCACCCGGCCCCAATTGTCAATCTTGCCATCGGTGGGATTGAGAATGTCCCACAGCCGTTCAGGCGTGGCTTTTACAAACAGTGAAACGCCCACATTCACCCGCGTGCGCAGGCCAAACATCGCCATCAACACCAAGATCAACGGAATCTCAGGCCCGATATGTTGAAACAATCCCACGCGTCACTTCCCCGGATTTGAACTGCGAACTTAGCCACTCAAGGCTTAAGGAACGTAAATACATAAGCCGGAACTTGGGCAGACCTGCGCTGCATCATTTTTATGCTTAAGATTTGTAAATCATCGGCACATGCGCGGCCGCTTCACGCGGCAGATGGCCCGACGCGCGCGGGTCATCATGCACCTCAATCATCCGCGCATAATGCTTGAAACCGGCCTTCTGGTAAAACCCCAAGGCACGCGGGTGGTCATAATGGCAGGTGTGAACCCAAAACCGGCTGATCGGCCGCGCCCAGGCGCGGCGCGAAGCCTCATTCATCAAGGCCCGGCCCAGCCCCGTGCCAATCGCCTTTTGCGAAATGCCGAAAAAGGCCAATTCACATTCCGGCTCCTCGGCAAAGTTCAGTTCCAGAATGCCGACGGGTTCATCGCCTTGCATGACGGCGAAAGATTCAACATCCGGATTGGACAGAATGCCCTTCAGCTTCTCGTCTGGCATGATGAGCCGCGAAAACCACATCAGGTCTTCGCCTACCGCACGAAAAATGGCGCGGTGCGTGGCCATGTCATTAGCGCCCAAGCGCATCAGCACAAATCCATCCGGCAAGCCCGGCCCGATGTGTTCCGGCTTCGCCAGCATCTCAAGGCAGATCACCACATTGAGCAGTTTGCCCGGTGGCAGCTCGTAATAGCCATTGGCCAGATTTAGAACCTTCACTTCGGGTCTTTCTCCTTCGGCAGATGCACGGATGGAATCCAAACATAGCCTTCGTCATCCATGATCATGCATTCGCGAAGCCCGTGCGGTTTGTCGAGACTTCCTGCCAGAACGGTAAATCCAAGTTTGCGCGCCCGCGCTTCAGCCGCATCCGGGTCGACGCCATAAGCGCGCAATTCAACGCCCAACCCACGCGCCTCGCCGCTGGCCAGGCTGCCGCGCAGCTCGTTGCTGTGATAGGTCTCATCGCCATGAAACATGAAATCATGCCCGCAGAGTTTCATTGCCGCAAAACCTGAACTCTTGAAAAGGATTCTCGCTTCAAGCACTTGCTCAGCAAAACTCACCGCGCGCTCAAGGTTCTTCACAATCAGGTTAAAGCCCAATCCAGTGAGGGATCGGCCATAGTCAGGGGGAGATGGAGCTGTCATGCCCCCAAGCTTACACGAACTGGGAAAACCTCAATAGCGCGCGATGCTCAAATGCTCTTCAGCCGCATCCCGCCAGGAAAGCTGGCAGAATCGTGAGGCCTGCGAAACGTCCAGCCCCTTGGCGCGCACTGCCAGCAGGAAGAAAGCCGTCACATCCCCCGCCAGGTCGCCAATGTCGCAAGTGTCTTCGTCTTCCAGCGCCGAGGCAATGCGGCTCGCCGCCGATTTGATCATGGCGTCTGCCCGTTGGCGGCCCAGCGCGCAAGTGGAACGCCAGCTTTCCAGCATGTCGGAGCGCTTCAGCTCCACCACCATGTCTTCTTGCAGAACCAGCGGAATGTTGCCGCGCTTGCGGATGTCACGCACTGGCGAATTGCCCGGCGCCGTCACCGGGCAGGAAAGCACAAACCCATCAGCCAAAGGAAATTGATCGCTCATGGCAAACCTCACACAAACAAACCTGCGTGAGAGTGCCAAAGGCCGCACACTGCACGCCTCGAAGCAAGAAGTGTGCGCTCATTGGGTTGAGATTGGGTTAAGCTGGGCTCACCCCTTCGGCAGCAGCCACTCATGCTCGGGCGCATTGTGGAACTTCCACACGCGCTTCGGCCCAGCCATCACATTGAGATAGTAAAGGTCATAGCCATGAATGGTGGCGCAGGGGTGATAACCCTTCGGCACCATCACCACATCGCCATCCTCAACAGCCATGCTTTCATCCAGCTTGCGGTCATCTGTATAAACGCGCTGGAAGGCAAAGCCTTGTGGCGGATTCAGGCGGTGATAGTAAGTCTCCTCAAGCAGCGACTCCTTGGGCAGATTGTCCTTGTCATGCTTGTGGCTTGGATAGGATGAGGTGCAGCCATTGGGCGTGATCACCTCGACAACCAGCAGGCCCTCGGCGGAGTTATCCCACTCCGGCATGATGTTGCACACAAAGCGCGTGTTGGAGCCCTTGCCCCGCGTGATGATCTCGAGATCCTGTGGCTTGATCACCTTCAAAGGATATTTGCCTGTGGCAGGCGCTGTGCAGACATTGATCACACAGTCGTTCTCGGCCTTCACCTGCCATTTGGTTTTCGGCGGAATGTAAACGCTCCACGGCTTGCCTTCAAAAACCGAATTGCGCTCCCCCATCACGCCAAGGTCTTTGCCGTCCACAGTCACGCGTCCTTTGCCGGATGCAAACACAATGCAAGTTTCGCGCTTGGCCTCAAGCCCCTTGGCGATCTTGCCCGGCGCCAATTTCCAAACCTCATGGCCCACATATTTCCACTTGGCCGATTTCGGCGTGACTTCAATCACCTTGCCGACTTTCTTTTTGGCTTTGACGAGCAGTTTTGGCATTTCAATTCCTCTTCTCCCTCCTCCCGCGAAAGCGGGGGGAGGGTGGATCGCGAAGCGAGACGGGTGGGG
>JANPHF010000030.1:0-6266 GCA_031424315.1 Aestuariivirga sp.
TCATCTGCGCGGGGGCAATGTTCCACACCCTTTGGCACCACAAATAGCTCACCTGGATTCAGAACCACATTGCGATCGCGCAATTGGATGGTCAGTTGGCCCTTGAGCACCATGAAGAAGTCATCGGTATCTGGATGCGAGTGCCACACAAACTCGCCCTTCACCTTGACCACAAGCAGGTCATTACCGTTGTAACCGCCGATGATTTTCGGAGACCAAAGTTCTGAAAAGGTTGCAAGCTTCCCAGCAAGATTGACTGCGGTTTCACTCATCTCAAAGCCAAGGATGGGAGGCTGTGTTCTTCTTTTCGAAAGCTGAAATTGAATCCGCCTTTTCCATCGTCAGGCCAATGTCGTCCAAGCCATTGAGCAGGCAATGTTTGCGGAAGGCATCGATCTCAAACTTCACCTTCCCACCATCCGGTCCACGGATCTCCTGATTGGGCAGATCAACTGTCAGCGTGGCGTTGGAGCCGCGTGAGGCATCATCCAACAGCTTCTTCAAATCATCCGGCGAGACCTTGATGGGCAGAATGCCGTTCTTGAAGCAGTTGTTGTAAAATATGTCAGCAAAGCTGGTGGAGATCACACAGCGAATGCCGAAATCCAGAAGCGCCCAAGGCGCATGTTCTCGCGAAGAGCCGCAACCAAAGTTGTCACCCGCCACCAAGATTTCAGCCTTGCGATAGGCTGGCTTGTTGAGCACGAATTCCGGCAACTCCTGGCCATCCTGCGTATAGCGCATTTCATAGAACAGGCTCTTGCCCAAGCCTGTGCGCTTGATCGTTTTCAGAAACTGCTTGGGGATGATCATGTCCGTATCAATGTTCACGATGTTGAGTGGCGCAGCCACACCGTTCAGCACTTCAAACTTTTGCATGTCACTCTTCCTTAAGCAGCAAGATCAACCGAGGCGGTTTCATCGGCCCCGATCATCAGATTGAGATTTTGCACGGCGGCGCCCGAGGCACCCTTGCCCAGATTGTCATAGACCGCCATGAGAACGAATTGCCCGCGCGCCTCGTTGCCGAAAACCGCAAGCCGCATGCGGTTCGTGTTGTTGAGGGCTTCCGGATTCAAGGGCTCATTTGAACCCAGCGGCGCAATTTCCACAAAACCCGTTTCATCGTGATGGGCTGAAATCACATCATGGATTTGCGCCAATGAAATGCCGCTCTTCAACTGGCTGGCAAGAAGGGGCACGGTGGTCAGCATGCCTTGCGCAAAATCACCCACCACTGGCTGAAACAGCACATCCTGCTTGGTGCCGGTATAAAGTTTCATTTCCGGCAAGTGCTTGTGATTGAAGCTCAGCGCATAGGGCGTGAATTCCGATGCGGCCTCGCCCTTGGCCACATAGTCTTCAATCATCTTCTTGCCGCCGCCCGTGTAGCCCGACACGCCGCCATAGTTCAGCGGCACATCGCGCGAAAGCAATCCAACATCGATGAGCGGCTTCACCAATGCGATCAATCCTTGCGGCCAGCAGCCTGGGTTGGTCACGCGCTTTGCAGCGGCGATCTTGGCCCGTTGCCCCTTGTCCATCTCGGCAAAGCCATAAGCCCATTGCGGGTTCACCCGAAACGCAGTGGAAGCATCAATCACTTTGGTCTTGGAAGTTGGCTTGATCAACGAAACGGCTTCAATGGCTGCCTCATCCGGCAGGCACAATATGGCCACATCCACGCTATTGAGCAGGTCAGCGCGCGCCTGCGCATCCTTGCGTTTTTCCGGCGCAATTGAAACAAGCTCCAGATCAGCTCGGTTCTTCAGCCGGTCACGGATTTGCAGTCCGGTGGTCCCGGCCTCGCCATCGATGAAAATGGTGGGTTTTGTGGACATTGCCGGGGCTTCTAGCCCCCCTCACCCCGTTTTTCAACCTGAACCGAAAATGAATGCGCCCCTCAGGGGCAGTTCAGTGAGCCTCCGCTAGAACTGCATTCATCAACGGCAATCAAGCCGAACGCATCAAAGGAAAACGACCATGAAAAAGACCCTCATCTCCCTCGCCGCCGCCGCCACCCTGGCAATCGGCCTTTCCGCCACTGCTGCCAAGGCTGATGGCCTTGGCTTTGGCTTCGGTTTCGACAGCGCCGGCCACTCTCACTTCGGCGTCAGCATGTCCGACGGCGGCTACTATGGACCTGGCTACTATGACGCCGGCTACGGCTACGGCGGTGGTGACTGCGGCTTTGAATTGGTGTCTGGCTGGCACCGCGTTCACCACCACATGGTGTTCGGCCCACACCGCGTGTGGACCTGCGGCTACTAAGCCCAGAATCCTTCTCCCAAGGCTCCCCGGTCCCCTGCCCCTCAACCGCTCAGCCTTGAACCAGCCGGCCATGGTCCCAACCCATGGCCGGTTTGGCTTTTAGTTCCAAGGCATGACAAAACGGCCGCTGAAACAACGGCCAATTCAGCCAATCAAAATTTCAGATTACTGGCAGCCCGCTTCGCAGACGGGCTTGGCGTTCATCGCCTGAACCGTGGTGAAACCAGCGACAGCGCCGCTCACCAAAGTAAGGCCAACAAGGGCCAACAAAACACGGCGCAGAAACTTTGCGTCGGCCTTCACACTCACAGAACTCATTAGTTTTCCCCAGCTCTTTACGCGCGCTGGCCCCATCCCGAACGATGGAGACCCTAGCGTCGATTCGTTGTCATACGGTTAAGGCTGCATAAAGCAACCCTCTCAAGGTTTAACAAGTTAATTTTGCAAGGCGTACCTCAGCCTTGGCGGATGTCCACAAAATGTCCAGCCAGCGCCGCAGCCGCCGCCATGCGGGGCGAAACCAGATGGGTGCGGCCTTTATAGCCTTGGCGGCCCTCAAAATTGCGATTGGAGGTTGAGGCGGCACGCTGGCCCGGCTTCAGCTGGTCAGGGTTCATGGCCAGGCACATGGAACAGCCGGGCTCGCGCCATTCAAAGCCCGCGGCCTTGAAAATCTTGTCCAAGCCTTCGGCCTCTGCCTGTTCCTTCACCAGGCCTGAGCCCGGAACGATCATGGCATAGGCCAAGCGTGAGGAGACCTTCTGGCCCTTCACCACGTCAGCCACGGCGCGCAAGTCTTCAATGCGGCCATTGGTGCAGGAACCAATCCAAACGACGTCAAGGCCAATGTCGGTCACCTTCTGACCGGGCTTCAAGTCCATATATTCCAGCGCGCGCCACTTGGATTGGCGCTTGCCTTCTTCCTCGATGAGATCGGGGTTGGGAACCGTGCCATCGACTGCCACAACGTCTTCCGGGCTCGTGCCCCACGAAACGATTGGCGGCAGGTTGGCGGCGTCGAGCTTGATGATGCTGTCAAAATGGGCACCCTCGTCCGAGCGCAGCGTTTTCCAATAGGCCACCGCGGCATCCCAATCCGCACCCTTGGGCGCCATGGGTTTACCCTTGAAATAGGCAAAGGCCTTTTCATCCGGCGCAATCATGCCGGCGCGCGCGCCACCTTCAATCGTCATGTTGCAAACGGTCATTCGGCCTTCCATAGAAAGGTCGCGGATCGCTTCGCCCGCAAATTCGATCACATGTCCCGTGCCGCCAGCCGTGCCGATCTTGCCGATGACGGCGAGGATGATATCCTTCGCGCTGGAGTGTGGCGGCAACTTGCCATCCACTTGCACCAGCATGTTCTTGGCCTTCTTTTGAATCAGCGTCTGCGTGGCCAGCACATGTTCAACCTCAGATGTGCCGATGCCATGGGCCAATGCACCAAACGCGCCATGGGTTGAGGTGTGGCTGTCCCCACACACAATCGTGGTGCCCGGCAACGTGAAGCCCTGCTCCGGGCCAACCACGTGTACAATGCCTTGGCGCTTGTCCAATTCATTGAAATAGGGAACGCCGAATTCCTTTGCATTGGCCGCCAGTGTTTCCACTTGGATGCGGCTTTCTGGCTCAGCAATACCCTTGGAGCGATCAGTGGTCGGCACATTGTGGTCAACGACCGCCAGCGTCTTTTCCGGATGGCGCACTTTGCGCCCCGTCATGCGCAGGCCTTCGAAGGCTTGTGGGCTCGTCACCTCATGCACAAGGTGGCGATCAATATAGAGGAGGCAAGTGCCATCCGCGGCCTCGTGGGCCACATGATCATCCCAGATCTTGTCATAAAGTGTGCGTGCCTTGGTCATCTCAATCTCACTTGCATCCTCCCCTTTGGCGGGAGGTGGCGCGTCAGCGCCGGAGGGGTTCTGCCGCGCTATTTAGCGATTGCCGCCTCTGAGTCAAAGGGGCAAAACCGAAGGGGTAGCCATGCCGGAATCGCTGATCATCCGAACCGTGGTTACGCGATGAAATCAAGGCTCAATCCTCGCCCAGCCAGTCTTCTTTCTCCAGTGCCACGCCGTGTTGGCGCAAGATGGCGTAAACCGCCGTCAGGTGAAAATAGAAATTGGGAAGCGCGAAATTGAGCAGATAGTCCTTGCCGCTCATCTTGTGCTGGGTATCACCACGCGGAAAGACGATCTCGCGTGTCTCACTGCCATCAAAACTGGCGCGTGGAACGCTCTGGACGAATTTCAGCGTGAAGGCTATGCGCGCCTTCAAGGCCTCAAAGCTGTCGTCCTTGCCATCAAATTGCGGAATGGCCGTTCCCGTCAGTCGCGCCGAGGCCCGGACCGGAAAATTGCACGAAGCGCGCACCTGCTCCGCCAGGTTCCACATGGTCGGATGCAGCCGCAGTGACAACAACGCGTCGGGATCAGTCTTCTGCGCCTTCGCGTGGGCCAAGCCCTTGTCCAAAACGCCGGAAAGGTTGTTCAGCATTCTGACAAAGATTGGTATGGAAATTTCATATACGGATAGTGACATCAGCGACTCCTGCGCAAAAACAATTGGCCATGCGTCAGAGCAATAGACTACATGCCGAGCAAAATATCAAACCACTGGCCGCCGCCTTCAAAAGCTGATGCCACGGCCATAATCTTCCTTGCCCAGAGGCACGCCGTGAGCGCGTAAAATTGCGTAGGCTGCCGTCAGGTGGAAGTAGAAATTGGGCAGCACGAAATCCAACAGATAGTCCCGGCCATTCGCGTTGTGCCATTCATCACCGCGCTGGAACCGGATTTCCCGCGTTTCGCCGCCTTCAAAATCAGCTGGTTGAAGGCCTTTAACATAGTCGAGTGCGAACGCGACCCGCGCTTTGAGGCCTTCCATGTCGGCGTCTGCTCCGGCAAACCCTGGGGCAACAGCGCCTGTCAGGCGCGCACAGGCCTCAACGGGAAAGGCACAAGCCACACGCACCTGTTGCTCAAGGTTCCACATGGTGGGGTGCAGCCGCAAACCGAGCAACGCCTCCGGATCGGATTTCTGCGCCTTGGCATGGGCAACAGCCTTGTCCAGAACGCCAGACAAGCCGTTCAACATCCGTATGAAGGCGGGACTTGCGACTTCATAAACAGAAAGGGACATGGCCACACTCGACTTTGATTGATTGGCCCCGAGCATCCCATGCCCCAAAAAAAAAGGCCAGTCACAAAGACTGGCCTTTTGAATTCGTTGGAGCGAGACGTTTAGCCTTGGGCCACGAGGTCTTTGGCCACTTCGATCCACTTTTCCTTCTTGCTCTTGCCCTTGAGGCCGAGCTTTTCGTCAAGCGCGAAAATCGTGGCGTCATCCATTTCGGCAATCTGCTTGATGGAGGTGATGCCTTCAGCAGCGAGCTGTTCCTTCACCTTGGGGCCAATGCCCGCAATGAGCGAAACGTCATCGGCAGCAATCTCGGCTTTGTGGCTGTGAACTTCACCGACCGGGGCCAGCGTTTCAAATCCACGCAGCTTTTCAGTGATGCGGGCGGCCTTGCCGGTGAGGCCCTTGAGGTAATAGAGCTTCGCACGGCGCACCTTGCCGCGGCGAACCAGTTTCACCGAGTCGATCAGCGGCGAATACATCGGGAAAATACGTTCCACACCTTCGCCGTAAGACAGCTTGCGCACCGTGAAGCTTTCGTTGAGGCCGCCACCATTGCGCGAAATGACGAGGCCTTCATAAGCCTGCACGCGGGTGCGTTCACCTTCAACAACCTTCACATTCACAATCACCGTGTCACCGGGTGAGAAATCAGGAAGCTGGCGCTTGGCGGCAACAGCGGCCATCTGCTCTTTTTCAAGCTGCGCGATAATATTCATGGGGAATTGTCCTATCTACGAGTTGGGGGGCTTAAACTGCATGAGCGGGGAAAAGTCAACCCTAGCGGCGCGCCGAAAAGTGGCATCCGGTTTTCGGCTCAGCGCTGCGAAAAATAAAAGGAAAGCGGCCACTCACTT
>JANPHF010000031.1:0-23511 GCA_031424315.1 Aestuariivirga sp.
GATGGCCCAGACGGGCTCATAAGCGACAACCGTGTTGGCGGCGGTTGAACCTGCAGGAATGGAACCTTTGATCTGGCCCGTCAGCACGTCCAGCGTCTTGCCGCCCTTGCGCTCATCCAGTGTTTCGCCAATGCAAATGATGGCGGTCAGCCCCGCCTTGTGCGCGGCCTGGGCCTTTGCCGAAACCTGCGCATCGGATTCCTTGTGATTGGTGCGGCGCTCGGAATGGCCAACGATCACGGCGGTGGCGCCTGCGTCCTTCAGCATGTCCGCCGAAATGTCACCGGTATGCGCGCCGGAAACGGCAGCATGGCAATCCTGACCGCCCAGTTTGACCTTTGATCCCTTCATCACCGACTTGGCGCGGCGGATCAGCGTGGCTGGCGGGCAGATCATCACATCACACTTCAGCTTCACGTCGCGCAGCATGCCGGCCAGCAGGCGTGGCTCTCGCAGGGCCGCAGTTGTGCCGTTCATTTTCCAGTTGCCAGCGACCATGGGGCGGATTGTTGCCATATTCTTTGTGTTCCTCTTGAATTTGTCCCTTGAATTCGGCCTCTTACCAAAGTCATCTCGCCCTTGCGAGGGAAAAGACGCATCCCTATAAGCAGGCCACGCCCGATTTGGGGCGATCAAATTAAGGACTTCCCATGCTTGAGACCATGCGCCGACTTGAAAAAACCTGGGTCGCAAAACTGCTACTTGGCATTCTTGTGTTGGCCTTCGGCGTGTGGGGCATTTCCGGCATTGCTGGATCGGCCTTTGATACGGCCCTGTCGCTCACCGGCTGGGGGCCGAAGGATCTAGCGCATGTGGGTGGCATCACCATCAAGGGCGATGAATTCACCAACAGCTTGCAGACACAGCTTCGCAACCTCAATGCCCAGTCTGGTCAGAACCTCACGCTTGATGATGCGCGCAAGATGGGCTTTGACAAGCAAGTGCTGGAAAACATGGTCTCGCAAGCCGCTGTTACCAGCACTGCCTCTAAGCTGAAGTTGGCCGTTTCGAGCAAAGTGCTCATCGACGAAATCCATGGGGACCGCCAATTCCAAGGCAGCAATGGCCAGTTTGACATGACCATCTTCCGCCGCGCATTGGAAAACAACCGGCTGACGGAACCACAATTCATGGCCATGCAAGTGCGACGCCATCTCGACACAGCTGTCTTGCAATCGGCGAGTGAGAACGTGAATCTGCCCAGCACATTTGCCCAGGCCTTGAACCAGTTCACTGGTGAAACGCGAGATGTGAAATACTTTGACGTCACCGCGACTGAGGCCGACGTTACCAAGCCGACAGATGCGGATTTGGAAGCACAGTACAAGTCCAACCCTGCTGCCTATACCGCACCAGAGTATCGCAGTGCCGCTATTATGGCCGTTGATGCAACATCCCTCGCGCCTTCAGAGGGCGTCACACCGGAAGAACTCCAGGAAGGATTTGACAAGAACAAGCAGGACTATTTCACACAGGAAAAGCGTGATCTCATTCAAGTCAGTTTCCCCAGCCTCGATGCCGCAAAGAAAGCCAGGGAGCGTATTTCAGGCGGCGAAGACATCATGAAAATTGCCGAAGAGCTGAAACTCGCTTCAGCAGACGTCACCCTGAACGGCAAGGTAAAAAGCGACTTTATCGACCCCACGATTGGCGAGGCCGCCTTTGCAGTGCCGGAAGGTCAAGTGAGCGATCCCATCGCAGGCAAGCTTGCCACCGTGTTGATCAAGGCGGTCAAGGTGATGCCTGAGAAGCAGGCGACGCTGGAGGAAGTGAAAGACAAGCTGACCCAGCGCCTGCAGTATGACAAGGCCAAGGCCCAGCTTCAGCAGATATACCAAGCCGTGGAAGATGCGCGCGGCCAACAGAGTTTGAAGTTTGAGGAAATTGCGCAAAAGGCGGGCATCAATCTCACTGTGTTGCCGCCAGTTTCTGCCTCGGGCCAAAATCAGGATGGCAAGGACGTCGACATGCCGCAGAAGGAAGATGTGCTCAAAGCCATCTTCACCTCGGATGTCGGCGTGGAGAATGACGCGCTGGGCGTGAATGATGGCTATGTCTGGTACGATGTGCGCACCATAGTGCCCTCTGCCCTGAAGCCGCTGGATCAGGTAAAAGAGCAGGTCACCAAAGACTTGATGGCCAAGCGGGTGCGTGAAGCTGCGGGCGACAAGGCCAAGAAGTTGGTTGAAGAACTTAAGGGCGGCAAGACCATTGATGCCCTTTCTGAGGTCAACGGCGGCCCCGCCAAGTTGGTCACTGGCTTGAAGCGCAATCAGCAATCAGCGGACATGGACGGCCCCGCTCTTGCGACCGCATTCAGCGTGCCTGACCAAGGCTTTGCCTCATCTGTGGGCGGGGACGGCAAAACGGGCCGTGTGATGCAAGTTGTAAAAGTGGCGCTGCCTGCAGTTATGGCCACGTCACCGGAACTTGATCAGGCCAAGAAGCAGTTGCAAGCCATGCTCGGCAATGATCTTGAAGCGGGCCTTGTGACCGCGCTCAAGAAGGATGCTGGCGTGGAGATCAATGAGGCACTGTGGAAGCAAAACACGGGTGGCGCAGCCCCAGCGGTGGAGTAAGCCGCAATGGCGATTTCCCCTGACTACGCCCAATTTGCCGAGGCTTACGACGCAGGAAAACCACAGATCCTGCTGACCCGCTTGGTGGCGGATCTCGAAACGCCGGTTTCTGCCATGCTGAAACTGTCGCGCAACGCGCGCTATTCCTTCCTGCTCGAGTCTGTTGAAGGAGGTGCGGTTCGCGGGCGCTATTCGATCATCGGCATGAACCCCGACCTGATCTGGAAAGTGGAAGGGGGCAAGGCATCGCTGAACCGCAAGGCCTTGGCCGACGACAAGAATGGCTTCACGGTTGAGGCCAAAGCGCCGCTCGAATCCTTGCGCGCGTTGCTTGCTGAAAGCCGCATCGCGCTGGCCGAAGATGCCCCACCCATGGCGGCAGGCGTGTTCGGCTATCTGGGTTATGACATGGTGCGGTTGATGGAAGAGCTTCCCGAGCCCAACCCTGACATGTTGCACCTGCCAGACGGCATGATGATCCGGCCTACGGTGATGGCAATCTTTGACAGCGTGAAGGATGAGGTGGCTGTCACCGCTCCCGTCTATCCTGACCCATCAATCACTGCCCGCGCTGCCTATGGCCGCGCGTCTGAGCGCATCAACGAAGTTGTCGACGCGCTGGATCGCCCGATTGATCTTGCCTTACGCGAAGCTGATGCGCCACCCATGCCACCTTCGCAATCCAACACTTCGCCAAACGACTACAAGGCAATGGTTTTGAAGGCGAAAGATTACATTGCCGCGGGCGACATATTCCAAGTGGTGCTCTCGCAGCGTTTTGAAAGTGATTTCACCCTGCCACCCTTTGCGCTTTACCGCGCATTACGGCGCGTGAACCCTTCACCTTTTCTATACTATCTCGATTTTGACTCCTTTGCCGTTGTCGGCTCCAGCCCAGAAATCTTAGTGCGCGTGCGCGATGGCAAGGTTTCGATCCGGCCGATTGCCGGCACACGCCGCCGGGGCGCCACGCCAACAGAAGACAAAGCACTGGCCGATGAATTGCTGGCTGACCCGAAGGAACGAGCCGAACATCTGATGCTGCTTGACCTCGGACGCAATGATGTGGGCCGCGTTGCCGAGATTGGTTCAATCAAAGTCACCGACAAGTTCATTCTCGAATACTATAGCCAGGTGATGCACATCGTTTCCAACGTCGAAGGCAAGCTCGACAAGAAGCACGACCTGATTGACGCGATGGTGGCTGGTTTCCCCGCAGGCACGGTTTCCGGCGCCCCCAAGGTGCGCGCCATGGAAATCATTGACGAGTTGGAAGTGCACAAGCGTGGCATCTATGGCGGCTGTGTGGGTTATTTCGGTGCGAACGGCGAGATGGACACTTGCATTGTGCTCCGCACGGCGATCGTCAAAGACGGCAAGATGTATGTGCAGGCGGGTGCTGGCGTGGTGGCGGACTCTGTGCCCGAAAGCGAGCATCAGGAATGCATCAACAAGGCAAAGGCATTGTTCCGCGCCGCTGAAGAAGCCGTGCGCTTTGCGGGCCGCGCCGGGAGGGGACAATGATCATCCTCATCGACAACTACGACAGCTTCACCTGGAATCTCTATCACTACCTCGGTGACCTGGGGGCCGAGACCGTGGTCCATCGCAATGACAAGATTTCAGTCGGGCAAGTGATGAGCGCCAGGCCGGAGGCCATTGTGATTTCGCCAGGTCCGGGCACACCTTCGCAAGCGGGCATCATCATTGATCTGGTGAAAGAGGCCTCGGGCAAGATTCCCATCTTTGGGGTGTGCCTCGGCATGCAGGCCATGGGCGAGGCCTTTGGCGGCAAGATCGTGCGCGCGCCAACCCAGATGCATGGCAAGATTTCGCAAGTGAAACATGATAGCAAAGGTGTGTTCGCTGCCCTGCCCCAGGATTTTGCCGCCACGCGTTATCACTCGCTGGTGGTCGACAGGGCAACGCTTCCGGCCGAGCTTGAAATCACGGCGGAAGCGGATGGCCTGATCATGGGCTTGCAGCACAAGACCAAGAATGTTCATGGCGTGCAGTTCCACCCGGAGAGTATCGCCTCGGAACATGGGCACAAGATATTGAAGAACTTTCTTGATGGGGCCAAGGTGAAGAATGGCTGATCTCAAACCCCATATCGCCAAGGCCGCCAATGGCCAGCCGCTCACACGCGCCGAGGCACGCGAAGCCTTCAATGTGATGATGTCGGGTGAGGCGACCCCCTCGCAGATCGCGGGCCTGTTGATGGCGCTGCGGGTGCGGGGCGAAACGGTGGATGAGATCACAGGTGCTGTTGAAATCATGCGCGAAAAAATGCTGCGCGTGGCCGCCCCTGCCGATGCCATCGACATCGTAGGCACGGGTGGCGATGCCTCTGGATCCTACAACATCTCGACATGTGCGGCCTTTGTTGCTGCGGGCGCTGGCCTGAAGGTGGCCAAGCATGGCAACCGGGCTTTGTCTTCGAAATCTGGCGCTGCCGATGTGCTGATGGCGCTGGGCATCAAGATTGATGTGCCGCCGGAGAAGATTTCGGAATGCATCAATGAGGCGGGTCTCGGTTTCATGTTTGCGCCCGCCCATCATTCCTCAATGAAATTTGTGGGCCCGACCCGTGTGGAGTTGGGCACGCGCACAATTTTCAATCTGCTCGGGCCCTTATCCAACCCGGCTGGTGCGCGGCGGCAGGTTACGGGCGTATTTTCAAAGGCTTGGGTGGAACCGCTCGCTCAGGTTCTGAAGAATCTAGGGAGCGAGGCCTGCTGGATCTGCTATGGCGAAGGCGGGGTAGATGAAATCGTCCCAACGGGCACCACCTGGATTTCAGAATTGAAGGATGGCGCCATCCACTCATTCGAAATCACGCCGGAAACGGCTGGGATTGCGCGTTCCAAATTCGATGACCTCAAAGGTGGCGATGCCGCGCACAATGCCGAGGCGCTGAGAGGTGTTCTCGAGGACCAGGCATCGGCCTTTGCCGATGCGGCCTGCATGACGGCTGGCGCGGCGTTGATCGTGGCCGGCAAGGAGAAGGACATAAAATCCGCCACCGCCCGCGCACGCGAAGCCGTCAAATCTGGCGCGGCCCACAAGGCCTACAAGCGCCTGGTTCAGGTTTCAAACAGCTGATGGCAACCATCCTCGACAAGATTGCTGCCTACAAGCGCGAGGAAGTAGCCGCTGCGAAAATGGCTGTTTCCGAATCCGCCCTGCGCAATGCAATGATCAAGGCAAGTCCGCCACGAGGCTTTCGCAAAGCCCTTGAGGCAAAGAAGGCGCAAGGCAAGTACGGACTGATAGCCGAGATAAAGAAGGCATCGCCTTCCAAGGGCCTGATCAGGCAAGACTTTGATCCACCCGCCCTCGCCCGCGCCTATGAGGCTGGGGGCGCAGCGTGCCTATCGGTGCTCACTGACACGCCATCATTCCAGGGCGCACCTTCATTCCTCACGACCGCGCGCGACGCATGCACCCTGCCCGCACTGCGCAAGGATTTCATGCTGGACACTTATCAGGTTCTGGAAGCTCGCGCCTGGGGGGCCGACTGCATCCTGCTCATCATGGCGATGATTGATGATGCCCTTGCCAGCGAACTTGAAGACGCGGCCATGGCATTGAACATGGATGTCCTGATTGAAGTGCATGACGAACCGGAGTTGAAGCGCGCGCTCAAATTGCGCTCTGCCATGATCGGCATCAACAACCGCAACCTTCACACTTTTGAGACTAAGCTGGAAACCACTGAACAGCTCGCTCCTCAGATTCCAAAAGACCGGATGATTGTTGCAGAGAGCGGCCTCTTCACGCCTGCTGAACTTGCCCGCCTTGCCAAAGTGGGTGCGTCGACATTCCTTATTGGTGAAAGCCTGATGCGGCAGCATGATGTGACTGCGGCGACAAGAGCGATTTTGCAGCAATGAGCAAGCTCTCCCACATTAATGCCAAGGGTGAAGCGCATATGGTGGACGTGTCGGACAAGGATATCACGAGCCGCACGGCCATCGCCCGCGCACGGGTGACGATGAAGCCTGCCACGTTGAAATTGATCAAATCCGGCAGCGCCAAGAAGGGCGACGTTCTGGCCACGGCGCGCATTGCTGGTATTCAGGCCGCCAAACGCACTTCTGATCTCATCCCCCTTTGCCATCCACTGGCCATTTCCAAGGTGACGGTGGAGTTCACGTTCGCTGCCCGCCATATTGATGTGGAAACGCTAGTCAAAGTGGAAGGCAAGACGGGCGTGGAAATGGAAGCACTAACCGCCTGCTCGGTGGCTTGCCTCACGCTCTATGACATGGTGAAGGCGGTGGATCGCGGCATCGTAATTTCCGATTTGCGGCTCGTCGAAAAGACTGGCGGCAAATCCGGAACATTCAAGGCCAAGTGATATGGTGTTGCTTCCTGTCAGCGAAGCCTTAGCGCGGATTCTGAATGCGGCGAGATTGACGGGGGTAGAAACAGCAAAACTAGAGGACGCCCTGGGGCGCGCTGCTGCAACTGGCATCAAAGCGCGTCGGAACCAGCCGCCTTTCGATGCCTCTGCGATGGATGGCTATGCCGTGCGCCACGAAGATGTTGACGCCCTACCCGCTAGCCTCAAACTCATCGGCACCTCCTCAGCGGGCCACGCGTTCAAGGGAAAGGTGAAACCCGGGACCGCCGTTCGGATTCTTACGGGTGCCCCGCTGCCAGCCGGAGCCGACACAATCGTAATCCAGGAAAATACACGCGCCGAAGAAGACCACGTCACGGTACTGGAGCCGACGCTCAAGGGGCGCAATATTCGCAACCTCGGGCTCGATTTTAAATCCGGCGATCTGTTGGTTCCCGCTGGCGCCAAGCTGGGCGCGCGCGACATTGGCCTTGCAGCATCTGGAAACAACCCACTGGTCCGTGTGCGGAAGAAAGTACGCGTGGCCATCCTCACCACAGGTGACGAGTTGGTTCTTCCCGGCGCCCGGGCTCGCGCGGATCAGATCATGTCGTCCAACTCCCATGCTCTCGCAGCCTTCGCGCGGGCCTGCGGCGCGGAGGTGATTGACCTTGGCATCATCAAGGATGACTTGCGTGCCATAACCGCAGCGATCAAGCGCGCATCCTCTGCCGACATTCTTGTGACCACTGGCGGCGCTTCAGTTGGTGATCATGATTTTGTGCAAGAGGCTTTGAAACGCGCCGGGGTGAAGATCGATTTCTGGAAAATCGCCATGCGCCCGGGCAAGCCTTTCATGTTCGGAACGAAAGGCAGGTTGTGTGTGTTGGGGCTGCCTGGCAATCCGGTTGCCGCACTGGTTTGTGCCCAGTTGTTCTTTAAGCCACTCATCGACGCGATGCACGGCATTGCACTTCCGTCAGTGCCGATCATGGCGCGGCTCGGAGCCGATCTGGCTGCGAATGATCACCGTCAGGACTACTTGCGCGCCACCCTTGCCTACGGGACCGACGGTGTGCGCGTGGCCACCGCTGCCAGCAAACAAGACAGTTCCATGCAACGCGTCATGCGCAACGCCCATTGCCTCATTGTACGCGAGCCCAACGCGCCAGCGGCCAAATTGGGGGATTTGGTCGAAATTCTCCTATTTCCTGATGGGGCATAAGCGAAACACTTGCGGAACTTTGCAAGAACATATATGAAGGTTTTGCATTTGTTCTGATTCTGGAGTGTGACATGCTCACCCGCAAGCAACTTGAACTTCTTCTCTTCATCAACGAGCGTTTGAAGGAGGAAGGTGTTCCACCCTCCTTTGAAGAAATGAAAACAGCGCTCGATCTGCAATCCAAGTCGGGCGTTCACCGCTTGATTGTGGCGCTGGAGGAACGCGGATTTCTGAAGCGCATGCCGAACCGGGCGCGGGCGTTGGAAGTGATCAAGCTGCCGGAGAGTCACACGCCGTCACTGGTGAAGAAATCGGGCTTCACGCCCAATGTTATCGAAGGTTCGCTTGGCAAAGTGAAGCCTATGCCGGCCGCCAATGATGGCAGCCCACGCGCCACCGCCATTCCGATGATGGGCCGCATTGCGGCTGGTGTGCCTATCGCTGCCATTCAAGATCATTCCGCCAACATCATGGTGCCGCCCGAGATGCTGGGCGGAGGCGAACACTTTGCCCTTGAGGTGAAGGGTGACTCGATGATCGAAGCCGGTATTTTTGAAGGCGACACGGTGGTGATCCGCAAGGGTGATACGGCCAACAATGGCGATATTGTCGTGGCGCTGGTGGACGATGAGGAAGCGACGTTGAAACGTCTGCGCCGCAAAGGCGTATCCATTGCGCTTGAAGCTGCCAATCCCTCTTATGAAACGCGCATCTTTGGACCGGACCGTGTCAAGGTTCAGGGTCGCCTAGTGGGATTGCTGCGCAAGTATTGAGATCACAAAAAAGAAGCCCGAGCTTTCGCTCGGGCGCCCTTGCAGGGGACTCTTTTTGATTTGTTGGACGCCGTTGAATTAGAGGTTCAGTGGCGTTCTTGATTCAGTTCGAAGCGGAAGCGGAATTCAGGAAAGTCGTTGGATCAAGCGCCGTGGCACCCTTGCGGACTTCAAAGTGAAGCTGCGGGCTCTGCACCGCACCGGTGGCACCAGACATGGCAATCACGTCGCCGCGCTTCACCGTGTCGCCCTTTTTCACCAAAAGCTGTGACGCATGGGCGTAGGCTGTGACATAGCCACCTGCATGGCGGATGAGCACCAGATTGCCGTAACCTTTTAACTCATTGCCAGCGTAGGCAACCACACCACCTTCAGCGGCCTGGATCTTGGTGCCTTCCGGCACAGCAATGTTGATGCCTTCATTCTTCATGCCGTTGGGCTTTGCGCCGAAAGCTGAAATCACTTTGCCCTTCAATGGCCAGCGCATGGCGAGTTGTGCATCCGACGGAGTGGACGCTGGCGCAGCGGGAACTGGCGCAACGGCAGCCTGCTGTTCCACGGGCTGCTGCTTGGGCAGCGCCAAAGGTGCGGGCTTGGCGGCTGCAACTGGCGTTTGGGCATCACCCTTGCCAGTTATCGCATCATCAGAAGCCAACGGCTTAATCGCAGCAGTCTGGCCCTGGGCAGGAATCTTGAGGTTCGCACCCAGCTTCAGGTCCTTGTCATGCGCCAGATGGTTGGCGTCGGCGATGGCAAACGGCGAAACGTTGTACTTGCGGCCCAGCGAGAACAAAGTGTCGCCCTTGGCCACGACATGCTGACCTACAGCCACAATCGGGGCCGGGGCAGCATCAGCCACTTGGGGCGCAGTCACAGGTTTTGGCGCGGGAGCAGCAACAGGAGCAGCCGCTGCCACTTGCGGCAGCATAGCTTTCTTCACGCCTGGCACCTTCAGCACGCGGCCAGGCGCAACAGAGTAAGGCATGGCAATGTGATTGGCTTCCGCGAGTTGCTTGACAGACAAGTGGTTGGCCTTGGCGATGGCGTAAAGTGTCATTCCGGAGCCAACGGTGATGGTGTTGCCGGAAACTTTGCCAGCGGCAGCGGACGGCGCGGTAGATGCGTCGGCATCAGCTACCTGCTCATCAACAATGACGGGGGCCTTATAAGCCGGCTTCACATAAGTGGGTGCGGGCTGGGGAGCGGCTTCCGCCACCGCCGCGAGTGCCCTGTACCTGGGGGGCGGATAGGCAGGTGCAGCCGGGGCTTGCGCCACTTCAGGCTGACGGTAAGTCTTGGCGTAGCTCTTGGTGTAGTCATAGCTCGGAGCGGCTGCGACGGGGGAGCGGGCGACCGGGCTTTGCACGATGGGCTGCTCATCCACCTGTGCGGTATCCACCGGCGGATTTTCATAGCCTGGGGCGTGATAGGCTGGTGCAATGTATTTCTTCTTGGGAATGGACGCCGTGTAGACCGGATCGGAGTCTGAAGGGTTGGAGTAGTTCGCGGAGAAGCGTTCAATGGAATCGGAACAACCCGCCAGCAAAACTGCGGCAAGTCCGATGATTACCGTTTTAAAAGGGAATCCACTGAGGTGGGCGCCAAGGCCAGAATTACGCATACTCAACTCCAGTACAAACTCACACACTGCAAAGGGCAACGGCCCCTCAATCTTGGGTTAAGCATGGCGGCTTTTGGTTAAGACAGCGTTTATGATGAATGGATTTTGGAGAAATTAATTCAAAGGCCAAGGTGCGCGACGCCTATTCAACGACCACGCGCGCACCGATCTGTACCAGATCATAAAGTTCGGTCACATCGTCATTCATCATTCTGATGCAGCCAGACGATGCTGCTTGGCCAATACTCCACGGCTTATCCGTGCCATGGATACGGTATTCAGTATCGCCAATATAAATCGCGCGCGCGCCCAATGGATTGCCGGGTCCGCCTTTTACAAACGCCGGAATGAGGTGACCATTTTCTGCCTCGCGCGCCACCATATTGGGCGGTGGACGCCAATCCGGCCACTCTGCTTTGCGGGTCACGGTGTTGGTGCCGCTCCACTCAAATCCTTCTCTGCCAACGCCAACGCTGAAGGCCAAAGCCCTGCCCGCAGGTTCGATGAAATAGAGCTTGCGCTCGGCGGTTCTGACAATGATGGAGCCCGGAGGCAATAGAGATTGAAATGCGATTTCTTCGCGCGTCACACCGGGTTGAGTGGCGCCATCCACCGCAAAGCCCTTCATTGAATAGCTCACAACCGGCGTATCCATGCCGCCGAGGAATTGGAATTCCTTGGCGGCCATCTGACCCGATTGCTGGGCAAAGGCAGGCGCGGAAATTGAAAGGGTGAGCAACAAACAGGAACGCATACGCATCATGGTGCGTCAAACTACAACACGAGATTTAATGGGGCACTAATGGGTCAATCGTTAGAGACTGCAGAGCATTTCTGCGGCCGTGCGCCGAGTTTGCGGATGTTTCCAGCGAGGGGCAATTTCAACAAGAGGCTCAAGCACAAAGCTGCGATCGGTTATGCCCGGGTGTGGCAAGCGCAGCAGCTTTAAGGCATTGGGTGAACCACGTTTCCTAAGCCCATGATATTCAAGTAGATCTAGATCCAGCGTGCGCGGGCCCCAACGCCGCCCGCGGCGACGGCCAGCGGCGCGCTCAATCATGTGGAGTCTGCGCATCAGCGCTTCTGGTGCCAGCGCGGTATCAACGGCGGCGACGGCATTCACGAAGTCCGGCTGGTTCACGACGCCGAAGGGTTTGGTGACGAGCAAGCTTGAATGCATCACAAGCCGCAAGGGAAACTGGTTCAATTCCTCCAACGCGCGCGTCACCGTTTCGCGGGGGGTTCCCCAAGGGCCGGAGACATTGCTGCCCAATGCGACGAGAATCATTATTTCTCGCGCAGCAGGCGCGATTTCTCGCGGTTCCAATCACGTGTCTTGATAGTGTCGCGCTTGTCAGCCGCGCGCTTGCCTTTAGCCAAGGCAATATCCACCTTCACCCTACCCCGCGGGTTGAAGAACATCTTCACTGGCACGATGGTGAGGCCTTCACGCAAGACACCCACCGCCAGCCGCTTGATCTCCTTGGCGTGGAGCAGAAGTTTGCGCGGGCGCTTGGGTTCGTGATTAAAGCGATTGGCTTCGCGATATTCCGGCACATTGGAATTGAAGAGGTAGAGTTCCTCGCCTTTCATTGCGGCATAGGCTTCGGCCAAATTGATATGGCCCACGCGAAGTGACTTCACCTCGGAGCCTTTCAATTCAATGCCGGCCTCAAAGCTCTGCATCAGCTCATAGTCAAAGCGGGCGCGGCGGTTGTCCGCCACCACCTTGATACCCTCTTGCTTGCGCGCCGTTTTTGCGCCGCCGGCCTTTGATGACATGGCGCGGGATCAGCTCAGTTGATGAGGCCGGCGTGAACCATGGCCTCGCGCACCGCTTTCTTGGTGGAATCCACCACGGGCACCAGCGGCAAACGGTCCTCAGGCTCACACAGGCCAAGCAGGCTCGCTGCATATTTGACAGGCCCCGGGCTCGATTCCACAAACATCGCATGATGCAACGGCATCAACTTGTCTTGCAGCTTAAGGGCCTTGGCATAGTCACCCTTCAAGGTTGATTCCTGAAATTCCGCACACAATCGCGGGGCAACATTGGCGGTAACTGAAATGCAGCCCACGCCGCCATGTGCGTTGAAGCCCAAAGCCGTACCATCCTCACCCGAAAGCTGGATAAATTTCTCGCCCGACATCAAGCGCTGGCGCGAAGGGCGTGTGAGATCTGCCGAAGCGTCCTTGGTGCCTACGATGTTCTTGAAATCGTGTGCCAGCCGCGCCAGCGTTTCCACGCTGATGTTGGCAACCGTGCGGCCAGGAACATTGTAAACGAAAATCGGAATGTCCACAGATTTGGCAATCGCCGCATAATGGGCATAGATGCCATCTTGCGTGGGCTTGTTATAATAAGGCACCACAACAAGGGCGGCATCTGCGCCTGCGCTCTTGGCGTGCTGAGTATATTCGATGGCCTCGGCCGTGTTGTTGGAGCCAGCGCCGGCGATCACCGGCACCTTGCCCCCGGCTTCTTCAATGCAAATTCGCACGACGGCCTTGTGTTCCTCAGGCGTCAGCGTCGGGCTTTCGCCCGTTGTGCCCACGGGCACGAAGCCATGGCTGCCCTCTTTCAAATGCCAAGCCACGAATTTGCGGAAAGCGCTCTCGTCAAGCGAGCCTCCCTTCATGGGCGTCAGCAATGCGGGGATGGAGCCTTGGAATTTCACGTCAACCTCTCACTTAAGAAACTGGAAACCATGTGGGCTTAATGCTGGAGCATGGCAAGAAGCGGGCAACATAGTCCGCCCCTGCCAGAACAGCAAGCAAGGGCTTATTGAAAACCGGCACGTTCCACGCGGTTTTGACTATCCCCCAAGTTTGCCGCAATGTCGGTGGGATTTTCGATGATGAGTGTGATGGTTTCCAGGCGTCGATTTTTGAGTGGTGTTGGTGCCATGGCAGCCTTGGCCGCGGGACCGTTTGCCGTTTCAACCCCGGCTATTGCCATTCCCTCTGGGCTTGCCATTGAAGCCGCCAAGCGGGCGCTGGCTGGTGATTTTGTCGGCGCTGGTGATCTTGCCAAGCGCAGCGGCGACACGGCCGCCATCAAATTCGTGGAAATGCTCTATATGCGCGATCATGGGCCGGAAGTCGGCTACGCGCGCATCATGGCGTTCCTCACCGCCGCGCCGAAATGGCCACTGGAGCAGACCCTGCTCAAACGCGCCGAGCAAGCGCTTTACGACAATTCAGAATCGGCTGACATGGTATTGGCGCATTTTCGTGACCGTGACCCCGATACGCCATTCGGATCGCTAGCCCTCGCCCGTGTAAACTTCGCCCATGGAAACGACACGGAGGGCAAGAAATGGCTGCGTGAAGCCTGGGGCGATTCCAACATGGACGCTGCGCTTGAGGCAAAGTGTTATTCTGAATTTTCTTCCCGACTTTCAAATGATGACCATCGCTGGCGTTTTTCACGGCTGATCTTTGCGCAGGAAGGTGGCCGCGCGCAGCGCTTTGCCCAAATGCGTCTCTCGGGTGACTATCAGAACGCGGCCAAAGTTGCCCAGGCGCTGATTTCTTTCCGCAGCGGTGCAGACACCCAATTTGGATCCCTTCCTGCGGCACAGCGCAACGACCTCGCATTGCTCTATGTGCTCACGCGATATTATCGCAGGACCGAGCAATATGAAAAAGCGCGGGGGATTTTAAGTTCCATCCCCGCAAAGTCCGAAGCAATGGGCGACGCAGAGGCGTGGTTCGAGGAACGCCGCACAATCGTGCGCCGCTCGGTTGGGCCGCGCCAATCAGCGAACTGGAAACAGGCTTATTTGATTGCGCGCAATCACGGGCTTGATGATGGTGATATGGCAGTTGAAGGAGAATTCCTCGCGGGCTGGGTGGCGCTGCGCTATCTGAAAGATGCCCAAACTGCACTGACCCACTTTAATCGGCTGCAACAAATGAGCCTTGTGGGCACTGACAAGGCGCGCGCCGCTTATTGGCTGGGCCGGGCGCAGCAATCATCAGGCAATGGCGGAGCCGCACAAGCTGCTTTCCGCAGTGCTGCAAAGCAGTCAACGGTGTATTATGGCCAATTGGCACGCGAACAGCTTGGCCTCGGCAACAGACCTGAAGAAATCACACCTGGGGCCGCTTCCGACGCCACTGCTGCTGCTGTCGAAAACGATGAAGTTGTTCGTGCCTTCCGCTTGATGGCGGCAGTTGGCACCAAGAACCAACTGGGCATTTTTCTCTGCCCACTGGCCAATCGTTTCAACACCGTTGATCAGCTCAATGCGGTTGCCGCCATCGTGCAGAACGCTGGTGGCACATCGTGCTCACTGAGGCTTGCCAAGGCCGCAAGCCAACGCGGCATCGACATCGACTCGTGGAGCTATCCAATCTACGGCCTGCCAAACTGGGCGCAAATCGGCAAGCCAATTGAAAAACCACTGGTGTTTGCGCTGTCGCGTCAAGAGAGTGAATTTGACCCGAATGCCGGATCGAGCGTCGGCGCCCAAGGCTTGATGCAACTCATGCCAGGCACGGCGCGGCTGGTTGCCCGTCAATACGGTATCGGATTCTCTGCGGGAAAATTGCTTGACGCTTCCTACAATGTGAAGCTTGGTGCCGCGCACTTGGCAGATCTCGTTGATGATCTCAATGGCTCCTACATTCTTACACTCGTGGCTTACAATGCTGGACCGCGTCGGGCGAGTGAATGGGTTGATTATTTTGGCGACCCGCGTGGCGGACAAGTTGATCCCATCGATTGGGTGGAATGCATACCCTTCAACGAGACCAGGCAGTATGTGCAAAAGGTGATGCAGAACCTGCACGTTTATCGATCGCGCCTCGCGCCAGAGACTGTGCGCCCCATGACGGCAGATTTGAAACGCGGCACACCCAGTGATGTTTCTGTCGCCAGCACCAGCGCTGCGCCTGTAACGAGTTGCAAGCCCAATTCGATGCAAGCACTTGTCTCAGGCTGTGACTGACAGGCGAATGTGAGCACAATGCTCCGTTCACGGATGAATGAGTGCCTTTGAAAAACAAAAAGCCCGCCAAAAAGGCGGGCTCTGAATTTATTCGGTAGGTGCTCAGCGATTGCGCGTGTGGGAACCCGATTGAGGCTGGCCATCTTTGCCCTTCAAGCCGCCGGTTCCGAATTCCTCGGTGAACTGCTTTTCCTTGCCTTCGGCCAACAACTTTGCCTGCCTGATCCATTCTTCGCGCAGGATGCGGCCGCCAAAGCGCAGGTGATCATCAACCCAGGCAATTTCATTGGTCGTCCAGGCAGCGATTTGGTCGAAATGGAAAATGCCCAAATTATGCAAGATGGATTCATTCTTTGGGCCAATGCCGCTGATGCGCTGCAGATCATCTGCTTTGCCGCCTCGTGCACCGGTGAGGCCTTTTGGCCGGGCCATCGATTCCGCGGAAGCTGAAGAAACTGTGGCAGCCGTTTGAACCGAAGGCCTGGTGGCAACAGGGATGGGTGCTGGTCGCGGTGCTGATGGTGCAGGCGTTATAGGCCGGGCCATAGCTGGTGCGGGCGCTGGCACTTCTTGCACCGGTGCGGCTGCAAACAGGTTCTTCAGAATCCAGCCGACGAGGCAGCCCAATAGATAGGCGATAATGGTCCAGACCAGCAGTTCAATCAGATAATGTGACATGATATTGCTCTGCCCCTCTTAAGCCCGCGGGGCCCAGCAGTTGTAACGGAAGCCCACCCAGCACCCGATCAGGAATGCAAGAAGCAACCAATACCAATTGTGCCCAATGATGATGCCCGTATTGTTCCAATTCAGAAACTCGTTCATGCCCAGCCCCTATTTTGAAATTGAAAATTCAACGCGGCGGTTCTTGGCGCGTGCATCGTTGGAGTGTGCAGGGTCCAAGGGTTTGCTGGCGCCAAATCCGATTGTTGTGATTCTGCCAGTGTCTATCTTTGCAGCCACCAAGGCATCTGCCACTGTCTTGGCCCGGCGCTCGCTGAGGCTCTGATTATAGGACTCAGGACCGATGTAATCGGCATGGCCAGCAACTTGCAGCTTCAAGGCCTCGCAGCGTTTGTCGCCCAGAAGCGCTGAGTATTGTGTCAGGGCTTGTTGATATTTGGGCCCAAGATCAGCGTGGTTGAATTCAAAGCGGATGGGGAACACCGCTGCGATTTTGGCAAGTGTGCCCTCACAATCATACGGCTGTTCTGGCGCTGGCGCAGGCGGTGGAGGTGCGACATTCACCGTCAACTCATTCTTGCTGGCATCAATCGCCGACTGGCCATCAGCACCTGTTACCTTAGCGACGATGTCATATGTTCCATTCACGACGGGCTTTGCGGGGGTCAATGTCCACTTGCCAGCTGTGTCGGAAAGCAGATCCGTATCCTTGCCCAGCGTGTGGGTAACGCCATCCAACTCCACTTGGAGCGTATTGCCGCCGCCCACTGGCCAGGTGCCCTTGACCACGGGATGATCTGAATCAGAGGTTACTGAGTCAATCGTCGGCGCAGATGGTGGCGCTGCGGGTGCAGGCTTCGCAGGTGCCTCCGGAATGTCGAAGCTTGCCTTTGCCTCTTGCATTTCGCCAACGCCATTGGTGACCTGAACGGCTACGTCATAATGGCCGGGCGGCAAGTCTTCCTTAGGCTTCAAAGTCCACTTGCCAGAAGCATCAGACAGCAAATCAAAATCTGTCCCGAGCTTGTGCGGCTGACCATTGACTGTAACGGAGAAAGAGTTGCCAGCACCAACAGGCCAAGTGCCAGAAAGCACGATTGGCTGACCCGCCTCAATCTTTGGCACATCAACAGTTGGAGCAGCCAATGGCACAGGTGTAGGCGCAGGTGGCGGTGGCTGTGGCGGTGCAGGTGGTTCCGGAACGACGATTGCCGCTGGCAAGTTTACCGAAATGGTTTGATCCTTGTCGTCAGCAGCTTTGATGTCCAGGTCATAAGTGCCCGGTTTCAAATCGGCAGGTGGCTGCAAAGTGAAAGTGCCTTTGCCGTCAGATGTCAGCTCAGGGTTCTTGCCAAGTTCATAAGTGATGCCTGCCAAGCCAACTGAAAGTGACTTGGCTATTCCTTCCGGCCAGGTTCCAATAATTGGAAATGGCCAGATCGCTCCTGCCGCTGGTGGCACCAAGGTTGGCTTCACCAATGGCGCCGGCGCAGGAGGAGCAGCTTCAGCGATGACGATTTTCTGCGGTTGTGCTGCTGGTGTGGAGAGCGCAACGCCGTCACCGGCAACCGCTGTCACGTCATAGCTGCCTGATGGCAGCGGCGCTGCCAATTTCAAACTCCAATTCCCAGCAGAAGATGTGAGTTCAGGATCCTTGCCAAGCGAGTAAGTCTTGCCATTGACAGTTACGTCCAAGGCCTTGGCTTTGCCCTCTGGCCAAGTCCCAGTGATTTCTGGCGCAGTGGCAGCATCGGCCTTGATTTCGGCAATTGTTGGCGCTGCCAAGGGCTCTGGCGCAGGGGGCACGATCTTCAGGCCATCGGCATTGACCACGCGCACGCCGTAAGTGTTCTGCACTGCCTTGATCGCTGCATCGGCCATTTCCTTGCTGCTGGCCTCACCTGTCAAGGTTGCGTCACGGCCTTCAAGGTTGATCTTGGCCCAGTCGCCACCCACAGCGGCCGCAGCGCGCGTGGAAACATCGGCGACCAGCGAATTTGTTGAAAGCCAGCCCGAAGCCAAATAGGGAAGCCCTACGCCAACCACCGCAAACTGAGCCCACTTCCCGGGTTGCCACCTAAACATCGTATAGATCCCCTATCCCTCAGAAATTCATGCGCTGCTCGACAAAGGCCAATCAGTCATGATTCGGTAACATACTGGAGTTGGGCAGACTAGCCGAATCTTGCTCTCCATTCCTATTTTTCAGAGGAAGCTTCAGCATTGCAGGTAAAATTCGGGCGACGATAGAGTGAATAGACGCAGCACTCTTGCCTGCGCGAATTCCCGCTTGAAGCTCAGTGTGCTGCCCGTGTTTCTCGAATTTGACTTGCTTGCGGTCGGATTCCGGTTTGCTTGCACAGTGCATGCCCAGCTGATTCCGAGGGTCACACCGATTTTGGGTGGTTTCGACTTCGGCCGTCCGGCCGCACCAGACGTGTTACCGAAAACTTAATCCGTGAGCATCGCCTGCCGACCTGCAATTTCCGCATTTAATGATTATTTTTGAAATACTTATCTCGCGTGCTACCGACTGTGACTTTGAAGCCACAGAGGCCCGTAATGTATGCCACCGCAAGGTTATGCACTTGTCATCTGACGCAGAATTTAACATAACTCGTTCATGTTCGATGGTTCGAACAATGTCCTTCCACTCATTTGCAGGGGACCGGGGGGGCACAATGAAAACTCCATTGTTTTTGGGAGAATACGAATGAAAGTTATGAAACTCGCTCTTCTCGGCACGGCGGCTCTTGCTGCTGCGTCGGTTAGCGCCCGCGCCGACAGTCTGTCTGACCTCAAGGCTCAGATCGAAACGTTGAACGCTCGCGTTGCTACGCTCGAGGCCACCCCGGCTGTTCCTGCTGGTTACTCGATGGTTGCCTTCTCGAAGGGCCAGGACATTGTTGTCCCGGGCTACTTCTTCGGCAACAAGGACGTGGGCGCTGCCCATGTGATCTCCGTGATGCCGACGGCTGATGCCCCGGCTGCCACGACCTCGATCACCTGGTCTGGTTACGTTCGCGGTGCTCTGACCACGGTTCGCGATCGTTCGCCGTACCATTACGACGAAACGACCGATGCTGCCGGTCACCATATCTATACGCTGCACAACACGAGCTCTGACTCGTATGCAACTGACATCCGCACGAAGGCTGGCCTGAAAGTTGAAGGCAAGACCGACACGGCTGTTGGTGAAGTTGGTGCCCGCGTTGCGTTGCAGGCTACCTACAGCGACAATGCTTATGGCTGGAATGGCGGCAACGGCTCTGTAACCACCGATGGTTATTGGGGCTGGTGGAAGATGACCCCGAACATGACGCTCGGCGCCGGTATTGACGGTTCTCTCTCCAAGAACTCCAAGAGCTTTGATGCTGGCTGCACCTGCTATTACTACGGCACGGGCGGCAGCATTGCTACCAGCCAGCCAAACGATCCGGCCCAGATTCGTCTGTCTTACTCTGACGGCCCTATCGGCTTTGCGATCGCTGTTGAAGACGCCAATAACGCCAACAACAACAGCTCGTTCGGTGTTGCTGCCAAGGCCACTTGGTCGGGCGACATGTTCTCGGCTGACGTGAGCGGTGGCTATGTTGGCAATAGCGCGACGGGCTATGAAGCTGCTTGGGTTGTTGATGCTGGCATCGGCGCCAATCTCGGTTCAATGGCGTCCATCTCGGCCGCTGTGGGCACTGGCTCTGGTTTCCTGTACAACGACGACTACACAAGGGCCAGCGCGTTCTTGAAACTGACAGCGTCTGATTCCATGCATGCTGAAATCGGCCTCACCCACACCTGGAACACCCAGCTTTCGGGCATGGATTCCACCACGGTTGGCGGCGGTCTGTACTACGATCCGGTCAAGCAGCTCACCTTGGGCCTCGAAGCTTCTTACGTTTCTGGCGGCACCAAGGACGGCAGCTACCTCGCCGGCCTCGTAACCATTTTCCGCTTCTAATCGAAGCCGAATTTGATCTAATGGACGGCCCGCTTCGGCGGGCCGTTTTGTTTGTGAATTGCTCTTTCACGGCAAACAGTGCCGCAACTTGACTGACCGATAAATTTAGATGTTTGATCATGTGGTGCTCCGAGAGTCATTTTTTCGGGTGGACATTTCAATTATTTGTTTCCTCCCTAGATGTGTCCGTGTTGCTCCTACAGGTGGCTAAGTAAGATCCATGTTTGAAAACTCACTGAAAATAGAAATTTATTCTGAAGAACTGGAGCACATTCTTCGCGTGCTCAGACCCGGAAAACATGTCCAAAATCAGAAGATTGCGGCTGACTTTCTCTCAAAATTCCCAAACGATGCAGTCGCAAACCAACTCATGGCTCGCACACTGGTTGACGGTGACAGGGTCCGAGCGGCCCTGCCCTACGCACAATTTGCAGCTCAATTTGGCGAGTTGAAACCTGAATTTGTTGTACCTTTGGTGCATATTTATTTTGAGCTCCGCTTGGTCGAAAGCGCCAAGGGCGTTTTGGAAGCAGCGATAGAAAAATATCCCAATTCATATGATCTGCATCTAGCTCTTGGAAGGCTTTATGACCAAATCAGCAAGCCAGATCTTGCGCTCAAACACCTTGATGTCAGTCGACAGATTTCCAAAACAAATGAAGATAGGGAGGAAGCTCAAAGAGCTGTTGCTCTCGTACTGATGAGTATCAACCAGTCAGATAAAGCGTTGCCAATACTGAGCGATCTAAAATTGAATCCCAAGCATCGCACCTTTGCTCTAACAAAATTAGCAGGCATGAAGGGAACCAATGGGGACAGCCCCATAGCGCAAGAAATCGCTCACGTTTTGGCAACTTGCTCTGATGAGCTAAAGCCCCGGCAAAAGGCATCTTTGCATTTGGCATTAGGGCGCCTTGAAGAGCGAAGCAAACGGTATGATTTGGCCTTTCAAAACTGGCAACGTGCAGGCCATCTAATGTCAAGACGCTATGACGCAAACCGCATTGAACGGCTGAATGAAAATGCAATCTCGATGTTTACGGCTGAGCTCTTCAATAGAACAAGAGCTTATGCAAATGTAACCTCTGCCCCAATATTTGTGGTGGGGCTACCTCGCTCGGGAACAACCCTTATGGAGCAAATCCTGGGTTCCCACAAACTGGTAGCAGGCATTGGTGAATTTGGGCGCTTAGGCCAGCTAAATCTCGAGTTTCTGGAGCGCCACAGGAACAGATCAAATATCGAAGATATTGTTTCCGAAGCGGCCAATGGAGAGCTGATTCGAGCTGCAGACGAGTTTCTCAACGTTGCAGCACTGGTTGCTAACAAATCGGCTCCGCACTTTGTTGACAAAATGCCCGGACAATATCTGGATGCCGGTTATATTCACATGTGCCTGCCTTCAGCAAAATTCATTAACATGTGCCGTCATCCCGCTGATACGTTCATTTCGACTTGCCAAAACGATTTTTTGGACGGGGCGACCTATGCCTATGACCAGAAGGCATATGCCCATTTTTACATGGCTCGTGAGCGCCTTCTCAGCAACTGGCGGGCGTTGTTTCCAAACCAGATTCTTGATGTAAGTTATGAAAATCTCGTCACTGAGCCGGAAATGCAAGTTCGCCGCATTCTCAGTTTCCTGGGTTTGGAATGGGATCCGGCCTGTTTGCGTTTTTTTGAAGACAATCGATCCGTTCGTACCCTGAGTTTGAACCAAGTTCGTCAGGGAATACACACAGGTTCAATTGGACGATGGCGAAATTATGCGAACCACCTAGATCCGCTGTTTGCAAGTCTCAAGAAAAACGGATATCAACCGAATGCGCCATTCGCTTGACTCCCGCAATATTGACTAACGGTTATTGGGTCGGACTGACCTGGTTTGCAAGCCGGCACTATTTAGAATCTTGCTGTTTTGATTGTTGCCAGTCAGTCGCCTATTATCGCGATTTGCCGGTCAGTTTGCCGCTCACAGCAATGACTTCATTCCTCCGTCACTCTTTCAAGTGCTAACATGCCAATGTCGAGTCAGTACCTTCAAACTCCTACATACGAGCGCGCCCGCGACCAAACCTTGGCGGCACTCAGGCTTGGAAAACAAAACCAAAAGTTAGAGATTGCGCGGGCATTTTTGGATCAGTTTCCCCGCGACCCATTTGCAAATCAGCTAGTCTCGCAAGTTTTGGTTGATGCAAACAGACTTGCAGAGTCAGTTACTTTTGCCCAGTTTGCAGCCCAATATGGTGCATTGGCCCCACAATATGTTGTACCGCTGGTACACATTTACCTGAAACTTGCACTCTACGAGAGTGCCAAAGGCGTGCTTGATGTGGCCCTTACCAAATACCCTGCGTCAAAAGATCTGACCAAGCTGATGGGCCAACTCTACTCACATATTGGCAAACCCGATCTCGCAATTCGTTTCTTGAAGGGAAGTCTGGAACTCACTTCAGCTCTTGCCGAGCGTAATGAGATATTGCAATCAATCAGCAATGTCATGGCGAAGTCAAATAGGTTCGCTGAAGCGCGGCCCATAATAGAACACCTCAAACAGCACTCGGCGTTGCGATTGTGGGCACTGAAGAGTCTTGCAGAAGGTGAGAAGGCCGGCTCCGAAAGCTCCATCGCGAATGAAATCGAATCTGAGTTAGTGAAAGGATCTCAGACCCTCAAAGCTTCAGACAAAGTTGAACTTCATCTCACACTTGGTCGCATGAAAGAGAGGAGTGGAAACTATGAAGAGGCCTACATGCATTGGCAACGTGCGCGCGGCATAATAGCGCCTCACTATAACGTTCGCTCGCACCAAAAAACCTTTGACAAACTCCGCACAGTTTTCATCGAAGAATTATTCGCGAAGACACGGGCGCATTCAGATCTGCTCACAGAACCAGTCTTTATTATTGGTATGCCAAGATCAGGCACGTCACTAATGGAACAAATACTTGATTCTCACCCACTGGTTGGAAGCACAGGGGAACTTGGACGATTTGGTAAAATACTAAATGCGTTGCTCGTTGCGCACGGCAATGGCAACCTTGCCGAGACGATGGTACAAGAAGCCGAACAAGGCAGACTCAAGCAATGGGTAGCAGAATTTCAGGATGTTGCACGCCTCATGGCCTCGAAACCCGCACCCATCATCTTGGACCAAACGCCTTTCCAATTTTTGGCTTGTGGATTTATCCATATGTGCATGCCATCGGCCAGATTCATCAATATGAACCGACAACCGGCTGATGTCTTTATTTCCACCTACCAAAATAACTTTGACTCAAAGTTGGAGTACGCGTTCAGCCAAGAGGCTTTTGCCCATTATTACATGGAGCGAGAGAAGCTTATGAATCACTGGCACACGCTCTTCC
>JANPHF010000032.1:0-65446 GCA_031424315.1 Aestuariivirga sp.
CGACGAAGTTGCCGCCAAGCTGAATCCCGAGGAGTAAGGCGTGGCGCATCACCAATTCGCGCCCAAGAATTACTACCAGACGCTGGGCGCACACCCTGTAGCACTGACAATCAAGGATGGTGACACCGTCACCACCTCCACCATCGATGCCAACGGCTATGATCTGAACAACTTGTTTGTGGCGGCAGATCCCAACCCCATGTCGGGCCCGTTCTTCATCGAAGGCGCAGAACCGGGCGACACCTTGGCTGTTGAAATTCAGAACGTCACAATGACGCGCAAGACAGGTTGGACGCGCCAGGGCCTCGCCTGGCATGTGGTGCCTGCCGCAGATGTGCGGGGCATGCCCGCACGCGAAAAGATCTTTTGGGACATTGCACCCAAGCAGAACGCCATCACCCTGCAAGCACCGCCGCCGGAGCTGAAGAACTGGTCCATCCCCATTGTCCCAATGATCGGTTGCTTCGGTGTGGCTCCTGAGGGCGGCGAGGCGATCAGCACCGCGACTTGCGGCCGCTATGGCGGAAATATGGACTACCGCCGCTTCGGCGAAGGCTCAACCGCTTATTTCCCCGTGTCCGTGCCTGGCGCCCTGTTCTTCCTGGGCGATGTGCATGGCGCACAAGGCGATGGCGAGATTGCAGGCACCGGCATTGAAACCAGCGCAGAGGTAACCTTCAAAGTGCGCCTCATCAAAGCACGCAAGATCACTTGGCCCCGCGGCGAAAATGAATCCTCAATCTTCACGGTCGGCAATGCGCGGCCGCTGGAGCTGGCGTTGCAGCACGCCACCGCCGAAATGTTGGCCTGGCTGGAGAGTGACTATGGTCTCGGCAAAATCCCCGCTAGCCACTTCCTCGGCATGAATGTGCGTTATGATATCGGCAATGTATTCAACCCCGCCTTCAGCGTGGCATGCCGCGTAGAAAAGTCAGCGCTGGCGGCGCTGAAATAGGCGCAATCTGCTAATCTGTGCCGATGGTGAGAATCATCGGCCTTGATCCTGGCCTCCGCCACACCGGCTGGGGCATCATTGAAGCAGAAGGCACAAGGTTGACTTATGTCGCCGATGGCGCCGTGCATTCGGTGAACGACGATGACCTCGCCACACGCCTGCTGCAAATCCACCAGCAGGTGCTGGCTGTCTTTGATGAATACAAGCCCGATGAAGCCGCCATCGAAGAAACCTTCGTCAACAAGGATGCGCGCGCCACGTTAAAGCTGGGCCAGGCGCGCGGCGTGGTGATGCTCGCCCCAGTTATGAGAAAAATCGGCGTGGCTGAATACGCGCCCAACCTCATCAAGAAAACCGTGGTCGGCAATGGCCATGCGGAGAAGGATCAGGTGAAGCACATGGTGAAAGTGCTGTTGCCCCGCGCCGAATTGAAAACGGCGGATTCAACCGATGCCCTCGCCATCGCCATCTGCCACGCACAACATCGCGGGGCAAAAGCGCTCGCCGAAAAACTCACCCGTTCTTGACTTGTTCACCTTTGGCCGATAGCAAAAGCGCATGATCGGAAAACTCAAGGGCCGCATTGATTCGACAGGTGAAGACTGGGTGCTGCTGGATGTGGGTGGCGTGTGTTACCTCGCCTCCGCCTCGGTCAAGACGCTAACCACTCTGCCCCGCGCTGGAGAATTTGCCGAGTTGTTCACCGAGATGCTTGTGAGCCAGGACAATATCCGTCTGATCGGCTTTGCCACCAACCATGAGAAGGAATGGTTCAAGCTGCTGCAAACCGTGCAGGGCGTGGGTGCCCGCGTGGCGCTGGCCGTGCTATCGATCATGACGCCGAATGAACTGGCCTCGGCCATTGCCCTGCAAGATAAGGCCAAGATCGGCGAGGCCAATGGCGTGGGCAAGAAATTGGCCGAGCGCGTTGTGCTGGAATTGAAGGACAAAGTGCCGAAACTCAGCTTCGCCGACGCAGGTCTAGCGCAACTGTCTGCCGAGCTCGCAAGCCCCGCCCCAGCAGCCGTGACGGATGCCGTGTCGGCATTGGTGAACCTGGGCTACGGCCAAAGCCAGGCCGCAATGGCTGTAAGCGCCGCGCTCAAGAAATCCGGAACTGATCAGCCCACAGAGAAATTGATCCGCGCCGCGCTGAAAGAATTGGCGACAGGATGAAACACGTCAAATCCCATACGTCATTTTATCTGGTTGCCGGCCCTCTCGTGTTCGGCATTGCCTATGCCTTGATCGCAGCCTTCACCGACAGCGCAGATGGCTTCCTCAGCCCAGGTGTAATTGAATACAGCTCGTCGCCGCTTTGGGCCCTGTTTGAAAACACCAAGATGTTCCTGGTGTTCCTGCCCTTCGCCATCATCGGCTCTTACTTCTACACAGGTTTGATTTTTTTGATCGCGGGCCTCGCCTGCGGTTTTTGGAAGCGGAAATTCGGAACCGCTCCCCTTTGGCTCGCCATTGCCACCGCCCTCATCATGTCCGCCGCCAGTGGCTTTGCGCTTCACAAGGTCAGATGGTTTATGATTTGGCCAGATAGCTTTCATTCCATCCTCCACTTTGCCGAGTGGTCCATTCCCCTGCTGCTGGCCTCAACTGCCGCTTGGCTGGCCCACAAGCGCTACGCTGAACAGCTCTCATGACCCGCCCCCTCGTCACAGCTGACAAGAAGCCCGAAGATCAGGCCGACACGCAACTGCGCCCGCACCGGCTCGCCGAATTCGTCGGCCAAACAAAAGTGAAGCAAAATCTCTCCGTCTTCATCGAGGCGGCGAAACAGCGCCAAGAGGCCCTCGACCATGTCCTCTTCGCAGGCCCGCCGGGCCTGGGCAAAACCACTTTGGCGCAAATCATGGCGCGCGAATTGGGCGTCAACTTCAAAGCCACCTCAGGCCCCGTCATCGCCAAGGCGGGTGATCTTGCGGCCCTGCTCACCAACCTTGAAGACCGCGACGTTCTCTTCATTGATGAAATCCATCGCCTCAACCCGGCGGTGGAAGAAGTGCTTTATCCTGCGATGGAAGATTTCCAATTGGATCTCATCATCGGCGAGGGTCCAGCCGCGCGTTCGGTGCGCATTGATCTGGCGCGCTTCACCCTGATCGGCGCCACCACGCGAACCGGATTGTTGACCACGCCGTTGCGTGATCGCTTCGGCATTCCAGTCCGTTTGGATTTTTACAGCGACGACGAACTCCTCGAAATTATTCAGCGCGGCGCCCGCATCATGGCGCTGCCCGTCACCGATGACGGCGCCCGCGAAATTGCCAAGCGCAGCCGCGGCACGCCACGCATTGCAGGCCGCCTGCTGCGCCGCGTGCGTGATTTTGCCAGCGTTGACGGCAGTTCAACCGTTACTGCACAATCTGCAGATAAAGCATTGAAAGCATTGGATGTTGATCATGCGGGGCTAGACGCACTGGACCACCGCTACCTCAAATGCATTGCCTTGAATTTTGGCGGTGGGCCTGTTGGCATAGACACCATCGCAGCTTCGCTTTCCGAAGCGCGCGACACGCTGGAAGATGTAGTGGAATCTTATTTGTTGCAACTCGGTTTCCTTAACCGCACCCCGCGCGGAAGGCTGCTCACACATCACGCTTTCAGGCATCTCGGTCTCGCCGTGCCGCAACGCCCCGAGATCACACAAGGCGTGTTGCCGTTAGGTGATGAAGAATGACCATCACCTATACGCTCCGTGTCAACTACGAAGACACCGACTTTTCCGGCTTCGTCTATCACGCCAACTATCTGAAATTCTGCGAGCGCGCCCGCAGCGACTATCTGCGCGTCAAAGGCGTGGATCAGAAAGCCATGTTCGCCGAAGGGGTGGCCTTCGTGGTGCGCCGCATGGATTGCAATTTCCTCCAGCCCTCCCGCTTTGAGGATGAACTCACGGTCGAAACCGATTTCAAGGAAATGGCCGGCGCGCGCTTCGAACTGTTTCAAACCGTAAAGCGTGGGCCGGACACCCTCTTCACCGCCGCCGTCACCGTCGTGCTAATCGACGGCCGCGGGCGGCCGAAACGCATTCCGGAAGACCTAGAACGCGTCCTGCGAGCCTAGCCCTCATTCACTCATCCTTAACCACAATCCTGATTCAACCCGCTGGCTCGGCTACAACCTCCGTGGCCTGCGCCTGATTCGCAAAGCTTGTGAATCGCCGCAGTTTTGACAGATTTGGCTGGTGGAAGCCCATCAACCTTCGGGGGAAGGGCTTTCACGGCAATTGGGACGTTGGTTTGATGGATCAGGTTACAGCCGCTCCAGTGGCGCAAGGCGGCGCGCATCTTTCACTTTTCAACATGGTGCTGCACGCGTCTTGGCCCGTGCTCTTGGTGATGATCGGGCTGGGCCTCGCCTCCGTCTGGTGCTGGGCCATCATCTTCGAAAAATTCTACGCCGTGCGCCGAATGAATGCCGCCAATGACCGGTTTGAAAACCAGTTCTGGTCAGGCCAATCACTCGATGACCTCTTTCGCGGCATGTCCGGCCGCAGCGCCATTGGCATGGCCGCCATTTTCGTGGCCGCCATGGAAGAATGGAAGCGCAGCCAGGGTGCGGCCATGCGCGCTGGCTTTGCCGGCGTGTTGAAGCGCATCGAAAAGGTCATGGATGTTTCGATCCAGAAGGAAATGGGCGGGCTGGAATCGCGCTTGCTGTTCCTCGCTACGGTTGGCTCGGCAGGCCCCTTCATTGGCCTGTTCGGCACGGTTTGGGGCATCATGACCTCATTCCAGGGCATCGCCAATTCGCAAAACACCAACCTCGCCGTGGTGGCACCTGGCATCGCGGAAGCCCTGTTCGCCACAGCCATCGGCCTTGTGGCCGCCATACCGGCGACAATTTTCTATAACATGTATTCCTCCGATGCTGCCAAGATCGGAACCAGGCTTGAGAATTTCGCCGATGAATTTTCGGCCATCATCTCGCGCCAACTTGATGAGCGGGCCTAACTAGATGGCTGTGGGCGGTATCAAATCCGGCGGCTATTCCAGGCGTTCATCGCGCCGCCAATCGCGCCATGGCGCGATGAGCGATATTAACGTCACCCCATTGGTGGATGTGATGCTGGTGCTGCTCATTGTCTTCATGGTGGCGGCTCCCTTGATGACAGTCGGTGTGCCCATTGAATTGCCGAAGACGCAAGCCAAGCAGATTAACAGCTCTACCGAGCCGCTCACGATTTCGATTAGCGCCGATCGCACCATCCATCTGCAAAACACCGTGATCAAGCTTGAAGAGCTTGCGCCGAAGCTGCAGGCGCTGGCCAAGAATGGCAACAATGAACAAGTGATGGTGCGCGCCGACACCAATGTACCCTATGGCGCTGTGGCCGAAGTGATGGGCGTGCTCAACGGGTCGGGCTTCAACAAAATTGGCTTGATCTCTTCGCCTGTTGAAAAGGCGCAAGCCCCTTAAGCGATGAAGAAACCCTTCGCCATATCGCTGGGCTTTCACGCCGCCATCCTCGTGGCGGCGCTTGCCGTTTTGCCCACGCCTGAAGCCTTCAAGGTTCCACCGCCTGAAGCCATTCAGGTGGACATCAGTGCGATGATTTCGGACAAGGCGCAGAAAACCGCACAGACGACGGATCCAACGCCAGACACAGCCACGCCGGCAGACAAGCAGACCAAGGTGACGAAAGACGTTCCACCCGCCCCGAAGGTGGATGAGAAGGTGAACGACGCCGCGCACGAGCCCGCCCAGCCGCCACCGCCAAAGCCCGATACCAAGGCGCTGGACAAGATGCTGGCTGACGACGCCGCCAAGCAGAAGGAACTGCAACAGCAGGCTGATGAAGCTGCTGCCATTGCCGACGCGCAGAAGCAGGCTGAAGAAAAGAAAAAAGCCGAAGAAAAGAAAAAGGCTGAGGAACTGAAGAAGGCCGAGGAAAAGAAAAAGGCGGACGACAAGAAGAAACTTGCAGCCGCCTTGGCTGAGGCGCAGGCCCAGCTCAACAAGATCGCGGGTGAGAACACAGCCCCCGCCAAACCCAATGACAAAACCGGCGCGCCCAAACATTCCGACAAGAACCAGCAGGGTTCGGATAGCGCCGACACAGCTACGCTTGCCGCTGCGCTTCTCTCACGCGTGAAGGAATGCTTCACAATTCCTCCTGCAGCGCGCGAAGGCAATGTTTCCGTTCCCATTCATTTCATGCTGAACCCCGATGGCACGCTGAGCGGCCAGCCTGAAGTGCAAGGCGGCAGCGAAGATCCGGTGTTTCAGACCACTGCCCGCGCCGCGATTTCGGCCATTGCCGAATGCGCACCATACCAATTGCCCGCTGATCAATATGACCAGTGGAAAGACAATGTGATAGATTTCAACCCCAAACTGCTTTCAGGCTGATGAGATTTGCAATGAAGATGAACCGCCGCCAAGTATTGACTTACGCCACGGCTGCCTTTGCAGCAGGTTGGGGCGCGCCAGCCTTTGCTGTCACTGGCACCATTACGGGCGGCAAGATCGACCCTCTTCCCATCGCTGTAACGCCCTTCATTGCCGCCGCTGGTTCTGAAAGCGATGCGGCCACGATTTCGGGCATCGTGGCGGGTGATCTCGCCCGCTCCGGCTATTTCAAGCCGCTGCCGCCTGAAAGCTTCATTGAAAAAATCGGCGCGTTTGACCAGCAACCGAATTTCGCATCTTGGACGCAAGTGAAGGCCCAGGCCGTTGTCGTCGGTCAGGTATCGGGATCGGGCGACAGGATGACTGTGGCCTTCAAGCTCTATGACGTGAACACCCAGGCCTTTCTCGCCGGCTCATCCTTCTCCGCGCCCGCAAAGCTCTCGCGCCGCCTGGCGCACAAGGTGGCCGACATGATCTATAACAAGATCACTGGCTTTGCCCCCTACTTCGACACCCGAGTGGTATTCGTCGATGAAAGCGGCCCTAAGAATGCCCGCGTGAAAAAGCTGGCGCTGATGGACCAGGATGGCTTCAACGCCCGCACGCTGACCAACGGCAAGGAAATCCTGCTCACGCCGCGCTTCTCGCCAACTTCACAGGAAATCACCTATGCGGCGATTGGCACCGATGCGAGCCGCGTGTTCATCTACAACATCGATACCGGGCAGAAGGAAATCGTCGGCGATTTTCCCAACATGAGTTTTGCCCCGCGCTTTTCGCCCGATGGCCAGAAGGTGATCATGAGCCTCGAAAGCGATGACGGCCGCAACGCCAATATTTTCGAGATGGATTTGCGCTCGAAGCAAATGCGCCAGGTGACAGACGTGCCCGCGATCAATACCGCCCCCTGCTATTCGCCCGATGGCAGTCGCATCGCCTTCGAGAGCGATCGCGGCGGCACCCAGCAAATTTATGTGATGGGGGCCGACGGCTCAAACCAGAATCGCGTGTCCTTCGGCAATGGCCGCTATTCAACGCCGGTCTGGTCTCCCGATGGAAAATACATCGCCTTCACGCGCCAGGCCTCTGGCGGCTTCGGCATCGGCGTGATGGCGCCCGATGGCTCGGGCGAACGCATCCTCACCGAAGGCTTCCACAACGAAGGCCCCACCTGGTCGCCCAACAGCCGCGTGATCATGTTCTTCCGCGACACCCAGGGCGAAAACGGCGGGCCACAGCTTTGGTCTGTCGATATCTCTGGCTACAACGAACAGAAAATGCCCACCCCCGGCTTTTCGTCAGACCCAGCCTGGAGCCCTCTCCTAAAATAATTTCCTATATTTGCAAAATAGTCCTTGACAGCGTACGGTGGACCGTCTAGATCTGCCTACACTCCACCATTGGGTCAAAGATTCTAGCGCAAGGTTGCGCCGATCAAGAACTTCCCCGCCAACAAGTCTTGCAAGCTCACGAAGACGACGTTGGGGGAGCGGATTGAATTTGACAACGGAACAAAAACAGAACATACAATAAGCAATGCTGTCGGTGGAAAATTGGCAATGACACAAACATTTGGCGGTGGATGGACCGAAGAGAAGTTAGCGGTCATGCGTCATTACTTTTCGGCCTACGCAACAGCTTTGCAAAAAAAGCCAACCGAAGCACGACCATTCATTCGGCTGTATGTGGATGCATTCGCCGGGCCTGGACAGCGCACAGAAGCAAACGAACGACTAACCAGCCAGATTGCCCTGTTCGGAGAAGACGAAGCCGATTTGGAAAGAGTGAAAGATGGTTCGGTTCGCCTCGCCTTGAAGATCGAACCGCCGTTCGCCAAATACATCTTCAACGACAAGTCTAGTGCCCACGTCGCCGAACTTGAAAAACTCAAATCCGACTTTCCCGCGCGAAATATCGAAATTAGACAAGGGGACGCAAATGAGTTCTTGTTGAATGTGGCACGCAAAACAAATTGGCGAAGCCACCGGGCAGCGATTTTCATCGACCCCTACGGCATGCAAGTAAAATGGCAGACACTCAAGGCTTTGGCCCAAACGAAAGCAGTGGACTTGGCACTTCTGTTTCCTACTGGTGCGCTATCGAGGATGCTGACGGTGAATGGTGATATTCCAGCGGAATGGGCAACGAGCATTGATGACCATCTGGGACATTGTGATTGGCGAGACGCGGTCTATGAAGAAAAAGAAACGCCAGACCTCTTTAACGTGAGCATCGCCAGAACTGAGAAAAAGCTGACGGTTGATGGATTGAGGCAGTTTGTTCAAAAGCGCCTTGCAGATGAATTTGCTTTCGTGGCGGACAGGCAACTTGAGTTGCGAAATTCCAAAGACGCGGTACTTTACCATTTATTCATTATATGCGCCAATCCTTCTCCGCCGGCGACTGCACTTGCCAAGAGATTGGCGGAAGGCGCAATTCGTGCTGTGCGTAGGGGCAAGTGAAAGATGGCCGGACTATCCGATATTGAATGGACGGAAGCTACGTGGAATCCAGTGGCTGGCTGCGCGATGGTTTCACCTGGCTGCACAAACTGCTATGCTATGCGAATGGCCGCGCGCCTGGATGCGATGGGCGTAAAAAAATATGCCTCAACGACACGGAAATCAGGAAAGCGTTCCGTTTGGACTGGCTCGGTGACTTACGACGAGCAATCACTTTCTGCACCTCTCGACTGGAAAAAGCCTAAGCGCATATTTGTGAATTCCATGTCAGACTTGTTTCAAGAAGCGGTGTCGGAATCATTCATCAAGGCCGTTTGGCACGTTATGGGAAATGCGCATTGGCACACATTCCAAGTCTTGACTAAGCGACCAGAGCGCATGCTGGAAGTGTTGACTAGCGGAATGCTCCCCGTTTTGAAGAATGTTTGGTTAGGTACCTCAGTTGAAAATAGAGATGTTATTCCACGAATTGAAACATTGAGCAGGGTCCCCGCACATGTACGCTTCGTTTCATTTGAACCATTGCTGGGGCCAATTCTAGATCCTGACTTGTCCGGCATTCATTGGGCAATCGTCGGCGGTGAAAGTGGCCCAGGCGCGCGACCCATGGAACCATGGTGGGCTGAAGCATTGCGCGACACATGCCTAGAACAAAACGTAGCTTTCTTCTTCAAGCAATGGGGAGGAAAGCGAAAGAGCCAAACCGGGCGAAGGCTAAGTGGGAGAACATGGGATCAGTACCCTCAATCCAATAACCTCATAAGCACATTGTCTTAGGATTGCCGGTTCAGCGGAGGTAGGGGCTTGGTGTTAGGAGAGCGACCACCCTCCTGTTGCTCCCGCGCAACACCTTAACGCCCTCTCAACCACATCCCCAATCTTGGGGCCATTATGGCCATTTTGCCACAAATTTGCCGCAGCAGACCCCGAAGTGCAGCCTCATGAATCGGGGTTTGCTGGGGTTTTTGGCTTTATTAACCAAAACCTGCCAAGCCAAACGAAAATGGGCCTGCCAATGTGCGGGCGTGGGACGATGGCCTGCGGGCCAGACTTGAGGAGTTGAAATGATGATGAACCGCCTTGCAGGCTTCAAATATGCGGCCTTGTGCTGCTGTTTTCTGGCTTTGGCCGCCTGCACCAAGAAAACCCAGCCTGATCTCGACGCCGGCCTGAATGGCGGCGGGGCTGGCATGGCGGCTCCCGGCTCCAAGGCCGAATTCTCCACCAATGTGGGCGACCGTGTGTATTTCATGGAAGATCACTCTGACCTCACCCCCGAAGCTTCCGATACGCTCAGCAAGCAAGCCAACTGGTTGAAGCAATATGCCAAGGTAACCGTGCAGGTTGAGGGCCATGCCGACGAACGCGGCACCCGCGAATACAACATCGCGCTTTCCGCCCGCCGCGCCACCAACGTGCGCAACTTCCTGATTCAGCAGGGCGTGCCTGGCAACCGCATTTCCTCCATTGCCTATGGCAAGGAACGCCCCGTGGCCTTGTGTGATGCCGAACAGTGCTGGAGCCAGAATCGCCGCGCTGTGACCGTCATCACCGGTGGCGCCAACTAAGGCGCGACGCAATTGTTGCTTTGGCGCAACAAGGCGGGAGAATTTGAATTTCCCCAATTGGGCCTCAATTTCTCCTGCTTTCGTGGCCATGCTGCAACCAACAGTGAATTTGGATACTTGCCATGTTGAAGCGTAGCCTCTTTGTATGCGCGCTCTTGTTGAGCGCGGCTCACCTTCCTGCCTATGCTGATGACCTTTCCAACCGCGTCAACCAGTTGGAAGATCAGGTGCGCCAACTCACGGGCCAGATTGAGCAGTTGAACTATCAGTTGAAGCAATTGCAGCTCCAGAAAAAGCTGGGCGCTGTTGATGCACCAGCCACCAACAATCAGGTGGCGGTGGCTCCGGCCCCCGCCGTTCTGCCTGCCCAACCGCAGGTGCCGCAAGTAAAGCAGGCTGCCATCGCGCCAGTGGCTGCCGCACTTCCCGCCCGCAAGAAGCCGCTTGATGTGGCTCCGCAGCAGGGCATTGAAACCATCGACGAAACACCCCTGCAGCAGGCCGCTGTTCCAGCCGCACCCGCCCAGCCACAAGTGGCGGGCGCCACCCAGATGGCAGGCGTGGCCCCTGCCCCGCGCATGTTGGGCGCCACAACCAAAGCGGCCAATGGCAATGACGGCGGCTTCCAGGGCCAGGTTCTCGTAGCCCCCGGCAGTGATGAAAACGCAGCAACCGCCGCGGTGGCTGACCCACAGCAAATCGAGGCCCAGCCGGTTTCGGTTCAAACCGATGTGCCGCTCACGCCCGATGATCTTTTCCTGAAATCCGAAAAGTCGCTGCTGCAATTGCAGTATGGCGATGCCGAACAGGGCTTCAAGGATTTCGTGGCCAAATTTCCCGAACATAATCTGGCTGGCAGCGCTGAATTCAAGCTCGGTGAAACCTATTGGGCCCAGCAGGATTATGCGTCCGCCGCGCAGGCCTATATGACCAGCTATAAGCAGTGGCCCAAGGGCCGCCGCGCGCCCGACAGCTTGTTGAAGCTCGGCCTTTCCATGGCCCGCCTCGACAAGAAGGATCAGGCCTGCAGCCTCTTGGGTTCGGTGGACACCGAATATCCCAATGCAGTTGAAGTGAAAAAGCGCGCCCAGGCCGAAGCCAAGCGCGAAGGCTGCTGATTTAGTCGTTGCTGGATTTTGCGCGCTGCGCCACAAGGCAAGCGTGGCCCAATTCAATTTTCAAAAGCTGAAGCAACTTTTCGCTGCACTTGAGGCTGATGCGCCTTTTGCCATTGCCGTTTCCGGCGGTGGCGATTCCATGGCGCTGCTTCATCTGGCGCTGAACTGGCAGGGCGGGCCGCACAGCATCGTGGCGCTCACGGTTGATCACGCGTTGCGCGAAGGCTCCGCTGTCGAAGCCCGCAAAGTGAAACGCTGGTGTGCTGATCTGGGCGTGGAACATCACACATTGAAATGGCGGCATGAGCCCATCGCCTCGGGCCTGCAGGCCAAGGCCCGCGCTGCGCGTTATGACTTGATGACGCGCTGGTGCGCCAAGCATGGCGCTGCCACGTTGCTGACTGCCCACACCGCAGAAGATCAAGCCGAGACTGTAGCAATGCGCTCAAAGCGCACGCAGAGTCCACGTAGCCTTGCTGCCATCTGGCCGGAAACGCATGTCGGCGGCATTCGCATCTTGCGCCCACTTCTGGGCGAAACACGTGCAAGCCTGCGTGCCTATCTCGTAAGCCAGAAGCAGGAGTGGCTTGAAGACCCAAGCAATGCCAACGAAAAGTTTGAACGTGTGCGGGTTCGCAACTCCGCCCCAGCGCTCGCGCTGGCGCGGCAAGCTGAGGCCGCGCAGCGCACAGTGATGCGCGCTGAAGCCAAGGCGCAAAGCTGGTGCCGCAAACACTTGATCATCGCGCCATATGGCATGATGCGATTCTCGCCCGTCGCCTTCCGCAAGCTCAAGGGAGGTGTTGCCGATGCCGTGTTGCTGCGCATCATAGATCTGGCAGGCGGCACCGCAGCAGAAGCAGCGCGCCGACTGGCCTTGATCGTGTGGTTGCAAGCGCCCCATGAAGCCTCCATTCAGCCGCGCCGCACACTTGGTGGCGCGCTCTTTGCCAAGCGCAAACGCGAAGTGATTGCCGCGCGCGAGCCCGCGCGAATTGCCGCTGCCACTATGACGTTGACCGCAGGAAAACCTCTGATCTGGGACGGGCGCTTTGAAGTGTGTGGGCCACGTGGTTCAACTGTTGCTTCCGCTTCTAGCCATAACGCACTGAAATCAGACGATGAAATTCCGGCCTTCGTGCGCGCGGGCTGGCCCATAATTATGTCCGGGAATCGCATTTTGGCAACGCCGCTGGGCTCGTTTCACAACAGCGCAAAGATCACATTTATGAAGAAATAACATTGGCGCTGCCCTTGGATTGGAAGCCCCACCAACCTATGTTAGGTCATGATTTGATTTTGGCTCGCGCCACCGTGGCCCGCCACAGAATTGAGGATGAACGTGAACAACTTCCGCAACGCCGCCATTTGGATTGTCATCGGCCTTTTGCTGGTGGCGCTTTTCAGCTTGTTTCAAAGCCAGGTGATGAAGAGTCCAACCAAGGAAATCACCTATTCCGAATTCTGGGACAAGGTGAACTCTGGCAATGTGAAGAGCATCACCTATTCCAACGGCTATTTGCAGGGCAAGGAAACGGCGCCTGCATCGTCGAGCACCACCTCAAGTTCGTCCACTTCAAACACGACGCCGACGAAGGACCCTGTCGCCACCTCATTTGAGGGCTATGTTCCATTGGGCGATGCTGATCTGGAAAAACTGCGCGGCAAGGGCATTGAGATGACCTTCCGCCCGGCGCAGTCTGACAGTTTCTGGTCCAATGCTGCTTTCACTTGGCTGCCTCTCGTGGCGCTGGTGGGTGTGTGGATCTTCTTCATGCGCCAGATGCAGGCCGGTTCCGGCAAGGCCATGGGCTTTGGCAAATCCAAGGCCAAGCTGCTGACCGAAAAGCACGGCAAGGTGACATTCGCGGATGTGGCTGGCGTGGACGAAGCCAAGGATGACTTGCAGGAAGTAGTTGAGTTCCTGAAAGACCCGCAGAAATTCCAGCGACTGGGTGGCAAAATTCCAAAGGGCGCGTTGCTTGTCGGCCCGCCCGGCACAGGTAAGACACTGCTGGCCCGCGCCATTGCGGGCGAAGCGGGCGTGCCCTTCTTCACCATCTCTGGCTCTGACTTTGTGGAAATGTTCGTGGGCGTGGGCGCAAGCCGCGTGCGCGACATGTTCGAGCAGGCCAAGAAGAACGCGCCTTGCATCATCTTCATCGATGAAATCGACGCTGTAGGCCGCCATCGTGGCGCGGGCCTGGGCGGCGGCAATGATGAGCGTGAGCAGACGTTGAACCAGTTGCTCGTCGAGATGGACGGCTTCGAAGCCAATGAGGGCGTGATCATCGTAGCGGCGACAAACCGCCCCGATGTGCTTGACCCTGCCCTGCTGCGCCCCGGCCGCTTTGACCGCCAAATCACCGTGGGCAACCCCGATGTGAAGGGCCGCGAAAAGATTCTGATGGTGCATATGAAGAACGTGCCGTTGGCGCCAGATGTTGACCCTAAGATCATTGCGCGTGGCACGCCGGGTTTCTCTGGTGCTGACCTTGCCAATCTGGTGAACGAGGCTGCCCTTCTCGCCGCGCGCCGCAACAAGCGCATCGTTACCCAGTCCGAATTCGAAGAGGCCAAGGACAAGGTGTTGATGGGCCCGGAACGCAAGTCCATGGCCATGTCGGAAGAAGAAAAGACACTGACCGCTTATCACGAGGCAGGCCACGCACTTGTGGGCCTGACGGTTCCGGCGGGCATTCCAGTGCACAAGGCCACCATCATTCCGCGTGGCCGCGCGCTGGGCATGGTGAAGTTCCTGCCGGAGGGCGACCGTTATTCCATGAAGTTCAAGGAATACACCTCGCAGCTCGCTGTCGCCATGGGCGGCCGCGTGGCTGAGGAATTGACCTTCGGCAAGGAAAACATCACCTCCGGCGCTTCTGGCGACATTCAGCAGGCCACGCGTTTGGCCCGCGCCATGGTGACCCAGCTTGGCTATTCCGATGATCTCGGCAAGGTGGCTTACGGCGACAACCAGGAAGAAGTGTTCCTTGGTCATTCCGTGTCACGCACGCAGAATGTATCCGAAGCCACGGCCCAAAAGATCGACGCAGAAGTGAAGCGTTTGGTCGATGAAGGCTACGCCACCGCGCGCCGCATCCTCACCAAGCGCCGCAAAGACCTGGAAGCACTGGCCAAGGCTCTGTTGGAATTTGAGAGCCTCTCAGGCGATGAAGTGAAGCTGATCATTTCTGGCAAAAAGTTGAAGCGCGATGACGATGAAGCCGGCACCCTGATTCAGGTCAAGTCCGCCAGCGTGGTGCCGCGCACATCAAAGCCTCGCAATGTGAAGCTGACGCCACAAACGCAGAGCTGATCTAACGCATGACAGACTACCTCCGGCCCTTGGGCCTCGTTCATGGGCCGGATGCACACGAAGGCGTAAAGGCCGGTTGGGCCGCGCCACTTGTGGGCTTGCACCATGTGGCCTTCACCCGCGCTGAAGCCATCACCCGCGATGCGGGTAAGATCTCGCGCCGGATGATCTCGCTCGACGAAGCGGCGAAACATCAGCTTTTCAAGGTGGTCACCACCCCTCGCCCCAACTTCGGCCCGCTGGAACTCAATCGCTGCCACGTCATGGGGATTGTGAATGTGACGCCTGACAGTTTCTCGGATGGCGGGGTTCACTATCGCGCAGAAACCGCAATTGAAGAAGCGCGCAAGATGGCCGAGGAAGGCGCTTCCATTCTCGATGTGGGCGGTGAATCCACCAGGCCCGGCTCGGATGCCGTTTCAATCGAGGAAGAACGCGCCCGCATCATGCCGGTGATTGCGGCGCTGTCGAAGGATCACATCGTCTCCGCTGACACGCGCAAGGCCGTATTGATGAAAGAGGCCTTGGGCGCGGGCGCTGCCATCATCAATGACGTGGCCGCGCTGCAGTTCGATAAGGACGCGCCCGGCGTTATTGCTGCAGCGAAAGCACCCGTGATCCTCATGCACGCACAGGGCGAGCCGCGCACCATGCAGCTTCAACCCAAATATGACGACGTGGTGCTGGACGTTTATGACGGTTTGGCCGCTTTGATCGGCAGGGCCCAAGCCGCAGGCATTTCGCGTTCCAACATCATGGTCGATCCCGGCATCGGCTTTGGCAAAACCTTCGCGCAAAATCTGGAACTGTTGCAACAGATGGCGCTGTTTCATGGCCTCGGCGTTGGGCTGCTGGTAGGTCTGTCCCGCAAGGGCTTCATTGGCGCAATCACCGGTGAAAAAACCGCGGGCAAACGACTGGGAGGCTCGATCGGCGGGGCGCTGGCCAGCGCCTCGCAAGGTGTGCATGTCTTGCGCGTACATGATGTTAAGGAATCATTAGCCGCGCTTTCGGTTTTCAACGCCGCGCTTGATCCTGCTTCAACCACCATTTAATTTTCACCCCTAAACCATTACCCCGGGATAAGGTGTCGGCACGCAAACAACTGGCGGCACCCACAAGTGAGGGGACATAGCTCTATGTCACGCAAATATTTTGGTACTGATGGTGTGCGCGGCCGCGCCAATGAAGGCGCGATGACGCCTGACATCGTGATGAAGGTGGGCATGGCTGCTGGCCAGCTTTACCGCCGCGGCGGCCACAGACACCGTGTTGTGATCGGCAAGGACACGCGCCTTTCCGGCTATACCATTGAACAAGCGCTCACAGCAGGCTTCCTGTCCGCAGGCATGGATGTGTTTCTCTTTGGCCCCTGCCCCACACCGGCTGTGGCCATGCTCACGCGCTCCATGCGCGCCGATCTCGGCGTGATGATCTCGGCCTCACACAATCCCTTCTATGACAACGGCATCAAGATCTTCGGGCCGGATGGCTACAAGCTTTCGGATGAGACAGAGCGGCAAATTGAAGACCTGATCGACACACCTTCCAAGCTCACCCTTGCAGCTTCGGAAAACATGGGCCGTGCAAAGCGCATTGATGACGCCGCCGCCCGCTACATCGAATTTGCCAAGCGCACCTATGACGCCAATGCCGGGCTTGAAGGCCTACGCGTGGTGATTGATTGTGCGAATGGCGCTTCCTATCACTGCGCGCCGACTGCGTTGTGGGAACTTGGCGCTGAAATCATCACCATCGGCAATGAGCCTAACGGCACCAACATCAATGAAAAAGTGGGCAGTACACACCCAGAAGCCATGTGCCAACGCGTGCGAGAAACGAGGGCCGACATTGGCATCGCACTGGATGGAGACGCTGACCGCGTGATCATCGCCGACGAACGCGGCCGCCTGATTGATGGCGACCAGATCATGGCGCTCATCGCTTCATCCTGGGCCAAGCGCGGCCATCTGAAGGGTGGTGGCCTCGTGGCCACCATCATGTCGAACCTGGGGCTCGAACAATTCATGACATCCAAGGGCCTGAAACTGGCCCGCACAAAAGTGGGCGACCGCTACGTGGTAGAACATATGCGCGAGCATGGCTTCAACATTGGCGGCGAACAATCCGGCCACATCGTGATGTCGGACTACGCAACAACTGGTGATGGCCTTCTGGCCGCGCTGCAAGTGCTTGCCGAAGTGAAACGCCAAGGCAAGCCGGTGAGCGAAGTCTGCAATCTGTTCACACCTCTCCCGCAGATTTTGCAGAATGTAAAATTTAAGGGCGGCAAGCCGCTGGAAGACAATGCAGTGAAATCCGCCATCAAGGATGCGGAAGCGATGCTCGGCAATTCGGGCCGCCTCGTCATCCGCCCATCTGGCACTGAACCACTCATCCGCGTGATGGCCGAGGGCCACGATGAAGGCATCGTTCGGAAAATCGTTGATGAACTTTGCGGCGTGATTTCAAAAGCGGCAGCGTGAGCATAAAAGCGCGGCATGGTGCAGGCCGCATTTTCGACCTGTATCAAAACGACGCAAAACACTGATGCAAAAATGCAACGCTTTCCAATTGCCTTTTTTCAGCCATTTTGCAGCCAGCCTTGCACCACAAGCCTCGGGCACAATCTCAAACAGCGGCAGTTGAATTGAATCAAGCAGCGCAGGAAGCCATCCCTGCCTGCAGTGAGTTGACAGTGATGGTGAGTATCGAGGTGTATGATGAAATTCTGGATGAATGTTTTGCTTGCGAGCTTTGCCCTTGTGCCGCTCGCTGCCACGGCCAAGGCCGCTGACTACAATGCTCCGGCCGCGGCGCCGTCAAATGACACCGGCATTTATTTCCGCGGTGACGTGGGCGCTTCATGGCTTGATTGGAGCACGGCGACTTCGCCCTGGGCTTTCACTGGCGGCGCCGGCGTGGGTTATCAGTTTGACCCGAACTTCCGCACCGATCTCACCTGGGATTGGTCTGGCAACTACACAGTGGCGCCAGGCGCTGATGTGAAGACCAGCGTTGTGATGGGCAACATCTATTATGACTGGAAGAATGAATCAGCCATCACGCCTTATGTGGGCGCTGGCGTAGGTTACGGCTGGCAGTGGGACAACAATGGCGCTGTTGGCAACAACCAGGGCATGGCCGTCGGCCTGGCTGCAGGTGTGGCCTATGACATGACCAACAACCTGGCGCTGGATGTGGGCTACAAGTTCCACGACATCGTTTCCTCCGGCACCTCGGTTCCCGAACACCAGGGCACGGTCGGTCTGCGCGTGAAGTTCTAAATCGCGAATTTGGGTCCTCGATCGAGAGTGATCCTCTGCAAAGCGCGCCGCCTGTGAAAACGGGCGGCGCGTTTTCATTTGAGCCCTGGCCTGCAGCACCGCCCCTTGTGTTCCGGCCCAACTTCAAATTTAAGTAAAGTCCAAAGCCGACGGAGCCGACCTAATCTTCCCGTCAATCCTGCAACAGGCACGCGGTATTACGTGCTGAATAACAAGGGGCGACAGGATGCGTAAATCAGCAATCTTCTTCATCGGTTTCTTGGCCATCATCTTTGGCGGTTGGATGCTGGCCGACAGCCTGTATCTCTCACCTTATGACGCACAGAAATTTGCGGGCTCCTTCACTCAAATCACTGGCCTTCTAACCATTGGCCTCATGGCCTTTTCAACATTCCTCGCAGTGCGTCCCATCTGGCTGGAGCCCTATCTGGGGGGCCTCGACAAGATGTACCGACTGCACAAATGGATGGGCATCACCGGAACGCTAATCGGCATCGTGCATTGGCTCACCGCTTCAGGTGGCGAGGGCGGCCACGGACAACCTTCCGCCGGCGATGCCGCCGCGCAGACCTTTTGGCAAAGCCTGCATGGCCCGGCACATGGCGTGGCACAACCGGCACTTTGGGTGCTGCTGGCGCTCGTGGCCATCGCGCTGATCAAGAAGATTCCCTATCACATCTTCGCGCTCACACATCGCCTCACGCCGGTTCTGTTCCTGCTGCTGACCTTTCATTCCGCCGCACTGATGAAGGCGGATTATTGGACCCAGCCCATCGGCTGGCTGATGGGCACGGTCTATGCCATCGGCGCTGTTGCGGCTGTCATTGCCCTCAGCCGCATGATTGGCGCAGGCCGCAAGGTAGGGGCCAAGGTGGTCGACAAGCTCTATCTGCCGGAAATGAAAACCCTGCGCGTGGAACTCGAAATGGAACCGGGCTGGAAGGGCCACAAGCCTGGGCAATTCGCCTTCGTGCGTGGCCGCAGCCGCTGGAGCGCGCACCCCTTCACCATCGCCTCTGATTGGAACCCCGCTACACGCCGCATCACATTCATCGTGAAGGAGCTGGGCGACCAGACGATGGATCTCAACAGCAAGCTGCCGTTGGGCGCAGAATTGATCGTGGAAGGCCCTTACGGTCAGTTCAATTTCGAACACCACAAGCCGCGCCAGATTTGGATTTCAGGCGGCATTGGCATCACTCCTTTTGTGGCGCGCATGAAGATGCTGGGCAATGGCCAGAACAAGCAGGCCATCGATCTGTTCCATTCTGATGTGATTGAAAACAGCGAGGCCTTCAATCTGATGCGCGCCGATGCCGCTGCAGCCAACGTGAAACTGCACCTCAACATCACGCCGCGCGACGGTCGCATGACGGGCGAGCGCATCCGCGCCGCTGTGCCTGATTGGAAAAACGCCAGTGTTTGGTTCTGCGGCCCGAGTGCCTTCGCCGCAGCATTGAAGCTGGATCTCGCGCGCAACGGCCTGCCACTGAGCGACTTCCATCACGAACTGTTTGAAATGCGCTAGGTCTTCTTGGGCGGTCCGCCGGCAATGTCCCGCGCGGCTTGCTCCATGATCTTGCGGACACGCGCTTCCTCTTCCGCATCCCATTTGCCGAAACGGCTCATCACCGCATGGCGCAAAGTGTGAATGGCATGCATCACACTCTCAGGCATCGGGGCATGTCCAGCGCCTCGCGCCATCACATCAATGCGCGCCATCAACGCATCCACCTGCGCGGCATGCTCTTCGAGATGGGCGCGGCCCGTTGCCGTAGCCTCATATGATTTCTTGCCACCCTCTTCAGCCCGCGCCGCGATCAGGCCCTGCTCTTCAAGCAATGTCAGTGTCGGGTAGATCGTGCCGGGGCTGGGCGAATAGTTGCCGCCGAAACGCCCCTCGATGGTGCGGATCAGGTCATAGCCATGTGAAGGCTGGTCAGTGATCAGCGCCAGCAATAACAGCCGCAAATCACCTTGGCCGAACATGCGCGTGCGTGGGCCGCCGGGCGCAAAGCCGCCAAACCCCATGCCGCGCATCCACGGTGGGCCTCCGCCTGGGCCGCGATGCCGTGCAAAACCCCAGCGGGGCCCGCAATCCTTGTCTTTGTCTCTCATCCGGTGGCCAAACATCTTCTCACCCTCGCAACAGAATCCTGCGCCAGAGGGCTGGCGCAGGGTAACGCTTTCAAAGTTCAACAACCAGAGGGCTGTTAGATTTTAGTCGTGTCATCGCCTTCAGCAGGCTTTTGCGCTTGCGCGGCACGGAAGGCTTCATAGGCCTCCTGATCACGCTTGGCGCGCTCTGTGGCCCGGTATTCATGGAAGGCGCGGCGCTCTTCACGCAGCTTGTTGATCTCTTCCATCTGGTGTTCATCAAAGGCCTGGTTACCCGTGAACGGCCCGCGCATCCCGCGCCCACCACAACGGCCACGCCACGAATTGGGGCCACCGGCCATCGCCGGGCCGCCTTGCCAGCCACGCCGGCTGTTCCACAGGAAATAGCCTAGTGTGAGAACGCCCAGCGGTGGGAACACCACAAAGGCGGCAACAGTGGCCACAGCCTTCAATGGGTGAAAGCCCGGCTGCTTTGCCCAGCCTAGCGGATCATGGCCACCCCATTGCGGGCCGCGATGGCCACCAAAACCACGATAACCATCTGATTCAGAATTGTTTTTGTCGTAAGTCATATATTGCTCCTTTGCATTACGATATTGCTTAAGATATATCGTACGATCAGTCTTTCAAGGGTTCGCCCGAGATTTTTTTGGAGCTCTTTTCTCCCTCCCCCTTGTGGGGAGGGCCGGGGTGAGGGTCGAGTGGAGCGACCCCCACGCCAAGATGTGTTTGAACGGGAAGGGTCGGAGCGACCCCCACCCTTAATCCCTCCCCACAAGGGGGAGGGAAACAGTATTTGGATTCCCCCAGCCGCCGCGATGCACTAACCTTCTCTCAAACACTAAGGAGACAAACATGGGCACGCGCATTTCTTTCCCCCGCACCGATGGCAAACCAACCGAGGGCTATCTCGCCAAGGCGGGCCGAGACCATGCGCCGGGCGTGATCGTGATTCAGGAATGGTGGGGCCTGCAAGACAATATCAAAGGCGTTTGCGACCGTCTCTCCTTGGCGGGCTATGATGCGCTGGCACCCGATCTCTACGCGGGCCGCGTGGTGCCCTATCACGACTCTGCCGCCGCCAATGCTGAAATGAGCTCGCTCAATTTCAAGGACGTGGCCGATAATGTGGTGCGTGGCGCTGTGCTTTACCTCAAGAAGTCATCACCCAAGGTGGGCATGGTAGGCTTTTGCATGGGTGGTGCTGTGACGTTGCTTTCAGCACAGGATGTGCCAGAGCTTTCCTGTGCTGCACCCTTCTACGGCATGCCGCCCGCTGCACTGTTCAGCGCATCAAAAGTGCGCGTGCCGTTGCAATGTCATTTCTCCAACACGGATGATTATCCATCGCCTGCACAAGTTGATCAGATGGAGAAAGATTTCAAGGCCTCGGGCCTGAAGGCGGAAATCTTCCGCTATGATGCCAGCCATGCTTTCATGAATGAGCAGCGCCAAGCGCATGACCGCACGGCGGCTGAACAAGCCTGGGGAAGGTTGCGCAGGTTCCTCGCCGAAAATCTGCACTGACCAAAATTTCAGTTGTAAAGCGACACAACATCTGCCATTTGCGTCCTCGGGCTAGGCCACCCCAACGTGGCTCAACCCATCTGTAAGGATGGAGATCAAAATGACAGATACGAAACCGGCTGTGCGCCCGGCTTGCGCCAATTTTTCTTCTGGCCCTTGTGCGAAGTTCCCGGGCTGGACCCCAGAAAAACTCAAAGATGCCGTTGTGGGCCGTTCCCACCGCTCATCGCTGGGCAAGGCACGATTGAAAAAAGCAATCGACCTCACGCGAGAAATTCTGCAAGTTCCCGCCGATTACAAGATCGGCATTGTGCCCGCTTCCGATACGGGGGCTGTTGAAATGGCGCTGTGGTCCCTTCTTGGTCAGCGCCCTGTGGATGTTGTCGCATGGGAATCCTTCGGCGACGGCTGGGTGTCTGACATTCTCAAGCAATTGAAGCTGAAGGACGCGCGTAAAATCGTTAGCGGCTATGGCGATCTGCCAGACCTTTCCCAAATCAACTTCGCCCATGATGTGGTGTTCACCTGGAATGGCACGACCTCTGGCGTGCGCGTGCCCAATGCTGATTTCATCCCGGCCAACCGCGAGGGCCTGACCATCTGCGATGCCACCTCGTCTGCCTTCGCGCAGGATATGGATTTTTCAAAACTCGATGTCGTGACTTTTTCGTGGCAAAAAGTTCTCGGCGGTGAAGGCGCACATGGCGTGCTCATCCTCAGCCCGCGCGCTATTGCGCGTCTGGAATCCTACACGCCGGCCTGGCCGCTGCCGAAAATTTTCCGCCTCACCTCCGGCGGCATATTAATTGCCGGCATTTTTGAGGGTGAAACTATTAACACACCCTCAATGCTCTGCGTGGAAGATTATGTTCTGGCGCTGGAATGGGCCAAAAGCCTCGGCGGCTTGAACGCACTGCGCGCCCGCGCCGATGCCAATGCGGCGGTGATTGATGCCTGGATTTCAAAATCCAAATTCGCGCATCACCTGGCCAAGGTTCCTGCTACGCGTTCCAACACCTCGGTATGCCTCACGCTTGATGGCGCAGAAGATGTACCGAAGAAAATGGTGAAACTGCTGGAAGCTGAGAAGGTTGCTTATGACCTCGGCGCCTACCGCGATGCCCCTCCGGGCCTTCGCATCTGGTGTGGCGCCACGGTTGAAACCAAGGACGTTGAAGCGCTGACGCATTGGCTCGACTGGGCCTATGCGCAAGCCACCGGCTGACCATCCCGTCATTCCCGCGAAAGCGGGAATCTCAGTTACCCCTTGCCCGAAACACAGATGCCCGCTTTCGCGGGCATGACGAAACAAAAACAATTCATTGGAGCATTCAATCATGGCCCCCCGCGTTTTGATTTCAGACAAACTCTCTGCCGCTGCCGTTCAAATCTTCAAGGATCGCGGTGTTGAAGTGGATTACAAGCCAGACCTTGGCAAAGACAAGGATGCGCTGCTCGCCGCCATCCCCAACTATGATGGCCTGGCCATCCGCTCGGCCACCAAGGTCACGCCGAAAATTCTTGAAGCGGCCAAGAAGCTCAAAGTTGTCGGCCGCGCTGGCATCGGCGTAGACAATGTTGATATTCCCGCCGCATCCGCCAAAGGTATCGTGGTGATGAACACGCCCTTCGGCAATGCCATCACCACCGCTGAACACGCCATTTCCATGATGATGGCTTTGGCCCGCCAAATCCCCGAAGCCAACGCCAGCACGCACGCAGGCAAGTGGGAGAAAAACCGCTTCATGGGCGTTGAACTTTACAACAAGACGTTGGGCGTGATCGGCTGCGGCAACATCGGCTCCATCGTGGCCGATCGTGCGCTGGGCCTGAAGATGAAGGTGATTGCATTCGATCCATTTCTCTCCGCAGAACGCGCCGTTGAAATCGGCGTGGAAAAAGTCGAACTGCCGGAAATCTTCAAGCGTTCCGATTTCATTACGCTGCACACACCGCTCACTGAAAAGACGCGCAACATCATCGATGCCACAGCCCTTGCTCAGTGCAAGAAAGGCGTTCGCATTATCAACTGCGCGCGCGGCGGCTTGGTGAATGAAGATGCCCTCTATGACGCAATCATGTCGAAGCATGTGGCAGGTGCGGCACTCGACGTGTTCGAAACCGAGCCTGCTTCCTCCCACAAACTGTTCAATCTCGAAAACGTAGTCTGCACACCGCATCTCGGAGCCTCCACTGACGAAGCGCAGGAAAACGTAGCACTGCAGGTGGCCGAGCAAATGTCCGACTACCTGGTGAAGGGCGCTGTCACCAATGCACTCAACATGCCCTCAATCAGTGCCGAAGAAGCCCCGCGCCTCAAACCCTATGTGGCACTGGCTGAAAAGCTGGGCAGCTTCGCGGGCCAACTCACGGACTCCACCATCAACGGCATCGTCATTGAGTACGCCGGTGAAGTGGGTGAGATGAACACCAAGGCCCTCACCTCAGCCGCATTGGCAGGCATTCTCCAGCCGCAAATGGGCACGATCAACATGGTGTCAGCTCCCATCGTGGCCAAGGAACGCGGCATCAAGGTTGACGAAGTCAAACAAACGCGCCGCGGTGCCTATGAAACCTATATTCGCATCACAGTAAAAACCGACAAGTATGAACGCGCCGTGGCCGGCACGGTGTTTGGTGATGGCAAGCCGCGCATCATCCAGATCAAGGGCATCGAGTTGGAATGCAACTTCGGCCCGCACATGCTTTACATCACCAACAACGACAAGCCCGGTTTTGTGGGCCGGGTGGGCACATTGTTGGGCAATGCTGGTATCAACATGGGAACCTTCCATCTGGGCCGCATCGCCGAAGGCGGCGACGCCATCAGCATCATCGAAACTGACGGCGCTGTGCCGGCGGCGGTGATGGCTGAAGTGCAAAAAGTGCCTAACGTTGTACAGGTGAAAGCACTGAAATTCTAATTGGGCTCACCTCCAAATTGCCACGTTCTCCTGAAAACTCTCGGCTTCAGGTTTCGTCACCACAGGAGTTGAGAATGAAGCAGTATTTTTGCGGCCTCGCCGCCGCATTGGTCTTTGCATGTGCCGCGCTCAATCCGGCAGCCGCTGGTGCCATGAAGCATGGCAGCATGGCCCAAGCGGCGAAACCTGCAGAAGCTGGTTCAACCATCGCCTACAAAGCAGCGATGGATGGAATGATGCAAGGCATGATGCAAGCGCCAACAGGCGTGGCAGATGTGGATTTTGCGTCTGGCATGGTGTCGCACCACCAAGGCGCAATTGCCATGGCGGAGGTCGTACTGAAATTTGGCAAAGACGCCAACATGAAGAAGTTGGCCCGCAACATCATCGCCGCTCAAAAGGGTGAGATTGAGCAGATGAAAAAATGGCTGGCCGCGCACGATCCCAAAGCCATGCCTTCTTCTGCAGAGGCAGCCAAGGCCGCCGGCGCGCCGATGGAGACCATGATGCAAAGCATGGCAATCAACTACAGCGGCAAGGCTGACATTGATTTTGCGCGCGGCATGATCCCGCACCATCAGGGGGCAATCGATATGGCCAAGGTTGAATTGCAGTTTGGCGTTGACCCAGAAATCAAAAAGCTTGCACAAGCCATCATGGACGCACAAGGGCCGGAAATTAAGGTGATGCAGGATTGGCTGGCCCAGCAAAAAGGCTAAGTTCCAGACACTCAGAAAGATCTGTTGGGCCGCGAATCGTCTAAACTTCTGCTGCAATGAAAGAAACTGACCTCTATCGCCCCATCAAGGTATTCCTTGAAGCACAGGGCTACATCGTGAAGGCCGAAGTCAAGGACTGTGATGTGGTGGCTCTGCGTGGTGATGATCCGCCGCTGATCGTGGAACTGAAAACCGGCCTCACGCTGCAACTGTTCTATCAAGCGGTAGACAGGCTGGCGCTGTCTGATTCAGTTTACGTCGCCATCCCCCGCCCGAAGCGGGCCGTTCCCAACGACGCAGTAAAACTGGCCAGGCGCGTTGGCCTTGGTGTGATTGTGGTTTCAAAATCCGGCAGCGTTGAGGTGCTCTCGGATTGCGTGCCCTACGCGCCGCGCAAGAACGACACGCGCAAAGCCGCGTTGTTGAAGGAATTCAAGCGCCGCAAAGGTGATCCCAATCTTGGCGGCAGCAGCAAAACCAAATTGATGACGGCTTATCGCCAGGATGCCTTGCGTTGCCTCGCGCATTTGCATATTCATGGCCCAACCCGAATCTCCCATCTGCGCGATCAGACACAAGTGGAAAAGAGCGCATCCATCCTGCGCGACAACTACTATGGCTGGTTTGAAAAACAGGCGCGCGGCATCTATGCCTTGGCCGAAGCGGGGCGCGCCGCTGTCACGCATTTCGCCGATGAGATTGCTTCTCTGCTGCAGCCCGTGAGATAGGCAAGCTCAGGGGCAAGGGCTCCAAAAGCCCCAAAAACCTTCCTTGAAGGTCACTTGCTGCTCGGCCTCTGGCTTGCGAATGGGCGCATTTGGATCAAGCGAGCCATCGGCGCTGAAGGCGGCAGCGATCGTGCCATCATCCTTCATCACCAATTCATTGCCTTGCCAGCGGCCGCGGAACTCGAGCTCGGGCGGCAGGCCCGCCCGCGCCATCATATACGCCACGCTTGTGGGCCCGCGTGTGTAGATGTGGAACGGCAGGTCGTTCATATTCTTCCACACAACTGAATCGGTGCTGCCGCCAACGCGCACATTGTAGCTGTGTCCGTTTGGGGCACAGACATAGCCATAACCGCTGACCCATGTTGCAGCATGCACCTGCGGGCCAGTGGAGGGATAAAAGACGACGAAAACCTGATAGTCGCCCCCCGGCCCCTTGGTTTCGGCGTGCCCAGCCCAGAGGGGATAGGGGCGAAAACGGCCCACGGTGTATATCCATGGGTCAGTCAATGCATAGAATGCGCAAACTCCAGTCAGACCAACGATGGCCAGAACCACAAGGCCCAGAAATCGAGAACTGCGCTTCATCTCAGCCACGGCAAAACTCCTTTGTTGATCACTGCATAGCACCGCCCACTGAACCGGAACAAAAGCAAGCGTTCATCCATTTGTCATCCGCCCCTTGACCGCACCCTGATAGGGGCCGATTGTGCGCCGCAACCATGAGTGACAAACGGCCAAATTTCATTGCGACTTTCGGCAGCGCCGGTGCCAAGGGCACCAGCCTGTCGTCGGCCGCGCTTGGCCACAGGGGTGCTGGCCTTTGTGCCATGGCCCAGCTCAAATTACCTGTGCCACCTGGCTTTGTGCTCAACACCGAGGCCTGCAGGGCCGTGGCAATGGGCGAAAGGTCTGACCTCATCGCAGTCAAAGCCCTTATTGACCAGGGTGTGGCCGAAATCGAGCGCGAGACAGGCTGCAAGCTGGGCGACAAGAAGCGCTTGCTCATGCTGGCCGTGCGCCCCTCAACACCGGTCAGCCTGCCCGGCACGCTGGAAGCGGTTCTCAATCTTGGCCTGAATGACGAAACTGTGGAGGGCCTGGGCGTCACGGCCAATGACCACGCTTTCGCCCATGAATGCTATCGCCGTTTTATCCAGAATTACGCCCATGTTGTGCTGGGTGATGATCCGGCGGCGTTTGAGGATCTGCTTGGCCTTTTCATCGAAGAGCGTGGCTATGTTTCAGCCCGCGAAATTCGCGGCAGCGACGGGCCCGAGCTCACGCAGCGCTTCAAGGCCCAAATTGAAAGCAGCAACGACAGGATTTTCCCACAGGAAGTGCATGATCAGTTGTGGAGCACCATCGCCGCCTTGGTGCGTGGCTGGAGCGGCCCCCGCGCCAAGGCCCAACGCAAGCTCCACGGGCTGAAGGAAGATGCAGGCCTTGCCATCGTGGTTCAGGCCATGGTCTTCGGCAACCAGAATGAACAATCCGGTGTGGGCCACGCCGCCTCGCGCCATGCCCAAACTGGCATGCGCCAATTGCAGGGCGAATTCCTTCCCGACGCGCAGGGACCAGACCTAGATGGCCGCCTGCGCCAAAGCCTGCCGCTTCACGGCGGGGAAACCTCGCTGGCCAGTGTGGCGCCTATGGCTTTCGGTGCGCTCAATGCCGCATTGGATGAATTGGAACTGCAGCTCAGCGACGCGGTAGAGGTGGATTTCACCTTGGCACAAGGTGCTTTGTGGCTGTTGGACGTGCGTGCCGCACGGCGCACAGCGGCAGCCAATTTGAAAACCCTCACCGATCTCGTTGGCCGCGGCCGCATCAGCGAGGAAGACGCGTTGATGCGCATTGACCCCTTTGGTCTCGACCAACTTCTGCACTCCACCATTGACCCAGCTGCCAAGCGTGAGGTGATCGCCCAAGGCCTTGGTGCATCGCCGGGCGCAGCTTCCGGCGTCATCAGCTTCAATGCCGACGAAGCGCGAACCCTGGTAGGCCAAGGGCAGCATGTGATTTTGGTACGAACCGAAACAGCCCCCGAAGACATCAAGGGCCTGCACATGGCTGACGGCGTGCTCACCACTCGCGGCGGCATGACCAGCCATGCGGCTGTGATCGCCCGCGGCATGGGCAAACCGTGCGTCACGGGTGCCTCAAGCTTGAAAATCGACGTGGCTGAAGGCTTGCTCAAGGCCCCCGGCCTGACCCTCAAGAGCGGCGATGTGATCACCATTGATGGATCCACCGGCCAAGTATTGAAGGGCGCGCTCGCCGCCATCAAACCCGAACTCTCTGGCGATTTCGCCACAGTTCTCGGTTGGGCCGACAAAGTGCGCCGCATGGCGGTGCGTGCCAATGCCGAAACCGTGCACGACGCGAGGCTGGCGCGCGATTTTGGCGCGGAAGGCATCGGCCTGTCACGCACCGAGCACATGTTCTTCGAAGGCGACCGCATTGTCGCCATGCGCGAGATGATCCTGGCCGACACCGAGAAGGAGCGCCGCGCCGCGCTGGCCAAGATCCTGCCGATGTTGCGTGCCGACTTTGCCGAGCTTTTTGCCATCATGGCGGGCCTTCCCGTTACCATCCGCTTGCTCGACCCGCCGCTGCACGAATTCCTGCCGCGCGAAATTGAAGAGATCGAGGCTCTGGCCAAAACCTTGAAGACCGACCATAACGCCTTCCGCAAGCGCGTATTGGAACTGCGCGAACAGAACCCCATGTTGGGTCATCGCGGCGTGCGGTTGCTGCTCTCCTACCCCGAGATCACCGATATGCAGGCGAGAGCCATCTTCGAAGCGGCCGCCGCCGTGCGCCAGGCTTCCGGCCATGCGCCGATTGCCGAAATCATGGTGCCGCTGGTGGCATCACGCGCTGAACTCTCCGCAGTCCGCGCCCGCATCGACGCCGTGGCCAAGGACGTAGCCAAGGAAACCGGCCAGCCGCTGGAATATCTGGTGGGCACCATGATTGAGCTGCCCCGCGCCGCGCTGAAAGCTGCCGACATTGCCGAAGTGGCGGAATTCTTCTCCTTCGGCACAAATGATCTGACGCAAACCACCTATGGCATCAGCCGCGACGACAGCGCCCGCTTCATCGGCGAATATACCAACCGCCAGATTTTTCCGCGCGATCCTTTCGTCTCGCTCGACATTGATGGCGTGGGCGAATTGATCGAAATGGCGGTTCAGCGCGGCCGTGCCGGGCGGCCCGATTTAAAGCTGGGCATCTGCGGCGAACATGGCGGCGATCCTGACTCAATTGCCTTTTTCGAGGCTGCCGGACTGGACTATGTGTCCTGCTCGCCCTTCCGCGTGCCCATCGCGCGGCTGGCTGCCGCCCAAGCTCGCCTTAAGGTTTTAAACAAAATCCACTGAAATCAACGCGTTAACCATGTGCCAAACATGTGCTTTTTTGGGGCGGAAACTGGGCTAGATTTAGTTGGCAGCATGGTTAACCTATGCTAAACGGCCTGCGGATATACTGCATTTCGGGTTCCTTCTCTCGGCGGGGGAGTTGCCCTTTTAAAAGAGGACCTGAGAGCATTGTATAAGCGCCCGCGTCTGTCACGACAGAGTTTGCATCAGCAACAGTTTGAAGATCTTTATGGCTATGGGCTCGACGTGCCCATGCGCCAGCCCAGCCGCATTCTACAGAGCCTGCCGATGCTGGTTGTCGGTGCCATGCTAGTCGCCGCTTTTGCCTTTGCCGGAAACCTGATCGGCCGCAATGCTTCCGCCCACAACGCCGGCGATGCCGAATTGGCATCTCTTGGCGCAACCGCCCCCGGCATGAGCCCTGTCAGCGACATCACCACCAAGGGCTCGCTGCTTCCTGAAGGCGAGAATTTCACCACCATCAATGTCAACACCCTGCGCCGCCAAACCATGGCCGATGGCAAGGTAGACCTTGACGCCGCCACCCCAGTCGTGGCCGCCGTTCCGCCACCTTTGCCCAAGCCCAAGCCTGTAAACCTGATGCGCGCTGCAACGGCGGACAAGGTGAAGATCTCGCCAGCAGCGGTCGATCTGAAAAATGAAGATGCTGTTGCTGCCCCGGCAGTGAAACGCCTGGCCATGGCCCCGGCTCAAGTAGACGCCAACGGCGTTGTCTTGGCGCCCGCAGAAAAGCTACAGCTTGTGGCCCAGCGCCGCATTCGCCTTGCTGAAGAAAATTGTCTCGCCCGCGCCGTTTATTTTGAAGCCCGTTCTGAATCCGATATGGGCCAGCTCGCAGTGGCCAAGGTGATCCTGAACCGCGTCAAGAACCCCGATTTCCCAAAAACGATCTGCGGCGTGGTCTATCAAGGCTCCGGCAGCCGCAATTCCTGCCAGTTCTCCTTCGCCTGTGACGGCCTGCCAGATGACGTGAAATCGCCCACCGCCTGGGCCCACGCCAAGATGATCGCCGAACGCGCCATCAACAATGATCCGGCCATCGCCATGCTCGGTAACGCCGTGAACTATCATGCAGACTATGTGACGCCACGATGGGCCCACACCATGCGGCGCCTAACCCGCATTGGGCATCACATTTTCTACGCTTTCGGCGGCTGAGCTGATCATCAATCGGATTAAAATAAAACGCCCTCAGATATGAGGGCGTTTTGTTTTTGAGCGGCGCGCGGGAAGCTTCAAATCTCCAGTTGGAACGGCTCGCCCTCATAGGCATTGGCACCGCGGCCGATGCTTTCCACGGCCGCCAGCATTCGCCCTTTCCGGCCAAGCAAGGCATCTACCCGCGAGGTGATGAGCCGGTTTGGCGTAGCCGAAGGCGAAGCGGCCCTCAGCTCTTGCGCCAATTCCATTTCATCCGCCTGCGGGCGCAACACGCAGAGCGCCGCAAAAGCCGAGGCCGTTGACCGGCTGATCCCTGCCCAGCAATGGATGAGCAGCGGCGCACGCCTATCCCAATCGCGGATAAATTGCACCAGCCTTGCAGCGTCATCAGGCGTGGCGGCGCTGAAGCCTTCTATCTCCTCGTTGATGTCATTGAAGGTCAGCCGGAGATGCCGCCTTGCATCAATGCCGCGATAGGTGGGATGTGTCGATTCCGGCCCAAGCACGCCAACCACCGATCGCGCACCATGAAGGTCAATCTGTTCTTGCGCCCGTGACAGGCCGCATACGATAATCATGAAACTGCCTTGAACCTTTCGATGTAAAGCGCCTTGGCCTCATTGGTCGACAGTGGCGTCAATTTGTGAAACCGCACTGATCCTGCCCCGTCAAGCCCCTTGGGGCGGCCAAAGAATTTCTCGGCTTCCTCCAAAGTGAAACCGGCCAGTTGGGTGGCTTCCAGATAGGCCGCCATCTTGTCAGCCTGCTTGATGGCCACCTCGAGTTCGGCCGCGATCACTGGCAGCAGCCCGAACCGCAAATGAATGGCTGACATCAGGCGTTTTTCAAACGCCTTGTAGTCCAGCCCCAGCGCCGCCTTGAACGGCGAGATCATGTCGCCGATCACATATTCTGCCGCATCGTGCAAAAGCGCTGCACGGCGCTCATCCTTGCTGGCGCGCTTGGACGTATGCGCGTGAATGGCCTCCACCAAAAGGCAATGCTGTGCCACTGAGAAGGCATGATCCCCCTTAGTCTGGCCATTCCACCGCGCCACGCGTGCCAAACCATGGGCGATGTCTTCAATCTCGATGTCCAGCGGCGATGGATCAAGCAAATCAAGCCTGCGGCCCGAAAGCATGCGTTGCCAGGCCCGCGCCATGATTTAACGCACCAGCTTCTTCACCGCCGCATGGCGATGGCAGGAAACCAAATGGTCATTGTAAAAGCCGCAAGCCTGCATGAAGGCATAGACAATCGTAGGGCCAACAAACTTGAAGCCGCGCTTCAACAAGTCCTTGGAAATCTTTTCTGTCAGTGCCGTCTTGGGGGGCACTTGCTTCAACGCATCATATTCCATGTTGATGGGTTTGCCGCCAACATACTCCCAGAGATAGGCCGAGAAATCATCCATCTTCAAATAGGCCTCAGCGCTGCGAACCGTGCCCTCGATCTTGAGGCGGTTGCGAACGATCCCCGCATCCTGCATTAACGCCTCAATCTTCGCAGGCTTGTAGTTGACGATAACCTCTGGCTTGAAGCCATCGAAGGCGGTGCGGAAATTCTCGCGCTTACGCAATATGGTGATCCATGAAAGCCCCGCCTGAAAGCCATCGAGGATGAGCTTCTCGAACAACGCACGGCTATCATATTCCGGCACACCCCAATCGGTGTCGTGATAGGAAACGTAGAGCGGGTCAGTGCCACACCAGCCACAACGGCAAATGCCGTCTGCATGTCTTACGGCCGTCATGGCAGCTTCACCTCAAATGTGGCCCAATCAGGCTTCACAACAATAAACGGCAAGGGTGGGGAAAGCACCTCCAGCCTGTCCAGCCGCACCAGCGCCAGGGACTGTTTGCCGCGCCTCCCCAAAACATCGCCAAGCGCGACTTCATTCACGCGGATTTCATCCGCATACTGATCATCAGCAAACATCAGAGGCAGAACGCGGCTGCGCGCAGTTGAACGGTGCTGCATGCGCGACACCACCTCCTGGCCGATGTAACAACCCTTCTTGAAATCAACCCCGCCGAACTGGTCGAAATTCGCCTCGTGCGGAAACAGCTTGCCACTGCCAATCTCGGCGCTGTCAGCTATGCCCAGTGCATAGCGCCGCGTGTCATAGCTATCGCCCGGCTTCGCGTTGCCAAGCGGCAGAATGCGCCGCGCACCAAGCCCTGCATGGCGCGGATCTGCGGTCCCTTTGCCACCCACCACAACACCCAGATCATCACGTGGCACAATCTCGAATTTCGCCCGCAGGCGATAAAGCTTCAATTTAGCAATCAAGGCCTCGCGCTGTTCCGCTTCACAATCTAGCAGAACGGAACTTCCAGCGTGATGCACAAACATGTCATGCAGAATTTTCCCTTGCGGCGAGAGCAGCGCGCCATAGGCGATTTCACCTTGAATCAGATTCTCAAGATCGCATGTTAAGATATTGTGCAAAAACGCTAAAATGCCATCGCCAACCAAGGCAATGACGCTGCGGTTTTGCAAAGTTTCAGGGGTGAATGGTGATGCGGTTGCCATAAGGGAAGCAAAGTTTTACGAGAGAGTGGATTGAGGCGCAAGGAGCACACGTGACACAACTGGTTGATCTTATCTTCAAGGGTGGCACGCTGGTAAACCAGAACGGCACTGGCCTTGGCGATGTCGCCGTGAAGGGTGGCAAGATCGTTGCCATCGGCGGCCTGGCAGGCCTTGCCGCAGCAGAAACGCTGGATTGCCGCCACTTGCACATTCTCCCCGGCGTGATCGACAGCCAGGTGCATTTCCGCGAACCGGGAGCCACCCACAAGGAAGATTTGGAAACCGGCAGCCGCGCCGCCGTGGCCGGCGGCGTCACCGCTGTTTTCGAAATGCCCAACACCAAACCCACCACCACAACGGCCGATGCACTGGCCGACAAGGTGGCCCGCGCCCGGCATCGCATGTTCTGTGACTTTGCTTTTTATGTTGGCGGCACACATGAGAACTACGCCATGGCCTCGCATTTTGAGGCGCTCGAAGGCGCAGCAGGCATCAAGGTTTTCGCAGGATCATCAACAGGCGATCTACTGGTGGAAGATGAATCCGGCCTCGAAGCCATCATCAGCCACCTCACCCGCCGCGCTGCCTTCCATTCCGAGGATGAGGCTCGCCTGCGCGCCCGCGTGGGCGAACAGCGCGCGGGCGATCCCTCATCACACCCCATTTGGCGCGACGAAGAGGCCGCCGTTATCTCGACGGCCCGCCTGATCCGTTTGGCGAAGAAGCACAACAAGCGTATCCATGTGCTGCATATCTCCACCGCCGAAGAACTTCCCCTGCTCGCCGCCGCGCGCGATGTGGCCACGGTGGAGGTGACACCGCATCACCTCACGCTTTCGGCGGATGATTATGCCCGTCTCGGCACCAAACTGCAGATGAACCCGCCGGTGCGCGATGCGCGCCACCGCGAGGCCCTGTGGGGCGCCATTGCCTCTGGCCTTGTGGATGTGCTGGGCTCCGACCACGCGCCCCACACGCTGGAAGAAAAGGCCAAGCCCTATCCGCAGTCGCCTTCGGGTATGACAGGTGTGCAAACCCTTGTGCCCATCATGCTCAATCATGTGAATGAGGGCTGCCTCTCGCTGGAGCGATTTGTCGATCTCACCTCCCACGGCCCCCAGCGCATTTTCAACCTGCGTGGCAAGGGCCGCATCGCTGAGGGCTATGACGCCGATTTCACCCTCGTGGATTTGAAGCGTAGCGAAACCATCACCAATAAATGGATTGAAAGCCGCTGCGGATGGACGCCCTATGATGGCGTTAAGGTCAAAGGCTGGCCCGTGGGAACCTATGTGCGCGGCCACCGCGCCATGTGGCAAGGTGTGATCGAGTCGAGAGCCTTCGGCGAACCAGTGAGATTCTAGCCATGCCCACCTTCCGCGCCCTGCTCGTTTCCAAGACTGACTCCGGCCAAAAGGCTGAATTCGTGAACTGGACGGAAGACCAGCTCATGCCGGGTGACGTGACGATCCGCGTTTCGCATTCCTCGGTAAACTACAAGGACGGCCTCGCTGTCACAGGCAAGGGCCCAATCATCCGGCAATTCCCATTGATCCCAGGCATCGACATGGCTGGCAAGGTGACTGCTTCGTCGCATCCACGCTGGAAGCCGGGCGATGATGTGGTCCTCGGCGGCTGGGGCGTGGGCGAAGGTCATCATGGCGGCTTTTCTCAGGTGGCGTGCGTGAAAGGCGATTGGCTTGTGCCATTCCCCCAAGGCTGGAAGCCGGAAGATGCGATGGCCGTGGGCGTTGCGGGCTACACTTCCATGCTCTGCGTCATGGCGCTGGAAGAGCAAGGCGTGAAGCCCGATCAAGGTGAAGTGCTGGTCACGGGTGCGGCAGGCGGTGTTGGCTCGGTGGCCATCGTGCTTCTCGCCAAGCTCGGATACATGGTGGCCGCCTCGACGCGCCGCTTGAATGAATCGGATTTTCTCAAGAGCCTCGGCGCTTCATCAATCATCGACGCCGCTGAACTGAACGGCCCGGTAAAACCACTGGCCAAGACGCGCTGGGCGGCTGCCATTGACAGCGTGGGCTCGGTCACCCTCGCCAATATCCTCTCCATGATCCAGCCCGAAGGCACGGTCGCCGCCTGTGGCCTGGCGCAAGGCATGGACTTGCCCACATCTGTGGCGCCCTTCATCCTGCGTGGCGTGCGCCTCATCGGCATCAACTCTGTCACAACACCCCTGCCCCGCCGCGAAGCGACATGGGCGCGGCTGGCAAAGGATTTGGACTTGGCCAAGCTGCACGCACTCTCGACCACGGTGGGCCTCAGTGATGTGCCGCGCGTAGCCGAAGAAATCGTGGCCGGAAAAACCCGCGGCCGCGTGATTGTGGATGTCAATCGTTAGATGCGAGACGCTTACTGCTTGGTGCGACCTACGGTGAATTCACCGTTGCGGATGCGCTGTGGTAGGCGCTCGCACATCACCGCCACTGGTTCCTCGCCATAAGTGGCAATCATGTCTGAGAGCGCCGCAAAGATCGCCGCCGTGGCAATGCAATCTGGGTCCAGTCCGTCATAAACGGCCTCTTCCCAAGCATCGAGGATGTAACGCAGCGCAGCCTGTTTTGCTTCTTGCGGCGGATAGTCCAGGTCTTCTTCTATGGTTTTGTTCTGCGGCAATTTCTGCATATCGTCCCCACCGGTGCACGACGACTCGCACACCATTGCGTGAACCTAACATTTTAACGGCTTTGCCCAAGCTGATCCTTAAAGGAAGGTTAACGCAGGAATGCCGTTTTGAATCAAAAGCCTGCCAGTTGACGCGCGGCGCTGATTGCAGCCGCCGTGTTGGGGGCAAGTGAAAACTGCGAAATCGCATCCACATGGATGAATTGCGCCTCAGCCGCATCGCTGCCCGCACGCGGTTCTCCCTTTTCGCAAATGGCCGCATAACAGGCGATAGCGAAATGAACTTCTCCACTGATGATTTCAAAAAGCCCTGCGAAGCCCTTGAACTCAACGGTCACACCCGTCTCTTCCAAAACCTCGCGCCGCGCCGCATCTTCGGCCGTTTCACCAAACTCAACCTTGCCTCCTGGCAGGCTCCACAAACCCCTACCCAACGTGTTGCCGCGTTTCACGAGCAGCACCTCACGCCCGCGAAACACAGCGGCAGAAGCAGCGAGAATGGGCCTTGGATTCGTCATGCACGAAAGCCTATCTTAAAGCCCATGTGCTCGCTCTATTCAATGCGCCGCGCTGCCGAGGAGGCGCGCAAGCTCGCCGCCTATCTCGAGGAGCCGGATTTTCCGCCGCGTGACCGCATCAACCCCGGCGAGCCCATCGCGATTGTGCGCGCCGGTCTGGATGGCCAGCGCCACTTCGCGCTGGTGCGCTGGGGCTTCGTGCCCAGTTGGGCCAAGGAGATTCAACCGGGCCGCCCCCTCATCAACGCCCGCAGCGAAACCGTTTACGAAAAGGCCAGTTTCAAAAACGCCATTCGCCGCCGCCGTTGCTTGATTTTGGCCGATGGATTTTATGAGTGGCAGGATGTGGGTGCCAAGCGCAAGCAAGCCTGGTTCGTCCACCGCCCAGACCATGCGTTATTTGCCTTTGGTGGAATTTGGGAACATTGGATGGCGCCCGACGGCAGCGAGTTGGAAACGGCTGCGATGCTGACCGCTATTCCCAACCTTCCCTTGTCGGCGGTACACGATCGTTCGCCCGTGGTGATCATGCCAGAGAATTTCACGCGCTGGCTTTCGAGTGATGAACAGGTGCAAGACTTGTTAAAAGCCCCCCCGGAGGATTTCTGGGTGATGGAAAAAGTAGCCAGCCCGCGCGGCAAGCAGCCGCCACCAACCCCCGCGCCGCAACCAAAACAACAAATGGATCTGCTTTGAAACATCTCCGCGTGCTCGAATGTGCCCCTGGCCTCATCGCCTATTACGACGGCCGCGTGTCGGATTATCGCTGGACCGAAGGGCCGAATTGGGTGGACGATGGCGCCATATCACTGGGCATAGCCTCTTACGTTTTAGAGTCTGAAAACAAGGCCTTGGTCTATGATACGCATGTATCAGTTGAACATGCGAAATTCATCCGCGCAGATCTGGAACAGCGCGGCATCACGCAGATAACTGTTCTTCTCAGTCATTGGCATCTGGATCATGTGGCCGGCAACGAAGCCTTTGCCGATTGTGAAATCATCAGTACACAGAAGACTCTCGAGCACCTTGTCAAGCATAAGCAAGGCATCGAAGACGGCAGCTTTCACGGTTCGCCCGCGATCAACCCACTTATTCTGCCGACCACCACTTTCGAGGGCGAAATGGATTTCCAGCTCGGCAAACGCAAGCTAAAATTCCTCGAATGCAATATCCATTCCGATGATGCCGCCGTGGTCTGGATCGCGGATGAAGGCCTCATGCTCGCAGGCGACACGATGGAAGACACTGTCACCTATGTGGGTGAGCCCGAACACTTCGCCACGCACCTTGCCGACCTTGACAGGCTATGGGCCCTGAACCCGCAATTCATTTTCCCCAATCACGGAGACCCCGACATCATCTCCGTGGGCGGCTATGGTAAGGGCCTGATCAAGGCCCAGGCTCAGTATATCCGCACCCTCATGCGTTGCCGCAGTGACGCAGATCTTCGGGCCAGGCCCCTGCGCGAACTCATCGCCGGCCCGCTGGAAACGGGTTGGGTCAACTATTTCGAACCCTATGAGGAGATCCACGCGCAGAATCTGCAACGCGTGGTGGGGCAGTAAGGGCCCCGCTCAGTTCACCGGTGCGCCGGATGCTATCGCTTTCGCCAAATCATCTTTCTCTTCGCAACCGGAAGGGCAAAGCGTGGCGAGTTTGGCCAGATTGGCCTTGGCATGCTCGACATCTCCAGACAGCAAGAACATCTCGCCCTGATACTCCAGAGTCGGCTTGAAATTCGGGTCCGTATCCAAGGCCTTTTGATAGAAGGTGGCCGCCTGTTTCTGGTCGCCGCTCTTGCGATAGCTGAAGCCCAGGAGATTGTAGACATCCGGGTCCTGATACTTGGTCAGAAGCGGCGTGAGCAGGCCGATGGCGGCAGCATAATCCTTCGCCTCAATCTTCGCGCGGATGGGCGCAAGGTCGGGCTTGTCTTGTGTGGCTGAATTGTCCACGGCCCAGGCGTGCCCTGCTAAAAGAAGGCCAAGGCCCGCAGCGGCCAGTTTCAACTTCATCGACTTCATGTCTATGACCCTCAAATATTTTCAACCGCCAGCGCATAGTCTGCGCCATCCTTCATGACCTTGCCATAGGCGGGAAACGGAAAGTGATACCCGCTAACGCCAATGTTATCTGCAGCAAGCCGATCCATCATCTTACGCCGCGAGGCTACGGCCGTCGCCGCGTCTTGGTCAAAAACGCCCAGCCAATCAGGATGAGCGATGTTCAGTGCGGGCATATACATGGTGTCATTGCTGAACATGTGTTTTGCTGTGCCTGATGCAAGCAGGAATGCGCGGTGCCCCGGCGTATGGCCGGGTGCTTCCACAAGACTCAATCCCTTGGCCACTTCCTTCTCGCCCGAAACTTGCGTGATGTTCTTCCATGTTGGAAACACGGTCTGGATGCGCTGGGCCAACGGCTTTCTGTCATCGGGCAATTTGCTGAATACGGCGGGGTCAGTCCACCAGCCATATTCAACATCAGAGATCAGAATTTCCGCATTGGGGAACACAGGTGCGTTGGTGTCTTTTTCCATCAAGCCGTAAATGTGGTCGGGGTGACAATGCGAGATCAAGATCTTCGTCACCTTGGCGGGATCAAATCCGGCCGCCTTGAAATTCTCCATGAAATGCCCGGCCGTTGGCACAACCTGCCCGCCTGTTCCGGCATCGCACAGGATCAACTCATCGCCCTGCGAAATCACCGAAACCGTGAATGGGAGAGTGAGGAACGCATCCGGCAGGTTCGCCTTTCCAAGCGCTGCCTTCACATCATCAATGGAAGCATTGGCAATCAGGTTGGCCTTATAGGGCCGTTCCCACACGCCGTCATAGATCGCAGTCACGGTAGCGTCGCCCACCTTGTACTGGATGAATGGCTTCGCGGGATCGGGCGTCACTTGCGCGGCTGCCCAAGCCTGTGAGCCAATGCGAGGCTGTGCCCAAAGGGTCGCAACAGCTACGCTTAAAACAAATTGCCTTCGGGATTGCTTCATCACACGCTCCATCGGTTAAGGGTGGCATGCAAGAACTACAGTCCCACTATCGCACCTATTCCGGCGCGCAGTGATCAACTGAACGTGAGGTTTCTCAATTTAAGTTCATGTTTGGCCGCCTGCGGGCATTTCGGCACGAGGCTTTTTACAGATCAATTCACAATCTTCGCCTTCGTCGCCTTGCGAATGTCATCTTCGGAAACACCTGGCGCGCATTCTACGATCTTCAAACCGCCGGGCACGACATCGAGAACGCCCAGATCAGAAATGATACGATTCACAACGCCCTTGCCGGTGAGCGGCAGCTCACATTTCGGCAGGACCTTGCTATCGCCCGCCTTGTTGGTGTGCTCCATCACCACCACCACCCGGCCCACGCCAGCAACCAAATCCATTGCTCCGCCCATGCCTTTGACCAGCTTGCCGGGGATCATCCAATTGGCAATATCGCCATTTTCCGAAACTTCCATGGCGCCCAAAATGGCCATGTTGATCTTGCCGCCGCGGATCATCGCGAAGCTCTGTGCGGAGTCAAAAAACGCTGTCTGCGGCAGCGTCGTCACTGTCTGCTTGCCGGCGTTAATAAGATCAGCGTCTTCCTCCCCTTCAAACGGGAAAGGCCCCATGCCCAACATGCCGTTTTCCGATTGCAGGGTCACTTCGACACCTGCAGGAATGTAGTTGGCCACCAGCGTTGGAATGCCGATGCCGAGATTCACATACCACCCATCCTGCAGTTCCTTCGCGGCGCGGGCCGCCATTTGGTTGCGGTCCCAAGCCATTATGCAGTCTCCTTCTTGCGCACGGTGCGCTGCTCAATGCGCTTCTCATGCTCGCCCTGAATGATGCGGTGAACGTAAACACCGGGAAGGTGAATGGTATCTGGATCGAGTGAGCCCAGCGGCACAATCTCTTCCACTTCCACCACACAAACCTTGCCGCAAGTGGCGGCGGGCGGATTGAAGTTGCGGGCCGTCTTGCGGAACACCAGATTGCCTGAAGGATCAGCCTTCCAGGCCTTCACGATCGAAAGATCAGCCACAAGCCCCTGCTCCAGCACATAGGTCTTGCCGTTGAACTCCTTGGTCTCCTTGCCCTCGGCAATGAGAGTTCCCACACCGGTGCGCGTATAAAAGCCTGCAATGCCTGCCCCACCAGCGCGCATGCGCTCCGCCAGCGTGCCTTGCGGGTTGAATTCCACTTCCAATTCTTTCTGCAGATATTGCCGCATGAATTCGGCATTCTCGCCCACATAGGACGAGATCATCTTCTTGACCTGACGGCTCTCGAGCAAGACGCCCAGGCCAAAACCATCAACGCCCGCATTGTTGGAGGCGATGGTGAGGCCTTTGGTGCCAGCCCGCTTGATGCCAGCGATCAGCAGTTCTGGGATGCCGCACAGGCCAAAACCGCCAGCGGCAATCAGCATCCCGTCAAACAACAACCCGTCCAGCGCCTTGTCGGCGTTTGCATAAATCTTCTTCATTGAATCCCTCAGCTTGGGTTGAGGGATAATAGACCATGGCGCAGGCCGCAAGCCAACACTCAAGTCATTCTGCGAGCGAAAAGCGACCGGTGATCTAGATCGCCAGGGTGGCAAATCCAAGTACCGGCCCCACCTTCCCGGCCTGCAATACAGCAAGGCAGGATTTGCAATCCGGTTCTGCTATCTTGGCCGTCGCCAGCTTGTAGCTTTGCGCCGCGCCGTTCCAGCGGCCAACTTCAACAAGCTGCCGCGCGACGTTGTGATAGATCACCTCATGCCCGGCATTTTCGCCGCGCTTGATGGGAACGGAAACCTGCGGCGCGATGCCCATCACCCAAAGGGTCGATTCCTGCGCTGCCCCGTCGCCAAGTTTGATTTCAATTTCCGCACCACTCATGGCGACATTGACCGATACGGTTCCAGCATTCGCCTGCGCGATTGCAGCCTCAACGTCAGATCGGCGCGAGCCAATGGCGTGGGCAGCACCATTGATCACCATCTGCGGGGTGTAAACGTCATTGTCGCCGCGCGCATGGGCATAGTCCATCTGCCGCTGGCTGTATTGCGCTTTGCCTAACGTATCCTTCCAGCCGAGATAATCCCAATAGTCCACATTGAGTGAAACCACTTGAACCCCCGGCATCTTCGCAAGCTCACCTGCCAATTTATCCGCAGGCGGACAATCCGAACAGCCCTGACTGGTGAACAGCTCAAGCAGCACATGCGTTTCGGCGGCCGCAGCGGCACGGCGCAAAATGGTGGGCGCAGCAAGACCCCCCGCAGCGAGGCGGATCAGGGATCGGCGTGAAACAATGGTTTTCATGCCACAATTATGCGGGCAGCCCCGAACACAAGCCAATCACGCTTGGGTGAGGCTGATCACATTTTTGCCGCGTCCGTGATCGCATCAAAATCCCGCAAAAGGCTTGAAGGCGCCAAAGAACATCCGCATGCCATCGAACGGAATTGTCTTCACATCGAACTCCGTCATGAACGGATCCTTCATCATCTTTTTCCAAACTGCGTTGCGATGCGCCTTGTTCTTGAAAGTCAGAATGGCACAGCCGACGAGTTCACCCTTCTTCGCCTTCACGCTTTGCGGAAAGCTCGTTTCCTTGCCAGGCTTCAAATCCTCGCCCAGCATTTCAACATAGGAAAGCGCGCCGCAGCGTTTCCACGCGATCGTGCCCCTCTTCACCATTTTCTTGTAAGCCACCAAATTCTTGGCGGGCACTGGAACCACTGCGATATCGTAGTAAGCCATGATCTTCCTCTCCTGTTGGATTGCGGTCAGCATATTCCGATTGGGCGATCACTCAAGCCCCAGCTCTTTGCGCCTTTTCTTCGAGAGGCCCGCAGCAACGAGGCGGTGGCTCTCGCGCAAATAGGCTTTGAGTTCCTTGTCGGAAAGTTCAGCTTGATTGGTGCGCTGAATCCATTTCATACCCCGCGAAGCGAGATAGGGCGCGGGGCGGCAGCCATCCAACTGCTGCAACATTTCAAAACTCATCGGCGAACATTTGAAGGTGATGCCGTGATCAACCGAATTGTCGAACCAGCCAATGGCAAACACCTTCTCGCCGACTTTCCAAACTGAACCACCACCCCATTGCACGACGTTTGTGGCGCTGGGGAGCGATTTGCAGAAGGTGTTGTATTGGGCGAGATTCATGGGCGCGGGCCAAGAGCTATCAGAAATTGCCACAGTCACAACGACTTAGAATAAAATCCATATAACCTGAACATAATCCTTGACAGCGTACGGTGGGTCGGCTATATCTCGCAACACTCCCCCATTGGGTTCAAGTTTACCACCCGCCCGCACAAGTCTTGCAAGCCCACGAAGACGACGTGAGGGAGGCGAGGATTTCTTGTCTTGATGGGACGAGTAGGGCTTTGATGACAACGCTCAGTGCGTGTTACCTAGACAAGGTAACTGCCTTGATCTAGCTTGGTTTTCGAGCTGGGTAAATAAAGCCGCCATGTCATACCCTGAAGATGGAATCGTTCGCGGGCCGCTACCACTGCTCCCAACCTTGAGACCGGGAGAGTTCTTCATTGCCAATGAAGCACCTCCTGAATTGAAAGACTCTCCTCTCTATTGCGAAGACACAGGTGATCAATTCGATATTCATGGATTCCGTGCACGGAGAATCGTCCATGACGTGAAGAGTCCATTTCAGGACATATTGATTGCCGACACTGTTAGCTTTGGGCGGGTGCTCTTCCTCGATGGATTAGTGCAAAGCAGTGCGGAAGATCAGACCCTGTATCATGAACTGCTGGTTCAGCCTGCGATGCTGGCCCATCCATTGCCACGCGATGTGTTGATTATTGGGGGCGGTGAGGGTGCAACATTGCGCCAGGTTTTAGAAAACCCCTGTGTTCGGCGCGTTGTTATGGTCGACATTGACGAAATGGCTGTTGACGCCTGCAGGACTCACTTGTGGGAATGGCACCGGGGTGCGTTTGACGACTCCCGCGTGCGCCTCGTCTACGAAGATGGCCGAGCGTTTGTTGAACGAGATGATGGGTTTTATGATGTTGTGATTATCGATGTCGTTGACATGTTCGGCAACGGCCCGGCACAGAGAATTTACACAGCCGAATTTCACACCCTTCTAAAGAAGCGTCTAAGGGCTGGCGGCATAGTTGTGGTGCAAGGAATGGAACTATCTCATCTCGACTACAAGTCTCACACCACTCTAGCACGCACATTGAAATTGAATCATTCTGAAGTGGCCAGCTACCGGTGCAGCATACCGTCCTTTCTTTCATCTTGGGGATTTGTCGTGGCATCGGACTGGTTTCGGTTGCGCGAATGGCCCGAAGCAGCCATCGACAAACGCATTTATCAACGGTTTGGGGGTAATCGGCTTGAACATCTTGATGGGGAGTTCTTGACGGGCTGTCACCGGTTCTGTTCCGTTCTTCGCCGCGCCTTGGCGCTGCCGGGCCCCACATTGGCTGATGATTTGACCTACCGGCCACCACCAGATTTTGACACTGTCGGCACCAAGTCGCTAGTCTACCCGTCCGCCAAGGATGGGATTTGACAACCATGTTTCAACTCTTGACATTGCGAGATGGCGGACCGGACAAGAGCCAAGATGTATTCCAGCGTTATCAAATTGCGGTAGAGAACTGTTCTGCTCTGCCCGTGCCCGTGGGGGGTGGATCGCTCGCCCTAGTGTTTTCAAATTCGCCGGCAGAGCAAGATCAATCCGGCCTCCTGGAATGGGCCGAGATGGCCTCAGGTCCACGGCTGGACATCCTCTATCGCGGCCTACGGCTCATCTGGAAAGGTGACCGCATTCTAACCAATGGTCCCGAACATTTGTTTGAGCCGATGACGGAAGCTATCCGCCAGTTTGCAGTCTTGCAACGCGCTGTCAATGATCTAGAGGTCATTGCCGCAGGATTGACTCAGGCAGCGAATGCAGCTTCGCTCATCATCGAAGCGCGCCGATCCGCCGTAATCTTGCGTCGTGATTTGGCTCAGGCGTCGCAAGCCCACTCGTTTGCCCTTCTACTGATGCTGCCCGTAGACCTACCACAGGCAACCGGCGAAGCTGGTCCCGCGATGCGCGTGCGAATGGAACTGACAAACCAGGCCCTGTTGTCAGAGCGACTTGGATTAGTCGTCGATTGTCTGGAAATGCTGGAACAACAATTTGATGGGTTGCTGGAACGAACTCTCGAGGCCAGGCGCGGGAGCGGTGAAGCCATCGTTGGCTTCATCATTGTGGTTCTGCTGGTCGCCGAACTCCTGATCAGCCTGGGCGTCACAAGATTCCGATGACAGATCATTTGACCATGCAGGGCGAGAAACGGAGAGCAGGCACACATCTGCTAGCAGATCTCTATGGCTGCCGTGACCTGGATAATGCTGAGTTGATCGTGAACACATTACGGGATGCAGCGCTAGCCTCTGGTGCGACAATACTTCATCATCACATCCACCAGTTTCAGGCCAATGGCGGGTTGTCAGGCGCAGTCATACTGGCCGAATCCCATATTACCATTCACACTTGGCCTGAAATCGCATTTGCGGCAGTTGATATTTTTCTATGCGGGCGTTGCAATCCTGATGACGCATTGCCAATAATTCTGGCTGCCTTTGCTCCTCAAAAAAAGATATTGAGGAAAATTCATCGCGGGAGACTGGCTCCACAGTTGGAAATCTAGCAATGCGCGTTGCGCCAACAACCAGCGTTCGCAATGCTCCTGGCGCGATCATCGATCAGCGACCCTTGTTAGAATAGCGGGCGCGACGATATGCCTCTTCACTCTTCAATCGCCCCAAGAAACCCGCGCATTTTCAGAATTGTATTCCAGTTCCGCGCGGTGCCCACGCGTTTCAGGCGGCGCTCAATGATCGGCGGAGATATTTTCGATTTGCCCTGCCCAATGGCGTAGTCAACATACACCACGCCTGGGCGAACCACGATGCGTTCCGGCCCAGGCCAACCAAGAAGCTGCTCCACAAGCGCGTCGTCAAAGGCTTCATCAAACAGGCTCACTGAAAGTGCCTGCGGACCTTTGATGGCCACGTCAGGAAAGGGATTAGCCGCGATTATGGCGTCAAGCATGGCTGCGTCCCGCGAGAAAACTGGGCGCTGCAATCCGAAGCCGCTGATTGCCTCTTCCACCAGCCGCGAACTCGTAGCCGCATCATGGGGGCTGCAGAAATAGAGGTTACCGGAGGCAATGTGGCTCTTTGTGCCAACAAGGCCCAGTTTGATGCAGCGCTCGCAAAGCTTGGCCTGAGGCATGACGCGGTGCGTCTCTGGCCCAATGGCGCGGATGAAAGCGGCGAAGGGTTTCATCGCCGCCATGGCTTGTTACGCGGCCTTCGCAATGTTCCTGAGCACGAACTGCAAAATTCCGCCGTTCTTGTAATAGTCGATCTCGTCCAGCGTATCGATGCGGCAAAGGACATCAAAGCTCGTCTTCGAGCCATCGGCACGTTCAACTTCCACTGTCATCGTGGCGCGCGGCTTCAAACCTTCGGCCAGGCCATTGATGGTGATCTTCTCGGTTCCGGTGAGGCCGAGCTTGGCCCAGCTGTCGCCTTCCTTGAATTGCAGCGGCACAACGCCCATGCCCACAAGATTGCTGCGGTGAATGCGCTCGAAGCTCTGCGCAATTACGGCGCGCACGCCAAGCAGGTTGGTGCCCTTGGCAGCCCAATCGCGTGATGAGCCGTTGCCGTATTCAACACCCGCGAAGACAACCAGTGGCGTGCCTTCCTTCTGGTATTGCATGGCGGCATCATAGATCGGCATTTCGGTTTGATCCGGCTGATGCAGCGTGAGGCCACCCTCCTTCACGTTGCCTTGTGAACCCTCTCGCACCATGTGGTTCTTGATGCGGATGTTGGCGAAAGTGCCGCGCATCATCACCTCATGGTTGCCGCGGCGCGTACCGTATTGGTTAAAGTCCATCGGAGCCACGCCATTGGCCGTAAGATATTTGCCAGCCGGAGATGCCGCCTTGATTGAGCCTGCGGGCGAGATGTGATCGGTGGTGATCTTGTCGCCGAACAACGCCAGCACGCGCGCACCCGCGATGTTGGAAACAGCTTTCGGTGTGGCTTGCAGGCCCACGAAGTAAGGCGGGTTCTGCACATAGGTGCTCTTGTTGTCCCAGGCATAGGTCTCGCCCTTGGCCACAGGCACGCCGCGCCAATTCTTGTCGCCCTTGAACACATCGGCATAACGCTTCTTGAACATCTTCGGCGTGATGTTCTTGCGCACGAACTTTTCGATTTCCTTGTTCGTGGGCCAGATGTCCTTGAGATAGACAGGCTTGCCCTTGCGGTCGGTGCCAAGCGGCTCTTTCGTGAGATCAATCTGCGTGGAGCCGGCCAGCGCATAGGCCACCACCAACGGCGGCGAAGCAAGATAAGCGGCCTGCACATCAGGCGACACGCGGCCTTCAAAGTTGCGGTTGCCGGAGATCACCGCCGAGCCGATGATGCCATTGTCATTGATGGCTTTAGAGATCGCCGGATCAAGGGGGCCGGAATTGCCGATGCACGTGGTGCAGCCATAGCCCACAAGATAGAAGCCAACTTTATCCAGCTCCTTCTGCAAGCCGCTCTTGGCCAGATATTCGCTGACCACTTGGCTGCCCGGCGCGATGGAGGTTTTAACCCAAGGCTTGCTCTGCAAGCCGAGGGCGGCGGCTTTCTTGGCCAGCAGGCCAGCGCCGATCAGCACCGAGGGGTTTGAAGTGTTGGTGCAAGAGGTGATGGCCGCGATCATCACATCGCCGTGGCCAATGTCAAAATTCTTGCCTTCCACCTTCACGCGCCTGGCCTGTTCACCCGGCTTAGAGAAGCCAGCCTTGTCCTTCGGCGTCTCGAGCGCGGCTTGGAAGCCTGACTTGATCGTATCCAGTGGGGCAAATTTTTCTGGGCGGTTTGGGCCAGCCATCGCGGGCACAACGGAACCGAGTTCCAAATTCAGCGTGTCGGTAAACACCGGCTCAGCCTTGCTGGAACCGAACATGCCTTGCTGCTTGCAATATTTCTCAACCAACGCGATGCGTTGCTTGGCACGGCCAGAGAATTTGAGATAGTCGATGGTCACGCCATCAACCGGGAAGAAGCCACAGGTGGCACCATATTCCGGCGCCATGTTGGCGATGGTGGCGCGGTCGGCGAGCGTGAGGTGCTTCAGGCCCTCGCCGTAAAATTCCACAAACTTGTTGACGACACCCTTTTTGCGCAGCATCTGCGTGACCAGCAGCACCAGATCGGTGGCGGTCACGCCTTCCTTCAATTTGCCAGTGAGCTTGAAGCCGATCACTTCCGGCAGCAACATGGACTGCGGCTGGCCGAGCATGGCGGCCTCAGCCTCAATGCCACCCACGCCCCAGCCCAGAACGCCAAGGCCGTTCACCATGGTGGTGTGACTGTCGGTGCCGACGAGCGTGTCAGGATAGGCAATCGTGAGTTTGCCTTCCTGCTTCGTCCACACCGTCTGCGCCAGATATTCCAAGTTCACCTGATGGCAGATGCCCGTGCCCGGCGGCACCACGCGGAAATTCTCAAACGCGCCCTGCCCCCATTTCAGGAACTTGTAGCGCTCCATGTTCTGCTCATATTCGCGCTTCACATTGGCAGCGAGCGCTTGCTTGTTGCCGAAATAATCGACAACAACCGAGTGGTCGATGACCAGATCAACGGGAACGAGCGGGTTGATTTTCTGGGCCGCACCGCCCAGCGTCTTCATGCCATCGCGCATCGCGGCCAGATCCACCACCGCTGGCACGCCAGTGAAATCCTGCATCAACACGCGCGCCGGACGGAAGCCGATTTCCGTATCGCCCTTGCCCTTGTTGTTCAGCCAAGTAACGAAGCCTTCAATGTCTTTCTTGGTGACGCTGCGGCCATCTTCAAAACGCAGCAGGTTTTCCAGCAGCACCTTCATCGAGAATGGCAGCGCCGCAATGCCCTTCAGCCCGTTCTTCTCCGCCGCCTTCAGCGAGTAATAGACATAGGTCTTCTTGCCGACCTTGAGCGTTTTGCGGGACTTGAAGGAATCGAGCGACATGCGGGGGCCTCTTGGGATGGGGGGATTTCGCAGTCGCGTATAAGACATATTGCGCCGCAAAACAATGCGGCGAAACGGCTAGTCTAGTGCCTTTTCTTCGAATTCAATCATGTCTGCGATCAATTGCCGCCACAGCTTTTCAGCTGTATCGGCGGGGAAGCCCACTGCCTCGGCCTCGGCGCGCACACGCGCCACCACATCTTCCACCCGGGCGGGAATGGCGGCAGGCAGGCCCAGAATTTTCTTGGTCTCCACCACCTTTTGCACATAGCCAAAACGCCGGGCCAGCAGCGCCACGAGCGCGCCGTCTACGCCATCAATGGCGCGGCGCAAATCCGCCAGTTCATCCTCAGCCAATCCCAATTTGCTCGGCCTGCCCATCACACGCGGCGCTCAACCATCATCTTCTTGATTTCGGCGATGGCGCGCGCCGGGCTAAGGCCCTTGGGGCAGGCTTTGGCACAATTCATGATGGTGTGGCAGCGATAGAGGCGGAACGGATCTTCGAGATTGTCGAGGCGCTCGCCCGTGGCTTCGTCGCGGCTGTCGATCAGCCAGCGATAGGCCTGCAACAAAACGGCCGGGCCAAGATAGCGGTCACCATTCCACCAATAGCTCGGGCAGGAGGTGGAGCAGCAGGCGCAGAGAATGCACTCATAGAGCCCATCCAAGAGCGCGCGCTCCTCCGGGCTTTGCTTCCACTCCGTCTGCGGTGTGGGGGTGGTGGTCTTGAGCCATGGCTCCACCGAGCGATGCTGAGCATAAAAGCGCGTCATGTCCGGCACCAGGTCTTTCACCACAGGCATATGCGGCAGAGGATAAATCCGCACATCGCCCTTCACGTCATCGCAGGATTTGAGGCAGGCCAACGTATTGGTGCCATCAATGTTCATCGCGCAAGAGCCACAGATGCCCTCGCGGCACGAGCGGCGGAAAGTGAGCGTTGCGTCCTGCTCATTCTTGATCTTGATCAGCGCATCCAAAACCATCGGCCCGCACTCATCCATGTTGACATGATAAGTATCAACCTGCGGGTTCTTCCCGTCATCCGGGTTCCAACGATAGATCTTGAAGGTGCGGATGTTCGTGCCCGCCGGCATGGCATGAACCTTGCCGGGCTGGATTTTGGAATTTTGGGGGAGTGTGAATGCGACCAGGGCTATCTCAATCTAACTCCCTCCCCGTTGTGGGGAGGGCTGGGGTGGGGGTCGAGTGGAGCTCTAAGTGATTGTAGGTGAAAGCTGTTGGAAGTCTGACTTCATGGCGAATGCGATCCACGACACCTTCTAGGCCATCAGCAATTTCGGAGTTCCAAAAGCGCAAGACCTTGAAGCCATGTTGATTCAGAATCTTCGTGCGCATTTGGTCTTCAACCACAGCATCGCTGTGTTGCCCGCCATCAAGCTCAACGACTAGCTTGGGATAGTAGCATGCGAAATCAGCTATAAACCGATCAATCGGTACTTGGCGGCGGAAGTGACGGCCTTCAGCTCTTAACAAACGCAACTGCTGCCAGAGAATTCTCTCTGCCGACGTTGCATTGCTGCGAAGTGAGCGCGCCAATTGATTAGTCACTGAGCGACCCCCACCCCGGCCCTCCCCACAAGGGGGAGGGAGAAGAATAGAGTTGGCAGCATACAGCCATCAATACACCCGTGCCTTCGGCTTGATGTAGTCGATATCTTTGCTCATCGTATAGTCATGCACCGGGCGGTAGCCGAGGCTGACTTTCTTCTTTGCACCATCAGTCCAGGCCAGCGTGTGTTTCATCCACTTTTTGTCGTCACGCGTTGGGAAATCCTCGCGCGCATGGGCACCGCGGCTTTCCTGCCGGGCGAGCGCCCCTTCAACCGTCGCTGCCGCCTGCACAATGAGATTGTCAAACTCCAGAGTTTCGATGAGATCGGAATTCCAGATCAGCGAACGGTCGGTGACGGAAATATACTCCACACCCTTCCACACGTCAGCGATGCGCTTCACACCTGAAGCCAATGTTTCGCCAGTGCGGAACACGGCAGCATCCTCCTGCATGGCGCGCTGCATCTTGAGGCGCAATGCCGCCGTGGGGGTAGAGCCCTTGGCATTGCGGAAATTATCGAGCCGCGCCAGCGCTTCATCGCCAGCGCCTTTGGGCAGTTCATCCTGCTTCTTGCCGCCCTTAAGCAACTCTGCACAACGCAAGCCCGCCGCGCGGCCAAAAACCACAAGATCAATCAGCGAATTGGAACCCAGACGATTGGCACCATGGACGGAAACGCAAGCAGCCTCGCCAACGGCCATCAGGCCAGGCACGGTTTTCTCCGGATCCTTCTTGTCGCCCGCCAATGCCTCGCCATGATAATTGGTGGGGATGCCGCCCATGTTGTAATGCACCGTCGGCAGGATCGGGATCGGCTCCTTCGTCACATCCACGCCTGCGAATACCTTCGCCGATTCAGAAATGCCGGGCAGACGTTCATGCAACACCTTGGGATCAAGATGTTCCAGATGCAGGTGAATGTGATCCTTGTTCTTGCCCACGCCGCGGCCTTCACGGATTTCAATGGTGCAGGAACGCGACACCACATCGCGCGAGGCCAAGTCCTTGGCTGAAGGCGCATAGCGTTCCATGAAGCGTTCACCCGCCGAGTTGGTGAGATAGCCGCCCTCGCCACGTGCCCCTTCGGTGATCAGGCAGCCCGCGCCATAAATGCCAGTGGGGTGGAATTGCACGAATTCCATGTCTTGGAGTGGCAAACCGGCGCGCAATACCATGGCATTGCTGTCGCCCGTGCAAGTGTGGGCCGAGGTGGCCGAGAAATAGGCGCGGCCATAGCCGCCGGTGGCCATGATCGTCTGATGTGAACGGAAACGATGAATGCTGCCATCTTCCATGCACAGCGCCATCACGCCGACGCAGACGCCATTTTCCATGATCAGATCAAGCGCGAAATATTCGATGAAGAACGTGGTTTCATAACGCAGGGATTGGCCATACAGCGTGTGCAACATGGCATGGCCGGTGCGGTCTGCTGCAGCACAAGTGCGTTGAGCAGGCGGGCCGTCGCCAAAATTCTGCATCATGCCGCCAAAGGGGCGCTGGTAAATCTTGCCTTCATCTGTGCGCGAGAATGGCATGCCGAAATGCTCAAGCTCATACACGGCGGTGGGCGCATGGCGAACCAGATATTCAATCGCGTCCTGGTCGCCCAACCAGTCAGCACCTTTTACCGTGTCATACATGTGCCACTGCCAGTTGTCGGGGCCCATGTTGCCCAGCGAAGCGGCAATGCCGCCTTGCGCTGCGACGGTGTGCGAGCGCGTGGGGAACACCTTGGTGATGCAAGCCGTGCGCAGACCAGATTGTGAGGCCGCTAAGGCCGCACGCAAGCCAGAGCCGCCAGCACCCACGACAACAACGTCAAACGTATGATCAGTGATCGGATAGGCGGCCATTACACACCAAGATTCATTTTGAGTATTGCAAAGAGACCAAGGCCCGCGAGGCCATAGGCGAAGAAGGCATTGAGCAGTAGCGAGATCAGCTTGGCCGCCGTGCCATGCACGTAATCTTCAATCACCATCTGCAGGCCGAGCTTCAAGTGCCAGCAGATCGAGATCATCGCCAGCGCCAGCGCCACTGCGGAAAACGGGTTCTTCACCGAAGCCACCACCATTTCACGCGACGCACCCAGATGGGCAATGATGAAATAAAGCAGGTAGATCACCAATGGCACATTGGCCACGGCGGTGACGCGCTGCAGCCGGAAGTGATGCGTGCCATCATGGGCGGCGCCAAGCCCACGCACTTTGCCAAGTTCAGATTTCATGCTCATGCGCGCACCCCATAACCAATCACCCACAGCGCCAGCGTGATGACAACCGAGCCAATGATATTGGCACGCACCAGCCACTCAACGTGGTTCAGTGCAAAGCCGCGCCCCGTGTCCCACACGAAATGGCGCAGGCCCCCCAGCATGTGATGGATCAGCGCCCAGCTCATGCCGAACAGGATCAACCGGCCAAACCAATTATAAAAAAAGCCCTGAACCAGAGCGAAATATGAATCGGACGTTGCAGCCGCATTCAACCACCACACCAGACCAACCACGCCAAGCGCCAAACCAACGCCAGTGATGCGGTGCATGATCGACATCGTGGTGGACAGCATCGGGCGGTAAATTTGCAGATGGGGAGAAAGCGGTCTTTGCGGCATGATTTGTTCTTGATCCGACCTTAAGTTGCCTGCTCAATAGCAAATGCGTGTTGCAGTGCAAAGCAACTTTGCACTTAAATGGGGGCGAGACCAATTGACGCTTGGGACAAGATTGAGGGCGTGGCTTTCCAAAGCCTTCATATTTTTAGTTGCGCTCATCATGTTGGCCCTATTTGCGGTGCGCCTCCATATCATTGTGCTTCCTCCACCTTACGACCCATTCACCCCGCCGGATCTGCGTGAAAAGCCCAATTGGGTGACACCCACCAAGCTCAAGGTACTGGATTTCGATGCCCTTTCCTGCGCGAGTGCACTTGCCCAAGCCGGAATGGCTTCTAACCTGTTGCCGCCAACTGACCCCGCCAAGACATGCCACCTGCAGGATACCGTAATGATGAGCCGCCTGTCAGGCGCTCGCCTAAAGCCAGAACAGACCCGCTGCAACATTGAAGCCCGGCTTTACATGTGGGAGCGCCACTTGCTGCAGCCCCTCGCCCGCCAATATTATGGCCAGCCGGTGAAGGAGATCACGCATTTCGGCTCCTACTCTTGCCGCACCATCGCGCGTTCAAGCCACATGAGCGAACACGCCACGGCCAATGCCTTTGACATTTCCGGCTTCGTGCTGGCTTCGGGCCGCGCCATTTCAGTGAAGCGCAATTGGAATGATGGTGGGCAAGACGCCGCCTTCCTGCATGAAGCCCGCGCCGGGCTTTGCCAATATTTCAACCTGACGCTCAGCCCCGACTACAACACTGACCATGCCGATCATTTTCATGTCGACATGGGTTGGGTGCGGGATTGCCGCTAGGATCAGTTTGGCAGCGTGAGCTTGGCGCGCATCGCGTAGCCGCGAAATGGCCGCTCGAATTTCAGCTTGCCACCATGCAGCGCCAGGAGAGCATGAAGTTCCTGCTCAAGCTCCAAACGGGGTGCTACATGAAATCGGCCGAGCCAAGCGTAAAGCACGGATTTGAATCCACGTGGGAGGCGCTCACAGCTTCCAAAATCCACAACATGCAGCGAGCCGCCCGGCTTCAAAACAGCCAAGGCTTGGTGCAGCGCCGCGCGCCAATCCGGAATCATTGACAGGGTGTAGGAAAAATACACGCAATCAAACTGGGGCACGCCAAACATCAGCCGCGGATCAAAGAATGTCGCATCAGCCAGCGCCAATTTCACATCCTTGCCGTGCCCGGCGCGCTGCAGCGCCGCTTCGGCGCTGCATAGCATTTCGCGCGATATATCGAGGCCAAAGAAGCGTGCGTGCGGATAGCGCTGCACCGCGCCCAGCAGATTGCGGCCGGTGCCGCAGCCCATTTCCAGCACCCTCTGCCCGGCCTGCACGGCCAGCCCATCTAATAACCCATCGCGCCCCAACAGGTAATAGGCCCGCGTGATGTCATAGATATGCCTCTGGCTGCGGTAGATTGCGTCCATGCGCGCGGCATGGGCGCCAAGGGCTTCAAGCCCGGCGTTCGTAGACATGGAAGCCTCCATAAATCGATGAGCGGTCCCGTGCATGGCCTTCCGCAGATTCCTGGGCGAGATAGTTCCATTTGGAAAGCAGGCCATCATCAACCCGGCCGGGCAGGATCGTTTCCGTGCCAGCGGTACGGAATATCACACGCGCACCAGGCGCTGTGGCCTGGTCAATGGCCCGCCAGAGGATGTTGAGCTGCGCATCACTCATCCAATCTTGCGCATCAAGCAACGCGACGCGGTCGACGCTGCCCGCAGGCTCCGCCGCCAGAAAGTTGCCGAGATTGACCTGCTGTACCGAAAGCCTGCTTACATTGCGGCGCAGGGCGGGATAATTCTGCTCCTGCAGATAGGGCGGCAGCGGGCCATTGCCTTCCGGCGCATAGCCATCGCCAAAGGCCTGCCAGGCAAAATAGTTTTCTCGCAGCGGGAAGCCGCAAGACAGCCGCTCCAGCCTATCATGCAGCACATGGCCCATGTCGCGCCCTTCGGCCAAGGCTTCATATTGCGCTGGTGGAATACCGAGGCCAAACAGCGAAAGCCGTGACTTGGTGAATTGCCGCACCAGCTTTTTGTTGAGCAAGGGGCTGATGCGCTCATCGAAAAATGCACGTTGTTCGACAATGTCCTGGCATTCCAGCAATTCGCGCAAATCGATGCCATAAAGCCTCGCCGCCCACTGGCCCGCCTTGATGAAGCGGCCCAGAACGCCGCGGCGATAGATGTTGGAGGAATAGCCCGCAATGCGCCGCGCACCCAAGATGTTGCGGCGCTCCCAATAGGCCCGTACGTCGGGCGCAAGATGAGGCGCCAACACCGCGTCATAGGCAACTACATTGCCTGCATCATTGGCATCACCAAAGAACTGGTAAAAATCGTGCCAGCCCGCAAGCCGCTTCACACCCTCGATTTTCAACTTCAAAAGCGCCACATGCGCCGGGCTCAAATCCACCGCCGTCACCTTGCGGGGATTGGCGGTGAGATAGCTCAGCGCATTGCAGCCACCCGAGGCGATCGTCACCACATGATGCGAAGGCTGAAGCGCCATGGCGCGCATGTCCACATCCGGGTCTTCCCAGATTTGCGAATACACAAGGCCCTGGAACAACCGCGCAAACAGTCGCTCCTGCAAGGCCTGCCATCCAAAGCCGGAAGGAGCACCCACCGCATCTCGCACGAGGGCAGCGGTTTCAGGCCGGGTGAGAACGTCAACGCTCATTGCAGCGATTCCTCCGAAATTCAACAATTGGGCGACGTCACTACTGCGGCTGCATGACGATTCTGCTTCAGCGGCCGTCATCAAACTTTCATGCAGCGGCGCGAGTGACACGCGCATGAAAGATCAAGAGTCCCAGCGATTCCGCGCCATCTTTATCTCCGACCTGCACCTCGGAACGCGCCGCGCCCAATGTGACCAGCTTCTCGATTTCCTGCGCCGCACTGAAAGCCAATATCTCTACGTCGTTGGCGATCTGATCGATTCTTGGTCTCTCAAGCAACACTGGTATTGGGACCAGAAGCAGAATGACGTGATCCAGAAGCTCCTGCGAAAAGCCCGCAAGGGCACGCGCGTGGTTTATATCCCAGGCAACCATGATGAGAATTTTCGTGAATTCTGTGGCCACCGTTTCGGTCGCCTGGCCGTGCTCAATGAAACCATTCACGTCACCGCCGATGGCAAGCGCTATCTCGTGTTGCATGGTGACAAGTTTGACAGCGTGATCTATTTCGCCAAGTGGCTCGCCAAGGCGGGTGACTGGGCCTACGAACGATTGATGGATGTCAATGTGCTGGTGGCCTTCGTCCGCCGCAAATTAGGCATGGGACACTGGTCGCTGTCGGCCGCCATCAAGCACAAGGTCAAAAAAGCCGTGGAATTCATCTCACGCTTCGAAGAGGCGGTGGTGCGCGATGCGAAAGAACGCAACTGCCAAGGCGTGATCTGCGGCCACATCCACACACCGGATAACCGCATGATCGGTGATGTCCATTATCTCAATGACGGCGACTGGGTGGAAAGCTGCACCGCGCTCGTTGAGCACACCGATGGCAAGTGGGAAATCTTGCACTGGAACGCTGCCCTGCCCGTTCAACCCGCCAAGCTCGCCAAACCTCCGGCCATGATCGCCGCCAGGCTGAAATCAGCCGCCGAAATGCAATTGATGGCGCACTGAGCCTTCCGGCTTAGATCACAATCACTTTGGTGCCCACCCTGGTGAGTTCGTACAGTTGGATCACTTCCTGGTTCAGCATGCGGATGCAGCCTGATGAGGCCGCATAGCCGATGGACTCAGGGTGAATGGTGCCATGGATGCGAAAGCCCGTGTCGCCGCCCTTGTTGAACAGATACATCGCGCGCGGCCCCAGCGGATTGAACGGCAGGCCGCCGGGCATACCATCAGCCCATTTGGCATATTGCGGAGAACGCTCGATCATCTCGGCCGGAGGTGTCCAGGTTGGGTTTTCGCGCTTCATGCCCACCTTTGCAACGCCAGCCCATTGAAAGCCTTCCTTGCCCACAGCCACACCATAGCGCATGGCCTTGCCACCACCGAGAATGCGGTAGAGCGCGCGCTCGCCGGTTTTGATGATGAGTGTGCCCGGCTTTTCGACCGAGGCGAAATCCACCTTCACCGCGCCCCTATAGGCAGGCGCTTTGGACAAGTCCTTCTGCGTTGCCATGCCAGTCTTGCCCGGCTGGGCTTTGCGGCGTGCCTTCAGATAGTCAAAAAAATTATTGGTGCTGGCCTGCACACCGGTTGGTGCCACAGCCATGGATGCCAGCCCAAGAAGGCCGGTGAGAAGAAATCTGCGATTCATGAATAACCCGTAATGTTTGCGCGACAGAAAACACAAGTCGCGCCGCCAATCAAGCCTTCAATTCAGAACGATGAAATGATCCGGCAATTCGTTGATCTCCTTGTGGCCCGAGGGGAAGTGCTTCGCCAATTCCCCTCCGCAGCGTTCAACAGCCAGCAAGAGCGCGTCACAGATCTTCTTGTCCTTCAGCAGCGGCAGCATCTCATCGACGATCTTCTGCCAGTCATGCGGGGAGAGCTTTTCAGCAATCGCCTTATCGCCGATCACTTCGACATAATGTTCCAGCAGCGACACGAAGATCAGCACGCCCGTGCGCTCCTTGGTGGCGGACATGTTGCTGGCCAGAAATTGCGCCGCCGCATTGCGGTGAGCGTATTTCTTCATCAACCCCTTGGGCGTCACCAGATAGCGCAATGCCGGAATGCTCAAGCCCAGCGCCACCACAATGAAGGTGATGAGTTGCACGAGGAACAGCTGATTCATCGAGATGGCAGACCAAGTTGCAAAACGCGCCAAAACCGGCTCCGCGAGCGGAACGGCGAGCGCCGCAGCCGTGGCTATATGAATGGGCACATGGATGTAGTCATCGCTCTGCCGCGCGGCCACCACAACAATTTCGCCGCTGGTGTGTTTTTCTGCTGCGGTTATGGCTTCCGTCACCTTGCGACGTTCGGTAGGTGAAAGGTCATGCCCTAGGATGCTCATGCTCACCATCCGCCCGAGGCCCCGCCGCCGCCAAAGCTACCGCCACCGCCGGAAAATCCACCCCCGCCAGACCAGCCGCCACTACCTGAAGACCAGTTTGATGAACTGCTGCTATTGATCCCACCCATGGGAACGAAGATCACCCCACGCCCGCGCGAGGCGCGGAAGATGATGAACAACACAATGAGGAAGAAGATGATGAAGGGAATGGCATCAGCCAGCGTGGCTTGCGGTGCAGATTGGTTCTGTGCCGCCTGCACCACTTGATCGCCCTGCCCGCCGACCACTTTCTGAATGTCGTCCACCCCGGCATAAAGCCCGCCAAAATAATTTCCGGCCTTGAACTTCGGCACCATCGCCTGATTGATGATGACGGAAGAGAGCGCATCCGTCAGATCGCCTTCCAACCCATAGCCCACTTCGATGGAAACCTTGTGCTCATTGGGCGCGACAAGCACCAGCACGCCATCATTCTTGTCTTTCTTGCCCAGCGCCCAGGCACGGCCAAGCTGATAGCCAAAATCGCGAATGTCTGTGCCCTGCAGCGAAGGCACGGTGGCGATCGCCATCTGGTGCCCGCTCTGATCTTCAAAATCGCGTAGCCGGTTAGAGAGAATAGTGACCTGATCAGCAGTGAGAATATGCGCCTCATCAACCACGCGTCCAGTGAGCGCCGGAAAAGTCAGCGCTGCGCAAGCAAATGCCGTCATCCACAAAGTGATGACGGCAAATGTTATGGCCCGCAGGCGGTTCACGCTTCAGGCCGCGTCAGGTTTTCGGCTTGTTGAAATCAACCTTGGGCGCCTGATCCGATCCCGCCTCTGCTGTGAAGGACGCCGCTGGCTTGTAACTCGAATATAGCGTTGCCGCCCACAGCCGCCCCGGGAAGGTGCTCAGCTCAGTGTTATAAGTCTGCACTGCATCAATGTAATCCTTGCGGGCCACGGCAATGCGATTTTCCGTACCTTCAAGCTGGCTTTGTAGCGCCAGGAAGTTCTGGTTGGATTTCAAATCCGGATAGGCCTCGGTGATGGCAAGCAGCTTACCCAGGGCCTGCGAAAGCTGGCCTTGCGCCGCTTGATATTTCGCAAACTCTTCCGGGTTGTTCACAATGTCTGGCGAAAGCTGGATGGACGTGGCCTTGGCGCGCGCCTCAGTCACCGCCGTCAGCACATCTTTTTCCTGCGCGGCATAGCCCTTCACAGTTTCAACCAGATTGGGCACCAGATCAGCGCGACGCTGATATTGGTTTTGCACATCCCCCCACCTGCCCTTCATGGCCTGGTCATAGGTCGGAATGTTGTTGATGCCGCAACCGGCCAGCGTCAGGGCCATCAGGCCCAGGATGAGAAATTTTAAAATGCGCATGGAAAGTCCCCCATTGATGACTAGGCGCAATATGAGGGTGCGTCATCACAAAATCAAGAACGCTCCCTTGACGTGATTGACCCCATCGCCTTGGTTGCGCCAAAGTGTGAGGTGAAGGAAAATTTCAATGATGAAAATCAGAGTTGGCATCGGCGGCTGGAATTTCCCGGAATGGCGCGGTGGCTTCTATCCCAAGGGCCTCAATCAGAAGCAGGAGCTTTCCTTTGCCGCCAGCAAACTGAACACCATTGAGATCAATGCCACCTATTACGGCTCCCAGAAGCCAGAAAGCTTTGCCAAATGGCACGCGGAAACCCCGCAGGGTTTTGTGTTTGCAGTGAAGGGCCCGCGCTTTGCCACCAACCGCCGCGTGCTCGCCGATGCAGAGCCATCCATCGCCCAGTTCTTTGCCAGCGGCGTGCTGAATCTCAAGGAAAAGCTCGGCCCCATCAATTGGCAGTTTTCAGAATACAAGAAATTTGAGCCCGATGACTTCGCCAAATTCATCGCGCTCTTGCCCAAATCCGTTGAAGGCCGCCCTATCCAGCACGCGCTGGAAGTTCGGAACGCCGCGTTCAACGACAGGGATTTCATTGCACTGGCCCGCGCACATGACATGGCCGTTGTTACATCGGCGGATTCCGATTTTCCGCAGATCAATGATGTCACGGCCCCTTTTGTCTATGCCCGCATCATGGGCACGAAAGAGAACGAGGAACAGGGCTATGCGAAATCAGATCTCAAGAAATGGGCCGCCCGGGCCAGCCAGTGGTCGCAAGGCCAAACGCCCGACGGATTTGAAACCATGGCCTTGCCCGGTGATGGCAAGCCGCGCGACGTGTTCCTCTATGTGATCAGCGGCGCAAAGGCGAAAAACCCGCATGCCGCCATGGGAATCATGCAGCATTTGGCCGTCGCTTGAGCGCCAACGCCACCAAAACAGGCACAAAGCAGGCGGCAAGAAACCATGGCAGCAGCCCGATGCCAAACCGGTCAAAAACAAAGCCCGCAAATGGCGGCCCCACGATGCCGGAAACACCCCATAGCAAAGAATTGATCGAAGCCGCCGCCACCATGGATGTGCCTTTGAACTTCGCACCCAGCAGGGCATAGGCAGTGAGGTAGCCGCCAAACGCCGTGCCGCGCAAAACCACAATCACCGGCCACACCATCCACGTGCCAATGGTGGCGGTGAGCAGCAGCGCAGAAATCAGTGCCACCGCGTAACACAGTGCCAGCGTGCCACGGCGTGACCAATGGTCTGCCAGCCAGCCGATGGGGAAGAACATCACCATGCAGACGGCTATGCCGAACGAAAGAAGGGTTGAGGCCGCGCCATCGCTATAGCCATGCGCTTTGGCAAAGAGATCAAAGAAAGTCAGCATGAACGCGTCAAAGAACGTCACCACGCCGATGGCGAGAAACACAAAGGCGCCGTTGTGCAGCGTTGGGAGAAGTCTCGCAGCAACCTGGCCTGTTGCTACCTCTTCCACTTTCACCCGCTGCATCAGCAGAAGCGCAATGACGACGGGAACAAAGCAGAAGGACCAAGGCTGCCAGCCGCTCACACCTGTCCATGGGATGAAGAATGGGCCGAGCGCAAAAGTGAAAGCCTGACACGTTAAGTAAGCGCCCATCACGCGCCCACGCGCACTGTCGCCGGTGTTTGCCTGCAGCCAGCTTTCGCCCGTTGTGTAAATGGTGGCGCCCGTAATGCCGATGAGAAAACGGATCATGAACCAAGAATAAACGGCTGATGTAAATGGGAAAAGTGAAAACCCAATGAAGGCCAAGGCAAGACAGCCCATCACCAGCGTATGGCTCTTGAAGTGTTGCCTCAGCCACGCAAGACACGCGCCGGAAAGCAACACGCCGGCTTGCCCCGCCATCACGTTCTGACCGATCAGAAACTTGCTATCGCCCTCGGCATTCATCGCCAGCGGGATTAGCTGTGTCATCATCCCATAGGCAACGTTGCCAATGGCCAATGCTGCGATAATGCTGAAGATGAGATTGTTATTGCGTGTCAAGCAATCCGCCACTCATGCTCGATGGTCGCGGTCTTCTCGAACATGATGGAGGCTGAGCAATATTTCTCTGATGACAATTTGATAGCGCGCTCAATGGCGGCAGGCTTCAAGTCCACGCCTTTAAAAGTGTAAATCATTTTCACCTTGGTGAATACCTTGGGGTCTTCTGCCGCGCGTTCCGCTTCAAGCGAAACCTCAACGCCTGTAATCTTCTCGCGGCCCTTCTCAAGGATCATCACCACGTCAAAAGCCGTGCACCCGCCCAGCCCCATCAGCAACATTTCCATGGGCCGCACGCCAATGTTGCGCCCGCCAAATTCCGGCGCGCCGTCCAGCACAACGGCATGGCCGGAGCCCGATTCAGCCACGAAAGAGCGGCCATTAACCCAGGTGATATTTGCTTTCATGATGGAGATCCTCGCTTGCCGCGCTGAATAGCAAAGACCAAGGCCTGGCGATACAGTGGAACTGGCAAGTTTTTTCAATCCTGCTATGTTTTTAGGATGGCCAGGGTTCATTTCACGTCCAATTTGCGCCGCCATGTCGATTGCCCCACGGTGGAAGTTTCCGCCGCGCAGGTGGCCGAAGCCCTTTCGCAGGCCTTCGCCAAAAATGAGCGGCTGCAAACCTATGTGCTGGATGATCAGGGTGCGCTGCGCAAACACATGCGCGTTCTGGTCGATGGCGTGGCCATCAAGGATCTTCAAAAATTTACAGACGCCGTGCAGCCCAATTCAGAAATCTGGGTCATGCAGGCGCTATCGGGAGGATGAAATGCAAAAGCGGATTCTCGTTTCAACCCGCAAAGGCCTTTTTGAACTGGGCCGGGGAGCCAAGAACTGGTCCATCAAGGATGCCAGCTTTATTGGCGACAACGTTACCCTCGCCCTGCATGACCCGCGCGATGGAACGGATTACGCCGCCCTCAACCACGGCCACTTCGGCATCAAGCTGCATCGCCGCGACAAGGGCAAGAAGAAGTGGGTGGAAATCACCACGCCCAAATATCCTGAAAAGCCTGAAGGGTTGGTGGATAATGACGGCTGGGGCAAGCCGGTAAACTGGTCCACCAATCTGATCTGGGCGCTGGAGACAGGCGGGCCCAAACAAAAAGGAACGCTATGGGCCGGAACGCTGCCCGGCGGCCTCTTCCGCTCCGATGATCGTGGCAAAACCTGGCAGATTGTGGAGAGCCTTTGGCGTCACCCCAACCGCAACAAGTGGCTGGGCGGCGGCGCTGATCTGCCGGGCATTCATTCCATTTGCGTCGATCCGCGTGACGCCAACACCATTCGCGTTGGCATTTCCTGCGGCGGCGTGTGGGTGACGAAGGATGCAGGCAAGACCTGGGCGCAATCTGCCCATGGCATGAAATTTGGCGACGGCCCCGGTGCGGACGATCCCGAAACGCAGGACCCGCATCTGATGGTGCAAAGCCCCTCCCACCCCGAGAAATTCTGGGTGCAGCATCATGCCGGCATTTTCAAATCCGTTGATGAAGGCAAGAGCTGGACAGAAGTGAAGGCCAAGCCATCATCCTTCGGCTTTGCCGTGGCGGTTCATCCCAAGAAGCCGGATACCGCCTGGTTCGTGCCCGGCATCAAAGATGAAAAGCGCGTCCCGGTGGATGGCAAGCTGGTTGTCAACCGCACGCAGAATGGTGGCAAGACTTTGAAGAGCTTCACCAAGGGCTTGCCCCAGAAACATGCTTATGACGTTGTATTCCGCCATGCGCTGGCCATTGACCATACAGGCGAAAAGCTGGCCATGGGTTCCACCACGGGCAATGTCTGGGTCAGTGAGAATGGCGGCAAGAAGTGGGATTTGGTGTCCTCCACCCTGCCCCAGGTCTATGCCGTGCGCTTCGCCTGATCTTCAGGTTCTGGCGGTGGATCATCGCCTGAATCCTGGGCTGCATCCTTGCGCCGCTTGAGATTCGCCTTCAGCGCCGCCGCCGCCCGCTTCTTGCGGGCCAAAGTCCTCGGATTGGTTGGGTTTTCAGCCATCGCCAAGAATTAACCGGGAAGGGTTGCGCCGCGCAAGCTCCTGTGGCATGTGTCCGCGCAACTTTGCAAAGCAGGCTGCCGTAGCTCAGTGGTAGAGCACTCCCTTGGTAAGGGAGAGGTCGTGGGTTCGATTCCCCCTGGCAGCACCATTCCCGGCCATGATTGGTATAACACTCAGCTCCTTCAATTCAGCCACACGTGAGGCAACGCTTCAGCGTCTACTCGCGGCCGAAGGCCTTGGCGACGCCAAGCCACACCGATCACCAACCGGCAAGCCCTATCTTGAAGCCGCCTCGGGCGCCGCATCCGGCCTTGCCATCACTCATGTGCGCAAAGGGCCTACTCCAATCTCCATCATGGCCATTTCGCGTGAGGCTTTGCTGGGGCTCGACGCCGAGTTCTGGCCCGAAGCCAATGCCGACATGGCTTTCCTGCACTCAATCGCAGCGCCCGAAGACGCGCCCCTGATCAAGCAACTGGCGAGCACGGGCCGTGATGCCGCAACTTTTCTCTGGGTGATCAAGGAAGCAGCCTTGAAAGCCTCGGGCGAGGTGATGACAGACCCGCGCTGCATTTCTGTGGAATTGTCACCAAATGGACACTTTTGGGCGGCAACCAGCCGCTCATCGGCAAAGCCAGTCGCTGAAGCCTGCGTACACATCTGGCGCTTTTCCGCTCGTGATTGGGAAGGCCCCGGCCTCGTCGCTATTGGTTTCTCTGGGGCCGCTGCCAAACCAGCCAGGCTGGAAGCCTGGGAAATCAAGGCCCGTGGCCTAAGCCTGTTAGAGTTTTGAATTACAGATATGTATGCCAGTTCAACCTGCTGACCATTGTGTTGACACAGTGAGTTGGAAGATGACTTGCCAAGAATTCGGATAGAAGAATGACAAAGAAACCTGCGGCAAAAACCAAACCAGCGAAATCCGCCTCAATGCCCGCGATGAAGGCTGCGAAGTCCCCGGCCATCATGGGCCCGATGCATCCGGAGTTCCTCAAGAACGAGGTGCTGGCCGATATTTTCCGCGCAAGTGTTGCCCGTGCGCCGAAGGCCACGGCTATCGTCGCACCGGATCGGACTCTCACCTATGCCGAGGCTGACAAACTGTCGGACCAGATCGCCGCCGAGCTTGCCCGCCGAGGTGCTGCCCCCGGCAAAGTGGTCGGGCTCTATTTTACCCGTGGCGTAAACCTGTTGCTCTCGCAAATCGCGATCACGAAAACCGGCGCCACTTGGCTGCCATTCGATTCCGAAACCCCGAAGGACCGCATTGCCACCTGCCTTGCCGACTGCAGCGCCATCGCGCTGTTGGTGGATGAAGATGTGGAAGACCGCGTGGAAGCGCTGGGTCACCCTGTGTGGTCGATGAGTGATGCACCTTTCAATCAGCCGCTGGCCAAACCCTTCGTTGCACCCAAAGGCCACACACCGGATCACAACGCCTATCTGATCTACACCTCCGGCTCCACTGGCACGCCTAAGGGCATCGCCATCACCCACCGCAACATTTGCCACTATCTGCGCGCCTCCAATTCCATCTTCGGCATCACGACGAAGGATTTGATGTTCCAGGGCACATCAGCAGCCTTTGATTTGTCGATGGAAGAAATTTGGGTTCCCTATCTCGCTGGTGCCGCCCTGTGGGTGGTCACGCCGGAAGTTCTGGCCGACACCGAGGCCCTGCCGCGTCGCATGCGCGACGCTGGCGTCACCGCCATCGACACGGTGCCAACCTTGCTCTCGATGTTTGCTGAAGACGTTCCCAGCCTGCGCGTTATCATTGTGGGCGGTGAAGCCTGCCCGCCATCGCTGGTGGAGCGCTTCGCCACCAAGGGCCGCCGCCTTTTCAATTCCTATGGCCCGACTGAAGCCACGGTTGTGGCCACGATTGCCGAACTGAAAAAAGGCGATGCCGTCACCATCGGCAAGCCCATCCCGAATTACACGGCCTACGTGGTGGATGACAATTTGCAGCCCGTGCCTGCCGGCACACAGGGTGAGTTGCTCATCGGCGGTCCCGGCATTGCCGTTGGCTATCTTGGCCAGCCCGCCCTCACCGCACAAAAATTCATTCCCAACCCCTTCGTCAAGAATGCGCCAGATCCAGTCCTCTACCGCTCGGGTGATGCCGTGGCTTTGGATGAGAATGGCAATTTGCTCTTCCAGGGCCGCATCGATGATCAGGTGAAAATCCGCGGCTTCCGTGTTGAATTGGGCGAAATCGAAACCGCCATTGCCCAGGAAGATAAGGCGATTGAGCACTGCGCGGTGGTGCTGCGCAAGGATCATGGGCTCGATAGGCTGGTGGCCTTCATCGCCGCGCGCAAAGATGCCAACCCTGATATTCATGGCTTGCGCGAAATCCTTCGCAAGCGCCTGCCACCCTATATGGTGCCAGCTGCTTTTGAAATCATCGCCGAAGTGCCACGCCTCACCTCTG
>JANPHF010000033.1:0-69574 GCA_031424315.1 Aestuariivirga sp.
CGAACCAGAAGCCGCCGGTTTCAAACAGGCTGGAAGCGACAGGCCCGGTTTTGAAAAGCACGTATTGCAGGCCAGCCCATAGCGTGCGGTGGAGCTTGGCCACATTGTCATAGGTGTGGTCGCCTGTGCATTCGCAAATGACGAAGAGATCGAGGTGGTCTTGCAGGTTCTGGCCAACGCCGGAGAGCTTGTGTTTCACCGGAACGCCAACACTCTTAAGGTGTTCCTCCGGCCCGATGCCGGATTGCAACAGGAGTTTCGGTGATCCGATCGCGCCGGAGGAGACGATGACTTCGCGCCTGGCGGAGAAAGACTCCTCACGCTCTTTTACTAAGGCTTTCACACCAGAGACTCTGCTGCCTTGCACCTCCAGCGTTGTGGCGCGGGCGTTGTAGACAACGTCCAAGTTCCTGCGATTGCGGATCGGCCAGAGGTAAGCGGTGCTGGCGGAAGAACGGCGCTGGTGTTTTTGGGTGAGCTGATAATAGCCAACGCCTGCCTGTACGCGGCCGTTGAAATCGGGATTGTAGGGAATGCCGGCTTCCTGCCCGGCGCGCAGATAGGCATCGCAGATTGGCAGAGTGGCGGCGGGGCGCGAGACACCGAGTGGGCCGCCGTAAGAATGATAGTCATCATTGAGGTGCTGATTGTCTTCAGCGCGCTTAAAATAGGGCAACACGCTAAGATAATCCCAACCACCGCAATTCTGGTCGCGGCCCCAGGCGTTGTAATCCTCGGCATTGCCGCGCGTGTAAAGCTGGGCGTTGATGGAGGAACCACCACCGATCACCTTGGCTTGCGTATAGCGCAGCACGCGGCCCTTCATGTGTTTCTGCGGCACCGTGTGCCAGCCCCAGGAGGCAACACCTTTGGTCATCTTGGCGAAGCCCGCGGGCATGTGGAACAGCGGGTTGAGATCGCGGCCACCGGCTTCGAGCAACAGTACCCGGCAGCCCTCATCTTCGGTGAGCCGATTGGCAATGACACAGCCTGCAGGGCCGCCGCCCACGATGATGTAGTCATAGGTTTTCATGGGTGGCGGTTCTACACAAATAACCATTTGGTTACAAGATGGGGCTTTTGTGCTGTGGCCAGAGCCCTCATCCGCCCTTCGGGCACCAAACGGATGAGGGCTCCTGCGCCTGTGCAACTTGCCTCAGCATCGTGTGGCTGAAATTGCATCACAACGCACAAAATCCAATCCGGGCAGACACAATCCGCAAGGTGCAAGATTTTTGCGCTTGCACAAGTTTGCGGCGCGGGGCAGTTTTGGCTTCGGGGGTTTGATGACGAAGCATTTTGACGAGATGAATGGATTGGGCAGCGGCGCAAAGCGGCAGCCTTACGCGCGCATCTCGCAATGGCTCGATTCCCTGAAGCCGGAACAAGCGCGCAAGGCGCTGGATGACGCAGAGGCGATTTTCCGCAAACAAGGCATCACTTTTGCGGTTTATGGCAGCGGCGAGGCCTCGGAACGCCTGATCCCCTTCGACATTGTGCCGCGTATTTTTGCAGCGCAGGAATGGCGACGGCTGTCACAAGGCATCGAACAGCGCGTACGGGCGCTGAACATGTTCCTCCATGACATCTATCACCGGCAGGAGATCATCCGCGCCGGGCGCATCCCACAGATGGCTGTCATCAACAATGCCGCCTTCGTGCCAGAGATGATGGGGCTTGATCCGGCGCGGGGCATCTATTCGCATATCATCGGCATCGACATTGTGCGAACCGGCGAGAATGATTTTTTTGTCCTCGAGGACAACTGCCGCACGCCTTCGGGCGTTTCCTACATGCTGGAAGACCGCGAAGCGATGATGTTCCTGTTCCCGCAACTCTTCGCGGCACAGCGCGTGGCGCCGGTTGAGAATTATCCATCCATGCTACGTTCAACGCTTGAGAGTGTTGCGCCGCCCGCCTGCAAGGGTGAGCCTTCGGTTGTTGTGCTCACACCGGGCATTCACAACTCGGCTTTCTTTGAACACGCCTTTCTCGCCGATGAAATGGGTGCGGAATTGTGCGAGGGCAATGATCTCTTCGTCTCCGATGGATGGCTTTACATGCGAACCACGCGCGAACCGAAGCGCGTTGATGTTGTCTATCGCCGCATTGATGACGCCTATCTTGACCCGCTCACATTCAGGCCGGACTCGGCACTGGGTGTTCCAGGTATCTTCGATGTGTACCGCGCTGGCCGCGTGACCTTGGTGAATGCACCGGGCACGGGGCTTGCCGATGACAAGGCGATCTATTCTTATCTGCCGGATGTGGTGGAATTCTATACCGGGCAAAAGCCGCTGCTGCAGAATGTGCCTACATGGCGCTGTGCGGATTCTGATAGCTTGAAATATGTGCTCGACCACTTGGCCGAGCTGGTGGTGAAGGAAGTTCATGGCTCGGGCGGCTATGGCATGCTGGTAGGCCCCACCTCGACGAAGGCGCAGATTGAAGACTTTCGTGCCAAGCTGAAATCGAACCCGACAAATTACATTGCGCAGCCGACCTTGGCGCTTTCCACCGTGCCTACTTACGTTGATCAAGGCGTTGCCCCGCGCCATGTGGATCTGCGGCCCTTCGTTTTGTCTGGCGACCGCATTCGCATCACCCCTGGCGGGCTCACGCGCGTGGCGCTGAAGGAAGGTTCACTTGTGGTGAATTCCAGCCAGGGTGGCGGCACAAAAGACACCTGGGTTTTGGAGGATTGACGATGCTAGGACGCACCGCCTCCTCACTGTTCTGGATGAGCCGCTATGTGGAGCGCGCCGAAAACATGGCGCGGCTTCTCGAAGTGGGCTACCGCATTTCGCTGATGCCGGGTGCCGTTGAAGGGCACCGCGATGAATGGCGCTCGACCTTGCTAAGCGCCGTTTGTGAGCAGGGCTATGCCCAAAAATACAAAGAACCCACGGCTGAGAACGTGATCAATTTTCTGCTGTTTGATCTCGACAACCCCTCCTCGATCAAATCCTGTTTGATGACCGCGCGCAACAATGGCCGCGCGGTGCGAACGGCGCTGACACGTGATGTGTGGGAGAGCATCAACTCCACATGGAATGAGTTTTCACGCATTACGCCAGACAGCGTTTCATCCGCCCGGCTGCCGGAATTTCTGGAATGGATCAGGCAGCGTTCCATGGCGTTTCGCGGCGCGCTGCTGGGCACGATGCTGCGCACCGACAATTATTATTTCAGCCAGCTTGGCAATTTCATTGAGCGGGCAGATTCCACCGCGCGCATTCTGGATGTGAAATACTATATCCTGCTGCCACGCGCTTCTGATGTGGGAAGCGACCTTGACGTGCAGCAATGGGGGCAAATTTTGCGCTCGGTTTCGGCGCATCGCTCTTACCGCTGGTTCTACCGCGACAGCCGCTACAAGCCTTGGCTGGTTGCAGAATTCCTGATCCTGCGCGAGGAGATGCCGCGCAGCCTGCGCTTCTCCTATCAGTGGATCAACACGGCGCTCAGCGGCCTTTCAGAGCTATATGGCAAGCGCACCGAATGCCATGACATGGCCTCGCAACGCCTCACCGCGCTGAAGCAAGGCAGCATGGATGACATTTTCAAGGACGGGTTGCACGAGTTTCTGCAAGATTTCATCAGCGAGAATGCCCGCCTTACTGCGGCCATCGCCCGCAATTATAACTTCCCGTGAGCCCCATGCGCCTGTCCGTTTCACATGCCACGCACTATGCCTACGGATCCCGGGTGGATTATTCCATTCAGCGGCTGCTGCTCACGCCTATGTCTTTCGCGGCGCAGCGCGTGGTGAGTTGGCAGATCACGGCACCAGGCATTGAAGGCGCGCTGCAATATAGCGATGCCTTCGGGAACAAGGTTCATCTCATCACTTCATTCAAGCCGGAGGAGCCTTATACGATCCTGGCGGAAGGCGTGGTTGATGTGGACGATGCCGCCGGGCTGGTGCTGGGCTTGCATGGGCGCGTGCCCGACCAGGTGTTCCTGCGGCAAACAGATTCCACGCGACCGAGCGAGGCCATGGTTGAGATGCTCTCTGGAATTTCTGAGAGGCCCGGCAACACGCTGGCCTTCCTGCATGGGCTGATGGAGGCGACGCATGGCGCGGTGGCCTATGAGACCGGCACCACCCATGCCCACACAACGGGCGCAGAGGCCTTCGCGCAGGGGCGCGGCGTGTGCCAGGACCATTCGCATGTATTCATTGGGCTGGCACGGGCCTGCAACATTCCGGCCCGCTATGTAACCGGCTATCTGATGGCGGATGATGTTTCCCCCGCTGCCCATGCCTGGGCGGAGGCGCTGGTGCCGGATTTGGGCTGGGTGGGATTTGATGCCGCCAATGCCAAATGCCCGACCGACCATTATGTGCGCGTGGCCGCCGGGCTGGATGCGCCACTCACCGCCCCGGTGCGCGGCTGCCGGCGCGGCGGCTCTACCGAAGAAATGACGGTTGAAGTGCGCGTTGAAATGGCACAACAATAAGTCAAAAGACCGGGGAATCGATGACTTATTGTGTTGGGCTGTTGATCAATGAGGGGCTGGTTATGGCGGCGGATACGCGCACCAATGCCGGCCTCGACAATGTGGGCAAGTTCAAGAAGCTGCACACTTGGGCCAAGGAGGGCGAGCGGGTTTTTGTTCTGCTGACAGCCGGAAACCTTGCTGTCACCCAGGCAGTGACAAGCCTGCTTAACGAAGCGATGGAAGGCCGAAAGGCCAAGACCTCGCCAGACAGTCTGTTCGCGGCCAAAACTATGTTTCAGGCAGCGCGCATTGTGGGCAAGGCGGTCCGCGAAGTGCGCAAGCTACATGGTGAGCATCTCGGTGCGCGCGGTGATGCCTTTGCGGCAAGCTTCATTTTCGGCGGCCAGATCGGCAACGAGCGCCCGCGGCTGTTTCAGATTTATCCCGAAGGCAATTTCATTGAGGCCACGCTGGACACACCGTTCTTCCAGATCGGCGAGCACAAATATGGCAAGCCGATTTTGGACCGCGTGGCTGATGCCAAGATGGCGCTGGGTGAAGCAGCCAAGATGGTCTTGATTTCGTTTGATTCAACCCTGCGCTCCAATCTGAGCGTGGGCCTGCCGATTGACATGCTGACCTATGAGAACCGCTCGCTGAAGTTCGAGCATGTGAAGCGCATCGGCGAGGATGACCCCTATTTCCGGCTGGTTTCCGGCGAATGGTCGAAGGCCTTGCGCGGGGCGTTCAAGAACATTCCGCCGTTTGATATTTGAAGCCATCCAACAGAACAATTCAAAGCGTCATGCCCGCGAAAGCGAGCATCTCTGTTTCAGCCTGGCTTCACAAACGAAACGCAGATTCCCGCTTTCGCGGGAATGACGACTTGGAAGAGCTGAAGGGCGCCAGATCCCGGCTTGCGCCAGGATGACGGTTTGTAGGAGAATGTGTCGCCAAAGAGTTCAGGCCTTGCGGCGCAGGTTCTGGCGATATTGGTCGATGACCACTGCGGCAACGATGATGATGCCTTTGACGATTTCCTGATAGTAGGCCCCCACCTGCAGGAAGGTGAAGCCTGAGGTGACTACGCCCAGAATAATGGTGCCAATGAAGGTGCCGGTAATGCGGCCCACGCCGCCGGCCAGAGATGTGCCGCCGATCACGCAAGAGGCGATGGCGTCCAACTCATAGCCCACGCCCATGCCCGGTTGGGCGGATTCAGCGCGCGCAGCCGTCATCACGGCGGCAAGACCCGAAAGCAAACCGGCAATAGTATAAACCTTGATCAGGTGGTTGCCGATGTTGATGCCCGAAACGCGCGCGGCTTGTGGGTTTGCGCCGATGGCATAAGTGAACTTTCCATAGCGCGTGTAGGTGAGCAGGATATGGAAGATGATTGCGACGATGAGAAACACGATCACCGGCCTGGGTACCGGAAAACCAAATACGGGAAAGCTGTGACCAAACCAGCTGAAGCTGTCTGTCAGTAACGCAACAGGCTGGCCCAAGGTGTACCATTTGGCCAAGCCACGGGCCGACACCATCATGCCCAGCGTGGCGATGAAGGGCGGTATCTTGGTTTTGGCGATGATAACCCCGTTTACAAGCCCCAATAGAGCGCCCAACGCCAGCCCCACAACAATCGGGAAAATGGGATTGAGGTCCACCCAGCCCTGGTTGAGGAAAACGGCGCGTTCATTGGTGGAAACTTGCGCAAAACTGGCGGCAACCATGGCGATGAAACCCACCATGGAGCCCGACGAAAGATCAACACCGGCCGTTATGATGACTTGGGTCACACCTATGGCGATGATGCCAGTGACCGCAACCTGCAAAACGATGATCGACAGGCGCTGCTTGTTGGCGATGAAGCTCTGCCCCATCAACACCCAACCCAGAATTTCAAACACCAGCACAATGCCAAGCAGTACCAGCAGAATCGAAACTTCAGGCGGCAAGCGGCGCACTTTCTTCAAGCCCGTGAGCGATTTGCCCGCATCTTGTTGCACGTCAGTCATATTCCCACTCCCCGTCCCATCAATGAGACGCCAATTCCATGATCTTCACCTGATCCGCTTCCTTGCGGTCGAGGAAACCCGTTACCCGGCCTTCGTGCACGACCATGATGCGGTCACTCATGCCCAAGACCTCAGGCATTTCAGACGAAATCATGATGACGGCAACGCCCTGACCTGCAAGCTGAGAGACGAGGCGGTGAATTTCTGCCTTGGCGCCCACGTCGATACCACGGGTTGGCTCATCCAAAATCAGAATGCGCGGCTGGGTGAGAAGCCAGCGTGCGATCAAAACCTTTTGCTGGTTGCCGCCCGAGAGATTGATGATCGGCTCTTGCATGTCTGGCGTGCGGACTCGCAGTGTCTGTGCCATGACCTCTGAATCTTTGGATAGTTGCGATTGCTGCACGAAGCCATAGTTCACGTAGCGCTTTTGGAGCACGGCCATTTGCGTGTTGTCTTGAATGTCGAGCAGCAGGAAGCAGCCAGTTTCCTTGCGATCTTCCGTGAGGAAGGCCAAGCCGTGTTTCATGGCGATACTGGGCGACTTCATTTCAATTTGCTTGCCATCAATTTCGATGGTGCCGGAACTTGCAGGCGTGACGCCGAATATGGTTTCGGCAATGTTGGAGCGGCCGGAGCCTACGAGACCGGCAATGCCCAGGATTTCACCTTCACGCACATCGAAAGACACATCATGGAACACGCCATTCAAGGTGAGGTTCTTGACGGACAGCTTCACCTTGCCGATGGGCACTTCCTCTTTGGGAAACATCTGTGTGATTTCGCGGCCCACCATCATGCGGATGATGTCATCGCGAGTCACTTCGGACGACTTCCTGGTCGCGATATATTTGCCATCGCGGAAAACCGAGACCTCATCGGCAATTTCAAACAGTTCACTCATTTTGTGAGTGATGTAGATGATGCCTTTGCCTTCGGCCTTGAGCGCCCTGATGATCTGGAACAGGTGCGTCACTTCTTTTTCAGTGAGCGCTGATGTGGGCTCATCCATGATGAGTACGTCTGAATTGAAAGATACCGCCTTGGCGATTTCCACCATCTGACGGTTAGCCACGCTGAGCATGCCAACCTCGATCATCGGATCGATGTCAATGTTCAGGCGCTTGAACAGCTCTTCGGTGCGGCGGCGCATCTCGCCATGCTTGATCAGGCCCCAGGCATTCTTGGGCTCACGCCTGATCCAGATATTCTCCGCCACCGTCATGGGGCCCATCAGGTTCAATTCCTGATGGATCATGGCAATGCCGTTTTCCAGTGCATCAAGAGGACTCTTGAGGCGAATGTCCTGCCCACGCAATTTGAAGGTGCCGGAATCCGGCGTATAGATGCCCGCGATGATTTTCATCAAGGTGGATTTGCCAGCGCCATTTTCACCCATCAGAGCGTGAACGGTTCCGCGGCGTAATTTGAAATGCACGTCATCAAGCGCCAGCACGCCCGGAAATTCCTTGCGAACATGTCCGACTTCCAACACGTAGTCTGCGCTCGGAACTGCGCCGCTTTCGCGCACGACTTGCATTGTTGATGGGCTGATCATTTTGTTACCGGGTTAAAAAAATGCGCCACCCAAGCGTTTTGACTTTTCTTGGAAAAGTCAAAATCGCCGGATGTTTCACTCTCGATCAACTTTACTGAACTTTGCCGTTTCTGGCAAAGTTCAGGTTGATCTTATGGATGGCGCAAATTCTCAATTCTGTCGATTAGTTCTTGGCCATGAAGTTGGCCATGTTCTCGGGGGTCACGAGCTGGAAGGGGATGTAAACCTTAGCATCCACCTTTTCGCCCTTGACCAGCTTCATCGCCGTATCAACAGCGCCCTTGCCCTGGCCAGCTGCGTCCTGGAACACGGTGACCGAGAGATCGCCAGCCTTCATCGAAGCCAGAGCTTCCTGGGTGGCGTCAACGCCGCCAACAGGAATGTCCTTCGTCGACATGCCAGCAGCTTTCATGGCCTTGATTGCGCCAAGGGCCATGTTGTCGTTGTTGGCAATCACGGCGCGTGGCTTCTTGCCAGCAGCGATCCAGTTCGTCATCAAATCCTGGGCCTTCACAGGATCCCAAGAAGCGGTTTGCTCGTCGATGATCTTCATGCCCTTGCAAGCATCAGTGGCGATGACTTCATGGATGTCCTTGGTGCGCTGAACAGCCGCCTGGTTGGCGAGATCGCCTTCCATAACGAGGATGTCGCCCTTGCCGCCAATGAGCTTGCAGATGGCCTGGGTTTCAAGAGTGCCTGATTCAGCTTCGTTCGAGGCAACGAAAGCACCCTTGGGGCCGAGCTTGTCAACGTCTGAAGGCTGACGGTTTACATAGACGATCGGAATGCCAGCATCGTTGGCCAGCTTGGTCATCGGAGCCGTAGCCGAAGTGTCAACAGCGTTCACGATCACAGCATCAACCTTGGCGGCGATGAAGTTCTGGATCTGTGAGAGCTGCTTGGCAACGTCGTCATCAGCGATTTCGATTTGTACCGGCTGCTTGGCATCAGCACCGGCCTTTTCAATGCCTTTGCGCAGCACGGTCAAGAACGTATCTGAGTTGGCCATGGACACACCGATGTTGCCAGCGAGGGCAGACGTGCTCATCAGGCCGACAGCAGCGGCAGCGATAAGAAATTTCTTCATTGTAGTTCCTCCAAGTGGGTGTCCGGCGGCACCCGGTTTCAAACCGGCGATCCCTGTGACGGGAAGTTTCTCCCGCGCGAGGCCAAGCGAATGCGTGCAGAAAAGACAGATCGAAACTCTCCCTTTTTCGCCCGCGCTCTTGTTGGCCCGTTGCTAACTTCAATATGGAATGTCTGTTCCATTTTGAAGTGATAATGGAAATACTATTGCAAATTGAATTGGAGTCAACGCAAGACGGCGCTTCGGCATCAGAAATGCCAAATTCTATCAGAACCCATCAGGAGTTATATGCGGACCGGTCCTGATTGCCGCCTTCACCCATATTTTAAAGTGATTTCAGCCAGTTAATGCGCTGCACGAGATCCGTGGCGCCAAAGGCCAGTGAGCCCAGGACCACAGTTTCGGCTCCCGCCTTGCGAAGTTCGGGGACCGTATTATCACGGATACCGCCATCAGCCGCCAGAATAATTGTTCCAGATTTTCCAGCCTTGGCAATGATGTTTTTTGCTTCCACAAGGCGCGGACAGGCCGTGGGCGACAGGGACTGGCCCTTTACGCCGATGGCTGTTCCCAGCAGCGTGAGGAAAGCGATGCGATCCAGATATGCGTCAGCGCCCGCAACGGGCGTATCATATTTCAGCACGACGCCAGCCGCCTTGCCGAGCTTGGCGATATGCGCCAGCGCTTCATCAAGGTTTTTGTTTTCGAGATGAACGCTGATGAGATCGGCACCAGCCTCGGCATATTGCTCGATCTGCGAGATCAGAATGTGATCGGCGCACATGAGATGCACATGAATGGGCAACGCGGTTTTCTTTTTCATCGCGGCTACAAGGTCAGGGAAAAACAACATGGCTGGTGCGAAGTGGCCATCTGCTACGTCGATATGCAGCACGTCGGCATGCGGCGTAATACGGGCTATGTCGTCTTCCAGCCGCAACAGATTGGCCGACCACATCGAGAATTCGCCAATCATCTTGCTGGACTTCAGGCGCGATACGAGAGCGGCGTTGGGCATGGCGTTCTTTCTAAATGAGCTTGGAAAGGAATTTGGAAACGGCAGGCGCGTCTTGCGGCTCCAGACCGTGGGTGATGAGCGGGCCATTGAAACCGGCATTCTTCAGCGCGCTGATGAAATGAGGATAGTCGAGTACACCCTGCCCCGCCGCAGTGAAGGAGCCATCGGCCTTCCTGTCTTTGGCATGGGCCATGGCGATTGAGCCTGCGAGGAGATCGGCGGCCTCTGACACGATACGGCGCTGTTCGAGGAGGCTTTCGCGTTCAAACAGGTTTGCAGCATCCAGCACGATCTTGAGGCGCGGGCTCTTCATTTCCTTCAATAGTGTGCGTGCCTTGGCGGCGGATGAGACCACATTGGCCAGTTCAGGCTCGACACCCAGCATTACATCATTGGCTTCAGCAATTTTCAGCGTTTCGGCCATTGAGGCGCACATGTCATCCCAAGCCAATTGCGTTTCATTGTCGGGGTGATGCCGCCACTGATCATTCGCATCGCGTGTGCCTGTACAGAGTGTGAGGAGGGGAATGCCCAGCTCCTTGGCCACCGGGGCCATGACTGCAAACTGGCGCAATCCACGCTCGCGCACCACCTCATCCGGATGCGCCATGTTCCATGTGGCCGACAAGGCAACCAATTCAATGCCCGTTTCTTTCACCGCGCCTGCGATTTCATCGCGCAAGGCGCGGGGCACTGCGTCGGCCATCGAAGGCAAGCCCGAGCAAGCGAGATTGTATTGCGCGCATTGAAATCCCGCCGCCTTGGTGGCGCGCAGGACATCCAGCGCTGTTTTGCCAGGAAATGTCTTTGCGAAAATGCCAAGTTGCATCAGACGGGGCCGGATGTTTCTGAGAGCTTGACTTCCTTGCCTGTCTCAGACGAACGCGCGAAGGCCACCATGGCCTGAACTGAAGCTATGCCATCTTCAATATCAGCGCCGCGCATGGGCTTGCCGTGCAGCACGGTATCAGCAAAACCTTCCACCTGGCGTCGGTAGAAATGCCCGTCCGCCCCCAACACGCGGTGAGTTGCGCCATCGGCCTCGCGGAAAATATCCACGTCACTGCTTTTGTAATACCAGGGGTTATAGGTCTTGGCGAAAACGCTGCCGTGCTGACCATAGATGGTGAAGCCTTCGTGCCAATCGGCGCGGATCGCCAGCGTGAGATCAAGCTGGCCCATGGCACCGCTTTCAAATTCCACTTCGGCCAGCCAGCAATGGATGCCGCCGCGTTCCTTATAACGCGCACGCATTGATTTCAGCGGTCCAGCCAGAAAGCGCGCCAGATCAAACAAGTGGCAGCCATGGCCGATGATATTGTAGCGGAACAAGTTGGCTTTGGGATTTCCTGCGGGTTTTCTCGCATTGGCGCTGGTGGCCACAAGTGGCTGGATGGCGTCGGTCATGGTGTAGCGGTGCGTGCTGTCGCAATACCAGGCTTTGAGCGCCACTAATGTGCCCATTTCATCGCGGATGAAAGCTTTGGCGCTCTCAATACCGGGATCAAAGCGCAGCATGTGGCCGATCTGAAAGGTCTTGCCGGATTTCTTCACCGTGGCCCGCAGGCCTTCGGCTTCCTCGATGCTGAGCGCCACGGGCTTTTCACAGAGCACATGCTTGCCGGCTTCGAGGGCGCGGATGGAAGCAGGAACATGAAAGGCATCTGCGGTGGCAATGATGACGGCTTCCACCTCAGGGTCGGCCAACATCTTGTCATAATCGTTGAAGGTCTTGGTCGCGCCATGGGCAACCGCCATGCGCTCACGCAAATCGTCCGCCACATCACAGATGGCGAAGAGCTCGGCATTGCGGGCCTTGGTGCAGCTTTCAAAATGCGCGGCCTGGGCAATTTGCCCGGCACCCAACACGCCTACGCGCAGCAGCCTGTCTTCTTTTTTTGGCATGAGTTCTCCCTCGGCGGAGAAGGTCTTATGTCATTCGCCGTAAGGAATCCAAATATTCTTCACTTGGCAAGCGCGGCGCAGATATTCTGCGCCCTCGCCTTGCGTGGCATCAAACCAGTCGAGCCGCTTGCCGCCAAAGACCCAAGTGGATTTGAGATTGCCAGCAGAGGCGTTCTCGACCATGGCGGCACCTCCTGCGTTGCCGTGATACCAAAGGGCAGCGACCTCATCGTGGTCAGCCAAGGTCTTGGCCAGTTCATCGCGGGCGCCGGTGATGATGTTAAAAGCGCCATCTGGAACATCTGACGTGTCGAGCACTTGGTAGAAATCAGTGGCAATAAAAGGTTGGGATTGCGAGGGCACCAATGTGATGCGGTTGCCCATAGCGAGGGCAGGCATGGCCAGCGAGACCATGGAAAGCAGCGGCGCTTCATCGGGGCAGATAATGCCCATCACACCAAAGGGCTCGTTGAAAGCCAATGTAGTTTGACGCTTGGCATTTGTGGAATGAATGCGGCCGTCGTATTTATCGGCCTGCGCCGCGTAGTAGAAGATGCGTTGCAAGCTGGCACCCACTTCGCGCCTTGCGGCGGAGGTTGAGGCGCCCATTTCTGTGAGGCGTTTCACGAATTCGTCCGCGCGGGAATTCAGATTTTCGGCGATGAAGTAAAGCACCTGCGCGCGGTTATGCGCAGAAGCGCTGCTCCAGGCGGAGGCTTTGAGCGCAGCCTCAACGGCGTTGCGGACATCTTTGCGGTTGCCAAGGCCAGCTTGGCCGATGACTTTGCCCTTGGCGTTCTTCACGTCATAAGAATAGCCGCTGTCGGGCCGCGCCTGCTTTCCGCCGATATATAACTTGGCCGTGCGGTCTATCGCACCATCGCTGGCGGGCAGTGCCGCTTCGGTTGCGCCAGAAAGTTTTTTGGGAGGTTCTGCCTTAGCTGTGGCGGCACTGGCGATCCAGTCTGCCTGCAAATATTCGTAAAGGCCTTCGCGGCCACCTTCGCGACCAAAGCCGGATTCCTTGTAGCCGCCGAAGCCTGCGGCGGCGTCGAATAGGTTGGTGGAATTGAGCCAGACCACCCCGGCCTTGACGCGGGCAGCGGCTTCCAGCGCCACATTGAGGTTCTCTGACCACAGCGAGGCGGCCAAGCCATAGCGCGTGTGATTGGCCAGCGTGGCGGCTTCATCCGGCGTGCGGAAGCTCATGGCTGCGATGACGGGGCCGAATATTTCATCCGTCATCACAGTGCTGGCAGCTTCCGTGTCGAGGAACAGGGACGGCGCGAAGAAGTTGCCCTTGGCGGGCAGCGGGCATGGCGACTGCACCAGCGTGCCGCCTTCCTGCTTGCCCTTTTCAACGAGGCCCCTCACGCGGGCGAGTTGCACGGGATCAACCAGTGGGCCCATGTCATTGGACTTGTCTAATGGGTCGCCCACGCGCAAAGTTTCCATGCGCTTCTTCAGCCGGGCGATGAAGGCCTCGTAGATGCTTTCCTGCACCAAGAGGCGCGTGCCGGCACAGCACACCTGGCCCTGATTGAACCAGACACTATCGACAACGCCTTCCACGGCGGCATCGAGATCGGTATCTTCAAAAACGATGAAAGGCGATTTGCCGCCAAGCTCGAGCGAAAGCTTCTTGCCGCTGCCTGCGGTTTGCTGGCGGATCATGCGGCCCACTTCGGTGGAACCCGTGAATGCAATCTTGGCAACACCCTTGTGGGCGACGAGGGCAGCGCCCGTCTTGCCATCGCCCGTGACGACGTTAACGACGCCCGGCGGCAAGCCCGCCTCCATGCAGATTTCGGCGAAGGCCAGTGCGGTGAGCGGCGTGAACTCGGCAGGCTTCAACACCACCGTGTTGCCCGCGGCGAGGGCCGGTGCAATTTTCCAGGCGAGCATGAGCAGCGGAAAATTCCATGGGATGATTTGTCCGCACACACCCACGGGGCCATAGCCCTTGAACTCTGTTTCGGCGAGTTGAGCCCAGCCCGCGTGATGATAGAAGTGGCGCGCGACGAGGGGGATGTCGATGTCCCTGCTCTCTCGGATGGTTTTGCCGTTGTCCATCGTTTCGAGAACGGAGAGAAAGCGCTCGCGCTTTTGGATGTGGCGCGCGAGGGCATAGAGATGTTTGGCGCGTTCAAAACCTGAGAGCTTGCTCCAGCTTTTGAAGGCCTTGGCCGCGGCCTCAACTGCTTTCTCCACATCCTCCGGCAAGCCATTGGCAACGCTTGCTATTTTATCGCCATTTGCTGGGTTAAGAACATCCAGCTTCGAGGCCTTTGAAGCCACGAAACTTCCGCCAATGAAATGGCCGAACCCCTTCTCGTGCTGGGCCAGCCACTCCTTCACTATGCTGTTTGATTCTGGCGCAGGACCGTAGTCCATGGTTTGCAAAACTTCAGTGACGCTCGGCATGTTTGGCCCTCATGCAACAGGATGGTGGGAGAGGGCCGCATAGCGACCAGTGATGAAATGTTCGAGTTGACGCTCGATATCAGACAGCATGGAGGATGCACCGATGCGGAAGAGATCAGGCTCCAACCAACGGCGGCCCATTTCCTCCTTCATCAAGATGAGCCAGTTCATCGCATCTTTCGCCGTTTTCAATCCGCCTGCTGGCTTGAAGCCGATATTGAAACCAGTGTGTTCCCGGTAATCCCTCAGTGCACGGAGCATTGTGAGGGAAACGGGCAGCGTGGCATTCACATCTTCCTTGCCTGTCGATGTCTTGATGAAATCAGAACCGGCTTGCATGGCCACCATCGAGGCCTTGTAAACATTGCGCAGCGTTTTCAGATCGCCCGTGGCAAGAATAGCTTTCATATGCGCGGGGCCACAAGCTTCGCGCATGGCGGCCACTTCGTCATAAAGCGCGTTCCACTCTTGCAGCAGCACTTGCGCGCGGTGAATGACAATGTCGATTTCGCCAGCGCCCTGTTCCACCGCATATTTGATCTCTGCAAGGCGCATGGGCAGAGGCGTCAGGCCTGCGGGGAATCCTGTGGCTACAGATGCAACCGGAATGCCGGATCCCTTCAGTGCCTTCACCGCATGAGACACCATTGTGGGATAAACACAGACCGCGCCAACATGCGGCATTTCCGGTAAGCCCAGGCCTTCAACAATGTCATCCCGCAATGGGCGTTTGGCCTTGGCGCAGAGGCGGGTCACGCGGCCCGGCGTGTCATCACCCGCCAGGGTGGTGAGATCGATGCATTGCATGGCCTTCACCAGCCAGGCGGCCTGATATTCCTTCTTCACGCTGCGGCGCGTGGTGAGCGAGGCAGCGCGACGCTCTGCTGCCGAGGTGTTGACCTGTTGATTTTCAAACCATTCCAGCTGCAGCGGCGTTCCTGCGTTGCGCGGAAATGAATTATGGCCAAGGCCAGATGGCGCGGCCTGCTGATGCAGCATGGGAAAGCTCCGAGTAAGGCCAGAGACTCGGCGATTTTGACCAGTTAGTCAACTCTCAGCTGATGCAGGCCAGCTAGGGCAAGGCGCTGTTGATGGCCGAAGTGATCTTCTCGCTTTGCGGCTCAGTGGTCGAGGCAAACCAATCGATGAACTGGCCATCCTTGCCGAAGAGATATTTGTGGAAATTCCATTTCGGCCGGCCCAGCAGGCCTGCGCTCTCACCTGCCCATTGATAGACTGGGATCGCCTCTGAGCCGCTGACCACCGATTTGTCAGCCAAAGGGAATGAGACGCCATAGTTCTTCTTGCAGAAGGTGGCGATTTCAGTTGCGTTGCCAGGCTCCTGCCCTCCGAAATCATTGGAAGGGACACCGATAATCACCAAGCCCTTGTTCTTGTAGGCCTCCCACAATTTCTCCAGCCCATCAAATTGCGGCGTGAACCCACATTCAGAAGCCGTGTTGACCAGCAGAACCGGGTGGCCCTTGAATTGTGCCAAGGGCATGGGCTTGCCGTCGAGGCCGGTGAGGGTGAAATCAAAAAGGCTTTCAGCCTGCGCGCTGTTTGTTGCCAAGAGTGCCACCAGAATTGCCATGAGGAATTTCATGTAGGCGGTACGGTGCCACAGAAGGGGCGGATCACCAAGGCAACAAAAATTGCCTGCGTGACTGCGCTGAAATTCCTGCTAGTTTCATTGCTATGGCCAAGACGCCCTCAAAAAACCCGCCCTCACAACGCATCAAGCAAAGGCTTGAGAAGGCGGGGCATCGCTATTTCGCCAATGACAACATTGCGGCCTTCATGGAGACCGGCGAGCACACCGAGCTGCTGGAGGAAGTGACCGAGAAAATGCAGGCCGTGCTGGAAAGTCTGGTTATTGACGTGGAGGGCGACCACAACACCCAGGGTACGGCGCGGCGCGTCGCCAAGATGTATCTCAACGAAATCTTCAAAGGGCGGTATCATAAGGCACCCTCGGTCACCGAATTTCCCAATGCCTCAAACCTGAATGAGCTGATGATCGTCGGCCCCATCACGGTGCGCAGCGCCTGTTCGCATCACCTGTGCCCGATCATGGGCAAGCTGTGGATCGGGCTGATGCCCAACCAGCATTCCAACCTGATCGGCCTGTCAAAATACACCCGGCTGGCGGATTGGGTGCTTTCGCGCCCGCAGATCCAGGAAGAGGCCATTTCACAGGTGGCTGACCTGTTCATGGACATGGTAAAGCCGGATGGTCTGGCCATTGTGATGGAAGCCGACCATTTCTGCATGCAGTGGCGTGGTGTAAAAGAGTCCGACTCGCTGATGATCAATTCGGTCATGCGCGGCTCGTTCCTGAAAAACCCAAGTTTGCGGCGTGAGTTCTTGTCCCTGATCCCAAGGAAGGAATAGTCATGCTTGTCCGCTGCCTCTACGCCAGCCGCATGCCCAAGGCCCAATCTGCCGCCACCCTGCGCGCCATTCTTGAAGAATCGCGCAGGAACAACGTGAAGATGGGCATCACCGGTGTGTTGATCTCCACGGGCGACAGCTTCATCCAGGTGCTGGAGGGCGGGCGGGCGCAGGTTTCTCAAACCTACAATCAAATTGCGGCTGACAAGCGCCACAGTGACGTCACGCTGCTTTCGTTTGAATCCGTTCCACAACGCAGCTTTGAAAGCTGGTCGATGGGCGAAGTTACCATCGAGCAACTGAACCCCACCGTGCTGCTCAAGCATTCATCCACGCTGCACATCGACCCCTTCGCCATGTCCGGCGCTGCAGTGTTGGCTTTGCTGAACGACCTCGTGGCTTCAGGCACAGTGATTTGTGGAAATTCAACGCGCGGGAAGCGCGGCTAACGCTGCCACCGTTTGGCCGACTGACCAAATATCAACGTCATGGCCCGCTTCAAGCGGGCCACCCAGCAGAGTTCAAATCAGCAGCCGAAGCGCTTGCATCTGGGTCGCCCGCGTGAAGCGGGCGATGACGGACTATGAGGTTAACGGCTAATACCCACCCGCCGCCCCGCCGGCCTTCTGTCATCATGCGCGCCATAGAGGCGGCCTGGCACAGGCTTTGATGCAGCCATGGCGTCATTGCCGGAAGAGGCCGCGTTCGGGTCCGCTGGTGGGCCCACCAGAATGGCTTCAGCCGCGCCCCAGGGGCTTTGCGTCTTGATGGTGTAACCCATATCAGTGAGCAGCTTGGCCGTGTCTGGCGACAGCGCGAAGGGTTCCACCGCCACTTCGTCGGGCAACCATTGATGATGGATGCGCGGCGCGTCGACGGCCTCCTGCATGTTCATGCCATAGTCGGCCACATTCATCAGCGTCTCGAGCACGATGGTGATGATGCGCGAGCCGCCGGGGCTGCCCAGCACCATGTAAGTCTTGCCATTCTTGGTGACGATGGTGGGGCTCATGGAACTGAGCGGGCGCTTGCCCGGTGCGATCACATTGGTGGTGCCTTGCACAAGGCCGAACAAGTTTGGCACGCCGGGCTTGGTGGTGAAATCATCCATCTCGTCATTGAGGAAGAAGCCCGTGTCACCCGCCATCACCTTGGCGCCGAACAGCGCATTGATGGTGTAGGTAATGGAAATGGCATCGCCCTTTTCATCGACGATCGAATAATGCGTGGTCTGGTCGCCTTCATGGGGGGCCGTGCCGGGCTGCACCTCTTTTGACGGCGTGGCCTTGGCCGGATCAATCTTGGCGCGGATGGCGGCGGCGTGATCTTCGAAGAGGAGTTTGTCGATGGGGTTTTTCACAAAATCCGGGTCACCCAGCGTGAAATTACGGTCCACATAGGTGTGGCGCATGGCTTCGACCATGGTGTGAACGCCCGCAGCCGAGTGAAAGCCCATGCCTGCAATGTCATAGCCTTTCAGGATGTTAAGAATCTCACAAATCGCTGTTCCGCCCGAACTGGGCGGTGGGGCGGAGATCAAATCCAGCCCGCGATAGTTGCACTTGATGGGCGGCAATTCTTGAACATTGTAATTGGCCAGATCATCCTTGCTGAGAATGCCGCCGTTCTTGGCATTGGCATCGACAAGTGCATCGGCAATGGGGCCCTTGTAGAAAGCATCCGGCCCGCCTGATGCGATCTGCTTCAAGGTGGCCGCGAGGTTCTTCTGCACAAACACATCGCCCACCGCCCAAGGCTTGCCGTCATGCAGGAAGATGGAAGCCACATTGGCCTGTTCGGCAAAAGCCTTGGTGGATGTGTTCAGAATATCCACATCGCCCTGATTGAGCGCGAAGCCCTCCTCGGCCAGCTTGATGGCCGGAGCCATCACGTCTTCACGCTTCATTGTGCCATATTTCTGCAAGAGTGTATCGAGACCCAAGACCGTGCCGGGCACGCCAGCGGCGAGATAGCCCTTCAGGCTCAAGTCCGGCACCACATCGCCTGCCGCGTTGAGAAACATTTTCTCAGTCGCGCCTGCGGGGGCTTTCTCCCTGAAATTCAGGAACACATCCTTGCCATCGGCAAGGTGCAAGGTAGCGAAACCGCCGCCGCCGATGTTGCCGCAGCAGGGGTTGGTGACAGCCAGCGCATAGCCCACGGCCACGGCAGCATCCACGGCATTGCCGCCCTTCTTCAAAATCTCCAGACCCACGTCGGTGGCCAGATGTTGCGAGGTGACAACCATCGCATGATCCGCCGCCACGGGCTGCCGGGTGACGCTGAGCGCAGGCGCGGTGGTCGCCAGCAGCAGCGCAAGTGATGAAATTGCAACACGATGAAAAGCGGCCATGATCACTCTCTCCTTCACGCGGAGTTGGAGTTAAACCCCTCAATGATACTGCACGCAAGCGCTCTGCTGCGCACCTGCAATGCGCGATTGGCACTGCAACACGAATATTTGATATGCGTGCCGGAGATGAAATCGTTAGTCTCCTGATATGCGACTGAGCTTGTATTTGACATTCACCCTGGCCTTGCTGGCTGCAAACCCCGCGAGAGCAGATGACACTGCGCCTTCGCAAATATCGCCTCATGCCGACTATGCTGAAAAATTAGATCAACTTTTCGGAACGCTGCACAGCGCGAGCAGCAACGCAGAAGCGAAGGTTGCCGAATTCAAGATTCGCGCCATCTGGTCTCACGACAATTCGGAAGACGCGGTGATGGCCCTTGCCAAAGCCAGTGTTGCGCTGCAACTGGGCGATTTCAAAACAGCAGAACCGCTGCTCGACCAACTTGTCCAGGATCATCCCGACTTCATGGAAGCCTGGAACCGCCGCGCCACCATGTATTACATGCAGGGGCGTTTCAAGGAATCGCTGGCTGATGTTGATAAGGTCTTGGCATTGGAGCCGCGCCATTTCGGTGCCCTATCTGGCAAGGGCGCCATCCTGCAGGCGCAGGGCAAGAATGCCGAAGCGTTGGTTGTGATGAAAGAGGCGCTTGCCATTGACCCCTTTGTGCCGGGCCTGAAGGATGCGATTGACGAGATCAAGAAGACGCAGCCTGAGCTTTAGCGAGTTGCGTCCGCAGGTGGCTGAAATCTTGCTTGCGGCACCTGAATTTCTGCTCAATGTTGATAGGCATTGGGGGCTCTCGAAATTTGGGAGTTATGGCCATGAAAGCAATTGGACTCGGCTTGGGGCGTACGGGCACGAATTCCTTGAGGCTTGCGCTCAACCAACTTGGCCTCGGGCCCTGCCACCACATGGAAGAAGTCTTGATGCACCAGGAAATAATGGTGCCCCAGTGGACAGCTGCCGCGAAAGGAAAAGCGGATTGGGACGCAATTTACGCTGGCTATAACAGCGCGTGTGATTGGCCCACGGCCGCCTTTACACACGAACTCTATCGGCAATATCCAGACGCGCGTTACATCTTGACCAATCGCAGCGTTGAAAGCTGGCTGACGAGTTTCGGGGAAACAATTTACAAATTGATGGCAGCAAAAAGCCAGCTGCCACCCGGCATGATGCCCTGGTATGAAATGGGCTCTGCAGTATTGCAGAAGTCTGGAATTGTGACGGGCATGGACAAGGCCGCCCTTGGCGCAGCTTTTGAAGCGCACTCGAAAATGGTCAAGTCCACGATACCTAAGGCCCAATTGCTGGTTTACGAAGTGGTGCAAGGCTGGAAGCCGTTATGCGATTTTCTTGGGGTTCCCGTGCCCAATGGAGAATTCCCGCGCAGCAATAATCGCGTCGAATTTTGGGACAACCTGCCGCCAATCAATTGACGCAACTGTTCGTGGCTCAGTGACAAGGCGCAAAAATGGTGTGTGAGCTATAGCTGCGCCTCGATTGCAGCCTTGTCGATGACTGACCAGACTTCAATGATTTTGTTTTCGTGGAATTTATAGAATACGTGCTCTGAAAATTTAACGCGCTTGCCGTTAATGGGAAGGCCGAAGAATATTCCCTTGGGGGCGCATTGGAAAATAATGCGGCAGCCGATGAACGGTGGATCACACATCAGCAGTTGCGCGGCGAAATGGAGATCTGGAATTTCTTCAAAATCCCTTTCCAGCATGGCGCGATAGCCCGGCAACCCTAGCTCCCTGCCATTGTGAATGGCTTTTTCATTCACGAACTGGCCAAGCCGGTCCCAATCCTGAGCATTCAGGCAGGCCAGATAGGCTTGATAGAGGGAAGCGAGACTGGCTTTCGCATCCTGCACTGGAGTTAAAGTTTCTTCGCTTCGTCCAGCGCTGCCTTAATCTGTGGCAAAAGATCGGAGTTGCCGCAGACAAAGCCGCCGGTGTGCAGGGCGTTGCCTTCACCGCCCAAGCCTTCCACAAAGCCGCCGCTTTCCTTCACAAATAAAAGTCCGGCGGCCATGTCCCAAGGCTTCAAGCCCTGCACCCATCCGCCATCAAAGCGGCCCATGGCAAAATAGGCCAGATTCATGGCCGTTGAGCCCATGCCGCGCAGGCCTGCGACCCGGGTTTGCATCACAGCCAATTCTTTGCGGCGAACGTCATGGTTCTTGTCACCACGATTGGGAATCTCGCAGAACAGCAAGGATTCAGAAATTTCCCTGCGAGAGCCCACCCGCATGCGCTTGTTGTTGCAAAAAGCGCCCGTGCCTTTTTCAGCGTGGAACAGTTCATCGGTGATCGGGTTGTAAGTCACCCCCGCCACGATCTCGCCCTTGCGTTCCAGCGCCACGGTAAGGGCAAAATAGGGCAGCGCGTGCATGAAGTTGAAGGTGCCGTCGATCGGGTCAATGATGAAGCGGTGATCTTTGTCCGCGCCCTTGGTTTCTTCCTGCTCTTCACCCAGCACGCCATAAGTGGGGCGAGCCCTCAGCAATTCCTCACGCAAGACTTTCTCAGCCTTCTTGTCGGAATTGGTGACAAAATCGGCCGGGCCCTTGATGGAAACCTGCAAGCCTGAAACTTCGCCAAAGTCGCGCTGCACGCCGCGCGCGGCCTTGCGAATGGCGGCAATCATCACAGTCATTATCGGGGTGGTGGCCAAGGCTTTTTCTTTCAGATTGAACGCGAACAAGTTGCACGGCCCAAAGAGCCCTCATCCGGCCTTCGGCCACCTTCTCCCATGCCAAGTGGCACGGGAGAAGGCAAACTTTCTGCCTTCTCCCGTCCGAAGGATGGGAGAAGGTGCCGACAGGCGGATGAGGGCTCTTGCGAGGCCCAAAATTGTTTGGTGCGCTTAGCAGGCCAAATGCCGATTGTCTAATTCGCCGTCGGGTCAGGCAATGGCTTGAAGGCGGCGGCGCGGGTTTCTGCATCTTTCAACATGCCCGGATCAGCCTTAGAGGCCGCGTCATCCAGCTCCTGGTCGCCACGGCCGCCCTTCTTGGCCAGAATGTTCCATTTCATTGCTTCGATCACATCCTGGCGCACGCCGGGCACGCCGATGGCCAAAATGCGGGCAATGCGGTTTTGCGCCACGGCATTGCCGTGTTGGGCCGCGATCAGCAGCCACTTGGCGCCGAGCGCCTCATCCTTCTGCACGCCCTCGCCACGGTAAACCATCACGCCATATTCGAGAGCAGCTTCGGGCATGCCCTGCACGGCGGCTTTCGAGAACAGGTCTGCGGCTCTCACAGCGTCTTTCTCCACCGCCTTGCCATCCACATGCAGCAAGGCAAGATTGTATTGCGCGCGTGGATAGCCCTTGTCGGCTGCTGCCTTGAACCACTTGGCGGCATTGGGCCAATCGGCCTGTGTGCCATAGATGCCGGTGTAATATAGGCCAAGATTGAGTTGGGCCTTCACATTCCCAGCGTCAGCGGCCTTCTGCAGCCAGGGCGCGCCCTCCACGGGATCAGGTTTTTGCGCCGTGCCTGTCAGATAGAGCATGCCTAAGGCCAGTTCAGATTCCGTGTCGCCCTTTTCAGCGCCCTTCTGGTACCACACCTGCGCCTGCTTCAAATCCACCTCGAGGCCAAGGCCCTTCTGGAACATTGTGCCCAGCATCACATAGGCGCGCGGATCCTGTTTCTCGGCCCAATTGTCGGCGATCTTCTTGGCCTCAATATAGTTGCCATCCTGATAGAGCGCGATCGCCTCCTCAAAGCTGGCAGGCGGCGGGGCGGCGGAGAATGCCGGAGCGGAAAGTGCAAGACTTAGCAAGAAGAGCGCAGAGAAACGGTTCATTTCAGCTTTTCATTCAGTTCCGTGATGATGCGATGCGCGGCAGAAGGACTCTGCCACATGTCGTCGCTCGGGCGGATGAAATCGGAATGTTGCGCCAGAATTGTGGCTTCGCTTGCGTTGGCTGCATCCAGCGGAACTGCCGGAATGGCTGCAAGATCATTCCACCATTTCACTAGTGGCTCGCCAGTGATTTGTGCTTTCTGGCGAAAGCCCAAATAATCCGCTCCCTGCTCTGAAGCCTCCATGGCCGCATGGCGCGAGGTGCCGCAATCAAGGCCAACCATCGTGTCTTTTGGCAGCGACATGCGGAGATCGAGCAGATTGTGTTCCGTCGTTGTCACGTGCAGGCCGTCGGCCCTCAGGCGCGAGACAATGCGCGGCTCAACATCCGCCATCAACACGGCAAGGCCAAGCGCCTGCAGGGCCTGCACGTCTTCGATCCTTGCGTTTTCATGCACCACGATGGAGGCGCAATCGCCCGCAGCACTTGCTGCCGTAGCGCAGGCGATCACATCGCTTGCGGGCAGGTCTTTCGGGGCAAAGAGGAAGTAGCGGGCCACGATTACTTCTTCAGCGCCGCCACGCCTGGCAAGTCCTTGCCTTCGAGCCATTCGAGGAAAGCGCCGCCGGCCGTGGAGATATAGGTGAAGTCATCAGCCACGCCAGCGTGATTCAGGGCTGACACGGTATCACCACCGCCTGCTACGCTGATCAGCTTGCCAGCCTTGGTGCGTGCCGCGGCATATTGTGCCACTTCAACGGTGGCCTTGTCGAAGGGGGCGATTTCAAAGGCACCGAAGGGGCCGTTCCACAACAACGTGTGAGCGCCATCGATGGCGGCTTTCACCTTGTCCACCGACATGGGGCCGATATCCAGCATCATTCCATCAGCGGGCAGCGCATCCACGCCGTAGTCATGCGAGGCTGCATGGGCCTTGAATTCCTTGGCCACAATGCCATCCACCGGCAGGATGATGGCGCAACTGCCCTTGGCCGCATCGGCCATGATCTTGCGTGCGGTCTCTGCAAGGTCTTTTTCCACCAGCGACTTGCCCACTTCATGGCCTTGCGCAAACAAGAACGTGTTAGCCATGGCGCCGCCGATGACGAGAGCGTCCACTTTGGACATCATGTTGCTGAGCAAGTCGAGCTTTGTGGAAACCTTGGCACCGCCAACGATGGCGATCACCGGGCGCTTGGGCTGTTCCAGCGCCTTGGTAAGCGCGTCCAACTCCGCCTGCATGGCACGGCCGGCATAAGCAGGGATCACTTTGGCAATGCCTTCGGTGGAAGAATGCGCGCGGTGCGCAGCCGAGAAGGCATCATTCACGAAAATGTCGCCCAACCCGCCCAACATCTTGGCAAAGCCTGCATCATTCTTTTCTTCGCCAGCGTGATAGCGAGTGTTTTCCATCAGGATTACATCGCCGGGCTTGGCGGTGATTTGCGGTGCTGTCTGCCAGTCGGTGAAAACGAACTGCACCTTGTGACCCAATGCCTTTTCCAGTGCGGGGGCCACAGGTTTCAATGACATTTCGGGGATCACCTTGCCTTTGGGACGGTCAAAATGCGCCAGTACGATCACGGCGGCACCCTTTGCCAGCAATTCCTTCAACGTGGGCACAACGCGGTCAATGCGGGTGGTGTCGGTCACCACGCCATTCTCCATCGGCACGTTGAGATCGAGGCGGATCACAACGCGTTTGCCGGAAACATTGACATCATCAAGGGTGCGGAATGCGGGCATGGAAGGCTCCTGATTTGATTTTGTGAGGGGCGTACATCAAGCCGCGTTTCAGGGCAAGCGGCTTGCGGAAAGGGCGTGAAAGAGTCATAGGCCGCGTCAACGGGAGAATGACATGACCGACACAGTGCGCGATTCCAATGGCAATGAATTGAAAGACGGCGACAACGTCACCCTCATCAAGGATTTAAAGGTGAAGGGTGCCAATGTGACGCTGAAGCGCGGCACGATGATCAAGGGCATCCGCCTGACGGGCAATACCGAGGAAGTGGATTGCCGGCATGAGAAGGTGAAAGGCCTGGTGCTGCGGACTGAGTTTTTGAAGAAGGCTTGAGACTCCCTCATCACCCTTGACTTTTCGTATCCAATTGGATACATCATTTTGCAATGAATACTCTGATCCAATCATCAGTGTTTGCGGCTTGGCTTCGCGCACTCACTGACGATGTGGCCAAGGCTCATATTTTGCGGCGGATTTCCAGTGCTGAACTTGGAAATTTCGGAGACTGCGAGCCTGTTGGCGAAGGCGTTTCAGAAATGCGCATCCATCACGGCCCTGGTTACCGTGTTTATTTCATCCGGCGTGGTGGGGCCATCTACGTGTTGCTGTGCGGTGGCAGCAAGGCCAGTCAAAAGCGGGACATCAAACGCGCCAAGGAATTGGCGCGGGAACTGAAAGGAAGTTTGCAATGAAACAGAAATCAAGAGTCACCTATTCTACATTCAATGCGGCAGACTATCTCGACAATGAAAAGGTGATTGCTGCCTATCTCTCAGAGGCCGCGCAGGATGAAAACCCTGATGTATTGCTGAAAGCCTTGGGCGATGTCGCCAAGGCGCGCGGCATGGCGCAAGTGGCGAAGGATTCGGGGCTCGGCCGCGAGAGCCTCTATAAAGCACTGGCCCCTGGCGCTAAGCCGAGATTTGAAACGATTGCTGCTGTGATGCGCGCGCTGAAGGTGAAGATTGCGGTTGGGGTGAGATGACCACCTTAAACGAAATCGTTGCCGAAATTAATGATGCCCTGCCCAACATTAAGAGTGGCTCATTGCGTTTCTGGGGCCAATGGTTCGGGCGCCCCTACGACAATTGGCATAGAATCGTTTCCTGCAAGACGCTCGATGAGAATGCGCTAATTTTGACATTCAATGAGGAGGAGAGACTCACAATCTGGGAACCAGGTGGGGTGGGCTGCAATGCCGCACACTTCCGGATCGAAAATGCAAAGCGCGTTCGTTGGGAATGGTACTACTACGGGAAACCAAAGCTAACGACGAACCTGCATATCAGTGATTACACCAGGACAGATGACAAGATCGTCACTTTCACTACAGCAGAGTGGTATGCTGCGGAACGGGAACCGAGCACAACCCACCCCGCTGTCGAAATCCTTTAACTTTGTGGTCCTACTTCCCCGCCGCCTTCACCACCGCTTTCGCCGTAATCCCAAACTTCTCGTACAAGATCTCAGCCGGCGCACTCGCGCCAAAGCCTGTCATGCCGATGAAGTGACCCTTTTCGCCGATGAATTTTTCCCAGCCGGTTTTAACGCCCGCTTCAACAGCGATGCGGATTTTTTCTTCACCCAGCACCTTGGCCTTATAGGCCTTAGATTGCTTTTCGAAGAGTTCCATCGACGGCACGGAGACCACGCGGGTGGGCGTGCCCTTCTTGTCGAGTTCGGCCTTGGCGGCGATTGCGATTTCCACTTCAGAACCTGAAGCGAAGATCACGGCCTTGGCCTTTTTGGCTGGAGGGGCCACCTCATAAGCGCCCAGCGCACAGAGATTCTTGGCCGAGTACTTGAGGCGGGCAGGCTTCAGCTTCTGGCGGGTGAGCACCAGGATATGCGGCTGCTTCTGCGCTTCCATGGCGATCTGCCAGCATTCCACCGCCTCTGTGGCATCACAGGGGCGCAGCGTGACCAGATTGGGAATCACGCGCATGGCAGCGAGATGTTCCACTGGTTGATGCGTGGGGCCATCTTCGCCCAGGCCAATCGAGTCATGCGTCATCACGAAGATGGAGCGGATGCCCATGAGGGCAGCCAGGCGGATGCTCGGGCGGCAGTAATCGGTAAAGCAGAAGAAGGTGCCGCCATAGGGCACCACGCCGCCATGCAGCGCCATACCATTGATGGCCGCAGCCATGCCATGTTCGCGGATGCCGTAGTAGACGTAGGAGCCGCCGTAGTCGAAGGGCGAGAAGGTTTTCTGGTCTTTCGAGTTGGTGTTGTTGGAATGGGTGAGATCGGCCGAGCCGCCCACGGCTTCTGTAACCACCGGGTTGATCACATTCAGCGCGTTCTGCGATGAGGCGCGCGTGGCAATCCAAGGCGGGTTGGCGGCCAGCGTCTTCTTGTATTCCGCAATCACCGCATCAAGATTGTCCGGCAGCTTGGCCGCCATAATGCGCTCAAACTCGGCGCGCTTGGGGTGGGCCTTCAAACGGCCTTCCCAAGCCTCGCGCGTGCTCTTGCCGCGGGCGCCCACAGCGCGCCAGGCGGAGATGATTTCATTCGGCACCACGAAGGGCGGATAGGGCCAGCCCAGGATTTCGCGCGCCTTGGCGATTTCGTCGGGGCCAAGCGGTGAGCCATGCACGCCATTGGTGCCCTGCTTGTTGGGCGCGCCGAAGCCAATGATCGTCTTGCAGGCGATCAGCGAAGGGCGATCAGCGCTTTGCGCGGCCTGCAAGGCTGCAAGAACGGCGGCCTGGTCCATGCCATCCACACGCGTAGTGGCCCAGCCAGAAGCGGCGAAGCGCTGCAACTGGTCAGTGGAGTCCGACATGCCCACCTTGCCGTCAATGGTGATGCCATTGTCATCCCACAACACAATCAGGTTCTTGAGCTTCAGATGCCCGGCCAGCGCCAGCGCTTCCTGCGAAATGCCTTCCATCAGGCAGCCATCGCCCACCAGCACGTAGGTCTTGTGGTTCACCAGCTCGTCGCCGAAGCGGGCATTGAGATGGCGCTCGGCCATGGCCATGCCGACAGAATTGGCAATGCCCTGGCCCAAGGGGCCGGTGGTGGTTTCAATGCCGGTGGCGTGGCCATATTCCGGATGGCCAGCGGTTTTCGAGCCCCACTGGCGGAAATTCTTGATTTGGTCGATCGTCATGTCGGCATAGCCGGTGAGGTGCAGCAGCGAATAAAGCAGCATGGAGCCGTGGCCGGCCGAGAGCACGAAACGGTCGCGGTCGGGCCAGTGTGGGGCCGAGGCATCAAACTTCAAGACTTCCGAAAACAACGCGGTCGCAGCATCGGCACAGCCCATGGGCAGGCCCGGATGGCCGGAATTGGCCTTTTGCACCGCATCCATGGAAAGGGCGCGAATGGCATTGGCCATCTGGCGCGGCGAAACGGCGGTTGAGTCGGTCATGAAAAGTCCTCTGAGGGAACGGGTGGCTTGGCTGGTCCAAACTCCATATCAGCCGGACAGCCCGAGTCAATCCTGAGTAGTCTGCCTCACTTATACGGTTTTGCGTGACTAACGAATCAGTTATGTCGCCCAAGTTTATGTGCTAAAAGGGAAATTGCACCTTGTTGGACGGGACTGCAGGGACAGGGACAAGATGACTGAGATCAATAAACTTGATGCCGCCTTCGCGCGTTTCGAGCGGGCACTGGGACAGTTTGAAACTGTAACGCAAGCGCATGTTGAAGACACCCGCCGCCTGAAAGCGGCAGCCAGCGGTGCTGATGTTGTGCAACGCGATCACCTCAAGCTGCAAGATCAGCTCAATCAGGTGCGCCAAAAAGCAGCTGAATTGGTAGATACCTCCAAGCAAGCCGCGGGCAAGATCGACACCGCGATGGGGCGCATCCGCTCCGTGCTCCATTCCAACAGCGGAGCATAGACCATGGCCAACGTTGTCGTCACGGTCGCTGAACGCCCGTATACAATGCAATGCCCGGATGGTGAGGAAGACCACCTGCGTGAGCTGGCGCAATTGCTCGATGCAGAAGTCACGCGCATCAAGCAAAGCGTGGGCTCGATCGGCGATATTCGCTTGCTGGTGATGAGCGGCCTTATGGTGGCCGATCGCTTGAGCGAAGCGATTCAAAAAATCGAAGCGCTGGAAGATCAGGTGCAAGGCCTACGCGAAAGCCGCAATGTGGCGCAGACGCAGCTCAAGACACTCGAGACCAATCTCACCACGCATCTCGACCGTGCAGCCCAGCGCCTTGAAACACTGGCCAAAGCGATAGCGGAATAGCGCGGCGCTGTTCACCTGAACTCATCACCAATCACGGTTTCGTGTTTCACGCGGCTGTGAATGGCAAATCAACACAATTGCATGGGATTGTTGTTTCATGGGCGGTCGTCCTGACCACTCTTCCTCCGGAGAAATCACCATGAAGAACACTTTTAAAATTATGGCTGCAGTTGCTGCATTGGCCATTGGCGGCAGCGCGCTGACTGCACCTGCCAGCGCCGCCATGATGATGAAGCATCACGGCATGATGATGCACAAGAAGTGCATGATGATGAAACATCACAAATGCATGGACGGCATGATGATGCATCACAAAATGCACCACAAAATGATGCATCACATGATGATGAAAAAATACTAGGACAAGATGTGTTTTGATTGATTCAAAACGCCTGCTCCTGCAATTTGATCTCGGAACAGCTTTCTTGAACACCTGATGTTCACATTACAAATCAGGCTGTTCCAAAGACATTCATTGCGAAAAGGCCCGCGTTAAGCGGGCCTTTCTATTTCGGATTGAGAGAAGGTGGCGAGCCACCATAGGTCGTGGGAACCAACGATCCCTGGTCCCTACTTGCGTAGGTGGGCGCCGTTTGCACCAGACCACGGTCCGGCACAGGGACAGCTCCCGAGTTAATCGTTTATAGGCCCTGGGAATTAAGAGTTCCATCACGCGCCGGGCAGCATCGCCAAGAGTGTATATAGGTGCTAGAGGCTTGGCCCGCAACCTCGGCCATTCCTCATGCACAAACACATTGCCTTCATCACCTATCTGGTGCGCGACTATGATGAAGCCATCGCGTGGTTCAAGGCGGCGCTGGGCTTTCGGCTGTTTGAAGATACCAACATGGGCGGCGGCAGGCGCTGGGTGGTGATGGGCCCGGATACAGAATCAGGCGCGCGATTCCTTTTGGCCATGGCGGCCGATGCCACGCAGGCCGCAGCCATCGGCAAGGCCGCCGGTGGGCGCGTGGCCTTCTTTCTTCACACCAATGATTTTGTTCGCGACGAAACTAAAATGAAAGCCCATGGCGTGCAGTTTTTGGAAGCGCCACGCCACGAAGCCTATGGCACGGTTGCCGTATTTGAAGACCTCTACGGCAACCGCTGGGATTTGATTCAGCCGAAAGTCTAGATCAGGCCGCCTGAGCCAAATCCTTCTCGATGCGGCTGATTTCGTCCTTCACCCGCAGTTTTCTTCGCTTGATTTCCGCCAGTTCTGAATCTGTTGTGGCCGGATGGGCCGCGGCATCCGCCAGCTCTTTTTCCAAAGCCTGGTGTTTGCCAATCAGTTCCTGAAGGTGGGTTTTTAGGCTCATTCCAATCTCCCTGTGCGGTCATTGAAACTCAAGCAATGCGCGGCACATTTCCGCAACAGAATGATGACACAGAAATCCCCTCTTGTCGATTGCCTGGCATGCGAATAGGGATAAAATTGAAATCCCACCCGCCAAGAGGTTAATGCATCGTGATGGACAAGCTGCAGGAAGTTCAACTGCGCGCCAAGCTGCAGAACCTTTATCATCAGCACCGCGATCTGGATGTCGCCATTGAAGCGCTGAAGGAGAAGGGCACGGCCGATACCCTGCAACTGCAGCGCTTGAAAAAAATGAAATTGGGCCTCAAAGACATGATCGCGCAAATCGAAAACATGCTGATCCCTGATATTATCGCCTGAGAAAGACATCACCTTGAAACCAGAAGTCGCCATCATCATGGGCAGCCAATCAGATTGGGCCACGATGAAACACGCCGCCGAAACGCTGGAAGCGCTGGGCGTTGCTTACGAGAGTAAAATCGTTTCAGCCCACCGCACGCCGGAGCGGATGTTCGATTTCGCGAAGGGCGCCAAGAAGGCGGGCTTCAAGGTGATCATTGCGGGTGCTGGCGGGGCAGCACACTTGCCCGGCATGACAGCCTCACTCACCACCCTGCCCGTTTTTGGCGTGCCCGTGGAATCAAAGGCGTTGAGCGGGCAGGATTCACTCCTGTCGATTGTGCAGATGCCGGGTGGCATTCCGGTGGGAACCCTCGCCATCGGCAAGCCGGGTGCGATCAATGCCGCATTGCTGGCCGCGCGCGTGCTGGCCTTGCAGGATGAGACGCTGGCCAAGCGCGTTGAGGCGTGGAATGAGAAGCAAACCGCCTCTGTTGCTGCCGCGCCCAAGGATGAGGCCTGATGGCCGCTCTTCCTCCCGGTTCCACCATCGGCATATTGGGCGGCGGGCAACTGGCCCGCATGCTGGCGCTGGCTGCCGCACACCTTGGCCTGAATTCGCGCATCTTCGCGCCAGAGCATGACAGCCCGGCCTTTCAAGTGGCGGCGTCACACATCGTTGCTCAGTACACGGATCAAAATGCCTTGCTGGAATTTGCTGCTGAGGTTGATGCCATCACGTACGAATTTGAAAATGTGCCGGTGAAGGCTGTCGCCTTTCTCGAAAAACTGAAACCTGTGCGCCCCGGCGCCAAGGCCTTGCGCGTGGCGCAGGATCGCCTCAAGGAAAAATCACTGGCGCGCGAGCTGGGTGCGATGACGGCGGAATTTCGCGCAGTCAATTCACATGAAGATCTGAAAAAGGCGGTGGCCGAAGTGGGCTTGCCCGCTGTGCTGAAAACCACGCGCATGGGATATGATGGCAAGGGCCAGGCCAAGCTGATGACATCAGCCGATATTGTGCCCGCTTGGGCGGCGATGAAGAACCAGCCCTCCATTCTCGAAAGCTTCGTCAATTTCGAAAAGGAAATTTCCGTCATTTGCGCGCGCGGGGCAGATGGGCATTTCGCGGCCTACGAGCCTACCGAAAATGTGCACCGCAATCACATCCTGCACACCTCCACTGTGCCGGCCGCGATCGAGCATTCCCTCGCCATCGAGGCCGTCTATATCGCGCAACGCATGGCCGAGGCGCTGGACTATGTGGGCGTGATGGGCGTTGAATTCTTCGTGGGCAAGGAAGTGCTTTACGTGAACGAAATCGCGCCGCGCGTGCACAATTCTGGTCATTGGACGATGGATGCCTGCCTCGTGAGCCAGTTTGAACAGCATATGCGCGCCGTGGCGGGTTGGCCCTTGGGCTCAACTGCTCGGCATTCCAATGTGGTGATGACCAATCTCTTGGGCGACGAGGCCGGAAACTGGCAGGTTCTGGCCGCACAACCGGATGTGGGCCTGCATCTCTACGGCAAGGCGCAAGCCCGCGCGGGCCGGAAAATGGGCCACTTCAATAAGGTGCGACCGCGAGCCTAGGCCGCCATCAACTCCCGTCATCGCCCGCTTCACGCGGGCGACCCATGGATGGCCCGCGTGAAGCGGGCCATGACGATGTGGAGGAGTCGAGCCCCCAATCCAATGTCTTAAGAATCCACCTTGCCGCGGCCCTCGTCCTGTGTTAGGACGCGCCCACCTTGGGGCCCGATATGGCCCCTTTTGCCCTTTTAACACTTTTAAAACTCGAGGTTCGCTTGCAAGTAATCGTTCGTGACAACAATGTCGATCAGGCCCTGAAAGTTCTCAAAAAGAAGATGCAGCGTGAAGGCATCTTCCGTGAAATGAAGCTCCGTGGCGCTTTTGAAAAGCCGTCGGAGAAGAAGGCCCGCGAACAGGCTGAAGCCGTGCGCCGCGCACGCAAGTTGGCCCGCAAGAAGATGCAGCGCGAAGGCTTGCTGCCTCCGCCAAAGAAGATTGAAAAGCCCAAGCGCTTCGGCGCCCCTTCGCAAGGCGCTGCGTTCTAATCATTCCGCAGATTGAAATTTGAAAACCGCTGGGGCAACCCGGCGGTTTTTGTTTTTGGGGGTCTCCCTCCCCTCGCACGAGGGGAGGGTGGATCGTGCGGCACGCACGAGACGGGTGGGGTTGGTTCAACACACTCCGGTCTGGCCGAAGAGTATGCTGGACCAACCCCACCCTGCCCTCCCCTGCAGGCAGGGGAGGGAGGATGGATAACTATTTCACCTTCAGCGCCTGCAGCAGCGCGGCATCAACCTTGCCGTTCATGTCCAGGCCATTGTCCATCTCATATTTGAGAATCGCGGCGCGCGTTTCTTCGTTCACGGCGCCATCAAGCTTGGAAATCTCATAGCCAAGGCCCGCAAGCGCCACTTGCGCCTTCTTGATATTGGCATCGATTTGCGGGGCCGCCGCCACTTGCGGAACGGGCGCAGGCGCTGCCTTGGCTACTGGCGTGGAGGCCGCCGAAACGGACGTTCCCGCCTCGCCCAGAGAGCCGGTAAATTGCGCCGCTTGCTGCACTTTGCGGGTGAAGCGAATGCTGTTCACCAAATCATCGCTGGCTTCGCCGGTGGCGGGCAGGCCGTTCAATTGTTGATAAGCTTGGATCGCCTGCTTGGTGCGAAGCCCATTCACGCCGTCTACCGCGCCCTTGTAGATGCCAACGGCAAGCAATTCACGCTGCACGTCTTCAATCATTGGATCATACTTGAGAACGATGGTCTGGGTGGCCTGTTGTGGCGTGGCGTTGGCCTGCTGCACGCCATTGCCAGCGGGCGCTCCTGTGGCGATCACCTGGCCCTTGTGCTGGCCCAGCGCATTGACGATGATCATGACGCCCAGAATGCCGGCACAGCTGGCCAGCAAGAGCGAGAGCGGCTTTATCTTCCACTCATCATCGTCCAGAACGTCTTTTACACGCGCCACGCAACACCCCCGAATATCAAAGTTAATTTGCCCGCCCAAAGTTAACAGGCCGCTAACCGCATTTTTCAAATTCGCGCGGCGCTTAACATGGGCATGAAGGTGGCGGTGCTAAGTCTGGGTTTGCGAATAACAAGATCAACCTGACTTTTCCATGAAAAGTCAAAACGCTCTAGTGCGAGAACCGCGCAAGGAAGATGGGACTGATACGCAAAGCCGTGGTTGTTGGGGTGGTGCTTTTCGCCCTGCCCTCGCCGCCGCCCCAACCGGGCGATGGCGGTCAAGCCTCGTTGCAATCTTCCAGCTTCGCCGCCATCACCGCCGCTGCCGACACGGTGGCCGATTTCAAGGGTTTCTGCGAACGCCGCCCCCAGGCCTGCGTGGCTGGGCAATATCTGGCCGCCACGCTCGAGGGCAAGGCCCGTTATGGCGCGCGCCTGATCTATGAATGGGCCAACCCGCACGCGGCGGGAGAGCCCACACAAACCGCTGCACTGCCGCTTCCGCCAGCACCGGGAAAGGCCAAACCGCAATTGCGCCTCGCCACCATGAACGACAGCAAGCCCAAGAGCATCGAGGATTTGCTGCATGGGACGGCGGAATAACCCGGTCGCTCCACATTGACGTTGGACCCTCTTTCGCCGGAATGACGCACGAATGAGTAAAGCATTGTTTTCCCGTGAAAGCCCGCCTATCTCCCCACCATGGTTGAAACGCTTGCCGACCTCATTTCGGATTTTGACTTCATTGACGACTGGGAAGACCGTTATCGTCACGTGATCGAGCTTGGCCGCGCGCTGCCGCCAATGAATGAGGCCTTGAAAACGGCCGCCACCAAGGTTTCCGGTTGCGCCAGCCAGGTGTGGATCCACAGCACAGTTGTTGGTGGGCCGAAGGGCAAGCAGCTCAAGCTGGTGGGCGACAGTGATGCCCTCATCGTCAAAGGCCTCATCGCCGTGGTGTTCCTGATGTTCGCGCCGCTCACCGTGCAAGAGATTGTGGATTATGACGCGCAGGGCCAATTCGAGAAACTGGGCCTGAAAGAGCATCTCACGCCACAGCGCTCCAATGGTGTGGCGTCCATGATCAGACGCATCAAGGGTGATGCGGCGGCGGCGATCCACTAAGCCACCTCCGCGCTCGATTGCATGCAAGGTCGATAGTCATCCATGGCCCAATTGGCGATTGAAGGCGCTTTCGGCCTGTGCGGCTTTGCAATGCCATAGTGCCTTGCAAGGCGTGTCAGGGCCAAAGCCAAAACGGCCTTGCCGCTTCTCACCGGCAAGTTCAGGGCCGCTTCCGCCATTTCAAAGCCCGAAGCCAAACAGCAAACCTGATACAGGATGCCTGAAAGCTCTGGCCCCACTGCAGCAAAGGCGGTGTGCAGCCTGTCACGCGCGGCCAGGGTTCCCAGACTGGTCTTTTCCAGCGCATTGTCACTCATCTGCCAGTGGCGGCCGCCAGAGCCGGCTGATTCTGCATAGGCACTCACCACCCGGGCGCTGAGGTGAGCGCGCTCATAGTCGGCCCGCAGTTTTTCACCGGCCGCAAATTGCTGGGCATTGATGTAGGATTTCCCCTTGGCGTCCTTGCGCTGAAAGAGGCGCAGCAGCGGGCTTTCAGAGGCGGTGGTGTTGTAGGCAGAAGAGCTATCCATAAAGTTTCCCTTTCTAGGAAACTTTATATTCCTACTTTCGGATCGGAGTCAATAGGAATTTTTAGCTCACGCAATTCAATGCAATGTCAGGCGATTTGCAGTTCGCGCGCGTGATGCAAAGTGGCGGGCACGAAATAATCATAGCCCAAAACCATGCTGGCGCGGCCATCGTCAACGCGGCTCAATGGCAAGCGCAGCCAATATTGCACCATATGTTCCTTGTGAACACGCGGCCCTTTCAGAACCCCCTGTGTGGGCAAAGCCTGCTCCACAGTGCGGCGATAGGCGGCCAGCCAGTAGTCGCGTTTCTCTCCCCAATCGAGGGATTCGATGGTTTGGCCCGTGATTTCACGGTCATGAATTTCGCGCAGCCGTGTTCCCGCAAGGCGCACTGTGCTGGCGCCAAGATCCTCTGAAACATCAATCAGGCAGATGCCTGGCAGCAGCTTCACCATCTTGGCTGGCAGGATGTCGTTACGGCATGGCATGTTGCGGCCCGCGCAGCATTCCAGCCAGTAATCGAACAGTTGCCGATGCTCCGGCACAACCAATTGTGCACGAAAAGCGCCACATTCCGCCTTGTTAATCATCGCCGTCCCCAACCCGCGAATCGCCCCTGCATTCGCGATGTGTTGTGTATGAATCCGCGATTCCTGATCCGCAAGAGTCAGCAGAGAAAAATTTTAGAAAGCATTAACGATTGTGGCAGCGCCTAGTCGGAATGACTTTGCAAAGCAAAGTCAGGTTGATCTAATTGGCGGCGGCGTAGGGCCCGCTTTTCGTGGTCGCCCAATCCCAATAGGTCAACAGGATGCGCGCCTTGGTGAACGAGAGCTGATCGAACACGGCCTGCACCTCGGAGAGATTGCGCGAAGGATCAATCAGGTGATGCGCGCTCGAGGTGAACTGGTGCATCTCTGCTTCCAGCATAGAGCGCGGAACGCCAAGCACTTTCAACAAGGCCATCAACGGCTCACCCTGATCATCCTCGAAGATGCGCTCCACCGTTGCAGGTTTCACCTTGGCAGCGCCGGCGAGAATTGAAATCTGTTCATCGCGCTCGGCCACGGTTGCACCGTCCGACATGAAGATCAGAAAGGCATGACCTACAGCTTCAACATCTATGCCAGGTGATGGCGCCTGATCTTCACCATGGGAATCCATGGTGATCTTCAGGATCTTGGTGAGGTTTTCGGAGTCAGTCAGGAAGCGGCTCAGCAAATAACGGCGCAGTTGCGCGGGTGCAAACCAGAAGAGTTCAAAGGCCAAATGCACAGGCAAATCCTGCCTGGTGCAGAGTGGTGGCAACAGCTCCGCATTGTTCATTGCCGCCTCAGAAAGCAGTGCAAAGCCTTCCTGTGCAATCTCCGCGCCCTGGTTGCGCACAAGTGTAAGCAGGGCCGAGGTATCTCCCGTTGCGGCCAGCGCTTCCGATACCGGGCGCGATATGCGGCGGCGGCGCGCGATCAGGCGGCGCTTGTCCGGGTTACGAGAGTCGATGAGCTGCAGTAGATCCTCATCGGAAATATGCATGCAATCTTCCAACAGCGGCCCACAAATCGAGAGGTCATTGTCGGCCAATAGTTTGGCCACGAGGAAGGGTGGAGGTGCATCCATCATGGCCAGGCGTTCGGCCAGGGTGGTGCGGGTGCGCGCTGGCAGGCGCGGCAATAGGCGCAGTAAGGTGTCTGCTGCCAGGGCTCGCTCCTGCGGCTGGCCGCCGCTGGCGCTGGCGGCCATCATGTCCATCAGAGACTGCGCCAACTCCGCGCTTTCGGCTTCCTGTTGCGGAGTCTGCTTGATCTGCGGCGCGGGCTTATTTTGCAACGCGGGCGGCAGAATGTTTGAAAAGTCATCAGCGGCCTTCTGCCGGAGACGACGAGCCGTCGCACTTTCGGTTTTCACTGCAGCAAGGATGACAGGCGCAGGCTGGATTTCATCAATAGCCGGAGCGGTGGGCTTGGCCTCAACTTCTGGCACAGTTTCAAATTCCGGTTCGGGCACAATCGCAACTGGCGCCTCAGCCTGCTCTGGCTCACCATCGGCAAATTCTTTGTGCTCGGAATGGGCCGCGTTGGGCTCTTGAACTTCCGGCGCGGTCTCCACTTGAAATTCCACATTCGGAGGAGCATCGCCCAGTAGTGGGGTTTCGGCAAAAGCCCGTGCCACCGCCTCTTGGGGGACATATTCCAACTGAGCTGGCATTTCCTCGGCCACATCAAGAGCAGCGACTGCGCTCTCAGACGTGGCCTCCGCTGCTGGCGCTGTTGTCTCCACGGATGGGGCGCGAAACTCCGCCCCGTCTTCAGCGGGTTGCTGCGCATTTTCGGCGACAGCTGCCTCATGTGGCAGTTCTTCTGCAACCTGCTCAGTGTCAATTTGAAAGGCTTGCACATCTGCGCCAACTAGGGGCGGCGCGGCAAAATCCGGCAAGGGAGGAATTATGGTCGCGGCAGCAACTGGGGCCTTCAGCAAAGCTGTGAGGCGACGGAATGACTCGGCATTCACCGGGCGGCGTTGTGTGCCAGCCTCGGCCTGATTGCCGAATTCGTTCATTCCGTCATGCATCTGCGATGCGCCCATACCCACCAGTTCATGATGAACAAAGCCTAACACGCCTTCAAATATGATTAATTCACGCGCATGCGAAGACTGGTTACCAACAAAGGTTGCAGGCATGGTAAACGGCAGGTAAATCTGCTGTCTCATTCAGAGAAACAAAATGGCCAAGACTAAGGAAACTGATGCAGAATGGCGCGGGCAACTTTCGCCACATTGCCATGGCCTCAATGCTGTGGCCCACAACTTCAAGCCGGAATAAATGACAAAAACAAAACGGACTGCCCCACCAGCGCCCAAGCGCGTGCCCACGGTTGAAACCCGGCACGGGTTTGAAAAGCACGATGACTACAAGTGGCTGAAGGCCGCCAACTGGCAAGAGGTGATGCACAAGCCCTCTGCATTGCCCAAAGACATCCGCGCCTATCTCGAAGCCGAGAATGATTATTTCAACTCTGAAATGGCCGGAACCAAACCGCTTCAACGCAAGTTGTTTGCGGAGTTGAAGGGCCGCATCAAGCAAGATGACTCTTCGGTTCCCGCACCCGACCGCGAGTGGCTCTACTACTCGAGCTACAAAAAGGGCGGGCAGTATCCGCTCTATTGGCGCATGGACCGAAATGGCAAAGGCAAGAAGCTGCTGTTTGACGGCAACGCGCTGGCCAAGGGCAAGAGCTATTTCGATATTGGCGACATTGCCTTCACGCGAGACCAGCAAGTGGCGGCCTGGTCCTATGATGACAATGGATCTGAATTCTACTCCATGAAGGTGCGTGACTTGCGCACCGACAAGGACAAGCGCGACATCCTGAAGAACACATCGGGCGATGCGGTTTGGGCGGCCGATGGCAAGAGCTTTTTCTACACTTTGCAAGACGAAAACCACCGCCCGTTGAAAACCTTCCGCCACGTGCTGGGCACCAAACAGGCTGACGACATCCTGGTTTATGATGAGAAAGACACCGGCCTGTTCACGGATGTGGATGAGACAGCCTCGGAAAAGTTCATCAAGATTTCACTGCATGACCATGAGCGCTCGGAAGTGTGGCTGATCGATGCCGACAAGCCGAACCAACGCCCGCGCATGGTCGTCTCACGCGATGAGAAAATTGAATACGAACTGCAGCACTGGGAAGACCGCTTCCTGATCAAGACCAACGCTGGTGGTGCTGAAGACTACAAGATTGTGGAAGCGCCGCTCGCTGATCCTTCGCTGAAAAACTGGAAAGATGTGGTCCCGCATCGGCCCGGCATTTTTCTGGTGGGCTTTGGCGTGTTCAAGCATTTCATGGTGCGCCTCGAACGCGAGAATGCTCTGCCCCGTATTGTGATCCGCGACCTGAAAACCGATGCAGAGCACAGCATCGCGTTTGAGGAAGAGGCTTATTCGCTGGGCTTTGGCGAGATGCGCGAGTTTGACACTGAGATGCTGCGCTTCACCTATTCATCGCCCACCACGCCCTCGCAAGTGTTTGACTACAACATGCGAACGCGCGAACGCGTGCTGCGCAAAACACAGGAAATTCCTTCCGGGCACAATCCCAAGCTCTATGTGGCGCGGCGCGTTTTGGCCGCCGCACATGATGGCGAGCAGATTCCCGTAACCCTGCTTTACCGCCGCACCACCAAGCTTAATGGCAAGGCGCCGCTATGGCTCTATGGCTATGGCTCTTATGGGCTTTCCATGCCCGCCAGTTTCAACAGCAATATTCTCTCGCTGGTGGACCGCGGTTTTGTTTATGCCATTGCGCATATTCGCGGCGGGCAGGAAAAGGGGCGGCGCTGGTATAAAACCGGAAAGCTGGAGCACAAGCAAAACACCTTCAAAGATTTCATTTCCGCCGCGCGGCATTTGATCAAGGAAGGTTTCACCTCAGAGGGCAAGATCGTGGCGCAGGGTGGCAGCGCCGGGGGCATGTTGATGGGGGCTGTCGCCAATATGGCGCCGGAGCTTTTCAAGGGCATCATTGCCGAAGTTCCCTTCGTGGATGTGCTCGGCACCATGCTGGATGACACGCTTCCGCTCACGCCGCCGGAATGGCCGGAGTGGGGCAATCCCATCGAAAGCAAGCAGGCTTATGAAAATATCGCGGCCTATTCGCCTTATGACAATGTGGCGGCCAAGGCCTATCCCAACATTCTCGCCGTTGGCGGGCTTACTGATCCGCGCGTGACCTATTGGGAGCCTGCGAAATGGGTGGCCAAATTGCGCGCCACCAAAACTGACAAGAACTTGCTGATGCTCAAGACCATCATGACGGCTGGCCACGGCGGCGCTTCGGGGCGGTTTGACCGACTCAAAGAAGTGGCCGAAGTTTATGCGTTTGGCCTCAAAATCGTAGGGAAAGCCTGATGCTGATGGAAGCCTCGAAAGCCTGCCTGTTGATCGTGGACATGCAGGAGCGTTTGCTGCCCGTCATCCATGAGGCTGAGCGCGTGGTCAGCAATTGTATGACGCTGATCGAGGCTGCCGAAAAGCTTGACCTGCCGATGATCTTCTCCGAGCAATATCCAAAGGGCCTCGGCCCCACGGTGCCAGAGATTGAAAACAAGAATGCGATGATTTTTGACAAACTGGCCTTTTCGGCCTGGCGCGATGAAAAGCTCAAAAACCATTTCAAGAAAATGGAGGATAGCGGTTTCAAGCAGGTGGTGATCGGCGGGGTGGAGGCGCATGTTTGCGTGCTGCAATCGGCGATTGACCTGCAGGCCGCTGGATTTGAAGTTTTTGTGGTGGCGGATGCCGTGGGTTCGAGGCACCAAGACTCTGTTAATCTGGCCCTTTCGCGCCTCAGGCATAGTGGTGTTCAAGTCGTCAATCTCGAAATGGCGGTGTTTGAGCTGGCGGGCAAAGCCGGCACACCAGAATTCAAGGCGCTTTCGGCGCTGATCAAGTGAGTGAACAAAATGGCCAAGGCTGCTGACTTCAACTGGGAAGACCCGCTGGATCTTGAAAGCCAGCTTTCTGACGAAGAGAAAATGATCCGTGATTCCGCGCGGGCTTTCGCGCAGGACAAGCTGATGCCACGCGTCAAGATGGCCTTCCGCGAAGAGCGTTTTGATGTGGAGATCATGCGCGAGCTTGGCGAGATGGGCTTTCTCGGCATGATGACGGCCGAAAAATATGGCGGCTCTGGCCTGGGCTACACGGCTTACGGACTTGTGGCGCGTGAAGTCGAGCGCGTGGACTCAGGCTATCGCTCGGCGATGAGTGTGCAGAATTCCCTCGTCATGCATCCAATCGAAGAATGGGGCAGCGAGGAGCAGAAGCAAAAATATCTGCCGAAGCTTGCCACCGCTGAACTCATCGGCTGTTTTGGTTTGACAGAGCCAGATGCAGGCTCTGACCCCGGCGGCATGAAGACGCGCGCCAAGGAGGTTTCGGGTGGCTACGTGCTGAACGGCGCCAAGATGTGGATCACCAATTCGCCCATCGCGCATATCGCCATCATCTGGGCCAAGGACGATGCGGGCGACATTCGCGGTTTTGTGGTTGAGCGTGGGGCCAAGGGCTTTTCCACGCCCGAGATCAAAGGCAAGGTTTCGCTGCGCGCGTCGATCACTGGCGAGATTGTGCTCGACAATGTGGAAGTGCCAGAGAGCGCTTTGCTGCCCAAGGCCAAGGGTTTGAGCGGGCCGTTCTCCTGTTTGAACAAGGCGCGCTTCGGCATTGCCTGGGGTGTGATGGGAGCGGCGGAAGATTGCTGGCATCGTGCGCGGCAGTACACGCTGGATCGCAAGATGTTCGGCAAGCCGCTGGCGGCCACGCAGCTTGTGCAAATGAAACTAGCACAGATGCAGACGGAGATCGCGCTAGGCCTGCAAGGTTGCCTCGCGCTGGGGCGCGGGTTGGAACGTGGTTCGATTTCGCCGATTTCGATTTCGCTGATGAAGCGCAACAACTGCCTGAAATCTCTCGATGTGGCCCGCGCCGCGCGTGACATGCACGGTGGTAATGGCATCTCGGATGAGTATCACGTGATCCGCCACATGGTGAACCTCGAAACCGTGAACACCTATGAAGGCACGGCCGATGTGCATGCGCTGATCTTAGGGCGCGCACAGACAGGGTTGCAGGCGTTTCAATGAAGTGGACGACCATCACTCTTGCGGGTTGCCTTCTTATTTTGATTTTTTCCCGCGCCCATGCTGGCGATCCTAATTGGCCCGTCGTCAAACCCGGAGAACCGATTGAAATAGCAGACTTATCCAGCGTTCCGCTGGCAGCAAGAAAACTCATAACGCAAACCTGCCAATCATCCGAACCAATGGACAGTGGCCTTACTTTTTTCGAAATCGATGATAACCACTACTTTGTAATTGCGCACTGCAGCTTCGGAATCGGCAGTAGCGCGCGACTGTTTCGAATCGAGAAGGACCAAGCAACCGAGATAGCCCTTCCATTTGGAGACTTAACTCATGGGTTTGGAATTTCGTCGCTCTTCAGTTGGATTGCGCCTACAAAGCGCGCAGGCACATTGTCCTCGAATTTTGCTACGGATGCTTGCGGTGAAGATGGTTACCAAAGTTTTGAATATGAATTTCATCTCACTCCAAATGACCCTCAAATTGAGAGTTTCGAGTTGGTCGGAAGCACTTCTTATGATTGCGACTGGAAACACCCCAAGCCGCTTTGGCTGCGTGGGGACAAGAAGTGATATTACTTGGCGCATGGCGCGGTAGACCAGATCGCTAAGCGTCAATTTAGGAGCCTTAGATGAACATCAGCAACTGGCGCGATGAGCGCAATGGTGCGTTCTTGCTGCGCGCAATCGCCGCGGTGGAACCAGACAAGGCCAAGGCTGAGTTGTTTGCAAAACTCGCGGCCGAAAGCGAAGCGCAGGCCAAGCTGATGGTCAAAAGTAAAGAGCCTGCCTTCACGCCCTCCACGCGGGCGCGCATCGTTGCCAGCTTGACGCGCACATTCGGCGTGAAAGCCATGAAGCCCGCGCTGGCGGCAATGAAGGTGCGCGGGCTTTCGGTTTACAATGGCGCGGTAGTGAGTGCTGCGCATCCGATGCCACGCGAACCGGGGAAATTGGAATCGCATCATCGCAGTGCGGGTGGCGGCAGCTTGCGTGCCGCCGTGTTTGGCGTGAATGACGGGCTGGTTTCCAACACCTGCCTCATTCTCGGCGTTGCGGGCGCGGCAGAGAATTCCGGCCTTATTCTCACCTCCGGTTTTGCGGGCTTGCTCGCAGGGGCCTTTGCGATGGCGGCGGGCGAATTCATTTCGGTGCGTTCCCAGCGCGAGATGTTCGAGCACCAGATTTCGCTGGAGCGCGCCGAGATTGAAAACTACCCCGAGGCCGAGGCTGAAGAGCTGGCACTGATTTATGCGGCGCGCGGCGTGCCGCTGGAAGATGCGCGCAAGATCACCAAGGCCTTGGTGAAGAACAAGGAAGAAGCGTTGAACACCTTGGCGCGCGAAGAATTGGGGCTGAACCCAGAGGATCTCGGCTCGCCCTTTGGCGCGGCCTTCTGGTCTTTCGTCTCGTTCGCTTTCGGCGCAGCGTTGCCGCTGGCGCCATTCATTCTGCACTTGAACAATGCGCTCTATGTGGCGGTGGGCATTGCCGCGGTGGCGCTTTTTGTGATTGGTGCCGCGCTCAGCCTGTTTTCCGGCCGCAACGCATTTTTTGGCGGTGCGCGCATGGTATTAATCGGCGCAATTGCGGCTTCAGCCACCTATTCCATTGGCAAACTATTTGGCGTGGGCGTGGCTTAACGCGACAGCAACAGTTTCGCCGCCATGGCGAGGCAAACTACCACCAGCAGTGGGCGGATGATTTTCGCGCCGTTGTTGATCGCCATGTGAGAGCCCACCTGCGCGCCGATCACCTGGCCTGCGCCCATTACCAGCCCGGTGAGCCAGACGATGTGGCCGCCGAGCATGAACATCAAGAGCGCGGCGATGTTGGAGGTGAAATTGAACAGTTTGGTGCGGCCAGTGGCTTCAACAATTCCTAAACCGAAAAGTGTGGTCAGCGCCAGCATGAAGAAGGAACCTGTGCCGGGGCCGAAGATGCCGTCGTAGAAGCCGATTACGGGGGCGAAGCCGAAAGAGAAGGTGGCCAGCGGCAGGCGAGGCTTGTGTGGTTCATCCTTCAAACGCGGGGCGAATGCGAAATAAAGCGCGATGAGGATGAGCAGAGGGGGCAAGGCGGTGCTGAGCAATTGCTTGGGCGCATAGGCAACCGCAGCTACGCCAAGTGCTGCGCCGACAAAACATGTCAGTACACTGATGAAATGGCGGCGTGGATCCAGCGCTCCACGCTTCCAGAAAGCATAGGTGGCTGAGCCTGTGCCGAAGGTGCCTTGCAGCTTGTTGGTGGCCAGTGCTGACACAGGGTCCAGCCCCGCGAGCAGCAAAGCAGGCAGGCAGAGCAGGCCGCCGCCGCCCGCTATGGAATCAACAAAGCCAGCCACCAGCGCCACGCCGCCAAGAGCGGCCAAAGTTGCCACATCATTCATTCAGCGCTCATTCCCGCCATCAGCATTTGCATTTGCTGCTCTTCAAGATTGGACCATGGCAGGTCCGGCGGAACGCGGCCTGCGAGCTTGAGCAAAGATAATCCGTGCACGGATGACCAGATGTGCAGGGCTGCGGCCTGGCCACGCGCCGGGCCGACGAGGGACGAGGCGGCATCCACAATCTGCGTCCAGGCGGCATAGGATGAAGTGACGAGGCTGGGCGTCATCACCATGAGTTCGCGCTGGCCGAACATGAGCTGATAAGCGGCGGCATTGTGCTCGGCAAAATGCAGATAGGCCCGGCCCATGGCCTTCAGCCGCCCCTCCGGCGTTTGCGTTGGTGCGGCCTTGGCGGCCTCATCCAGCGCCGCCACGAAACGGCGAAAGCCACGCGCGGCGATTTCACCGAGCAAATGGCCGAGGGTAGGGAAATGATGCTTGGGTGCGGCGTGGGAGACGCCAGCGCGGCGGGCAATTTCGCGCAGACTCACCTGTTCCACCGGCATTTCTGATAGGGCCAGTTCCCCGGCATTGAGGAGTTGCTCATGCAGATCGCCATGATGATAGGTTTTGGCCACGCTGCAGGTTTAGGCTCCCAAGTTAATCTTGACAATGTAAAATTATAAGTTGACAGCGGAAAGATTCTCGTGTCATTATTTTTACATTGTCAAGATTAGGGAGACGGAGATGTCAGCGGATCAAGTGTTTTCGGTGGCCAGCATGGCAACGATGCTGGGTTGGCTAGTTCTGGCAGCGGGCGCTGTGACGCGGCGAACCCAGCTTGTGCGGCTGGCGGGCCTCGCCTGGCCTCTCGCCCTTGCGGCGCTCTACACCATGTTGATCCTCCTCTTCTTCGCCAAGGCACCCGGCGGCTTTGACAGTCTCGCACATGTGCAAGAGCTGTTTACCGATCACTGGGCCGCCTTGGCGGGCTGGGTTCACTATCTGGCCTTTGATCTCTTCATCGGCGGATGGATCACAGCGGAGGTATTGCGGCTGGGCTTGCCGCGATTGGCGCTCATCGTGTTGCTGCCCCTCACCTTCCTGTTCGGCCCAATTGGCCTGCTGCTCTTCTTCATCACCAATCTGGCACTTCGCAAGAATGAGGTTCTGACATGAGCAGCGCAATCACATCACCAAACTGGCACAATACGCCCATCGCTAACCTGATTGCGGGCATGCGCAGTGGCAGCCCTGCCCTGTGGCGAGCGACCTTGGGCATGGCGCTGGGCATGGCAATCTGCCTTGCGCTGATGCTGGTCGATGCCCGCACATTCAACGGCATCAATGTGTGGGACAAGCCAGCGAAGTTTTTTCTCTCGCTCGCCGTGCAATTTGGCACTGTGAGTTTTGCCCTTGGTTTTCTGCCCGCAGCGCAGCGGAGCGCGCGCAACATTCGTGTTGCGACCTGGGCGATGATCGCAGCCGGATATCTGGAAGTGGTTTACATCGCCTTTCGCGCCGCCCGCGCGGAAGCCTCGCATTTCAATGACGGCAGCGTGCTTGCCCAGGCATTTTATGGCGCGATGGGAATTGGCGCGCTCACACTCACATTCACAGCCTTCTTCATCGGCTTTCGCGTGTGGCAGCACCGCGGGCGCGAGTTAATGGCAGAGGCAGCTGGCCTGGGCCTCATGCTCGGCATGGCGCTGGGCACGGCGGCGGGAGCCTATCTCGCGGCACAGCATGGCCATTGGGTGGGCGGCGAGATGAGTGACGCCCATGGGCTCGGGCTGATCGGTTGGAGCACAACGGGTGGCGATTTGCGCGTGGCACATTTTGTTGGCCTGCATGCCGCACAGGGCGTGCCCCTCGCTGCGCTGAGCGGTTCGCGCCTTGTCGTCTATTTGGTGGCACTTGCCTTCATTGCCGCAACTGCCCTTGCCTTCGCACAAGCGGTGATGGGCGTTCCACTATTGCGTGCCGGATGAGTGTGAGGTGACTCAGCGAGTAATGTTCTGCTTCTAAGGTTCGACAACAAGCCAAAGACGCAGCCTTGGCGACGTGGTAAGCTCTTCCTCTCAATAAAACAAAAGTGGAGGGGAAAATGTCCGAGATATTTAATGGGGTAAGCTGGCTGGCTGTGATTGTGGGTGCTGTCGCGGCGTTCTTGCTCGGCTGGCTGTGGTATTCGCCAAAACTTTTTGGCATCAAATGGGCAGAGGGTTCCGGCGTCAAGATGGGTTCGTCCGATCAGATGCCCACGGCTGCCATGGCATCGCAAGGCCTGGGCCTGTTGTTGATGAGCTGGTTCGTGGGTGTCACCGCCGTTTCCAGCGCTTTATGGACAGTGATCCTGGCCACTGTGGCCTTTGCCGTTTTGGGATTTTCAGGCGGCACCTTCAGCGGCAAATCGCAGTATGCCCGATTGGTTGATGCTGGCTATTGGCTGGCGTGCCTGGTCGTGATGATTATTTGCGAAGGTTTGATCCGCCACATGTAGGCGAGAAGCAGACACTGAAACTGTGCCCCTGGCAGCTATTCTACCGTTGCGCCAGACCATTTCTGCAATGGCATATCTCCTTTTTTGCCGGCCCTGCGCGCTTGCAGCAGTTTTACATTCCGACTAGAACTGTCGGATATAACAATGGAGAATAAAAATGGCCCTCGAACTTCCTGCCCTGCCTTATGCCTATGACGCGCTTGGGCCCTATATGTCCAAGGAAACGCTGGAGTTTCATCACGACAAGCATCACGCGGCCTATGTGACCAACGGCAACAATCTGCTGAAGGATTCGCCGCTCGCCGCGCTTTCCATCGAAGAGATTTGCAAGAAGGCCTTTGCCGACAAGACCGCTGGCCTGATCAACAATGTGGGCCAGCATTATAACCACATCCACTTCTGGAGCTGTATGAAGCCGATTGGCGGCGGCAAGAAAATTCCGGGCGCGGTGAATAAAGCCATCGACTCTGATCTTGGTGGTTATGACAAGTTCCGCACCGATTTCGTTCAGGCGGGCGTCACGCAGTTTGGCTCCGGCTGGGCCTGGCTGGCCAAGAAGGACGGCAAGTTGATCATCTCCAAAACGCCCAATGGCGAAAACCCGCTCATGCATGGCGCACAGCCTGTGCTTGGTGTGGACGTGTGGGAACACAGCTACTACATCGACTATCGCAACGCGCGGCAGAAATATCTTGAAGCCTTTGTCGACAACCTCATCAACTGGGATCACGTTGAGCAGCTCTTCACCAAGGGTTGATGCGTGACACCTGTTTTCGACGGTCATAACGACCTTCTTTTCCGGCTGTGGCAGAAACATAACGCTGCCACAGCCGTTTCTGCTTTCATCGATGGCGAGAAAGACGGCCAACTCGATCTGCCGCGCATGCATGATGGCGGCTTTGCGGGTGGATTTTTTGCGGTTTTTGTGCCGCCCGATGTTGCGCTTGGCAGCCTGCCCAAATCCCTCAATCCACCACCCTATGGGCCGGTGGACCACGCCCGCGCGCGGCAGATTACGGGCGAGATGGTGGCGCTGTTTCAACAGTTGGCGCGTGCCGTTCCAAACCATGGATTCCGGCCTTGCAAGAGTGTGGCTGAGATTCGCAGAGCGCTGAAAGAGGGCGCGGTTGCCGCCATTCTTCACATCGAAGGGGCTGAGGCCATTGGCCCTGACCTCGCAGAGCTTGATGGGCTTTACGATGCAGGCCTGCGTTCGATTGGGCCGGTGTGGAGCAGGCCCAACATTTTTGGCGAGGGCGTGCCTTTTGCCTGGCCCTCAACGCCTGACACGGGAGCTGGGCTGACGCAGGCGGGCCGCGCATTGGTGAAGGCCTGCAACGCCAAGCGCATCATGCTTGACCTTTCACACATCACTGAAAAAGGCTTTTGGGATGTGGCCAAGCTGAGCAATGCGCCGCTTGTTGCCACGCATTCCAACGCCCATGCCCTATCACCTTCCTCACGCAATCTTACTGACGCGCAACTGCGCGCCATTGGCGAAAGCAAGGGCATGGTGGGCCTGAACTATGCCATCGACTTTTTGCAAAGTGATGGTGTGTTGCGCTCCAGCCTCGCGCCAGAAGTGATGGTGCGCCACCTCGATCACATGATCCAGATTGCCGGTGAGGACAGTGTGGGGCTCGGCTCTGATTTCGACGGTGCAACCGTGCCGGATTTCATCGGCGATGTGACAGGCTTGCCGAAACTGGTGGAGGCCATGCGCCAAGGCGGCTTTGGTGACAAACTCATCGCCAAGATCACGCATGAGAACTGGCTGCGGGTCCTTGAATTGACCTGGGGCGCATGATGCGTGCGGTTTACTACGACACGTTCAAGAAGCCTCCGGTGATCGCGAACCTGCCGGATCCAATTCCGAAGTCAGATGGCCTTGTGGTGAAGGTGGAGGCCACGGGCCTATGCCGCAGTGATTGGCATGGATGGATGGGGCATGATGCCGACATTCACTTGCCGCATGTGCCGGGGCATGAATTGGCCGGAACTGTTGTGGCGCTGGGCAAGGACATTCGTAACTTCAAGCTGGGCGACAGGGTGACGGTGCCTTTCGTCTCCGGCTGCGGGCATTGTGAAGAATGCGCGGGCGGCAACCAACAGGTTTGCCGCAACCAGTTTCAGCCAGGCTTCACCGCCTGGGGTTCATACGCCGAATTCGTGGCGCTGGATTATGCCGACGCAAATGTTGTGAAACTGCCCGACAGCATTTCATTTGACACCGCTGCGGCTTTGGGCTGCCGTTTTGCCACATCCTTCCGCGCGGTCGTAGACCAAGGCCGCGTGCGCGGTGGCGAGTGGGTGGCGGTTCACGGTTGCGGCGGCGTTGGGCTTTCGGCCATCATGATTGCGGCCGCCATGGGCGCGCAAGTGGTTGCCATTGATATCGATGATGAGAAGCTGAAGCTGGCGCGGGAAATGGGCGCGTCGCTGATGATCAATGCACGAGGCACGAGCGAAGTTCCAGAGAGCATTCGCGAGATGACTGGCGGTGGCGTGCAACTTTCCATCGATGCACTCGGCAGTGCTGTGACGAGTTTCAATTCCATCTCCTGTCTGCGTCGCCGCGGGCGGCATGTACAAGTGGGGCTGATGGGCGAGCATGCCAAGGCCGAAGTTCCCATGGCGCGCATCATCGCGTATGAGCTGGAAGTTTACGGTAGCCACGGCATGCAGGCGCATCGTTATGGCGCGATGCTGGCAATGATCGAAAGCGGCAAGCTGGCGCCCCAGAGGCTGATCACGCGGCACATCGGGCTGGATGAGGCACCCCAGGCGCTGATGGACATGGACAAGTTCCAAGGAACGGGCGTTACTATCATCAAGCCGTGATGGACCTCAAAGCCTGAAGTCAAAACCCGCACTTTGCGGTGTGGCGATGGTGACGCTTGGCATCAGGTATCCGTCGCACTAGCCTCGGAGATCCTAATCAATTCCGGAACTGGGTCTCCCACATGTTCTCTGCTATTCGCCTTGCGATTGCTGATCGGCGCATTCGGACCATGGCCATTGCACTGGTGCTGCTGGGGGCCACGATGGTTCTGGCGGGTTGCCTTGGCCTTGCCATGATGGATGCAAGGCGCGCAGCGGTGGGCTAAGACAAGCGTATGAGCCTGCTTCGACCCACTTCATACCTTTTGCCCTTGATCGGCTGGAAGGAAGATATTGGCCTGCCGCAGCTGGGCCATGGCAAGCTGGTGGCCAAGGTGGATACGGGCGCTCGCTCGGCGGCGCTGCATGCCGAAGACATTTCAGTGAGCGGGCGGCGCGTGCATTTCACCATTGATCTGGGCGGACGGCGCAAGGCCTGCGTTGCCAAGCTGGTGGATTTGAAGCGCATCAAAAGCTCCAACGGTATGAGCGAAATGCGCGCCCTGATCGAGACTGAGATTGAACTGGGGGCGCATCGTTTCATGACAGACATAACATTGACAGACCGCGCCGACATGGGCGTTCCCATGCTGCTGGGGCGCGAAGCCATCAAGGGGCGGTTTCTGGTGCACGCCGGCAAGACCTTCCTGCTCAGCCGCCGCAAGGTGATGGCATGAAGATCGCCCTGCTCACACGCAACCCCAAGCTCTATTCGCACCAGCGCATCATGGAGACGGCGGTGGGCCGCGGGCATGAGATTGTGCCGCTGGATTATCTGCGCTGTTACATGAACATCACCTCGCGCAAGCCGGAGCTGCGCTATCAGGGCCACAAGCTGGAGGGCTTTGATGCCGTGATCCCGCGCATTGCGGCCTCGCACACGTTTTACGGTTTGGCGGTGTTGCGGCAATTCGAAATGATGGGGGTTTATCCACTCAACGAAAGCGTTGCCATTGGCCGCAGCAGAGACAAGCTGCGCTCGCTGCAACTTTTGGCCCGCGATGGTGTGGGCCTGCCCGCCACGGCCTTTGCCAATGATTCTCAGCGTACGGATGAAATTCTGAAACTGGTGGGTGGCGCGCCCGTGGTGATCAAATTGCTGGAAGGCACGCAGGGCATTGGTGTGGTTTTGGGCGAAACGCAAAAGTCCGCCAAATCGGTGATTGAAGCCTTTCACGGCGCGGACGTAAACATCCTTGTGCAGCAATTCATATCGGAAGCAGAGGGACGCGACATTCGCGCCTTTGTGGTGGGCCGCAAGATCGTGGCGGCGATGGAACGCAAGGGGCCTGAAGGCGAGTTCCGCTCCAACCTGCATCGCGGAGGCTCTGCCGTGGTGGCGGAATTGACGGCAGCCGAAAAAACAACGGCGCTGAAGGCCGCACAGTGTATGGGGCTGAATGTGGCAGGTGTAGACATGTTGCGCGCCGCATCAGGCCCTGTGGTGATGGAGGTGAATTCATCGCCGGGGCTGGAAGGCATTGAAGACGCCTCGGGCAAGGATGTGGCCAAGGCGATCATTGAATTCCTGGAGCGCAATTTCAAACCGGGCCGCACCAAAACACGGGGCAAGGGATGAAGGCATTCGAGATTGCGGGCATCAGCGTTGCTTCGGGCACGGCGCAAAAAGTTGAACTTGAAGTTTCAGTTCTGGCCAATTCCACGCGGCTGAGCCTGCCTGTGCATGTGGTTCATGGCAAGAAGCCGGGGCCGGTGTTCTTCATGTCTGGCGCCTTGCATGGCGATGAAATCCAGGGTGTTGAAATCATCCGCCGGGTTTTGGTGGCGCTGGGCCAGCAGGATTTGGCTGGCACGGTTCTGGCCACGCCCATTGTCAACAGCTTCGGTTTTCTCAATCACTCGCGTTACATGCCAGACAGGCGTGATTTAAACCGCAGCTTTCCGGGTTCGGACCGTGGCTCACTGGCATCCCTTCTGGCAGATTTGTTTTTCAGCGAAGTGGTTTCGCGCGCTGGTTACGGCATTGATTTTCATACTGCTGCCTTGCACCGCTATAACCTGCCGCAAATCCGTGTGGCGCCGGATGACAAGGAATTGCTGCATCTGGCTGATGCCTTTGGGCCGCGCGTGGTGCTGACCGCAAAACTGCGCGAGGGCAGCTTGAGGCAGGCAGCCGCCAAAGCTGGCGTAAAGATGCTGCTCTATGAAGGCGGCGAGGCGCTGCGCTTTGACGCAGCCGCCATTGATGCCGCCGTGCAAGGCACACTTCGGCTGCTCAAGCACCTTGGCATGATTGCCGAGGCCCTGCCCCTGCCACCCCATCAAACGCCGGTGCATGCCTCGGCCAGCACTTGGGTACGCTCCCCCGAAGGCGGCATTCTGCACAGCCTGCGCCGCACCGGAGACCGCGTGGGCAAGGGCGAGGAACTGGGCGCCGTGACGGGGCCCTTGGGCGAGAACCCCGTTGCCGTGGTAGCAGAAGACAATGGCATTGTGATTGGCCGCACGAACTTGCCAATCGTTAACCGAGGTGATGCGTTGTTTCACATTGCCAAGCTGAAAACCCGCATGCGCAGCGCCGAGGCTGTGCCGGACGAGGATGAAATCATCTGAGGAGGCGGTGCTGTTCAACACTCCTTGGGCAGTGTTTCCGCCTAAGGCCAATCCATAGGCCTCCAGAGCCTCAGAAATGCCCCTAGGAAACGATTCACGGGGTCTCCGCAAGGGGGATAGCGGAGAAGGATTAAAATCACTGTATGGGCTTTTAAACTGGCAAGGAATTGAATTCTATTTAAGGTTGAGCGACTGACAGGATGCGATCAGGGATGGCAGCTCCCTAATTAGTCATCCGGCCATCGGTATAGGCGGCCTTGCCCCAGAGCGCCTTCACCCGGTCATCACGGCCACAGGCCTTGCGATAATCTTCATAGGCATCGGCCTGCTTGATCCAGCCGAAGCGGGTGAAGACGCGGTTTTGACCGAGATAATAGTTCTGATGATAGTCCTCCGCCGCCGTAAAGGTGGTGTAGGGGCGCACGGGGGTTACGATCTTCTGGCCCAGCGCTTTCTCGGCATCGGCCACGGCGGCTTCGGCCATTTTCTTCTGTTCGTCATCCATCGTGAAGATCACAGAAATATAGGCATCGCCACGATCACAGAACTGGCCGCCGGCATCCACCACATCGGTGGAGCGCAAGAATGTGCGGACCAAGGTATCAAAGCTCACAACATCGGATTCGAAAGTGACCTTCACCACTTCCTGATAACCTTCATGGTTGTGATAAGTGGGATTTTTCAGCGTGCCGCCAGCATAGCCCGAGGTTGTGTCGGTGACGCCTTTGATCTTGTCGAAGTTTGATTCCACGCACCAGAAGCAGCCGCCTGCGAAAATGGCGGTTTCGCTTTTCGCCAGTGCCGACAGGGGCACAGATGCGAGCGCCAAGACCATGAACAAGACAGACAGCATCAATTTCCGCATGAGGGTTCTCCGTTATTACAATTCCTACAGGCCCACTGCCGCCGCTGCCAATCAATCCGGCACACGAAATTGTGAGCCGCAGTCAGAGTGCTGTGGCCACCACATCGCCCACATCCAGCTTGCGCCAATTGGTGAGATGTTCACGCGCGAAGGCCTGCAAGGTGGCCCGCTCTTCTTTGCTCCAAACATCGAGCGCGGCCAGCATGTGGGCGGCGGCCACTTCCGCCCCGCGGGTGGCGCCATCATCGCATTTCAGGGCGAAGCCCAGGCCGGCATGTGGAACGGAGCCGCAAAAAACACCTTCGGCGCCAACCTTGATGAACAAGCGAGGCACGGCCTGCATGACTTTCGTATCGAACCGGCCCGTGCCTGCAATCAGGAATGGATGGGCGCGGGCGGCACGTATGATCCATTGTGAGGCCGCATTCGACGTTTTCGCAAGGCGGGCAAATCCACGGGCGATCTTGTCCATGGGCACGGCCCAGGTAGGAACCGAACAGCCATCTGTTCCCACAGGGGCTGCGGAGACATCCACTTCACAATAACGAGAGAGGCATTCTGCTACCGCTTGTTGAACGGGATGCGTTGGCAGGACATAGCCTTCGAGCGGCGCGTTCAAATGTCTGGCCAATGCCAGCATGCCGGCATGCTTGCCGGAACAGTTGTTGTGAACGGCTTGCGGCTTTTCACCTTTGCGCACCAGATCGTAACAGGCCTCACGCGCAGTTGGCATATGCGCGCCGCATTCGTAACAAGCCTCGGCGATGCCAGCCTTGGCCAGAATTGAACGGGCCACACGCACATGTTCAGGCTCTCCGGCGTGAGACGCGCAGCACAAGGCAATTTCAGCATCATCGAGGTCGAAACGGGCAGCCCCACCGCTTTCAATCAAGGGCAAGCACTGAAATGCCTTGATGGCCGAGCGCGGGAAAAAGACTTCCTTGAAATTTCCGGCGCTGGCCACAATGCGGCCATTTGTGTCGGCCACTGCAAAGGCGCCGCGATGGCGGCTTTCAACCATGGGGCCACGGAAAACTTCAGCTATAACGGGATTGATTTGGACATTGCTCATGGCCGTAGATTAGCGGGCTAGAAAATTGGTTCAAGCTGTTGCATTTTGGGGCAAATCAGGATTGCACATTGACTTACGATCTTTTCATCATTGGCGGCGGCGTGAATGGCACAGCCATCGCCCGCGACGCCGCCGGGCGCGGACTTTCAGTTTTTCTGGCAGAACAGAATGATCTTGGATCGGGCACTTCGTCCAAATCCACCAAGCTCATCCATGGTGGCCTGCGTTACCTGGAATACTATGAATTCCGTTTGGTGCGTGAGGCACTGATTGAGCGCGAAGTATTGCTGAATTCAGCGCCGCATATCATTTGGCCATTGCGTTTTGTGCTGCCACACCACGCAGGCCTGCGGCCGCGCTGGCTGATCCGGCTTGGCTTGTTTCTGTATGACCATCTCGGTGGCCGCAAGATCTTGCCCGCAACGCGAAGCGTGAATTTTGCCACGGACGAGACTGGCGGGCCTCTGCGCGACGAATTCACTCACGGCTGGGAATATTCGGATTGCTGGGTGGATGATGCGCGGCTGGTGGCCTTGAACGCGGTTGACGCCAAGGCCAAGGGCGCTATCATCCGTACACGGACGAGATGCGCGAAGGTGCAGCGCTCAGACGCGGCGTGGCAGATCACGCTGGAACATGGTGGCACATTTGAGACTGTGGAGGCCAAGGCACTGATCAATGCTGCCGGGCCGTGGGTTGGCGATGTTCTCAGCAACGTGGTGCATCAGGCTGAAGCTGCGAAGGTGCGCATGGTCAAAGGCAGCCACATTGTGGTGGACAGGCTCTATGATCATGACCGCTGTTACATTTTCCAGAATGGCGATAGGCGCATCGAATTTGCCATTCCGTATGAAGACCGTTTCACCCTGATCGGCACAACGGACATGGATTATCAGGGCGATCCCGCACAAATCGCCATCACCGAGGAAGAGACGGACTATCTGCTGCACGCGGCAGAGGCTTATTTCAAGCGACCGGTGACCCGCGACATGATCCGGTGGAACTATGCAGGTGTCCGCCCGCTCTATGATGATGGCGCGTCTTCAGCGCAAGCCGCAACACGCGAATATGTATTGAGACTGGAGGGGGCAGCCGGGGCACCTCAAATGCTGTCCGTGTTTGGCGGCAAGATCACCACTTCGCGCAAGCTTGCCGAAGCCGCACTTGAGAAGATCGCGCCCTTTTTCCCGCAGATGAAGAAGCCGTGGACGGCAAAGGCCAAGTTGCCCGGCGGCATGGCCTATGGCGATGTGCCTGGCTATATCAGCGCACAGCAGAAAAAGTATTCCTTCCTCAAGCCACAAAATGTGGAGCGCATGTTCCATGCCTATGGCACGCGGATGGAGGACATTCTGGGTGAGGCGCGCTTTGCATCAGACATGGGCGCATGGTTTGGGCCACTGTCGCAGCGCGAAGTTGAATTCCTTCAGCGTGAAGAATTTGCGGTGACAGAAGAAGACATCCTGTGGCGGCGTTCCAAATTGGGGCTTCACATGAAAGCTGCCGACATTGCGGCGCTGCGGGCTTTTCTGGACAAGAGCGCGGATGTCGAAAAGCCCAAGACCTTGCCGAAGAAGCGCGTGGCGAAAGTGAAGGAGCCTTCCTGATCAGCCGGCCATGGCCGCCGCAACATGTGGCCACATCTCATGGGCACCGCGATAGATCATATCCACGGCCACATAGAAAATGATGGCGAGGCCGATATAGGCAATCCAGCGATAACGATGCAGCAGCTTGGCAATCAGCGAGGCAGCCAAGCCCATCAGGGCCACCGACAGGATGAGGCCGAAAACCAGCACGGTTGGATGTTCACGCGCGGCACCGGCCACGGCCAACACATTGTCGAGCGACATGGAAATATCCGCGATGACGATCTGCATGGCGGCCTGGCCAAAGGTTTTCCTTTTGGCGCCGCCCGCAATCGTGCCATCGGCATTCAGATCCTTGCCTTCGAGGGCTTCCTCAGCATCGTTATCGGCCCGCTGTTCGCGCAATTCGCGCCACATTTTCCAGCAGACCCAAAGCAGCAGCAAGCCGCCGACGAATACCAGGCCAATGACCTTCAGGAGTTGAACTGCGACAACGGCGAAGAGGATACGAAGCACGGTGGCCGCAGCGACGCCCACCAGAATGGCTTTGCCACGTTGCTCCTTGGGAAGGCCCGCGGCTGCCAGGCCAATCACGATGGCATTGTCGCCAGCAAGCACCAGATCAATCATGACCACCTTAAAAAAGGCGATCCAAATCTCCGGGCTTTCAATGGCTTGCAGCAAGAATTTCCCCCGATTAACCGGACCCTGGCTTAAGCGCTTTGGCATACCAGAGTGATTGAAAAGTTCCGCAGATACAAGAACGCAGGGGAGGCATGGTTGCCTCCCCTGTTTCTCGATCTACATTACAAACTAGTTAGGTTGTCGCGACCCGTTTTTCAAGTGAGATCAACCTGACTTTCGACGGAATCGTCAAAAGTCAGACACGTTGACCGGCAACAACAATTTAGGGTGGGAGTGATTTTGCTTTGCAAAGTCATTCCGCTCTAGAGCTGCAAGTTTTTCCGGTTCTGACGGTTGTTAACCAGATCGTCCACCACGGCAGGATCGGCCAAGGTGCTGGTGTCGCCCAACGCCCCATATTCGTCTTCGGCGATCTTGCGCAGGATGCGGCGCATGATTTTGCCGGAGCGGGTCTTGGGCAGGCCGGGTGCGAACTGGATCTTGTCTGGCGTGGCCAGGGGGCCGATTTCCTTGCGCACATGATCGATGAGCACCTTGCGCAGATCATCATCACCATGCGGCGGCTCTTCATCCATCAATGTGACGTAGCAATAGATGCCCTGCCCCTTGATGTCATGAGGGTAACCCACAACGGCAGCTTCAGACACTTTGGGATGCGAGACGAGCGCCGATTCCACTTCTGCCGTGCCGAGGCGGTGACCGGAAACATTGAGCACGTCATCAACGCGGCCTGTGATCCAGTAGTAGCCATCAGCATCGCGGCGGCAGCCGTCACCGGTGAAATACATGCCCTTGTAGGTCGAGAAATATGTCTCAACGAAACGCGGGTGATCGCCATAGACAGTGCGGGCCTGGCCCGGCCATGAATCGAGGATCACGAGATTGCCCGAGTTCTCGCCTTCAAGGAACTCACCCTTATCATCCACCAGCGCGGGGCGCACGCCGAAGAAGGGCATGGCGGCCGAGCCGGGCTTCAGCTTGTGGGCGCCAGGAAGCGGCGTCATCAGGCAGGCACCGGTTTCGGTTTGCCACCAAGTGTCTACAATCGGGCAGCGGCCCTCGCCCACCACGCGGTGATACCATTCCCAGGCCTCAGGATTAATCGGCTCGCCCACTGAGCCCAGGAGGCGCAGCGACTTGCGCGATGACTTCTGCACCGGGCCATCGCCATGCTGCATGAGGGCGCGCAAGGCGGTGGGTGCGGTGTAGAAGATGTTGACCTGATGCTTGTCCACCACCTCCCAGAAACGCGAGAAGCTTGGGAAGTTGGGCACGCCCTCAAACATCAGCGAGACGGCGCCATTGGCCAGCGGACCGTAGACGATATAGGTGTGGCCAGTGACCCAACCCACATCCGCCGTGCACCAGTAAACATCGCCCTCTGCATAGTTGAACACATCACGGAATGATTTTGCGGCGAAAGTGATGTAGCCGCCGGTGGTGTGCAGCACGCCTTTGGGCTTGCCGGTGGAACCAGATGTGTAAAGAATAAAGAGCGGATCTTCCGCCTTCATCTTCTCCGGCTTGCATTCGGCCGGCACCTTGGCCATTTCCTCGTGATACCAAAGATCCTGCGCGGGATTGAATTTCACCTGCGAGCCAGTGCGACGCACGACGAGAACCTTGGCCTTGTTCTGTGTCTTGGTGAGCGCATCATCGGCATTGGCCTTGAGCGGAATCTTGCGGCCACCACGAACGCCTTCATCAGCGGTGATCAGGAAGCGCGAATCTGCGTCGTCCATGCGGCCTGCAAGGCTTTCAGGCGAGAAGCCGCCGAAGACCACAGAATGAATGGCGCCGATGCGAGCGCAGGCCAGCATGGCATAGGCCGCTTCGACAATCATGGGCAGGTAGATGGTGACACGATCGCCCTTCTTGACGCCATGCTTCTTCAGCACATTGGAAAGGCGGCAGACGTTTTCGTAGAGCTCGCGGTAGGTGACCTTCTTGTTATCGTAAGGATTGTCACCTTCCCAAATCAGCGCGGTTTGATTGGCGCGCTTTTTCAGATGACGGTCGATGCAGTTATAGGAAACATTGAGAATGCCATCTTCGTACCATTTGATCGAGACATTCGGGTAAGCAAAGGTGGTGTTCTTGATCTTCTTGGGGAATTTGAACCAATCAATGCGCTTGGCTTCCTTGGCCCAGAACTTGGATGGATCCTTCACCGATTCCGCGTAGGACTTCTTGTAAGAAGACTCGGTCACATATGCGCGCTTCTTCCAAGCGGCAGGCACGGCATAGACTTTCTCAGTCACGACTCTCTCCCTAAAATTCTCTTATTGTCCCCACCTTGCGTGGCGGGCTGATGGAGAAATTTCTAGGGAGAGAATGGCCCGCTGGAAAGTGATACTTTCGCCGCAGGGCTGGCACCAATCGCCGCAGCCATGGTTTCCTGGCCGTTCTTTGGCCCCAGAATGCCTTAACCTGGCCTGTTTTAATGGTTTGGGACTGCTAGCTTGGGCTGAAATTGAAAGCTGCCACCTTTGAAAACCCCCAGCCACTTCCCCCACTTCATGCTGCTCGGTTTGTTCTGGGGTGTGTCTCCCAGCCTTTACAGACACTTGAGCGATATCCACCTGCCGCCATTGCAAACCATTTTTTATAGTGGGCTTGGCGTGGGACTGGTCATGCTCGGCTTTGCAGTGCTGCGTGGCGGCCGGCGGGGGCTGGACAGGCGGTTGGTGTTCTATGGTTTGGCCTGCGCCTGCCTGATGAATATTCCGTTCGGGCTCAACTTGTTTCTGGCGGCCTATGTGCCCCCGACGGAACTGGCCATCATCATAACACTCTCCCCCTTCTTTGCCTATTTGCTGGCCTTGGTCTTGCGCCATGACCACGCCACACCGCGCAAGCTGCTGGCCATCGCGCTGGGTTTTCTCTCAACGCTGATCTTGATCCTGTCTCGCGAAGGAGGCTTGTCGGGCCATCTCTCGTTGCCGTTGCTGGCCGCACTGCTCATTCCGATGCTCTACTCGTGCTACAACACCTTTGCCGCCTGGGCCTGGCCCAAAGGCGCCGACACAATTCAGGCCGGGGCGATGGAGAGCCTGTGGTCTGGCATCACTATCTTGCCCTTCCTGTATTTCCTCGCGCCCATAGGTGCTGCGAGTGATCCGACTTTGGCGCAGCATTGGATACTCATTGCCGTGTGCCTCATGTGGGTGGTGGAGCGGCTGGTGTATTTCACGCTGATCACCAACAAGGGTGCGGTTTACACCGTGCAGGCCACTTATGTTTCGACGCCCGCCTCAGTGATCATCGGCGCGCTGTTCTTTGGGGGAGGCACAGATCTCTGGCTTTGGGCGTCACTTGCGATCTTGATGGCGGCGCTTTACCTCAACAATACTGGCGGCAAGGTGGAAGCATCCCCGGCCACAAATCCGGAATCCCATCCGGTCTAAGCCAGCGCCCAAACCGCCGTTTGCTTGATCTCGGAATCTTCCAATTCACGGCTCACCGGAACGGAATAGGTGGCGCGCTTGATCAGCATTTCCTTGGGCAGGTAGCTGCGGCCCGGATCGCCGATGAGGACCTCGGCCTTGGCGCTTTGCAAGAACGCAAGACAGCTGGCGGCCAGTGCTTTTTCATAGAATAGATCGCCGACCAGAATCACATCGCATGCAACAGGCGCTGCAACGAGAAGGTTTTTCGCCGTGCTTTCGAGCGTCACGTCATTCGCATCGGCATTGATGGCAATGGCTGCGATGGCGAAATCGTCAATGTCTGCTGCAAGCACTGAGGCCGCGCCCGCCTTTTTTGCCGCTATGCCGACCATGCCTGAGCCTGATGCGAGGTCGAGAACGCGTTTGCCTTTGACAATATACGGATTGTCCAACACATGGCGGGCAAGGGCCTGCCCACCCGCCCAGGCGAAGGCCCAGAAAGGTGGAGGGAGGCCCATTTCGCCAAGTTCCTCTTCCGTCTTCTGCCAGATGCGAACGGCCTTATGGGCAAGATGCAACTTCACCTCCGGGACCAGCGGAGGACTCAAGAGTTCAGTGTTTGCAAGAATGAAGGCCTTGCGATCTATCACCCTTTGTAGCCTGCCAATTTGCAGATGTGGTTCCACTCGGCATCCGTCACCGGCTGAACCGACAGACGCGAGTTATTCACCAGCACCATGGCCTTGAGCTTGGCATCCTTCTTGATTTCATCCAGCGTCACATGGCGCGGCAAAGCGGCAACGGCGCGGATGTCGACGCATTCCCATGTAGGGTTGTCGGCGGTGGAATCTGGATGTGCTAGCTTGCAGACTTCCACGATTCCAACCACGGCCTTGCCCTCGTTGGAATAATAGAAGAAACCCTGATCACCCAGCTTCATGGCACGCATGTTGTTGCGAGCGCCATAATTCCGGATGCCAGTCCACTCATCGCCAGCCTTGCCCTTGGCCTGTAATTGCTCGAAGGAAAAGACATCTGGCTCAGACTTGAACAGCCACTTGGCCATTATCTTGCCTCCGGGTTCTTCAGTGCCCAACGCCATGCTTTGATATCAACTGATGCGAACAGCCCTGCCTTGTTGTAGGGATCATTGGCCGCAATGATTTCCGCAGCGCCACGATCTGCAGCTTCGATCAGCACCAGGCTTCCGGTGGCTGTGCCTGCATCATCCAGAAATGGGCCAGCGAATTTGAGGCCATCGCCCAAATTGTTCAGATAGGCCAAGTGATCCGGACGAACGCTCTGGCGCAGGTCAGTTGAATTTGGCTTGTCAGTGCAAAGCAGAGCGTAGAGCATTTTTCCTCACCTGTTTTCTGCCCGCACCGGACGGGCAAGAAGTTTAACGATTTCATCATGGGGGCTGGAGTGGCCCGCAACGATATTGGCCACGGCAGCCACGATGGGCATATCGATCTTGTGTTCCAGCGCCAGCTTGGCGGCGATGCCCGCAGTATAAGCGCCTTCTACCACGCCGCGCGATTCCGCCAGTGCTTCTGCGACCGAAAGCCCCTGCCCGATGGCCAATCCGTAGGCGAAGTTGCGTGATTTATTGCTGGAACAGGTCAACATCAAATCACCGAATCCAGAAAGCCCCATCAGCGTTTCCGTTTTTGAACCTTGGGCGCGGGCATAGCGCGAGAGCTCTGCGAAGCCGCGTGTCACCAAACTGGCACGGGCACTTTCGCCAAGGCCCTGGCCTTCACAGATGCCACAGGCAATGGCGAGAACGTTTTTCATGGCACCGCCGATTTCGACACCCTTTACATCATCGGTCGGATAGATCCGGAAATGCGTGGTGCTGAGGCGCTCAGCCCATTCCACGGCGCGCTCAAGTGATGGCCCCGCAAGCGCCACAGCGGTGGGCAGGCCAGCAATCACATCGGCTGCAAAACTGGGGCCTGAAAGCGCGTAAAACTGCGCCTCAGGAGAAGCTTCTCGTGCGACTTCAGCCATGAGTTTGCCGGTTGAACGTTCAATGCCTTTGGCCGCAGAAATCAGAGGCTTTGCGCCAATCTCGACCTTGCCCAAGACTTCGCGCAGGTGTTGGGCAGGAACAGCAGCAATAAACACTTCCGTTTCTGCGGGCAAAACCGGATTGCGGCGCGACCAAATGGAAACGCTCTGCCCCGCCTTGGTGAATGCAAAACCCAGGGCCCTGCCCCATGCACCATCGCCCAGAATGGTGAGCTTGCTCATGCCTTGGCTCCCAGGCGGCCGGAGCCATAAACCGGCGCCGAAACGGTATCGAGCGGCCAACGCGGCCTGGCGGCAAAATCCAATTGGTCGGTGAGGCCAAGCGCCAGGCGCTCTGCCCCGGCCCAGGCGATCATGGCCGCATTATCCGTACACAGATGAAAAGGTGGAATGCTGAGTTCAAAGCCGGATGCAGCGCATTCCTGTTCAAGCATGTGGCGCAGCTTGGCATTGGCCGCCACACCACCGGCCACAACGAGAATCGCATTGGCCTGTGGATGGCGCTCCCTGAATTGCTCAAAGGCACGCTTCAAGCGGTCTGCCATGGAATCAGAGACAGCCGCTTGAAATGAAGCACAAACATCGGCCACGTCCTGCAGCGACAAGAGGCCCAGCTTGTTGACAGTTTCGCGGACGGCGGTTTTCAAGCCGCTAAAAGAGAAGTTGCAATCATTGCGTCCCTTGAGGGGGCGCGGAAAATCAAAGCGCGTGGGATTGCCATTGCGCGCGGCTTCTTCCACCTTTGGGCCGCCGGGATAACCGAGGCCCAAGAGCTTGGCCACTTTGTCAAAGGCTTCGCCCAAGGCATCGTCAATGGTTGTGCCCAAGCGGGTATATTGGCCTACGCCTTCCACAAGTTGGAATTGCGTATGGCCACCAGAAATCAAGAGCAGCAAATAGGGAAACTCAACCTCTGCCAGCAGGCGCGGCGTGAGGGCATGGCCTTCAAGATGGTTGATGGCGAGAAAGGGAATGCCGCGCGCCAGTGCAATGGCTTTTCCCTCCATCATGGCCACCAGCAATCCCCCCAAAAGGCCGGGGCCTGCGGTTGCCGCAACCGCATCCAAATCCGCGAAGCTGACGTCGGCGTCAGACATGGCCTTGGCAATCAGGCCATCCAGCCTTTGCACATGGGCGCGGGCGGCGATTTCGGGCACCACGCCGCCAAATGGTGCATGATCCTTCAGCTGTGAATAGACGACGTTGGACAGCAATTCGCCGCGACCATCTGAGTGCCGGCGAACGAGAGACGCAGCCGTCTCATCGCAGGAGGTTTCAAGCCCCAATATCAGCGTTGTGGATTTCATGTCGCAAGGCGCTTTGTTGGCTTGTGGCTCTAGCAGCCAGCCACTATCTTGGCAAATATGAGTGAAATAATCAAAATCGGCACGCGCGGTTCACCGCTTGCGCTGGCCCAGGCCCGGGAAACACGGGCGCGGTTGATGGCGGCTTTGAGACGCGGGGCAACAGCCTTTGAAATCGTGGTTATCAAGACTACGGGCGACATGGTGCGCGACAGGCCGCTGTCTGAAATCGGCGGCAAGGGGCTTTTCACCAAAGAGCTGGAAGAAGCGCTGCTGGACGGGCGCATTGATCTTGCCGTGCATTCCATGAAAGACATGCCGGCGCAGATGCCCGAGGGATTGGCATTGGCTTCAGTTCTGCCGCGCGAGGATGTGCGCGATGCCTTCATCAGTCTTGCCGCGAAGGATTTACGCGGCTTGCCGCAAGGCGCGCGCCTGGGCTCATCCTCCGTGCGGCGCACTGCGCAGGCCTTGCGGATCAGGAATGACCTTGTGGCCGCGCCGTTTCGCGGCAATGTGGAAACACGATTGCAGAAGTTGAAAGAGGGTGTGGCTGATGCCACCTTTCTGGCCGTCGCGGGCTTGAAGCGACTGGGACTTGAAGCGCATATCACCGCGCTTGTTTCGGTTGATGAAATGCTGCCCGCGGTGGCGCAAGGTGCCATTGGTTTGCAAATCAACGAGCGTAACACCTCTGCTGCCGAAGCCTTGTCATTCATCGATCATGCGGCAAGCCATCATGCGGTGATTTGTGAACGCGCTTTCATGGCGGCGCTGGATGGTTCATGCCGCACGCCCATCGCCGGTCATGCCACGCTTGAAGGCGATGTCATCTCATTCCGCGGCGAGGCGCTCACATTGGATGGCAAGCAAGTTTTCACGGCCACACGCCGCGGGAAAATCGGTGACGCTGCAAGCATGGGACGGGAAGCCGGCGAAGAAGTGAAGGCCAAGGGCGGTAGCGCCATTGCCTATTGAGCGGGCCGCATGAAGCTGTTCATCACACGCCCCCGCGAAGACGCCTTGCCGCTGGCTGAAAAGTTGCGGAGGGCCGGGCACAAAGTGAAGATTTCACCTGTTCTCGAAATCGTGCCGCGCGCTGGCGTTTCAATTCCTTCCGCAAGATACCAGGCGGTCTGTGTGACCAGCGCCAATGGTGTTCGATGCCTGCTGGGCGACATTGATGCATCTACGCCTGTCCTTGCCGTTGGCACCCAATCGGCCGAGGCCGCCAAGGCGCGCGGGTTTTCAAATGTCAGCGCACAGGGTGGGGACGTGCATGGTCTGGTCGATTACATCAGAACACGACTGCCGCCGGGTGGCGGGCCTTTGCTCTATATCTCCGGAGCCGAAACGTCGGGAGATTTGGAAGGGCAACTCAAGGCGGCGGGATTTTCAGTCAACCGGCTCATCACTTATGACGCTGTTGCGCAGCGCCTTGATGGGCTGACAACTGATTTGCAGGCGGGCGATGGCGTGCTGCTCTTTTCGCCGCGCAGCGCCAAGCTTTGGGCATCCGAAATTACGCGGCTGAATCTGCAAACTGTAGCGCAGCGCGTGACACATTATTGCCTTTCGCTACAAGTGGCTGCCGCGTTGCCGCCGCAGTTCCCGGCCAAGGCTGCGCCCCGGCCCGACGAAAACGCACTGCTGGCGCTGCTTGATCTTGCGGGCGAAGCGGAATAGGTGAGTTCACATGAGTGACGAGAAACAGCAAGACGACATTATCGACATTGAACCGCAGGTGATTTCGGACTCGAAGCCCGAAACCCGAAAGCCGCGGCGCAATGGTTTGTTGAGCGCTGGGCTGGTTGTGGGCATTGCCCTTCTCGCAGCGTTGAGTGGTGGCTGGTTCTATCGTGACGTGTTGGCGAACTATCTGCCCAATGATGAGCTTCATGCGCTTGCCATGCGGGTTGACGCGCTGGAAGCAGGCAACAAGGAAGCTGCCAAGCGCGTTGATGCCGTGATTGCGCTGACAGATGAGTTGAAGGCACAAGTGGGCGCTGCCCAAGCGGCAGCAGAGAAGTCAACCAAGCAAAGCGCTGACCTTTTGGCGCAAAGCCAGAGCAATGGACAGACCACGGCGGACATGCGGCAAGTGCTCGATCAGGCGCGCGCAGATTTGGAGAATTTGAAAACGCAGTTGGCGAGCGGCGGCGGCAACGGCGCAGCAGCTGATCCTGCCCTTGTGCAACGGCTTGACGCTCTGGAAAAAAGCGTGGCCGTAATTCAAGGTTCCCCGGTGAAGTCACCAGACCTAAACAACCTGAAACAGGCCATTGCTGCGCTGAGCGCCAAGGTCGGCGATGGCAGCCCATTTAACAATGAGTTCTCGGTAGTGGCGCAAGCCGTGCCTGCGGCTGATGGCCTCGATGTCTTGAAGGCAGAAGCGCAGACTGGCGTTCCCAATGCCAAGCAGCTTGCTGCTGCGCTGGTTGAGGCAAGGGCGCAACTGCCGAAAACCGCGAATGACAGTTCCAGCGATGGCTGGCTGAATCAGATTGGTGCATTCTTTTCCAATTTGGTGAGTGTGAAAACCATCGGCAGCGATGACTGGCCCACATTGGCGGCCAAGGCTTCAGCACTGGTGGCCGCAGGTGACCTGCCTCAGGCCGATGCCCTGTTTGCCAGCATGGAAGGCCAGCCTCCTGCACCTCTCAGTGCTTGGCATGACATCCTGCAGCGGCGCATCAAGCTGGACGCGGCACTTGAAAAAACCAGGGCTGCTGTTGCCCGCGAAATCGCGGCAAAGGGATGAGATGATCAGGCTTCTCTGGCGCTTTTCGCTCCTGGTTCTTGCGGCACTGGCCGTTGCCTGGCTCGCTGACAGGCCCGGCAGCGTCACCATCCAGTGGCTTGGACGTGAGATTCATCTTACGGTTTTTGTTGGTCTCATGTTTCTGCTTGGCCTGTTCGCTGCGGCTATGCTGGTCTGGGGCGTTCTGCGCCGCATCTGGCGGGCGCCAGCGGCCTATCGTGGCCGACGCCGCGAAAAGAAAACCCGCAAGGCCTATGAATCCTTGTCGCGAGGCATCATTGCCGCTGGAGCTGGCGATGCTCACGGCGCGGCGCGCCATGCCGCACATGCCGGAGAAGTTCTCAAGCAGGAACCGCTAGTGAAGCTCTTGGGCGCACAAGCCGCCCAGTTGCGTGGCGACCGCGAAGAAGTCCGGCGCGCCTTTGAAAGCATGGCCGCAACACCAGAGACGGAACTGCTCGGCCTGCGTGGCCTATTCACCGATGCGCGAAACGCCAGCGATTGGCAGGCAGCACGGCGACATGCTGAAGCGGCCCATGCCAAAAACTCGCGCCTGCCCTGGGCCACCGCCGCCGTGTTGCAAGCGCTTGTCGCCCACAAGGATTGGGCCGGAGCGGCGCGCAACCTTGCGGCACAAGCCAAATCGGGTTTGATGCCGCGTGAGGAAGCACAGCGCAAACAGGCCGCAATGCTAACGGCGCAGGCCCTTTCGCTTGAGGATTCCAATGCAGCCGAATCGCTGCGCCTTGCCACTGAGGCGCATGGGCTTGACGGCGCGCTAGTGCCCGCCACGGCCCTGATGGCGCGCCAATTGACCAGTTCTGGCAACATCCGCAAAGCCACAAAAGTTTTGCATGGGGCCTGGCCAAAAAATCCGCACCGTGACCTTGCCGCTCTTGTAGCACAAATTGAAGGCGATGGCGGAGAGCGCAGCTTTGAACGCGTGAGGGACCTCGTGGGCCCTGCGCCTACCTCCGATGAGGGCCGCATCGCCCTTGCCCGCGCGGCCATTGCAGCACGACGCTATGAAGCCGCGCGTGAAGCGCTGTCGCCTCTCCTGGCCAGCGTGCCCGCAGCGGGTGTTTGCGGATTGATGGCCCAAATTGAGGATGCTGCGGGCAATGCCGGCCAGAGCCGCGAATGGCTGGCGCGTGCGCTGCATGCGCCGCGCGACCCGCTTTGGGTGTCCGATGGTGTGGCATCGCCGCGCTGGGTTCCGGTTTCGCCAGTCACAGGTGAAATTGTGCCTTGCGAATGGAAGGTGCCGTTCGAACAGCCAGCAGGTCAGCTGCAATTCTTGCCTCAGGCTGTGGCAGAAAGTGCCCCGGGTGTTGCGCTTTCTCTTCCGGCCAAACCGGGCTCACTGGAGGAAAAGCGCCCGGTTCTGCGGCCACCCGATGATCCCGGACCAGAAAGTTCGAATGAAGAGCTTGGCAGTTGAAATCGCCCCAAAAACGGTCTAACCAGCCGCCATCTTCCTGCTCCGGACCAGTTTCCCGCGCAGCAGGCGGGCCGCTTTAGCTCAGTTGGTAGAGCACATCATTCGTAATGATGGGGTCAGGTGTTCGAGTCACCTAAGCGGCACCATGTCCTCCAACCGGATCGACACCGCTCCCAACCCTGTGTTCCCTTCTGCGGCAATGTGCAAGACGCAACACAGATCATGAGCACGGTTGGGAGTTTCTGGTACCAGCCTGTCCGATAATTTCATCGGACACTGAAAGACTCTTGCATGTTTGAGCCAAGCATTAGCAATAGTCCTGACGGGATCCATGTTCTGCGTCTGGCAGGCGCCTTCAAAGGTCTCTAACCGGGTATCTCGTTCATATCGACACCGCTTGCCGGAGTGTGGCCGCACCCGCTGCGCATGACGCCTGAACTCCGCGAACCGCAAATTATGTATAGACATCATAAAAATAATATGTCTATACATAACTTGCCTTCGGCCGTTTTGGGTGCCTTTCGCTGACCGGTCTCTGGCAATCATATTGTTGAGAAAACACGAGTGCCCACAGAATGATGCTACTGCCATTGCGCGTTTCCTGCTGTGTCGCCGTTTGGCTGGTCGGTGGAAGACCAAGATTCGGAACTCGCTCACGCGGCACAGAAGACTTCGCGGCGGATCAGAGCAACGCAATGGGTGACCTAGCCGGCTCAGGAAATCGGATTTGAAAATGCCTGAACTGGTGCCGACGCCCGACAAGACATCGTTGGCCGAACTGGAACGGATCTGGCGCGAGAAACTGACGGTCAGACTTGCCGACAGCGCTGGTCTGGGCATCGCCTCAGCGGCCGCGCGGATTTCCGAGGCGGCCGAAGGCGATGTGGCGGTCTATGGGGTGAACACCAGTTTCGGCAAGCTCGCCTCGATTAAATTCCAGCCCGAGGATAGGGCGACGCTGCAGCGCAACCTGATCCTGTCGCATTGCTGCGGGGTGGGCGCGCCAGTGGAGCCCGAAACCTTCAGGTTGGAGGCCGATAAATAATTGCACCACAACGCGAGAGCCGGAAACAACCGCCGTCATTAACTTAACCGAAATCCGCACGCCGCGCCGGGGCGATGTGCGGCCCACAAACCCGGATACAAGGAGGAGAATTTGATGACTTTTACTAACGCGATGAAAGCTGCCCTGTTCGGCATTGCCCTTTTTGGCCAGTACCTACCTGCTGCCGCCGACCAGCTTGCTGACGTCAAGGCTGCGGGCAAGATTGTTACCGCGACCGACATGCATTACGCACCCTTCGACATGCTGAACAACGGCACCTACGAGGGCATGACTAAGGATCTGTTCGACGGCGTTTCCAAGGAATTGGCGGTGTCCCCGGTTTATCAGGACATTCCCTGGGAAGCCGAATTGCCGGGCGTTGAAGTCAAGAAGTTCGACATCATCATTGCCCCTGTGACGATCACGGCAGAGCGGCTTGGTCGGTACGCTTTCAGCCTGCCGATTGCCGACGCAACTGTTGGCCTGATCCGTGCGGCTGGCAATCATGCAATTAATACTCCGGAAAGCATCAAGGGCAAGACCGTGGGCGTCCAACAGGGAACGGCGCAGGCCAAGCAACTTGCGGCCTTTGGCGACAAGATCGGTGGCATCACCATCAAGGAATATGGCACTACTGACGAGGCGTATGCCGATCTGGCCGCCGGTCGTCTGGATGCCGTGGCCGGTTCGCTGCCGAATCTCGCCTATCTGGTCAAACAGCGCGCCGACACTTTCGCGCTCTTGGATCCGGCAACCTTCGGCGAGCCAAAATACTTTGCCTGGGTGCTGCGCAAGGATGCCGACAGTGCGACCCTTGTCGATGCCATCAACGCGGCGCTGCTGAAGATGTCTGACGATGGCCGCGTCAAGGCGATCCAGGAAAAATGGTTGGGCGTCTATACCAAGCTGCCGCGCGAAGTGCCGAAAAGCTGATCTTGCTTGCGGGTGGGGCGTCGCCCCGCCCGCTTTCACAACGGAGGCCCTTGTGTTTTCCCTGCCCGTCTTTTTCAGCAACTTCGTGCCTCTGCTTTGGGCTGCCCGCTACACCCTGCTGATCTCGGTGTTGGGAATCGCGTTGGGGCTGGTGATCGGCGCGCTGATTTGTGCTGCCCGACTGTCGCCCATCAGACCTCTGCGCGGTTTTGCTCTGTTGTGGATCAGCGTTCTGCGTGGCGTGCCTTTGCTGGTG